>JAHIND010000034.1 GCA_018896025.1 Pseudomonadota bacterium
AAGGCGTAGGGCTGGGGAACGCCCACGTTGATGCCCACGTTGCCCACGTTCACCTCGCGGGCGAACAAGCGGGCGTTGGCCCCGCTGGCGGTCATGATGCAGGCGCTGTGGCCCAGGTCGGTCTTGGAGTTGATCCAGCCGATCACCTGCTCCAGGCTGTCCGCCCGGATCAGGGCCGCCACCGCTCCGAAAGCCTCGTTCTTGCAAATCTCCATGTCAACGTCCGCGTCTTCCAAGACCGTGGGGCCAAGGAAGTAGCCGTCAGGCAGGTCGGCCGGCACCATGGTGCGGCCGTCCAAGACCATCTTGGCGCCCTCGGACAGACCCTGCTCCACCCAGGCCCAGACCTTGTCCCGGCCCGCCGGGCTGGCGTAGGGGCCCATGGTCACCGATTCGTCCAGGCCGTAGCCCAGCTTCATGGAGGCCGCGTTGGCCACCAGGGCCTGCTTCACCTCTTCGTAGCGAGCCTTGTCGCCCAGGATAACCACGTTGTCCGAGCCCAGGCAGCGCTGGCCGGTCATGCCGAAGCAGCCCTGGCGCACGTAGGCCGGGCAGGACTCGATGTCCGCGTCGGGCATGATAACCACGGTGTTCTTGCCGTTGCCGTTGAGGCTCGATGTCTTGCCCAGCTTGCCGCACTGGGCGAAAAGGTCCAGGCCCGCGCTGGTAGAGCCGATGAAGCCGATGCCTTCGATCTCCGGCTGCTCCAGGATGTAACTGTTCACGTCGCGGCCGCCGTGGATCAGGTTGATGGCCCCCGCCGGGAAACCGGCCTCCAGGGCCACCTTGCTCATGTACTCGGCGGCCACCGGGTCCTGGCGCGAGGGGCTCACCACCACCGAGCAGCCCGCGGCCAGGGCGTAGGGCACAAAGGAGCTCCAGGCGTGCATGGGGATGTTGCCCGGCGTGACGATGAGGAAGGGGCCCAAAGGCTCCCAGGTCAGCCACATGTCGATGCCCCGGGCCAGGTTGTCGATGTGCTCGTTGCGCGCGGCCATGCCGTAGGCGGCCGAGCAGGCCGACTCGATGTTCTCGATGGAGCGGCGAACCGAGCCCTCGGCCTCCTTGATGGTGCGGCCGTGGTCCTGGGTCAGCACCCGGCTGAGCACGTCGGCCTCGCGGTCGAAGATCTGGCGCATGTCAAAGAGCATGCGGGCCCGCTCGCGCAGGGCGATGCCCTTCATGGCCTCGAAGCCCTGCATGGCTGCTTCCACCGCCGCCCGGGCCTCGGCCTTGGTGGCTGTGGGGAACTCGGCGATCTCCACGCCCGTGGCCGGGTTGGTGGTCTTGTTGATGATCTCGGACTTGGACTCAACCCACTCGCCGCCGATGAGAAGCTTCAGGCGGCCGTAGTGGCTCTTGACTTCGGGTAATATGGCCATGGCAGGCCCTCTCCTAGATAAATGGTTGCGGGTGCGGCCCTTAACGCAGGCCGTCCTCGTATTTTGCGTCTTTGGTGGTAAGACCGCCGATGCGGGGCAGCGGGCGGCCGGAGTCGGTGACCACCAGGGCCACCAGGATTTCGTCGGGCAGGGGCGCGTCTTCCACGCTGATGGTCATGCCGTCAAAGTGGGAGCGGATGAAAGCCGCGTCCTTGTGGTTCAGGGGCACGTCGATGGTGCAACCGGCCGGACCCCGTTTTTTCACCGAGGGGATCAGGGCCAAGCCCCGGCCCAGGGCCTTTCGGAAGGGGGCGCCCAGCTTGGGGTGCAGGATGGCCCCGCCGTGCTCCAGCTCGCCGCGGAGGCCCACGATGGCCGCCTTGCCGTAGCTCTCGCACTGCTCGGGGGTGATGCCCAGGGCTTCGCGGGCCTTGTTGCCCAGAAGGCCGCCCAACTCTTCGCCCATGTCCATCAGCTCGCTAAGGTCCTCGGCGTATTCGTGGGCAAAGGGGTTGTGGATCACCGCGATAGCAGCTGCTTTGCGGGTGGCGGGCTTGATGTCCTTGCCCGCCTCCTGCAGGGTTTCCTCCACTATGGTTACCAGCTTGCGAATCTGCATGGCTTCATCTCCTAAAGGATAGACAAATAATTAAGCAACCACCTGGGCCTTGCGCACCGCCGGGGGGGTGTTGCGGCTGACCTTGGCCACCACCTTGCCGTCGATGAGAATCATGCTGATGCCCGGAGTGTCGCCTTCGGTCAGCGCCTGAAGCACGTCCTCGCCGGGCGAACCGATGGGGGTGTCCATGAACACCAGGTCTGCTTCCAGACCGGGGGCGATGCGGCCTCGGTTGAGGCCGTAGAGTTTGGCGGTGTTGCCGCTGGCCATGGCCACGGTTAGCTCCGGGGCCACCCCGCCCAGGCTGGCCACCATGGCCATGTTGCGCAGGATGCCCAGGGTCACCACGCCGGTGCCGCTGGGGGCGTCGTTGCCGAAGATCACCCGGCCCCACTGCTTGGTCTCGTCCATGTAGCGGGCCACCTCGGCGGCGCGCTTCACGTTGCCGCACTGCACGATCTCGATGGCGATGTCGGTCTGGTCGATGATGCGCTTGGCCTCTTCCAGGCTGACCGCGGTGGGGCCGCCGTTGATGTGGCTGGCCACCGAGGGGCCGGTGGCGATGATCTGCTCCGCGCCCACCACCGAGGAGCCGGGGATGGAGGTGCCGCCGGTGTGCATCATCACGGTCATGCCCCGGGCCTTGGCCCAGGAGACCATCTCCGCCGCCTCGGCGGGCTCCTTCACCGAGCCCAGGCCCACCTCGCCGATCACCTTGACCCCGGCCTGGGCGCACTCTTCGATGTCCGCCTCGGTGAGGCCCTTTTCCAGGATCAGGGCGCCGCCCAAGACCTTCATGCCGCCGGGGCGCACTGCGGCCCAGCTCTTGGCGGCCACGATGGCCAGGCACTTGGTGCCCAGGGCGTCCTTGGGACGGCCGGGCAGGTGAACCTCGCCCGCGCTGATGGAGGTGGTAACGCCTCCGTGCAGGGAGGAGTCCAGGAAATTCATCATCTGCTGCCGGGGGGTCCAGTCGCCCAGGACCACGTGGCAGTGAGAGTCGATGAGACCGGGAGTCAGCGCGCAGCCTTGGGCGTCGATCACGGTGGCGCCTTGGGGAGCGCTGAGGCCGGAGCCGACCTCTTGTATCAGTCCGTCGGCGATGACCACGCTGTCCGCGTTCAGAATGGGGTTTTCAACTTCGCCGCTAAGCATAAGGCCGACGTTTTTTACCAATACCGAGCTCATTTAATATGCTTCCTTCCTGAAATAGCCTTTACCAACTGGGCGGGGTGACCACCCACACCACCCGGCAGGGCTCCTTGCCGTCGTTGGTCCAGGCGTGGGGCTGATTGGATGAGTAGTAGAAGGAGGAACCGGCAGGCACCTGATGGATGTCCTCGCCCAAACGCAAGGTAAGCTGTCCTTCCAGCACCAAACCGAACTCTTCGCCCATGTGATGATAGTCTTCCTTGGTGCCGCCGCCCGGTTGGATTACGGTGTAAAATGGCTGCATGTGCCGGTGTTTGACCATGCGCACCATCTGCTTTATGTCCGCTTTCCAGCGGGGCAGGCTAACCCGCACCCATTGGGAGGGGTCGAGCACCACGGGATCGTCATCGGTTTCGTCGTCAAAAAAGTCGACGATCCTGGCCTCCAGGACCGCGGCGATTTTTTTCAGGGCCGCGATAGAAGGGGAGGCTTTGTCGTTTTCTATCTGCGACAAATGGGCCGCCGTGCACTGAGCCAGATTGGCCACCTGCTGCAAAGTCAGGTTTTTGGCCAGCCTAAGCGCCTTTAATTTGCATCCTAGCGTTTCCAAATCCTCTGTCGCGCCTCCCCGAAATAAAAACTGCTTGACGAAGCCTTTAAATTAAATATAGGTTAAAAAATATACTATCTATTAACAAGGGCTTGGTCAAGAGCAAAAAGGGAACAAGATGGCAGGTCATAACAGAATTGAAACATTGCCGCATCCTCCCTTGAAGAAGGCGCCTTGGGCGTCCTCACCGGCCGTCCGGGCAATGCCCTCGCGAAATTACCATCAAATAAGTAAACTAAATCAGCATGATCTGGTGGGCGGCTGCCGCCGGGGCAGGCGATAGGCCACGCGGCTGATTACAATTAACTTGACGTCTGGGCGATTTTAACTATATTTTAACAAATAAAGCAAATATTAATTTAATCCTGATCGGGCCTTCATGGCTGGAGAGCAAAAGTAAGGTAATGAGCGCTAGATGGTAAACAAACAATTGAATAGCTTAGTATCGGCTATTTTATTGCGCTTACAGATACGCGCCCTCCTGGGTGCGGGAGTTGGCGCTTCATCCATGTCACTCAGTTAAGGAGGGCGATTCAGATGAGAAAGTCTGTATGGTTGATAGGCCTGTTGGCGGCGCTCTTGGTCTGCTTCAGCGGCCTGACCAGTGCCAAGGCCGCTGACGAGAAAAAGAGCATCCACCTGAAATTCTCCACCTGGCATCCCCCGATGAGCCGTGAGGTGAAGACGGTGTGGATCCCCATGTTGGAGGAGCTCAAGAAACGCAGCAACGGCCGCATCACCTACACCCTTTACGCGGGCGGCGCTTTGGGCAAGGGCCCCGAGCACTTCGACATCGTGAAGAACGGCCTGGCCGACATGGGCTACTTCACCGCCACTTGGACCCCCGGCCGCTTTCCCCTGACCGACGTGCTGTCCATGGCCAGCTGGGTGGACGGCAAGGATCTGGCCGCCAACATAGGCAACCAGGTCTACGCCAAGGCCTTGCAGGAAGAATTCAAGGGCGTCAAGGTGCTGGAGCTAAACGGATGCATCCAGTCCTTTTTGTGGACCACCAAGCCGGTGCACACCTTGGAAGACCTCAAGGGCCTGAAGATTCGCACCCCCGGCGGCATGCAGACCGGCTACATCAAGTCCCTGGGCGCCCAGCCCGTGTTCATGCCCCTGGGAGACGTGTACCTGGCCATGGAGACCGGCACCATCGACGGTCTGGTCACCTGCCCGCCCCTGGTGCTGGCTTTCAAGCTCTATGAAGTGGCCAAGTACGGCGTCAAGGCCACCTTTGGCTGCGTGTCCGAGGGCGTGATCATGAACCAGAAGTCCTGGGACCGCACCCCGGCCGACCTGCAGAAGATCATCGTGGAGGTTGTTGGCAACCCCTTCGCCACCACCCACGGCCTGGACAAGAAGACCTACGGCCAGATGATGACAGAGATTGAGGCCAAGGGCGTTAAGGTCTACACCCTGCCTCCCAAGGAGGAAGAGCGCTGGTTCACCCGCTTCCAGAACGTCACCCGCGAGTGGGTGGCCAACTTGGAAAAGCAGGGCAAGCCCGCCAAGGAAGCCGTGCTGATGTACACCCAGATCGTGGAGCAGGCCGGTTCCAAGTGCGTGGCCGCTCCGCCCGAGTGGCACACCGGCGGCAAGAAGTAACAACCTTATAAGCAGGCTCATGTCCCGGACCTGGGAGGCCCCATGGAAGCTTACGAAAACATCAAGGTCCTTATCCAGAAGGTCACCCGAGTCCTGACCTACGTGGGCATGTTTCTGCTCATCCCCATGATGCTATGGACGACAGCCGAGGTGGTGGGCCGGGCCGTTTGGTCCCGGCCCATCCCCGGCACCCTGGAAATGTCCAGCTACATGTTGTCGGTGTTCGTTCTGCTGGGCCTGGCCTACACCCATCAGGTGAAGGGCCACGTGCGGGTCACCATGTTCACCGACCGGCTGCCGGAAAAAGTGTCCATGAGCCTGGACCTTATAACCACACTTTTGAGCATCTTCATCATCGCCATACTCTGCTGGCAAGGCTACGTGGTGGCCATGGAAGAGGTTTCGGTCTCGGACATGTTGCGCGTCCCCCAGTATCCCTTCCGGATGCTGGTATCCGTGGCTGCCCTGTTCCTTTGTCTGGAGTTGATTTGCGATCTGGTGGATACGGTGCGCAAGCTGGCAGGTAAGTGATGATGGATCCCATCACCGTTGGAGTCATCGGCACCATAGCCGTTTTCGTGCTCCTGTTCTTGGGCATGCCCATAGCCTTCTCCCTGATGCTGGTGGGCTTTTCCGGCATCGGCTACCTGGCCTCCTTTGATGCCGCGCTGCCCAAGGTGGCCAGCACGGTGTGGGAAGTGGCCTCCTTTTACCCCTACACGGTGATACCCCTGTTCATCGTCATGGGCGGTTTTGCCAGCAGTTCGGGCATCACCCGCGAGTTGTACGGCACCTTCGACAAATGGATGCGCCGCCTGCCCGGCGGCCTGGCCATAGCCACCATCGGGGCCTGCGGCGGTTTCGCGGCGGTTTCCGGCTCCTCGGTGGCCACGGCAGCCACCATGGGCACCGTGGCCCTGCCGGAGATGAAGCGCTTCAACTACGACCCCCGCCTGGCCACAGGCGCGGTGGCCGCGGGCGGCACCCTGGGATTCTTGATCCCTCCCAGCATCGGCTTCGTGGTCTACGGCATGCTCACCGAGCAGTCCATCGGCAAGCTGTTGGTGGCGGGCATGCTGCCGGGCCTGTTGCTCACGGTTTCCTACATCGGCATCATCGTCGCCTGGGTGAAGATGAACCCGGCCATGGCCCCGGCTACCCCGGGCAAGGTCACCTGGGCTGAAAAGTTCGCCTCCCTCAAGGGCGTTTGGGAGCCCTTGGTGCTGTTCTTGATCGTCATGGGCGGCATCTACGCCGGTTTCTTCACCCCCACCGAGGCCGGCGCGGTGGGCGCCACGGTTTTGTTCATCGTGGCCATGGTAAAGGGACGCCTGAGTATGGAAGTGCTCATCGGCGCCCTCTTCGAGTCGGTGCGCATCTCGGTGATGGTGCTGTTCCTGGTGGCCGGCGCCAACGTGTTCAGTTACTTCCTGGCCCTATCCACCATCCCCATGGCGGTTGCCGGTTGGGCGTCGGGGCTGCAGGTTTCCCCCTACCTGATCGTCACGGTCATCATCCTAATCTATCTGTTCCTGGGCTGCTTCTTGGACGCCATCTCCATGATGGTGCTCACCCTGCCGGTGATTTATCCCATCATCACCGCCCTGCATTTCGACCCCATCTGGTTCGGGGTCATCGCGGTGCTTATGATGGAGGCAGGCCTGATCACCCCGCCCATGGGCCTGAACATCTTCACCGTGGCCGGGGTGGCCACGGACGTAAAGGTGGAGACGATCTTCCGGGGGGTGGCGCCGTTCCTCTTGGCGGTTTTCTTGGTGGTGTTTTTGATCACGGTCATCCCCGGCATTGCCACCGTGTTGCCGGACATGATGAACCGGTAGGGACGAACTGACATGCCCCTGAAGTTCACTCTCAACGGCAAAGAGGTTTGCCTGGAAGACGTGCCGGGCGAGGCCACCCTCCTGGAGGTGCTGCGCCGAAAGCTGGGCATGCTGGGAGCCAAGGAAGGCTGCGGAGTGGGCGAATGCGGGGCCTGCACCGTGCTGTTGGACGGCAAGGCGGTTGATTCTTGCCTCACCGCCGCCTGGCAGGCGGCTGGGCGCGAGGTCACCACGGTGGAGGGCCTGGCCCAGGGCGAGACGCTGCACCCCATGCAACAGGGCTTTGCCGACACCGGTGCGGTGCAGTGCGGCTTTTGCACTCCCGGCATGATCCTCACCGCCCTTGATCTGGTGGAGCAGGCGCCAAAGCCCAGCGACCAGGAGATACGCCGGGCCATGTCCGGCAACCTGTGCCGCTGCACCGGCTACCACGACGTGGTGCGCGCGGTGCGGCGCGGGGCCAAGTACATGCGTGGGGAAGGGGAGGAGCAATGAGCCGCTTCCTGACCCCCGCCACGGTGCAAGAGGCCCTGGAGGCCTTGGCCCAGCCCGGAGCCAAGGTTTTGGCCGGTGGCACCGACCTGATGATTTTCCTGCGCCAGGCCCGCATGAACGGAGCCGAGCTGCCCGAGTTGTTGGTGGACGTAACCCGCCTGCCCGAGCTGAAGCGCCTGGAACTGGACGGGCCGGGCTGCTACCTGGGGGCCGGGCTCACCTTCCGCTTCTTGGATGAAAGCCCCGAGGCCAGGCGGCACATCCCGGTTCTGGCCCAGGCGGCCTCCATGGTGGGCTCCATGCAGGTGCGCCAGACCGGCACCATCGGGGGCAACGTGGCCAACGGCTCCCCGGCGGCCGACGGCATGAGCGCCCTGGTGGCCCTGGACGCGGTGGCCGAGATCGCCTCCCTGGAGGGCGTGCGCCATTGCCCGCTCAGCGAGCTGATCACCGCGCCTAACCAGACCACCCTTACTCCGGGCGAACTGATTTTGGGCTACGCCATCACCCCGCCTCCCGAGCCCGAAGGCCAGGTGTTCCTCAAGGTGGGCCGCCGCCACGAGGTGGCGGTGTCGCGGCTCAATCTGGCCGCCTGTCTGGACCGCGACCTGGCCGACCCACGGGTGGTGCTGGGCTCGTGTTTCCCTTCTCCGCGCCGCCTGGCCGACGTGGAGGCGCTTATCAAGAACGGCAAGCCCGGCCCCGCCCTGTGGCAGGCCGCAGGCGAGCAGGCGGCCGGCCACTTCACCGACGTGTGCGGTTGGCGCTCCTCGGCCACCTACAAGGTCCCGGCCATCACCCGCATCACCGCCAGGGCCCTCAAGCGGGCCTGGGCCCAGTTGGAGGACCGGTCATGAGCCTGGGGCAGAGCCTGATCCGGGTGGGCACCCTGGGCAAGGTGCGCGGCGAGACCCGCTACGGTTTTGACATGCCCCAGGAAGGGGACCTGCAACTGGCCTGCGTGCGCGCCCCCAAGGCCCCGGCCAAGATACTGAGCATCGATCCGTCTCCGGCCATGTCCATCCCCGGCGTGATCCGGGTGTTCACCGCCGAGGACGTGCCCGGCGAGCACCGCCTGGGCATTATCGCGGTTACCCAAGACCAGGAGTTCATCGCTCCGGGTTGGGTGCGCCAGCCCTACCAGTGCGTGGCCCTGGTGGCCGCCGAGACCCTGGAAGCGGCCCGGGCCGGAGCCCGTGCGGTCAAGGTGGAATACGATTTTCAGCCCGGGGTCTACTCTTTTGAGGAAGCCATGGCCCCGGACGCGCCCCTGGTGCAGCCGGAGCACCCGGGAGGCAACCTGCTGCGCGAGAACAAGATCAAGCAGGGCGACGCCGACAGCGCCTTGAAGGACGCCGCCGTGGTGGTGGAGGCCACCTACACCACCGAGCGGGTGGAGCACTGCGCCCTGGAGGTGGAGGGCGGCCGCGCCTGGTGGGAAGACGGCCGGGTGATGCTCAAGGCCTGCACCCAGAACCCCCATTACGATCAGGCAGACATCGCCAAGTTCCTGGGCGTGCCTACGGAAAGGGTGCGGGTGATCCAGGCCGAGACCGGCGGCGGCTTCGGCGGCAAGCTGGACCTGTCCATACAGCCGTTTTTGGCCCTGGCCGCCTGGCATCTCAAACGCCCGGTGTGCCTGCGCTACAGCCGCGAAGAATCCATCATGGCCACTGGCAAACGCCACGGCCTGTGGATGCACTTCATCTCCGGAGCCGACGAGCAGGGCAACATCCTGGCGCTCAAGGCGCGCATCAACGGCGACACCGGGGCCTTCGCCTCCTACGGCCTGGCGGTGAACCAGCGGGCGGCGGTGCACGCCACCGGCCCCTACCGCACCGCCAACGTGGACGTCATCGCCCGCATGGCCTACACCAACAACACCTTCAACGGAGCCATGCGCGGCTTCGGCTGTCCCCAGGTGGCCCTGGCCCACGAGGCCCAGATCGACGCCATCGCCGCCGAGCTGGGCCTGGACCCCTTTGACCTGCGCAAGCAAAACGCCCTGCGCCAGGGCGACCACACCTGCACCGGCCAACTCCTGCGGGCCGGGGTGGGTCTGTCGGAGTGCCTGGAGCGCATCGAGCCCATCTACCGCAAGTGGCTCTCCGAGTTGAAGCACACCGACGACTACCGGGAAGGGGTGGGCGTGGGGGCCATGTTCTACGGCATCGGCAACACCGGGGCCTCCAACCCCTCCACCGCCCAGGTGGAGTGGATGCCGGACGGCCGGGTGACCCTCTACACCGGCGCGGCGGACATCGGCCAGGGCAGCGACACGGTGCTGCTCCAGATAGCGGCCAGCCGCCTGGGCCTGCCGGTGGAGCAGATCGACCTGTGCCGGGGCGACACCGACAAGACCACCAACGCGGGAGCCACCTCGGCCAGCCGCCAGACCTACATCAGCGGCAACGCGGTGATGGGCGCGGCCGCCAACCTGGAGATGCAGCTTTTACAAGGCGCCAGGGATATGCTAAAAGAGCGCCACTTGGAGGTGGAACTCAGGGACGGGCTGCTGAAGACCTCCGACGGCCGGGAGATCGAGCCCGCCGAGGTGGTGCGCCATTTGGCCAAGTCCGGGGTGCGGGCCATGGGCGAGGGACGCTTCGACCCCAACTTCACCGCCCTGGACCCGGAGACCGGCCAGGGACGGCCCTACGCGGCCTACGCCTACGCGGCCCAGTGCGCCAGGGTCAGGGTGGACACGGCCAGCGCCATGGTCAAGGTGACCGACGTGGCCGCGGCTCACGACGTGGGCCGGGCGGTCAACCCCCGCGCGGTGCAGGGCCAGATCTGCGGCGGCGTGGTCATGGGCCTGGGCATGGCCCTCATGGAGGAATACGTGCAGGGCCGCACCGACAATTTGCAGTCCTACCACATCCCCACTGCGGCCGATGCTCCCAACATCACCCCGCTCATCGTGGAAGAGCCCGAGCCCACCGGCCCCTACGGAGCCAAGGGGGTGGGCGAGCCCGCCCTGATACCCACCGCTCCCGCCATCGCCGGCGCGGTGGGCCAGGCCCTGGGGCGGCCCATGCGCCACCTGCCCATCACCCTGGAGCGGGTCATGGAAGCCCTCACCGCAGCTGAAGGAGAGACCAACTGTGAAGATTGATCTGGAGCGTTGCAACGGCTGCGGTCTGTGCGTAAAGGACTGCCCGGTGGCGGCCATCACTTTGCAGGACAAGAAGGCGGTCATCGGCCAGACCTGCGTGGAGTGCCACACCTGTTTCCGGGTGTGCCCCCGCAAAGCAGTGGCTGACGAGCTGGTGCCCGTGGCCGGGGCCAAGGAATGCACCCACTGCCCGGTGGGCTGCCGTATCCCCCTGGGCCTCACCGGAGCCTGCGGCCGCTACACCAACCAGGACCGCCAACTGGTGCGCACCCGTCCCTTGCTCAGCTACGCCGAGGTTGCCCAGGAAGTGGGCCCCGAGCCGGAGCTGATCATAGAGCGCCCCAGCATCACCGCCATCGGGGCCGGGGGCACCTATCCCGACTACATGCCCGCGCCCTACATCGTCAGCCACGAGCGCGACGGCGTGGACGTGGTCACCGTGGTCACCGAGGCCCCGCTGTCCTACTCAGGGATCAAGGTGAAAATAGACACCGACTTGGAGGTGGGCCCCGAGGGCGCGGCCATCAGCTTCGAGGGCCGCACCGTGGGCATGGTGGAGACTGAAGAATACGGCTCCAAGATGCTGGCCATCGGCGGAGTCAACCGACTCACCGGACGCCATGGGTTCGCGGCAGCCAGGGCGGTGGCGGCCATCGCCAACCGCGAGGCGGTGCGGCTGAAGGTCAAGGGCGGGGCCAAGCTGGATATCCAGGTGGGCCAACCCCCGGTTATCGACGGCAAGATAGTGGAAAAGATGCGGGTGGGTTGCGGCTCGGCCTCGGCGGGGTTGTTCGCCACCTTCTTCCTGGATGCGGCCGACGAGGTGATCGTGCTGGACCAACACATCACCAGCCTGTTCAGCCATCACGCCTCGGGCCGCTGCCTGGGGCTCTCTCCCAGCGGGGTGGAGCTTTGTTTCAAGGAGTCCACCCCAGGGCGCTACTTCGGCACCCACGGCAAAGGCTGGGGCGGCACCGACCTGGCCGATCCCCTGGACATCGTGTCCCAGGTGGACATCAGTGTCACTGCGCCGGGCTCCACCTTGCTCATCACCGAGACCACCGGCCAGAACGCGGCCATGTATGTGTTGGGCTGGGACGGCAAATACCAGCCCACCGAACTCACCGCCAAGGCCCGGGTGGCGGTGTCGGCCCTGGCCGAGACCTGCCAGCGCTCTCGGGTGGCGGCGGTGTACGTGGGTGGAGCGGGCGGCTCGGCCCGAGCCGGGGCGGTGCGCTACCCCCTGCGCCTTACCCGCGCGGTGCACGCGTCCAAGGCGGTGCTCACCTGCGGCGGGGCCAGGGTATTCGTGCTGCCCGGCGGCGGCATCACCTTCTACGTGGACGTGGAAAAAGTGCGCCCTGGGGCCTTCACCTGGGTGCCCACTCCGGCCACCGTGGCTCCCATCGAGTACACCATGCGCCTGAGCGACTACGAGGAAATGGGCGGCCACATGGAGGCGATAAAGCCATTCACGGCCAAGGAACCGGTGCCTTGGAACCGGTGCAAGTAATACGCCCCGACCTGGTCCTGGTGGACTGGGGCCCCATGACTCTGACCATATCCGCCTGGCAAGGCGGACAAGCCCGCCCGGTGATGGCCGCCCAGGCCGCCCGGGCGGCTTTGCGTTGCCTAAAGGTGCTGGCCGAGTTTCAGGGATACATGCGCCGCCGCATGCGCGAGCTGCCCGCCGGGCGTCCTTTGCCGCTGGTGGTGGAGCGGGCCGCCTCGGCCTGCCGCGCGGTGGACGGCGGCCTGACGCCCTTGGCGGCCGTGGCCGGAGCGGTGGCCGACGAGGTGGCCGACTTCGCCCTGAGCCTGGGCGCGGACCGGGTGGTGGTCAACAACGGCGGGGACATCGCGGTGCGCCTCAGCCCGGGGCAAAGTCTGCGGGTTGGGGTGAAGCCGCCGGACCCGGAAGAGGGCAATGCCTCGCTGCTCATGGGCCGTTTGAACCTGCGCGGCGGCGACGGCATCGGCGGGGTGGCCAGCAGCGGCTGGCAGGGGCGCAGCCACAGCTCGGGGGTGGCCGACCTGGTTACGGTGTGGGCCAAGAGCGCGGCCCAGGCCGACGCGGCGGCCACCGCCCTGGGCAACGCGGCCCAGGCCCAAGGGCCGGAACTGGAGTCGGCTCCGGCGCGGGAGCTCGATCCTGACAGCGGCTTGGGGGAGCAGCGGATAACCACCAATGTAGGGACCTTGCCCCGGGAGCAGCGCCTGGCCGCCCTGCGCGGGGCGCGGGAGGTCGCCCACCGCCTGCACGGCCAGGGGCTCATCACCGGATGCCTGGTGCTGGTGCAGGGCGAGGCCTTGCTCCTGGATCAGGGACAGCGCATCACTTTGGCCGGACCGGCGGCCTCGGCCAAACTACTGGCCGCCTAGTCGCCTTCCAACAAAACTTCGCACTCGCCCCGGTGCAGGCTGGTTAGCAGCACCCTCAGCGATGGGTCTTGCCCGCTCACCAGCTCGGCAACCTGCCGTGCCGCCTCGGCCGCGCCGGGCAGCTCGCCCTGGTTGAGCACCAGCACCTTGCGGATACGGGCCGGAGCCTTCTTGAACAGGCCCTTGGGATGGGTGGCCAGGGCGGCCAAATGGGCGGGCTCCACCGGCTGGCCCGGCGCGGCACCGGTGACGGCGCAAAACTCGGCCGCGCCCAGGACGTGCTCCTCATCCACCGGCTGACCCACACCGGCCAGGCCCAGCACCCCCACCAACACGGTGGTGGTCATGGGGATCACCGGCTCGTGGGTGCGGGGGGCCTTGAGGGGCATGCGCCGCGCACCGTCCGCCTCCACCAGGATGAGCGGGGCCACGGCCGCCTCCCACAACCAGTCCACGCTAGGAGGCGCCAGACCCTTGAGCTTGGCCCGCCCCTCCACCAGAGAAGATTCCGAAGCCACGGTAAGGCAAGCGCCGGGGGTCAGCAGCCGCTCTATGCGCTCGGGAAGCCAGTCCTCGTGGGGCTCGATGAGCACCGCGCCGCTGGGGCGAAAGACCTGGGTGGTGGTGGTGGCCAGCACCGCCTTGCCGTCGGCGGCCTGCTCCGAGGCCAGGGCCTCCAGCAGGCTGGTCTTGCCGCCCGCGCCCACCAGGCTCACCAGGTCGCCGCGCTCCAGCTCCAGGGCTTCGCTGTAGCGCTGGGTGAGCACCGCCTCGGCCAGGCCAAGCTGCTCGGGGGTGTCCACGTCCAGACCGGCCAGAGGGAAGTTGGGCGGCAGCAAGACCGCCTCGTCCCGGTGCGCCTCGAACACGCTCCTCCCCCCGGCGTCCCCTCGCAGCGCTAGAAGCTCGGGCCAAAAGCGGCGGGCGAACAGGGCGGGCGGGGAGAAGGACGTATCTCCGGCCAGGGCTGCCAGATCATGCCCAGCCTCGGTTGCCTCCACGAAGCTGTCGATCAACGCGGGACTAAGAAGGGGTTGGTCGGCCAGCAGGAACAGGGCGTGGCTGTGATCCCGGCCCAGGGCCTCCAGGCCCAGACGCAGGGACGAGGCCTGGCCCTCACCGGCGTTGTGGTTGAGCATCACCTCCAGGTCGGCCGGGAGTTCGCCCAGTTCCTGGGCCAGCTCAGGGCTGGCGACCAGCACCACCCGCCCCAGCCGGGAGGCCAGGGCCGCCTCCAGGGCCCAAGCGGCCAGGGGGCGTCCGGCCAAGGAGGTGGTCAGTTTCTGCCCGCCGAAGCGGGTGGAAAATCCGGCTGCCAAAATTACGCCGGCGACTTCACTCTTGGGCAAAGCCATGACTGCACCTTGTTGTCTTAGGGAGCCAGCACTGGATCAGCCGTCCCGGCCTCGGCAAAGCCTTTGGCTCTTAGAAGGCAGGAGTCGCATTGGCCGCAGGGCCTGCCGTCGGGGGCGGGGTCATAACAGGAGTGGGTCAGGCCGTAGTCCACGCCCAACTTCAGCCCGGCCTGGATTATCTGGGCCTTGGTCATGCGGATCAAGGGGGCGTGAATCTTGATGCGCCGCCCCTGGGTGGTGGACATCTTGGTGGCCAGGTTGGCCAGGTTTTCAAAGGCCATGATGAACTCGGGGCGGCAGTCGGGATAGCCAGAGTAGTCCAGGGCGTTGACCCCGATGAACAGGTCGGTGCTGTCCAGGGCCTCGGCCCAGGCCAGGGCCAGGGAGAGGAACACGGTGTTGCGCGCGGGCACGTAGGTGATGGGGATGCCGCCGGACATCTCCGCCTCGGAGCGGCCCTTGGGAACCTCGATGTCCGCGGTCAGCGCCGAGCCGCCGAAAGCGCTGAGGTCCACCCCGATCTCCCGGTGCTGGGCCGCGCCCAGGGCCTGGGCCACCCGGCGGGCCGCCTGAATCTCCACCTGGTGCCGCTGGCCGTAGAGCACGCTCAGGGCATGGCATTCAAAGCCCTGGGCCTTGGCCATGGCCAGGCAGGTGGTGGAGTCCAGGCCGCCGGATAAGAGCACCACGGCCCTGGGTTGAGTGTCGGCTTGGATCATGGGGCCGTTGCTACATCAGGGCTTCCACCCGGTTGATGCCGGGCAGTTGCTCCTTCAGGGATTTTTCGATGATATCCTTGAGGGTGACGTTGGCCGAGGCGCAGCCCGAGCAGGCGCCCATAAGCCGCACCAGGACCACGCCCTGGTCGTTCACGCCCACCAGTTCCACGTTGCCGCCGTGCTTTTTCAATTCGGCGCGGGCCACGCCCAGAGCCTTTTCCACCGACTCGCGGTTAACCTCGGCCATGCCTCAGCCTCCCTTGAAATTAGTCCTGGCTATTGAGCTGGTCCATAACCTTTTTGGCCAGCTCGCGGTAGGGCTCCCCGGCCGGGCTTTCCAGCACCGCCTTGGGCTGGCCCAGGTCGGCCAACTGGCGAAGGGCGGGGTCCAGGGGAATTTCACCCAGGTAGGGTACGCCCAGCTTTTCGCACAGGGGCTTCACCGAGCCGTGCCCGAAGATCTCATGACGGCTACCGCAGTCGGGGCAGTTGAAGTAGCTCATGTTCTCCACGATGCCCATGATCGGAGCACCCACCTGGCGGAACATGTCCACCCCCTTGATGGCGTCGGTCAGGGCCACGTCCTGGGGAGTGGTGACCACCACCGCCCCGGTGATGGGCACTTCCTGGGCCATGGTGATCTGCACGTCGCCGGTGCCGGGAGGGAGGTCCAGAACCAGCACATCCAGGGGGGCCCAGGCCACGTCATGCAGAAGCTGGCGCACCGCCTTCATCACCAAGGGGCCGCGCCAGATGAGGGCGGTGTCGGCTTTGATCAAGAAGCCCACGGACATGGCCTTGAGGCCGTGCGCCATGATGGGGCCGATCTTGTCGCCCACCGCGTCGGGCTGCATCCCGGTGACGCCCAGCATCATGGGCACCGAGGGGCCATAGAGGTCCAGGTCCAGGATGCCCACCTTTAGCCCCAGGGCGGACAAGGCCATGGCCAGGTTCACCGCCACGGTGGACTTGCCCACGCCGCCCTTGCCCGAGGCCACCGGGATAACCCACTTGACGCCGTCGATGGGATGGGGCCCCTTTTCCTCTTTTTTGGGCTTGGGCGGCTCGGGGGAGTGCACCTCCACCTCCTTGACGCCCGTGGCCTCGCGCACCATAGCCGCGATCTGGTTTTCCAACTCCTCGCGCACCTCGGGAGGGGCGGAAACGGGGCGCAGGTGGATGACCGCCTTGCCCTCGGTCAGGTGGGCCTCGGTGACCAGTTGCATGGACATGATGTCCATGTCAAAGCCCGGATAGCGCACCTTTTTGAGCGGCGCTTCCAATTCCAGGTCGATAGGGAATTCTTGGTTCTTATCGGACATGATCGCTCCAATCGTAACGCGAATGAATTTTGGCTTTTAGGATACCAGCCGCGGGGGAATCAGCCCAACACCTCCACAAAGGCCTCCAGCCTCAGCCGGGTGCGGCCGTCCACCGGGGCGAACTGGTCGCCCTCCAAGGTCAACACGGGCAGGTCCAGTTCGCGGCGCAGGACCAGATCCTGCATCTGCCGCCAGCAAAAGCTCTGGGTGTAGTGAATAAGCCCGTCCAGGTTCCGGCGCGCGGCCTCGCGGCGGATGTCAGCCACCCTGGCCCCCACCTCGTAGGGGTAGGTGTAGCGGGCATACTGCCCGGCTAGGCTGTCGCACGGCCCATCGTCGCCGTCCAGCATGGCGAACTGCCGGGGCACTTCGTTGAAAACCACCGACGCGCCCAGCTCCTCCAGGGTCTCGTGCAGCCCGGCGATGATGGGCGGCACACCCAACAGGCCCAGGCGCACCCCGGCCCGGCGGGCAGGGCGCTCCTCGGCTTGGGCCAGGAAGCGCTCCAGGCGCTGGGCAAAGTCCACCTGGTCGCCGTCAAAGTCGCTGGCGCTGACCAGCCACAGGTGGTTTTCCGCGCCGCTCACCTTGCCCTCTCGCCAGGTGAGGCGGTCCAGGCGCTCCAGGCTCCGCCGCAGGGGGATAAGCTCTCGGCGAATCTCCTCGGCCCGGGCCAGGTCGGCCCCCAGGTCGCGGGCCAGGCGAGCCATGGCCTCGCTCAAGCCAGCAGGATCGTCCTGGCTGGGATAGTCGAAGGGAAACACCCGGCGGCCCCGCCGCGAAAGCAACTCCATGAGGGCGTGGGTGTTGGAGCAGTCGCCCCGGGTGACCCCCACCAGAGCGGCCACCTCGGGATGGCGCAGGCACCAGGCGTACATGCCCTTTATCCAGGCGCACAGGGTACGGGGCAGGCCCTGGTCCTCGGCCTGCTGCACCAGCCCGCCGGGGTCGCGGTGGGTGATGAAGCGGTTGTTGAGGTCCACCGGGGTCCAGCCCCCGGCCAAGGCCACCTCCACCGGTATGGTGGAGGTGATGCCCAGCAGGCGGGAAGCGGACAAGGCTAGGGCCTAATTGCCGGGCTTGGGGGCGTCGCGGGACACCCGCACCCGGGCGTCCACGGCCATTACCCCACCGGGACCGGCCAACAGGGGGTTGATGTCCAGCTCGGCGATGGCGGGCATCTGATCGGCCAGGATGGCCAGGCGTATCACCGCCTCCAGCAGGGCGGCGCGCTTCACCGGCGGCTGGCCCCGGAAGCCCTTGAGCAGGGCCGCGCCCCTCAGCTCGTCCATCATCTGGCCCGCCTCGGCGTCGTCCACCGGGGCCAGGCGCAGGCTCACGTCGCCCAGGGCCTCGGCGGCGGTTCCGCCCAGGCCCAAGAGCACCACCGGGCCGAAGCCGGGGTCGCGCTTGATGCCCAGGATAAGCTCCTGGCCGCCCCGCAGATGCTGCATGACCACCAGCCGGGTAGGCTTGAGGCCGTCCATCATCTTCTGGGCCGCCAGGCGCACCGCCTCGGCGTCGCCCAGATTTAGCACCACGCCGCCGGCCTCGGTCTTGTGCAGCAGGTCCGCGCCGCCCACCGCCTTGAGCACTACCGGATAGCCCAGGGTGCTCGCTGCCTGCACCGCGTCGTCGGCATCCAGGGCGGTGACAAAGGGAGCCACCGGGATGCGGGCCGCGCCCAGCACATGCAGGGCCTCGGGCAGCTCCAGCCAGCCGTCGCGGTCGGCGGTGACCAGCAGGCGCTGCACCATGTCCCGGTCAAAACCCTCGGCGCAGCCCAGGCGTTCGGGCACGGGGATGCCGCCGGCCTTCTCCGCCGCGGACAGGGCCAGGATGCCCTCCTCGGCAAAGGTGAACAGGGGTATGGAAGAGAGCCGGGAGGCGGCGATCATTTCCTCGGGATCGACCAGCAGGGCCAGGGCCACCGGCTTGTCCGCTTGTTTGCAGAGTTCGCCTGCCTTGGCCACGAACTGGCGGGACACCTCCACCTCGGGACCCCGGTAGCCGTGCATCATCAGCACCGCGTCGATATCTTTCTGGGACAGAGCGTTTTTCAAGATGTCCACGTACAGCTCGAAGTGGAACAGGTCGCCCAGGTCCAGGGGGTTTTGCAGATGGATCACCGAGGCCCTGGTGGCCTGTTGGATGGGCGCCAGGAACTCTTCGGAAAAGGCGGGCAGCTCCATGTCGTGGCGATAGGCCGCGTCGGCGGCCACCACCGCGTGGCCTCCCGAGCGCGAGATCACCGCCAGGCGGCGGCCCTTGGGCTTGGGCAGGCTCAGGCCCTTGACGATCTGCATGCACTCGTGCACCGTGTGGGCCCGGATGGCTCCGGCCTGCTTGAGGGCCGCCTCCACCACCGCGTCATCGTTGGCCAGGGCGGCGGTGTGGCTGCTGGCGATGGCGTTGCTGGTGGCGGCTATGTTGGACTTGTGCACCACCACCGGCTTGGAGGTGGAGCGGATCAGGTCGTACATGGCCCGGCCGTCCACGATGGACTCCAGGTAGAGCAGGATGGCCTCGGTCTGGGGGTCCTCAATGAGATAGGCCAGCAGGTCGCGCTCGTTGACGTTGAGCTTGTTGCCCATGCTGCAAAACTTGGCGATACCCACCTTGTTCTCGGAGCAGCCGTGCAGATAGGTGAGGCCTATGCCGCCGCTCTGGGCCATGATGGACAGGCCGCCGGGTAGGATCGTGCGGTCCAGCAGAGGGAAGGGCACCGAGAGCTTGGACTCAGTGCAGATGACCCCGATGCAGTTTGGGCCGATGAAGCGCATGCCGTACTTTTTGCTGGCCTCGACGATCTGGGTCTCCAGAGAGCGCCGGTCTGCCGCCAGTTCCCTAAAGCCGCCGGTTTCGATGACCAGGCGCTTGACACCCTTTTGGCCGCAGTCATTGACCAGGCCGGGCACCGTGGCCGCCGGGGTCAGGACAACCGCCAGGTCCGGCGTCTCGGGAAGATCGCTCACGCTGGGGTAGATGGTGCGGCCCTTGTAATCGCCGCCCTTGGGCGAGACCAGAAATATTTCTCCCGGGAAACCGATGCCTTCCAAGTTGGCAAGTATGTTGCGGCCCATGTTGCCGGGTCGGGGAGACACGCCAAGGATGGCCACCGAAGAGGGATAAAAGAAGTGCTTCATGCTACCTCGCTGGAATGTGCAAGCGTGCGGCGCTTGAATATTGATTCAATCTGAAACTATCCACCCAAATTGCGAGAATTTCAATAAAGCACTGGCTTGGCCAGGTGTCAATGTGAATGAGGGTTCAGAGTCTGGCGGGGGTCGACTGGGGGGGCGGAAGACGGGGTTTTGAGGGAGCGCAGGGCCAAGCCTAGGCTGGGCAGGTCATGCCCCACCACCTCCCGCCAAAAGTCGGCCAGAAAGCCCAGGGCCAGGGGCGACTGCCCGGCGGGAAGGCGCAGGCGCGACAAAGGGCGAGGCTCCAGGGCCCTGGCGGCGGCCAGAAACTTGACCAGCCCCGGTGGCACCTGGTGGTCCCGGTGGCCCGCCGGGCAGGAAGGGCACACCACCCCCCCGCCCAGAGTCAGGCGCAGGCTCTGCATCTGCTCCAGCGGCCGGCCGCAGTGCAGACAGGACTCCAGGTTGAGGCCGTAGCCCAACAGGTCCAGCAGGCGGGCCAGGAATATGGCCAGGGCCGAGGCCAACTCGGCCGGGCCGTTGCCGTGCTCCATGCGCGACAGGGTGATGAGCGCCAGCTCCAGGACACCCTCCTGGGAGGCCTGCACCGGGGTGGCCCGCAGCAGCAGCTCCAGCACCGGCCCGGCGGCCAGCAGGCGGCGGTAGTCCTGGCGCAGCCCAAGATGGGAGGCCAACACCCGGGCCGAAGCCAGGCGCCACAGGTCCGGACTCTTGGTGGGCTCCAGGTTCATCTCCAAGAGGTGGGCGTCCAGAAGCACCCCGAAGAAGCGCTGCTTGGAACGCTTGCCGCCCTTGGCCAGGGCGGTAATGCGGCCCATGGCGTTGGTGAACAGGTCCAGCATGAGGTCGCTCTCGCCCAGGGGGCGCAGGCGCAGCACCAAGCCGGGTAGGGCGGAGGTGGACACTAGGCCAGGCCCCGCAGAAACCCGCGCACCATGGTGGTCAACTCCGGAGCCATGGTGTACACGGGCATGTGTCCGCTGGGCAAGGCCTCCCAGCGCGCGCCGGAGGGCAGGTGGGAGTAGATGCGCTGAAGCTCCACCGCGGCCACCACCCGGTCACCCTCGCCCTGCACCAAAAGCACCGGGGCCCGGAGTTCGCCCAGACGGGGCCACACCGGCTGTTCCAGGATGGCCCGGCCGGAGCGGACCAGGGAGCGCTCCAAAAGGGGCCGCTCCGGGCTCTCCCATTGGGCCCGCACCCGGCGGGTCAGCTCCACCCGGGAGGGGTGGCCGGGGTCGCCGTAACACATGCGTATGGCCAGATTGACCAGGCAGGGGCAAAATAAGCGAAAGCGGTCATCTTTGGTGGCCAGCACATTTTGCAAAAAAGACTGCCAGCCGTTGGCTCCATCCTGGCCGCCGGCCGGACAAATCGCCACCACCGAACGCACCAACTCCGGCCGGTCCAGGCCCAGGGTGAACACCGTCTGGCCGCCCATTGAGTGGCCCAGCCAGTGGGCGCGCTTAAGGCCCAGGCGCTCCGCTGTCTGGGCCATGACCTGGGAGAAAAAGGCTGGGCTGTAGGGCAGATCGGGCTTGTCCGAGTATCCGAAGCCGGGAAGGTCTGGAATGAGCAGGGTGTGGTCGTATGACAACTCCGGGGCCATGGCCAGGAAATCATGGCAACTGCCGCCCAGACCGTGCACCATGAAAAGAGGCTCTCCCTGCCCACCGGCCACCAAATGCATTCGTCCCCAGTCAAAGGCAAGCCGGTAGCTTTTGAAGCCTGGGGGAAGGGCGGGGGAGGCGTCGCGGCTCATGGGGTGATCCTTTTTAGTTGCCGCGAGGGGGAGCGGCTAGTATTTTCTTAATTAGCCGGAAATGTTATGTGCAACCCGTCTGGCGCTATTTTAACCCAAATAACGGCCCTGGGCAGATTGACAAGGTGAATTCCGCATCTGAAAGGCATTATGGCAGCAAAATCCAAAGAAAAGAAAAAGGCTTCCGTCTCCAAAAGCAAGCCCAAGGCCAAAAAGGCCTCGGCCAAGGTGGAGAAAAAAGAAGCCTCGCTCAAGCAGAGTGCGCCTGAGTCTCCGCAGGAGCCGGAGATTCTGGACCCGGAGGAAGACCTGGATTCCACCGTACCGGACCCGGATAAGGAGGTGGAAGAGGGCCTGGATTTCGCGCCGCCCGACGATAAGGACCTCCAGGTGGACGACTCCGAGGACACCCCCGGCCTGGTGCCCTTGAGCAGCGGCCCCCCCGCCACCACCAACGCCTTGCAGCGCTATTTGTGGGAAGCTCGCCAGTACCCCCTGTTGACCAGGGAAGAGGAACTGGAGCTCACCAAGGCCTACTATGACACCGGTGATCCGGCCCTGGCCGCCAAGCTGGTGACCAGCAACCTGCGCCTGGTGGTCAAGATCGCCATGGACCACCAGCGTTATTGGATGCGCAACCTGCTGGACCTGATCCAGGAAGGCAACATCGGCCTTTTGCAGGCGGTGCAGAAGTTCGATCCCTTTCGGGGTATAAAATTTTCCTATTATGCCAGCTTCTGGATCAAGGCCTATATCCTAAAGTTCGTGATGGACAACTGGCGTCTAGTGCGCCTGGGCACCACTCAGGCCCAGCGCAAGCTTTTCTACAACCTGCGCCGGGAGCAGGAGAAGCTGCAATCCCAGGGCATAACCCCGGGGCCGAAGCTGCTCAGCACCCGCTTGGGGGTCTCCGAGAAGGACGTCATCGACATGTCCCAGCGACTGGACAGCTGGGAGCTAAGCCTGGACGCGCCGGTGCGCGAAGACTCCGAGGAGGCCCATCAGAGCTTTTTGACCGACGAGGAACAGTCCGACGCCGAGGACGAGTTGGTCAACCAGGAGCTCAGAAAACTTTTCCATGACGAGTTGATGGCGGTGCGCGATACTTTGGATGACAAGGAACGCGACATCCTGGACCGACGCCTTTTGGCGGAGAGTCCCATGACTCTCAACGAGCTGGGCGAGGAGCACGGGGTCAGCCGTGAACGCATTCGCCAACTCCAGGTTCGCTTGATGGACAAGCTCAAGGACCGCCTGAGCGAACGGATACCCAACTTTGAAGAGCAGTTCGCCGGTCTGGCCGAGGGCGACTGAGGAGTCGGCCTGTCCCATGGGCACCAGCTCAAAAAGTAAAATTCTGCTTGGCGGGGCATTGGGAATGGCCTTGCTGCTTATGGCCGCTTGCGCCGGCGCCCCCACGCCTCCCCCCGCGCCCGCCAAACCCGTGGCCAAGGCCCAGGAAGCGCCGCCCTTACCCTTGCGCTCCCTGGATCTCTACGCCCAGGCTCAGATAAGCCTGCGCTCCGGCGACCACGTTTCGGCCCTCAATTACCTGCGCGAGGCCCAACAGTCCGACCCGGCCAGCGGCTACCTCCATCTGGAAACGGCCAGGGTGCTGGTGCGCATCAACCAGATCGACCCGGCCCTGGGGGAAACCCGCAAGGCGGTGGAGCTGAGCCCCAAGCTGGTGGACGCCTGGTTGCTGCTGGGGGGCATCTATTCCAATCGCAAGGAAATTTCCCGGGCCATCACCGCCTATGAGAAGGCCTTGTCCATCGATCCCGAGCAGGAGGAGGCCCGCCTGCTCCTGGGCACCCTGTATTTGGAGGACCGCCGTTTCGAGCTGGCGGTCAAGGTGCTCACCCCCCTGGTGAAAAGCCAGCCGGACCTGGTGCCGGCCCATTACTACCTGGGCCAGGCCCAGGTGGGCCTGAAGCGCTACGGCGCGGCGGAAACGAGCTTCCAGCAGGTGCTCAAGCTCTCCCCCCATTTCCAGGGGGCCCAATTCGAGCTGGCCCGGCTGTATGAGTTGCAGCGCAACATGGCCAAGGCCGAGGCCATCTACCGCGACATCCTCAAGCGCCATCCCGAGTCCACTCTGGCTCACGAGCGCCTGGGGCGGCTCTACCTGCGTTCGGGCCGCTACCAGGAGGCCCTGAACCAGTTCGCCATCCTCAAGGGGCTGAGCAACGACGACCTTGAGGTGCGGGTAAAGATCGGCATGGTCTTCTTGCAGCAAAAGCGCTTCGGCCAGGCGGCGGACGAGTTCCAGGCCATCCTGCGCCTAGACCCCAAGAAGTACCGCGCCCGCTATTACCTGGGCCTGGCCCTGCAAGAGCTGAACAAGCCGGAGCAGGCTCTGGAGGTCTTGGAAGAGGTGCCGCCCAGCTCGGAGTTCTACGTGGAGAGCCGCCTGCTGCAGGCGGAGATCCTCCTGGACCTGGGACAGGGCGAAGAGGCCAACAAGGTTTTGGAGCAGACCCTGAAGCTCTTCCCCAAGGAGGCCGACCTGCACCTGGCCCTGGCCGCCCTGGCCGAGGCCCAAAAGGATTTGGCCAAGGCCGAGGACGAGTTGCGTAAGGCGTTGAAGCTGGAGCCTGGCAATGCCGAGGCCCACTTCCGCCTGGGGGTGGTGCTGGACAAGCAGGGCAAGCACCAAGAGGGCCTGGATGAGATGCGCAAGGCGGTGCGCATGGACGACCGCCACGCCAGAGCCCTTAACTACCTGGGCTACACCCTGACCGAAGAGGGCAAGGACCTGGACACGGCGGAAAGCTACATCCGCCGCGCCCTGGCCGTGGAGCCCCGTGCCTACTTCATCCTGGACAGCCTGGGCTGGGTCTACTACCAGCGGGGAGACTACCCCCAGGCCCTGAACTACCTGCGCCAAGCGGCGGCCGGAGGGGCCGGCGATCCGGTGATCGCCGAACACCTGGGCGACGCCTACATGAAATTGAAGCGATACAAAGAGGCGGCCAAGGCCTACCAGCAGTCCCTGTCCAACAAGCATCCCCGCCCCGACGAGGTGCGCGCCAAGCTCAAGGAGGCCAAGCGCCTCCAGGGCTCCGAGTGAGAGGTCTTGCATGATATGTTCGGCCTGCGCGCCATAGGGTATATGCTTCTGGCGGTAACCCTCGCCCTCACCCTGAGCTCCTGCGTTCACCTGCCCGGCGGACCCACCGGTAGTCTATTACCCCTGGCCCAGGAGGTCAGGGCGCGCCTGGAGGCCCGCCAGCAGGCGGTGTCCAGCCTGGTGCTCAGCGGCGAGGTCGAGCTGGTCGCGCCTCAGGGCACCCTAAACGGCGACCACCTCATCATGGGCCTGGCCCCGGACCGCATCAGGGCCGAGGTGCTGGGGCCCTTCGGCCAGCCCCTGCTCAGGGTGGTCACCGACGGGCGGCGCATGGCCGTGCTTTCCTACCGGGAAAACCGGGCCTATGTGGGCCAGGCCAGCCGAGCCAACCTGTCGCGCTTTTTGGGCCTGGCCCTGTCGCCGGGCGAGATTTTCGCCCTGCTGGCCGGGTGTCCGCCCCTGCTGCCCCAACCGGCCAAGGCCGATGTTCTGCCCAGCGACGCGGGGGGCGGCCAAAAGCTGCTGCGCCTGGTGGAGCCGGGCGGCCAGGTGTCCGAGGGGGTGGTGTTCGACCCCCTGGACTACGCGGTGGAGCGGGCCTGGCTGGAGAGCCGGGGCAACGGCCCCAACCTGGAGATGTCCTTCGGACGCTTCTCGGCGGCGCTGGGCTCGCGCTATCCCGGCCGCCTAAAGGCGGTGGACAGCCAGGGCCGTAGCCTGCTTCTGATCAGCCAGGAAGTGAAGCTGAACACCAAGGTGGACCCGGCGCTGTTCGAGGTCACGGTGCCGCCTGGTTTGGAGGTGGTGGAGCTGCCTTGAGCCGCTTGCTGTGCGATAGCATGTTGGGCCGTTTGGCCCGCTGGCTGCGCCTGCTGGGCTACGACGCCCCTGTGCTCAAACGCATCCCCGCCCAAGCCTCGCCCGGAGAATTTTTGCTCACCCGCCGCAAGGCCTGGCAAGGCAGACCGGGGGTGGTGTTCATCGCCCATGACCGGGTGGAAGATCAGCTTAGGCAAGTGCTGGCCGAGCTGGAGCTTGCTCCGGTGTCCTCCCGTTTTTTCTCCCGCTGCCTGGATTGCAATGTGCCCGTGCAGCCCCTGGCCCGCGCGGACGCGGCCGGGCGGGTGCCGGACTACATCCTGGACACGGCCGAAGGCTTCACCCACTGCCCCCAGTGCGGCAAGGTGTTCTGGCCGGGAAGTCATAGGACGCGGGCAAAAGAACGCCTGACGGCCATGCTGGGCCAGGCCCAGGGCGGCGCGTCAGGCGCTTAGACTTGTCGATGAAATGGCGGCTGCTTAGTCTTCCGGGTCGGGCACCAGGCGGCTGAAGCCAACTTCTGGGTCAAAGCGGCGCACCGCCTTGGTCCCGCTAAGCTCCATGACCACCACCTCGGCCACTTCCCACACATGCACGCCCAGGCGCAGGCAGCCCATGGTCACCCGCTCGCCGCTGGCCATGGTTCCGTGCAGGTGCACCACCGGGTGGCCCGCTTCGTCCGGGAAGATGGTGCCCATGACCATGGCGTCGTGGGGCCGGCCCACCATGGTAGTGAGGATGGTCACCGGGTTGGCTTTGGGGTCGTCGGGCCCGGCCACCAGTTCGCCGTTTTGGATGGCCCCCAGCATGAACACCACGCCGTGGGTGAGGTTCTGCTCCTGGGCAAAGGTTTCGATGGCGTCGGGCAGGCGCTCGCCGTCTTCCACGCTTACCACGAACACGCGGCCGATTTTCGCTTCGCTGTATTTCATGATGTTTTATCCAAGGGCCGGGCGCAGTCGTTGGGGTCGCCGCATAGCTTGTCCAGGGCGTGGGGCAGGGCGGGCAGCACGGCTTCGAGGTTTTCCAGGGCACCCCGTGGAGAGCCCGGCAGGTTGATGATGAGAGTCGATCCCCGCACCCCGGCCATGCCTCGTGAAAGCATGGCGTGGCGGGTGTGCTTGAGCCCCTCGGCCCGCATGGCCTCGGCCAGGCCGGGCACCGGGCGCTCGATCACCTGGGCCGTGGCCTCGGGGGTGTTATCCCGTGGGCTAAGGCCGGTGCCCCCGCTGGTGAGCACCAGGGGCAGGCGCAACTCGTCGGCATAGCGCTTGAGCGCGGCCACGATCTGCTCGGGCTCGTCGGGCACCGTCTCGCTTAGCACGGTGTCGATGTCCCATTTGGCCAGGGCCTCACGCAGCGCAGGGCCGGCGAGATCCTCCCGCAGGCCCTGCGCGGCTTTGTCGCTGATGGTCAGGATGGCGGCTTGGTGCCTAATTGCCTTCCTCCCTGGCTTTCTCGTAGGCCTCCACGATTTTGGCCTGGACGT
Source organism: Pseudomonadota bacterium (assembly GCA_018896025.1). Taxonomy (GTDB): domain Bacteria; phylum Desulfobacterota; class Desulfarculia; order Desulfarculales; family Desulfarculaceae; genus Desulfoferula. The sequence continues at coordinate 26,911 of JAHIND010000034.1, forward strand.
CGCCGGGCACTTCCTCGTAGTGGTCCAGGGTCATGGTGAACGCGCCCCGGCCGCCGGTCATGGAGGTCAGCTCGACCTGGTAGGTGAGCACCTCGGACATGGGCACGTGGGCGTTGATCACCTGCAGGCTGCCCTTGGTATCCATGCCCAAGACCCGGCCGCGGCGGGAGCTGATGTCGCCCATGACGTCGCCCATGGCGTCTTCGGGCACGGTGACGGTCAGCAGCATGATGGGCTCCAGCAGGGTGGGCTTGCACTGGGCCGCGCCCTTCTTGAAGCCCAGGGAGCCGGCCACCTTGAAGGCCATTTCCGAACTGTCCACCGCGTGGAAGGAGCCGTCCACCAGGCGCACCTTGACGTCCACCATGGGGTAGCCGGCCAATACGCCGTTCAACATGGCTTCGCCGATGCCCTTTTCCACCGCCGGGATGTACTGGCGGGGAATGGAGCCGCCCACGATTTCGTCCACGAACACGTAGCCCTCGCCGGGAGTGTCGGTGGGGCTGATCTCCAGCCAGGTGTCGCCGAACTGGCCACGGCCGCCGGTCTGCTTTTTGTAACGGCCCTGCACCCTGACCGAGCCCTTGATGGTCTCGCGGTAGGGCACCTTGGGGGTCTTGAGGTTGACCTCCACGCCGAACTTGCGCCGCAGGCGGTCCAGGGTGGTCTCGATGTGCACCGAGCCCATGCCCGAGAGCAGGGCCTCGTTGGTCTGGGGGTCGCGGTCCAGGCGCAGGGTGGGGTCCTCTTCCAGCAGCTTGTTGATGCCCGCGAAGACCTTTTCCTCGTCGCCCTTTTCCTTGGCCTCGATGGCGTAGGAGATCACCGCCGGCAGAGGCTCGATGTCCTCGAACTGGATGGGATTGCCCGCCGTGCACAGGGTTTCGCCGGTGTGGGTTTCCTTGAGCTTGGGGATGGCCACGATGTCGCCGGGCAGGGCCTCGCTCAGGGATTTCTGGGTCTTGCCGGTCTGCTGGTACAGCTGGCCGAACCGCTCCTTGGCGTCGCGGTTGGGGTTGAACAGCTGCATGTCAGAGGTCAGGGTGCCCGAGAACACCCGCACCATGCTCAGGCGGCCGGCAAAGGGGTCGGCTACGGTCTTGAACACCAGGCCCGCGAAGGGGGCGGCGGGATCGGGCTCGCAGGTGGTCTCGCTGCCGTCCTTGGGGTTGATGCCCGCCACGGAGCCCCGGTCGATGGGCGAGGGCATCAGGCGGTTGATGAGGTCCATCACCGGCTGCACGCCCATGTTCTTAAGGGCGGCGGTGGCGGCCACGGGCAGGAACAGGCGCTCGCGCACGCCCTTGGCCAGGCCCTTGGCCAGGTCGTCGGTCCCCAATTCTTCGCCTTCCAGGTATCGTTCCATGAGGGTGTCGTCGGCCTCGGCGATGTCCTCGATGAGGGTCTCGCGGGCGGCTTCCACCTCATCGGCGAAATCGTCGGGCACTGGGCCGGTTTCCATCTTGCCCGAGCCGTCGCCCGTAAAGGTGTAGGCCTTATTGGCCAACAGATCCACCACGCCGGTGAAGGACTCGGCGGCGCCCATGGGAATTTGCAGCTTGATGGCCTTGATGCCCAGCATCTTTGGGATCATGTTCACCGCAGCCTCGAAATCGGCCCGCTCGCGGTCCATCTTGTTGACCACCACCAGGGCGGGCAACTCGGCCTGGTCCACGAACTGCCAGATCTTTTCGCCCTGCACCTTCACTCCGTCTATGGCGTCGGCCACCATTACCACGCCGTCCACGGCCCGAAGGGCTCCGGCGGCATCGGAGAGGAAGTTGTCATCGCCGGGAGTGTCCACAAAGTTCACGGTGAACTTATTGAAGCCGTAGTGACCGAAGGAAGCGCTGATGCTTCCCCCGCGCTTGGCTTCTTCAGGTTCCCAGTCCAGGGTGGTGGTGCCTTCGTCTACCTTGCCCAAGCGGTCGGTAGCCTTGGCATTGAACAGCATGGCCTCGGCCAAAGAGGTTTTGCCTCCACCACCGTGGCCTACCAGGGCGACGGTGCGGGTTGTCTTGATCTTGTCGGTGCTCATGTCGGCTCCTAAAAGCTGCAAGAGGTAAGTATGCCGATAAAAGTGGAATGTAACGGCCAAAATTAACTAAGCGTTCTGAGATAGTCAAGTCTTTGCTTATGGGTGGCCCAACTATTTTATAAACCATCAGGCCACGGCGGGGGGGCGAGGCAAAAATTCTTTGGACTTGATTCCCCGTCCCGGAGCGATATGATATTGTTTTTCATATTGCAGCCCAACGGCTTAGGGTCCCTGGGGCGGCAAAAGGAGGCGAGCGCGCAGCAAGGTGGAAAACCGGCTGAAAGCCTTTGAAAGCTACCTGGCCGAGGGAGCGGGGGCGGCGGCGCTTACCAGCGCGGCCTACCGGCGCGACGTGGGCGAGTTCGCGGCTTTTTTGGAGGCGTCCCGGCCTGGTTGGGACTGGCCCTCGGTGAGTGAGAATGATGTCTTGGCCTGGATGGCCCAGGGGCTAAAGACCAAGAAGCGCTCCACCATGGCCCGCAAGCTCATGAGCCTCAGGAAGTTTTTTGATTTTTTGCTGAGCCGGGAAGAGATAGCCGCCAACCCGGCCCGGCAGGTGAAGCCGCCCCGCCAGGGACGCCACCTGCCGCCTCGCCTGAGCGTGGACGAGGCCTTTCACTTGGTGCAAGGCCCGGCGCGGGAGATGGACGGCAAGGAGCTGTCCTCCACCCAGCGGGCGGCGGCGTTCAGGGACATGGCCATGCTGGAGCTCATGTACTCCAGCGGCCTTCGGGTCAGCGAGTTGGTCGGCCTGGACACGGGGCACCTTCGCCTGGACCTGGCCCTGGCCAGGGTGGTGGACGGCAAGGGCGGCCGGGAGCGCTGGGTGCCGGTGGGCGGCCGGGCCATGGATGCGCTCAAAAACTACTTGTCTTCGCGGGCCGAGCTGGCCCCCCCGGGCGTGGAGCAGGAAGCCCTGTTCCTGAACCAAAAGGGCGGGCGCATCACCCAGCGCAGCGTGCAGCGTCTGGTGGCCCGTTTCGCGGGCGAGCTAAGCGCCGGACGCAAGCTCAGCCCGCACGCCCTGCGCCACGCCATGGCCACCCACCTCTTGGAGGGCGGGGCGGACCTCAGGTCGGTGCAGGAGATGCTGGGGCACAAGAGCCTCAGCACGACTCAAAAATACACCCACCTTACGGTGGACCACCTGCTGAAGGTCTACGACCAGGCCCACCCCAGGGCCCACGAGGCAGGCGGCGAGGAGGATAAATAAGTGTCCACTCCCCAGATGCGCGGCACCACGGTACTGGCCATCATGTATGGCGGTGGGGTGGTCATGGCCGCCGACGGCCAGGTGACCTTGGGCAACACGGTGATGAAGGCCACCGCCAACAAGTTGCGGCGTTTGTATCACGACCAGGTGCTGGCCGGGTTCGCCGGGGCCACGGCCGACGCCTTCACCCTGTTCGAACGTTTGGAGAGCAAGCTGGAGGCCTACGCCGGCAACCTGACCCGTGCCGCCGTGGAGTTGGCCAAGGACTGGCGCACCGACAAGGTGCTCAGGCAGCTGGAGGCCCTGCTCTTGGCCGCGGACAAGGAGAAGCTCCTGATCATCTCCGGCTCGGGTGACGTGATCGATCCGGAGGAGGGCATCGCGGCCATCGGTTCGGGCGGGCCCTTTGCCCTGGCCGCGGCACGGGCCCTGGTGAAGAACACCACCTTGGGCCCCGAGGAGATCGCCCGCGAGGCCATGCGCATCGCGGCGGATATCTGCATTTACACCAACCACCAAGTGAAGGTGGAGAGCCTATAAATGGCAACCCTGACCCCCAGAGAGACCGTGGCCGAACTGGACAAGTACGTCATCGGCCAACACGACGCCAAGCGCTGCGTGGCCATCGCCTTGCGCAACCGCTGGCGCAGGCGGCAGGTGCCCGAGCACCTGCGCGACGAGATAGCACCCAAGAACATCATCATGATCGGCCCCACCGGGGTGGGCAAGACCGAGATTGCCCGGCGGCTGGCCCGCCTGGCCGACGCGCCGTTTCTCAAGGTGGAGGCCAGCAAGTTCACCGAGGTGGGCTATGTGGGCCGCGACGTGGAGTCCATGATCCGCGACCTGGCCGAGCTGTCCATCAACATGGTCAAGGCGGCGGAGCATGAGACGGTGCGGGCCAAGGCTCGAGAGCTGGCCGAGGAGCGCCTGCTGGACATCCTGCTGCCGCCGCGCCGGGCGGGCGACGACAAGGGCGAGGAAGACGCGGGCCGTCTGGAAGTGGTGCGGGCCGATGAGGAGATAAACCCCACCCGCAGCAAGCTGCGCCGCCTGCTGCACGACGGCAAGCTCCATGAGCGCTACGTGGACCTGGAGGTGCAGTCCCAGGGGCCCACGCCCATGGTGGAGATATTCTCCGCCGGGGGCATGGAAGAGATGGGCATGAACCTCAAGGACATGCTGGGCGGCATGTTCCCCCAGCAGACCAAGCGCCGCAAGGTGAAGGTGCCCGAAGCCCTGGAGTTACTCACCAACGAGGAGGCCGGGCGGCTTATCGATATGGACCGGGTGGTCAGCGAGGCCATGTCCAAGGTGGAGCAGGAGGGTATCATCTTCCTGGACGAGATCGACAAGATCGCGGGCCGGGAGTCGGGCCACGGCCCGGACGTGAGCCGCGAGGGCGTGCAGCGCGACCTGCTGCCTTTGGTGGAAGGCTCCACGGTGACCACCAAGTACGGCATGGTCAAGACTGACCATATCTTGTTCATCGCCGCCGGGGCGTTCCACGTGGCCAAGCCCAGCGATCTGGTGCCAGAGCTGCAGGGCCGCTTCCCCATCCGGGTGGAGCTCAGCGCCCTGAGCGCCGACGACTTCGTGCGCATCCTCACCGAACCGGAGAACGCGCTGATCCGCCAGTACGAGGAGCTGATGAAGACCGAGGGCCTGACCCTGGACTTCACCACCGAGGCCATCCGGGAGCTGGCCGAGATCGCCAGCCAGGTGAACCTGTCCACTGAGAACATCGGGGCCAGGCGTTTGCACACGGTCATGGAGCGCCTGCTGGAGGAGGTGTCCTTCGAGGCCCCCGGCATGGACGGAGTGACGCTCAAGATCGACGCGGATTATGTGAAACAGCGTTTGGCCGACATAAGCACGGACCGGGACTTGAGCCGCTATATCTTGTAGGAAGAGAAACATGGCTTCCATAGACCCCAAAATAACCGCCCAGACCCTCATCGAGGCGCTGCCCTACATCCGGCGGTTCGCCGGGCAGACCGTGGTGGTCAAGTACGGCGGCCACGCCATGGTGGACGAGGCCCTCAAGGAGAGCTTCGCCCTGAACGTGATCCTCTTGCGGGCGGTGGGCATCTACCCGGTGGTGGTGCACGGCGGCGGGCCCCAGATAGGCCAGCTATTAAAGCGCTTGGACATCGCCTGCGAGTTCATCGACGGCATGCGGGTCACCAGCCCCGAGGTCATGGACGTGGTGCAGATGGTCCTGGTAGGCCAGGTCAACGCCAGTATCGTGGGGCTGATCAACAAGCACGGCGGCCGGGCGGTGGGGCTCAACGGACACGACGGCGGGCTGATCAAGGCCACCAAGATGCAGATGACCCGCAAGGGACTGCCCGCGGATCAGCCGCCGGAGATCATCGACCTGGGCCTGGTGGGCCAGGTGGAGGCGGTGGACGCCCAGGTGCTGCACGCCCTGGAGCACGGCAACTTCATCCCGGTGATCGCCCCGGTGGGGGTGGGACCGGACGGCGAGTCGTTCAACATCAACGCCGACCTGGTGGCCGCGGCGGTGGCCAGCCGCCTGCGGGTGGCCAAGCTGATCATGATGACCGACACCCCCGGCGTTTTGGACGGCGAGGGCAAGCTCATCAGCTCCATGACCGCGGCCAAGGCCGAGGAGCTTAAAAAGAGCGGGGTCATCGCCGGAGGTATGATCCCCAAGGTGGGCTGCTGCCTGGACGCCCTGGAGGCCGGGGTGGAGCGGGCTCACATCGTCGACGGCCGGGTGCCCAACGCGCTGCTGTTGGAGGTGTTCACCGACCAAGGGGTGGGCACGGTGTTCAGCGCACGCTGAGGCCGCTGGTCACCACGAGCGCAAAAGCCGGTATCATAAGTCATGGGTGGGAATTAATTCTGATGAACCAAAAACGACGATAAAGCCGCGCGCCTGTGGAAGCAGTAGATTCAAGATTTCGTTTGCAGATCAGGAGCTAGATATGGACGCGGCAAAACTTATCGATAAATACGTGATGAACACCTACGGCCGGGCCCCCATCACCTTTGTGCAGGGCGAGGGCTGCCAGCTTTGGGACCATCAGGGCAATCAATACACCGACTTTTTGGCCGGCATCGCGGTGGTGAACCTGGGCCACGCCCACCCCGAGGTGACCAAGGCCATTTGCCAGCAGGCGGCCAAGCTGGTGCACGTGAGTAATCTCTACTACACCGAGCCCCAGGCCAGGGTGGCCGAGCTTTTGGTGGATAACTCCTTTGCCGACAAGGTGTTCTTCTGCAACTCCGGGGCCGAGGCCAACGAGGGCGCCCTCAAGCTGGCCCGGCTGTGGGGCAAGGAGAAGATGAACGGGGCCTTCACCATCATCACCATGGAGCGCTCTTTCCACGGCCGGACCCTGGGCACCCTTTCGGCCACCGGTCAGGACAAGATCCAGAAGGGTTACGACCCCCTGGTGCCCCGCTTCAAACATGTGCCCTACGGCGACCTGGAGGCGGTGAAGGCCGCCTGGGACGACAACGTATGCGCCGTCCTGGTGGAGCCGGTGTTGGGCGAGGGCGGGGTGGTGGTTCCCCCGGAGGGCTATCTGCCCGGCCTGCGCGAGTTGTGCGACAGCCACGGGGCCCTGTTGATGTTCGACGAGGTGCAGACCGGCCTGGGCCGCACCGGCAAGCTGTTCGCCTACGAGCACTTCGGGGTGAAGCCGCACGTGATGACCCTGGCCAAGGCCCTGGCCAACGGCCTGCCCGCCGGGGCGGTCTTGGCCGACGCCGAGGCGGCCTCCATGTTCGGGCCGGGATCCCACGCCACCACCTTTGGGGCCGGGCCGGTGGTCATGGCCGCTTCCGGGGTGGTGCTGGACCAACTGATCAACGGCGGGCTGGTGGAGCACGCCGAGGAAACCGGTCTGTATTTTAAGACTCAACTGGAGGGCCTGGCCGCCAAGTACCCCGAGGTGGTCATCCAGGTGCGCGGCCTGGGTCTGCTGTTGGGCCTGGCTTTGAACCAGGCGGCCGGTCCTCTGGTGGCCCGGCTGAGGGATATGGGCTACATTGTGGGTGCCGCTCAGGATACGGTGGTCCGCTTTGCGCCGCCTTTGGTGGTGAACCAAGGCGACATCGACGGATTGGTGGCGGCCCTGGACCAGGCGCTGGCCGAGTGCTGAGCAAGACCAACACGCCGGGCTACGGCTAAACTTGATAAGTGATCTTAAAAATGCACCTTAAGACCAAACACTTGCTGACGATTAGAGACCTGGACTCCACGGAGGTCCGGGACCTGGTGGGGCGGGCCGCCGAGCTGAAGGCCGCTTTGAAAGGCGGGGGGCACCAAAAATCCCTGGCCGGCAAGAGCGTGGCCCTGATCTTTGACAAGCCCTCCACCCGCACCAGGGTCTCCTTCGAGGTGGGCGTGGCCCAGTTGGGCGGCAAGCCCCTGTTCATGACTTCCCGGGACAGCCAACTGGGCCGCGACGAGCCCTTGAAGGACACCGCCCGGGTGATGAGCCGCTACGTGGACGCCATGGTGGTGCGCACCTTCGGCCAGAACGTGGTCAAGGATTTAGCCCACTGGGGCAGCGTGCCGGTGATCAACGCGCTCACCGACCGCTACCATCCCTGCCAGGTGCTCAGCGACCTGTTGACCGTGCGCGAGCACCTGGGACGCTTGCAGGGGCTCACCTACGCCTGGCTGGGCGACGGCAACAACATGGCCCATTCCTGGCTGGAGGCCGCCGCAGCTCTGCAACTGGAACTGCGCCTGGCCTGCCCGCCGGATTTCATGCCCCACGAGGACATCGTGGCCCATGCCCGGGAGCAGGGGGCCCAGATAACCTTGACCCATGATCCCCGCGAGGCCATCACCGGGGCCCAGGTGGTGAACACCGACGTTTGGGCCTCCATGGGCCAGGAGGATCAGGCCGGCGAACGACGCCGGGCATTTGAAGGATTTACCCTGGACGCGGGGTTGTTGTCCCTGGCCGATCCCGCGGCCATTGTGCTACATTGTCTACCCGCCCACCGGGGCGAGGAAATCAGCGAAGAAGTCCTGGAAGGGCCCCAATCGGTGGTTTGGGACCAGGCGGAAAACCGCCTGCACATGCAAAAAGCCATTATGGAAGCCCTCCTGGCTCCGCAAGTGAGTTGAAAGCCATGAACAAAGACATAAAAAAGGTGGTATTGGCCTATTCCGGCGGCCTGGACACCTCCATCATCCTCAAGTGGCTCATCGAAACCTATGACTGCGAAGTGGTGGCCTACGTGGCCGACCTGGGTCAGGGCGAAGAGTTGGAGGAGGCCCGCAAGAAGGGCTTGGCCACCGGAGCCAGCGAAGTCATCGTGGACGACCTCACCGAGGAGTTCGTGCGCGACTACGTGTTCCCCGCCTTCAGGGCCGGAGCCATCTACGAGACCCAATACCTGCTGGGCACCAGCCTGGCCCGACCGGTGATAGCCAAGGGCCAGGTGGCCGCGGCGCTCAAGACCGGGTCCGATGCGGTGAGCCACGGGGCAACCGGCAAGGGCAACGACCAAGTGCGCTTCGAGCTTTCCTACCAGGCCCTGGCCCCGGAGCTGGCCATCATCGCCCCTTGGCGCGAGTGGGACATGAATTCGCGCGAGGCCCTGATGGACTACGCCAAGAAGCACGGCATCCCCGTGCCGGTGACCAAGGCCAAGCCCTACAGCAGCGACCGCAACATCCTGCACATCTCCTTTGAGGGCGGCATCCTGGAAGACCCCTGGGCCGCGCCCCCGGAGGATATGTTCGTCTTGAGCGTCTCTCCCCAGAACGCCCCGGACAAGCCCGAGGATCTGGTCCTGGATTTCGACAAAGGCGACGCGGTGGCCCTGGACGGTGAAAAGCTTTCTCCGGCCAAGCTGTTGGCCCGGCTGAACCAGTTGGGCGGCAAGCACGGCATCGGCCGGGTGGACATGGTGGAGAACCGCTACGTGGGCATGAAGAGCCGCGGCGTGTACGAGACTCCCGGCGGCACCATCCTCCGGGCCGGGCACCTGGCCCTGGAGACCCTGTGCCTGGACCGCGAGGTGTTGCGCATTCGCGATGGCCTGCTGCCCCGCTACAGCGACCTTATCTACAACGGCTACTGGTTCAGCCCGGAGATGGAGCTGTTGCAGTCCATGATGGACAAGGCCCAGGAGCCGGTGTGCGGCGAGGTGGCCTTGCAACTCTACAAGGGCAACATCACGGTCATGGGGCGGCGTTCGCCCAACAGCCTGTACAGGCCGGATATCGCCACCTTTGAGGCGGACACGGTATACGACCAGGCCGACGCCACCGGCTTCATCCGGCTCAACGCACTGCGCCTGCGCATCCGCCACGCCCTGGATCAGGCTAAGAAAGGCTAATCGGCCGGTTCATGAGCGAGAGCAAGGGCAAAAGACTCTGGGGCGGCCGCTTCGGCCAGGGCCCCCACGAGTTTATGGAGCGCATCAACGCTTCCATCGGCGTGGACAAACGTCTGTACCTCCAGGACGTCCGGGGCTCCCAGGCCCACGCGGCCATGCTGGCCCGCCAGGGCATCCTTAGCGCCCATGACGCCGAGAAGATCATCGCCGGCCTGGACCAGGTGAGGGCGGAGATCGAGGACGGCAAGATGGAGTGGTCCGATTCCCTGGAGGACATCCACACCCACGTGGAGATGCGCCTCAAGGAGATAATCGGCGACGCCGCCGGACGCCTGCACACCGCCCGTTCGCGCAACGACCAAGTGGCTACCGACCTGCGCCTGTGGGTCATGGACGCCTGCCGGGAGATCGACGCGGCGCTGCTGAACTTCCAACGGGCCCTGGTGAGCCGGGCCGAGGAGCACCTCGGGGTGATCATGCCCGGCTACACCCACCTGCAGCGGGCCCAGCCGGTGCTGCTCTCGCACCACCTGTTGGCCTACGTGGAGATGGCCTGGCGCGACCGGGCCCGCCTGGCCGATTGCCTGGGGCGCGTTTCGGTGCTGCCCCTGGGCGCGGCCGCCCTGGCGGGCACCAGCTTCGCCCTGGACCCGGCCTCGGTGGCCGACGAGCTGGGCTTCACCGGGGTGTTCGCCAACTCCCTGGACGCGGTGAGCGACCGCGACTTCGCGGCCGAGTTCCTTTTCACCCTGAGCCTGATCCAGGTGCACCTCAGCCGTTTGGCCGAGGAGTTGGTGCTGTGGTCCTCCATGGAGTTCGGCTTCGTCTCCCTGAGCGACGCCTTTGCCACCGGCAGCTCCATAATGCCCCAGAAGAAAAATCCCGATGCCGCCGAGCTGGTGCGGGGCAAGACCGGGCGGGTGCTGGGCGATCTCATAGGCCTGCTCACCGTGCTCAAGGGTCTGCCCCTGGCCTACAACAAGGACCTGCAGGAAGACAAGGAGCCGGTGTTCGACGCCTTTGACACCGTGCTGGACAGTCTGCTGGTCATGGCCCCCATGATCGAAACTCTGCACGTGCACGCCGAGCGCATGGAAATGGCGGTGCGCCACGGGTTTTTGAACGCCACCGAGCTGGCCGACTACCTTGCCGCCAGGGGGGTTCCCTTCCGGGTGGCCCACGAGGTGGCGGGCAAGGCGGTGCGTTTGGCCGAGGAGCGCGTGTGCACCCTGGAAGACCTAACTGACGAAGATCACGCCCGTTTGTGCGAAGGGCTTGAGGTTGAGCTGGATGACGGGTTAAAACAAGCCCTGGACCCTGCCCGTGCGGTGGACCGGAGGATATCCCCCGGCGGCACCTCACGGCAAAACGTGGAAGCAGCCCTCAAGGAGGCGAGGAAGCGGTTATGGCCAAAAGGCTCAGAGCAGTAGCGCTACTATTGGTTATTTCGGCGGCGGTCTTTTCCGTCGCTTGCGGGGTGAAATCCAATCCCATCCCTTCCTCGCGGCTTATTCCGGCCACCCCCGCCCATGTGGTGCTGAAGCCCACCGGCGAGGGCATGCTGATCAGCTTCAACATCCCCGCCGCGCCCACCCCGTCCCGGGCGGTGGAGGAGATCAAGATCTACTATGGCTATCTGCCCCTGACCGGCGACCCGGCCTGCCCGCCGTGCCCGCCGCGTTTGCGCAAGTCCTACGACTTCACCCTGCAAAAGGGCAAGAGCAAGGTGGACCCCATGGAGGGCGGCCGCTTCTCCTATCTGGACGCCGCGGCTCCCCTGAACATGGAAGCGGTGTATCAGGTGGTCTTGATCGACACCTCGGGCCGGGTCAGCAAGCCTTCGCCCCTGGTGCGCATGCCGCGCCTGGTGCTCGCCGCCGCGCCTTTGAACCTTAAGGTGACCTCCGGCGACAACGAGGTGATCCTGGCCTGGGATGAGGTCAAGGTCTCGGCCAAGGGCGACAAGCTCAGCGACATCTCCGGCTACGTGGTGGTGCGCAAGGGCCCCGAGGGCACCAAGCAGCTCAACGAGCGCCCCTTGACCATGGCCATGCTCAAGGACCAGACCGTGGTCAACGGCAAGGACTACTCCTATCAGATATTCGCCACCCGGGCCTACCGGGACAAGCACCTGCCCGGCCAGGGCAGCCACTGGGCCAAGGCCACGCCCAAGGACATGAAGCCCCCGGCGCCGCCCAGCGACCTGGCCGGAGCCAGCGCCAACGACGGCATCTATCTGCGCTACACCCCCAGCCCGGACCGCGACGTGGCCGGCTACCATGTGTACCGCAAGGCCAAGGGCGGCCAGTGGACCAAGATCAGCGAATCGCTGGTGGTGGAGAACGTATTCATCGACAAGAACGTGAAGCCGGACAAGGTCTACTACTACCGGGTGCAGGCCCAGGACGAGGCCGGCAACCTCAGCCAGTTCAGCGAGGTGATGGACATAGTGCATCTCCCATAAGCTCTACTTGGGTGATGGGCTTGACAAAAGCAAAACTTTAAGCATATTTATCAACAATGGCCGCCGATCTTCGGCGGGCGTGCCGCTGCCCCGAATCTCGGGGCGCGGCCCTGATTTGAAAGCGGCGGTAGAACAATGGCACCGAGCCGGAATAAAATGAAACCCAAAGCCGGGGGCCGGCGAAAAAAGGCCTCATGGTTACGGTTGCCGGACGACGGGTGCGCGCCGCGCCGCGATTAAGCCTGGGCCACCCCGGCCCTGATTCCATAAAAGACGGCGGCCCCTCAACCAACAACACCAGCATTATGCGGCTGTTAGACTATGCATCATTTTAGCTACAAGAACGGCGAGTTATACGCCGAAGACGTGCCCCTGGCCACCATTGCCGACCAGGTGGGCACCCCTTGCTACGTTTATTCCCAGGCCACCCTGGAGCGCCATTTCAAGGCCTTTGACCAGGCCTTCGAGGGGCTGGACCACGTGGTGTGCTTCGCGGTGAAGGCCAACAGCAACAAGGCGGTGATCGCCACCATGGCCCGCTTGGGGGCGGGGGCGGACATCGTTACCGGCGGCGAGCTGGCCCGCAGCATGGCCGCGGGCGTGCCCGCCGAACGCATCGTCTACTCCGGGGTGGGCAAGAGCGAGGCCGAGATGGCCGCCGCCCTGGACGCGGGCATCCTGATGTTCAACATCGAGAGCGCCCAGGAACTGGCGGTGCTCAACGAGGTGGCCGGGCGCATGGGCAAGAAGGCCCCGGTGAGCCTCCGGGTGAACCCGGACGTGGACGCCCAGACCCACCCCAAGATCACCACCGGCCTGTCCAAGAACAAGTTCGGCATGGACATAGAGCTGGCCTTCAAGCAGTACCAGGAGGCGGCCAAGCTGCCCAACCTGGAGCTCAAGGGCGTGTCCTGCCACATCGGCAGCCAACTCACCAAGGTGGAGCCCTTTGCCGACGCCCTGGAGCGCCTGGGGGTCTTGATAGGCCGCCTGCGCGGGGCGGGCATCGAGCTGGAGCTGTTGGACCTGGGCGGCGGCCTGGGCATCACCTACAACGAGGAAGAGCCCCCCAGCCCGGCCCAGTACGCCGGGGCCCTCAGGGAGCAGGCCTCGCGCCTAGGTCTCAAGCTGGTGTTGGAGCCGGGCCGGGTCATCGTGGGCAACGCGGGCATCATGGTGTGCAAAGTGCTGTTCACCAAGGACACCCCCACCAAGCACTTCATCATCGTGGACGCGGGCATGAACGACCTGGTGCGCCCGGCCATGTATGATTCCTTCCAGGCCATCTGGCCGGTGAACGAAGACCTGGACCGCCCCAAGCTGGTCAGCGACGTGGTGGGCCCCATCTGCGAGACCGGCGACTTTTTGGCCCGCGACCGCCAGTTGCCGGACATGCAGCGTGGCGAGCTGGTCGCGGTGATGAGCGCCGGAGCCTACGGCTTCTCCATGTCCAGCACCTACAACTCCCGGCCCAGGGTGGCCGAGGTCATGGTCAGCGGAGACCGGTGGTCGGTGGTGCGCCGCCGTGAGACTACCGAAGAACTCATGCGCGGCGAGAGCCTGCCCAAGTGGATGGACTAGGGGCCCCGGAAACGGGGCCCTTAACTTATATTTCAGATAGGAACACCATGGATTCGGCACAAATAAAGCGCCTGGAGGCCTTGGCGGGAATTGAGCTGGTCAAGATGACCGGCACGGGCAACGACTTTATTCTGGTGGACAACCGCGACGCCGCAGTTCCCCGGGAACTTATGTCCGATCTGGCTCTGGGCCTTTGCCAGCGGCGGCGCTCGGTGGGCGCCGACGGCATGATCTTTCTGGAGCCCAGCCGCCGGGTGGACCCGGTCAGGGGCACCGTGGACTGGCGCTGGCATTTCTTCAACGCCGACGGCTCGGCCGCCGAGATGTGCGGCAACGGGGGTCGCTGCGCCGCCCGCTTCGCCCACGACGTGGGCCTGGCCGGCACGGAGATGGTGTTCGACACCACCGCCGGCCCCATCCGCGCCTGGATTCTGGACACCGGCGTCAAGCTGGAGATGATCCATCCCTTTGGCGCCTACCAGGGGGTGGAGCTACAGGTGGACGGCGGCGTGGTGAAGATGGACGGGGTGAACAGCGGGGTTCCCCACGCGGTAATCGCGGTGGACGACATCGAGGCCGCCCCGGTGGTCCCCGTGGGACGCCAGGTGCGCTTTGCCCAGCACTTCGCGCCGGCCGGAACCAATGTGAACTTTGCCTGCACCGCCGGTGGTGAACTGGTGGTTCGCACCTACGAACGTGGAGTGGAGGACGAGACCCTGGCCTGTGGTACCGGCGCGGTGGCTTCCGCCTTGATGCTGGGCCCGGCCATGGGCCTGAAACCGCCGGTGACCGTAAAGGTAAGAAGCGGCGAAAGGTTGAAAGTTCACTTTGATAAGCAGGGCGAAGATTTCGGCGCGGTGTTCCTGGAGGGGGCGGCCCATTACGTCTACTCCGGCAAGCTGCACGCCGAGGCCCTGGCTTGGTTACATACTCAGGAGGTATCTCCATGTTAAAGGGAGCCATGGTAGCCCTGGTCACTCCGTTTACCGCGGACGGCCAGGTGGACGAAGAGAGTCTGCGCCGGCTCATCGAATGGCACATTGAAAGCGGCACCGACGGCATAGTGCCCTGCGGCACCACCGGCGAGTCCCCCACGCTCAGCCATGAGGAGCACCGGCGGGTCATAGAGATAACGGTGGAGCAGGTCAACAAGCGCGTGCCTGTAGTGGCCGGGGCGGGCAGCAACAGCACCGCCGAGGCCATCGCCCTGACCCAGCACGCCAAGCAGGTCGGGGCCGACGCGGCTTTGCAGGTGACCCCTTATTACAACAAGCCCACCCAGGAGGGCGTCTACCAGCACTTCGCGGCCATCGCCAAGGAGGCTTCGTTCCCGCTGGTGCCCTACAACATCGCCGGGCGCACGGGCACCAATATCGAGCCGGCCACCATGGCCCGCTTGGCCCAACTGCCCGAAGTGATCGCCTGCAAGGAGGCCAGCGGCAACATCAGCCAGATGGCCGAGATCTACTACCTGTGCGGCGACAAGATGGACCTTCTCTCGGGCGACGACAACATGGTCCTGCCCCTGCTGTCCATCGGCGGCAAGGGCGTGATCTCGGTGGTCAACAACCTCATCCCCTCGGAGATGTCCGAGCTCTGCCGCCGCTGGTTCGCCGGTGACGTGGCCGGGGCCCGCGAAATCTTCTACAAGGTGTTGCCCCTGTGCAAGGCCATGTTCATCGAAACCAACCCCATTCCGGTGAAGGTGGCCATGGGGGTGTTGGGGCGCATACCCAACGCGTCGCTCAGGCTGCCCCTGTGCGACATGGCTCCGGCCAACCTGGAGCGCCTGAAGAAGGCCCTGGCCGACTACGGGCTCAAGTAGGGGAGAGTAATATGGTCAAAATCGCCGTTGCCGGAGTGGCGGGACGGGTGAGCGGGCACATCGTGCGCGCTGTCTTCAACCGCAAGGGCGCGGAGTTGGTGGGGGCCTTCGAGGCCCCCGGCAACCCCTCGGTGGGTAAATCCCTGGCCGGAGTGGTGGGCCTGTCCGGGGCCGAGGGCGTGGTGGGCGACAGCCCCGAGGAGGCCCTGGCCGAGGCTCAGGTGCTCATCGACTTCACCTCCCCGGCCTCCACCGTGAAAAACCTGAAGCTTTGCGCCGCCATGGGCAAGGCGGCGGTGATCGGGACCACCGGGTTGAACGAGGCCCAGAAAAAAACCCTGGCCGCCCAGGCCAAGAAGGTGCCGGTGGTCTACGCGCCCAACATGAGCGTGGGTATGAACCTCATGTTCAAGGTGGTCTCGCAGATGGCCGAGGTGCTGGGGCCGGACTATGCCCTGGAAGTGCTGGAAGCCCACCATGACCAGAAAAAGGACGCCCCCAGCGGCACCGCGGTACGCATCATCGAAGAGCTGTGCCGGGTGCGCGGTTGGGATCCGGAAAAGGCCTGCCGCCACGGCCGGGTGGGCATGACCGGGGCACGCACCGCCGACGAGCTGGGGGTCAGCGTGATCCGGGGCGGTGACATCGTGGGCGACCATACGGTGTACTTCATCGCCAACGGTGAACGCCTGGAGTTCACCCACCGGGCCCACAACCGCGACACCTTTGCCCAGGGGGCGGTGCGCGCCGCCTTGTGGGTGGTGGAGCAGGAGCCCGGCTTGTATGACATGCAGGACGTGTTGGGACTTAGGGAGGGCAAGGAGCGTGAGCAAGAATAAGGATCTGCTGGACTGCAAGCGAGGCATCGTTCGTTTCAGCCACCAGGGCAAGGTGCGCTACGGCCTGGTATCGGGCGGCAAGCTGAGCTTGTACGAAGGTTCGCCTTTTTCGGGCGGCCAGCCGGGCAAACAGACCGCGCCCCTGAACGAGGTGCGCCTGCTGGCTCCCTGCCGCCCCTCCAAGGTGGTGGCCGTGGGGCTGAACTACAAGGCCCACGCCAAGGAGGTGAACAAGCCTCTGCCCGCCGAGCCCATGATCTTTATGAAGCCCTCCACCTCGGTGATCGGCCCTGGCGACAAGATCGTGCGCCCGGCCATCAGCCAGCGGGTGGACCACGAAAGCGAGCTGGGAGTGGTGATCAGCCGCTCCTGCCGTTTGGTGAGCCCCGCAGAGGCCAAGGACTACATCCTGGGCTACACCTGCTTGAACGACGTGACCGCCCGGGACCTACAGGCCCGTGACGGCCAGTACACCAGGGCCAAAGGGTTCGACACCTTCTGCCCCCTGGGGCCGGTCATCGCCCTGGACCTGGACCCCACCAAGGCCCAGGTCAAGGCGGTGGTCAACGGAGAAACCAGGCAGAACACCAACACCTCGGATATGATCTTCGACGTCTATCAACTGGTTTCCTTTGTCAGCCAGGTGATGACCCTTAATCCCGGCGACGTGATCGCCACTGGGACCCCTTCGGGGATAAGTCCTCTCCAGGCGGGCGACGTGGTCGCCATCGAGATCCAGGGAGTGGGCGTGTTAAGCAACCCTGTGGTTTAAGCACAAGTTAAGCTAAGAGCGAGAAGAACAAGGATCGACCATGGAGATTATTCGCGCCCAGCGCCTACAACAAATGCCGCCCTATCTCTTCAAGGAGATCGACCGCCTGCGAGACGAGGTTCGCTCCCAAGGCGTGGACATCATCGACCTGGGGGTGGGCGATCCGGACCAGCCCACCCCGGCCAACATCATCGAGCGCCTGACCGAGGCGGCCAAGGACCCCTCCACCCATAAGTACCCCGCCTACTCGGGCATGAACCGCTTCCGGGCCAGCGCGGCGGCCTGGTATCAGCGGCGCTTCGGCGTGGACTTGGTCCCGGCCACGGAAGTCATCACCCTGATCGGCTCCAAGGAGGGCCTGGCCCATTTCCCCTTTGCCTTCGTGAACCCCGGCGACGTGGTGCTGGTGCCCAGCCCGGCCTACCCGGTGTACTCGAGCTCCACCATCATGGCCGGCGGCGTGCCGGTGGAGATGCCGCTCACCAAGGAAAACGGCTTCCTGCCCGATCTCAGCGCCATCGATCCGGCCACGGCCAAGGCGGCCAAGATAATGGTGGTGAACTATCCCAACAACCCCACCGCCGCAGTGGCCGACGCCGACTTCTACCAAAGGCTGGTGGAGTTCGCCCTGGCCAACGACATCATCGTGGTCTCCGATGCGGCTTACACCGAGATGGCCTTTGACGGCTACCAGCCGCTGAGCTTCATGCAGACCCCGGGGGCTATGGAAGTGGGCATCGAATTCCACAGCCTGTCCAAGACCTACAACATGACCGGCTGGCGCCTGGGCTTCGCCGTGGGCAACGCCGAGTTGGTGGGCGGCCTGGGCCAGGTGAAGAGCCAGATCGACTCCGGCGCCTTTGACGCGGTGCAGATCGCGGGCATCGAGGCCCTGGAGGGCGACCAGTCCTGCGTGACCGAGATGCGCAAGCTATATACCGAGCGCCGCGACGTGTTGGTGGACGGCCTTAAGGGCCTGGGCCTGGAGGTGGAAAAGCCCAAGGCCACCTTCTACGTGTGGTGCGCCACCCCGGACGGCATGAAGAGCGCCGAGTTCACCAAGCGCCTGTTGTCCGAGTGCGGCATCGTGACCACCCCGGGCAACGGCTTCGGCGGGCCGGGCGAGGGCTACGTGCGCTTCGCGCTCACCGTGGACAAGGCGCGCATGGCCGAAGCCATCGAGCGTATGAAAAAACTGGAGCTTTAGTCTCGTGGCCGCAGCCCAGGACGTTTTCATAGGCCTGGGCTGCAACATGGGCGACTGCCGGGCCAACCTGCGCTTCGCTCTGGATGGGCTGGCCGCCCTGCCGGGATACCGGCCGGTGGCGCTCAGTTCCTTGTACCGGACAGCGCCGGTGGGCAAAACCGACCAGGCCGACTTTTACAACGCCGTGGCCCGTGGTAAATATGAAGGGCCTCCCTTGGAGTTGCTGACCGGGTTGCAGGCCCTGGAGCGGGCCAGGGGGCGCGAGCGCGTCGAGCGCTGGGGGCCGCGCACCCTAGACCTGGACCTGCTGTCGTTCGGCCAGGAAATCTTGGACCTGCCGGGCTTGGAAGTACCCCATCCCCGCCTGGCCGAGCGGGTTTTCGTCTTGGCGCCGCTGATGGAGATAGCCTCGGATTACGTCCTGCCCCGCTGGGGGGTCACCGCCGGGGAGCTTTTGGAGCGCATGCCCGCCGAGGAAAAGGCCTGCCAGGAAGCGAAACGGATCGCATGGGAATAATTCGCCTTGTACAGATAGCCCTGGTCATTCTCCTGGTGTGGATGGGTATCAAGGCGATCAAAAGGTTCATGGCCAAGGACGCCGAGCCTCGGCGGGTGCGGCGGGGTGCGGCGCCGGGTGAGGTGATGGACGTGATGGTCCAGGACCCCCAGTGCGGCACCTACCTGCCCAAGCACGAGGCGCACAGCGCCTGGGTCGACGGCAAGGAGCAGTTTTTTTGCAGCCGGGAATGCCGCGACGCCTACAAGGCCGGGCAACCCAAAAAGGCCGGCAAGGCCTAAGCCACGCAATTACTCAGCGGCTAGGCCGCTGATGTTTTTTCAGGGGCGCTAAGAGGAGAGTCTGATGAAAATCTTTATCGACACCGCCGATCTCGGCGAAATCAAAGAGGCCATGAGCCTGGGCATCCTGGACGGGGTGACCACCAACCCCTCCCTGGTGGCCAAGACCGGCAAACCCTTCGAGGCCTGCATCAAGGACATCCTCGAGGTGGTGCCCGGCGACGTGAGCGTGGAAGTGGTGGGGACCGACCACGACACCATGGTGCAAGAGGGCAAGAAGTACGCCGCCTGGGGCGACAACGTGGTCATCAAGGTGCCCATCATCCAGGAAGGCCTCAAGGCCATCAAGACGCTGAGCCAAGAGGGCATCAAGGTCAACGTGACCCTGTGCTTCAGCCCCCTGCAGGCCCTGTTGGCCGCCAAGGCCGGCGCGTCCTACATCAGCCCCTTCGTGGGCCGCCTGGACGACATCGGCAGCGACGGCATGGACCTGATCCAGCAGATCGTGGACATCTACGGCAATTACGCCTATGACACCGAGGTGTTGGTGGCCAGCATCCGCAACCCCATGCACGTGGTCAGCGCCGCGCTGATGGGGGCCGATGTTTGCACCATCCCCTTCAAGGTCATCGGCCAACTGCTCAAGCACCCCTTGACCGACAAGGGCCTGGCCGCCTTCTTGGCTGACTGGGAAAAGGCCAACAAAGGTTAGGAACGTCATCCAGTGGGCCCCGTGAAACGAGAACAGGTGTTCAACCTGCCCAACCTGATAACCCTGCTGCGGGTGGGCTCCATCCCCTTGCTTATGGGGATGCTCTACCTTCCCGAAGCCGGTTGGCATTGGGCGGCGGCCATTCTGTTCTTCGTGGCCGGGCTCAGTGATTTGGCCGACGGCCTTCTGGCCCGGCGAATGAAAAAGGTCACCGTGCTGGGCCAGTTCCTGGACCCCCTGGCCGACAAAATGATCATCGCCTCCATGCTGGTGATGCTGGTGATGCTGGGCCGGGCCGAGGCCTGGGCCGCAGTGGTGATCATCTGCCGGGAGGTGGCGGTCACCGGCCTTCGGGCCGTCGCCGCCGCTCAGGGATTGGCCGTGCCCAGCGACCGCTGGGGCAAGGCCAAGACCGCCCTGCAGATGCTGGCGGTGCTTTTGCTTATCATGCCGGAGCCTTTGGGCGCGTTTAACGTACAGTATTGGGGCACCTTGGCCTTGTGGAGCGCCACCGTAGTAAGCTTCGTTTCCGGCCTGAGGTACTTTGTGCGTTTCAATCGACTTTACATGGGGCAAAGCTAAACCCAGGGCAGATTTCGCCTTGACATAACGGGCGGATACTGTAATATTCGGATGCCGATGCGGGAGTAACTCAGAGGTAGAGTGCAACCTTGCCAAGGTTGAAGTCGCGGGTTCAATTCCCGTCTCCCGCTCCACAGAGAGCAAATGCCGGCCTCCTTCGGGGGGCCGGTTTTTTTGTGGGCTTTGCGGCGCGTGGCCCGCACGGCAGGCTAGATAAGGCCTGAAACTGCTTGACACTCCACCAAGGGGCCGATATTATTTGGGCCACTCGGGCTAGGGTTATAAGAGGCCGTAGTCACGGAATAATTGTATATAAGGCGGCGTAGCCAAGTGGCTAAGGCAGCGGACTGCAAATCCGTTATTCACCGGTTCAAATCCGGTCGCCGCCTCCAATTTGAAAAAGCGGTTTGCCCTGATGGGTGGCCGCTTTTTCTTTTCCGCGGTCAACCATCTTCCATGACCGACGCCTTGGCGCACCGCGCCGCTTACCGGGGGTGTAGATGAATCCCATAGCCTGTTGCGGGCTGGATTGCAGCCAGTGCCCGGCCCATCTGGCCTGGCAAAACGACGACCAGGCCCTGCGCCAAAAGACGGCCCAGGAGTGGTCCCACATGTACAAGGCCGAGATCACCCCGGAGCAGATCAACTGCGCGGGCTGCCATTCGCCCAGCGAGCCGCTCTTTGGCCATTGCCACCAGTGCGACATTCGCGCCTGCGCCCAGGAACGGGGCCACGCCACCTGCGCGCCGTGCCCGGATTACGCCTGCTCCCGCCTGGATTTCGTGCACAAGGCCGTGCCCCAGGCCCGGCAGAACCTGGATGATTTGCGCTCCCAAGGCTGAGGGGCCATACTTGGCCCATGACCACCGCGCAGAGCAAAAAACAAGCGAGACGGGACATCCTGGTGATCGGGGGAGGGCGCTTCGGCCGTTTGGCCCTGGAGCGACTGCCCGACCGGGTGTCTACGGTGGTAGAGCCAAAGCCCGATGAGGCCCTCCTGGCTCTGGCCCATGAGCAGGGCGTTAATTTGGTGCAAGCCTCGGGGGTGGATTTCCTGGCCCCCGCCTTGGCCGCGGACCAGCCGCCCGCGTGGGTGGTGCCCGCCTTGCCCCGCCATCTGCTGCACGATTGGCTCTTGCGCGAGCTGGCCCCCCTGGGGGCTCGGGCCGTGGAGGTCCCCCAGGAGGTCCTGCCTCCGGCGGCCTCGGTGTTTCGGGGGGAGGAGGGCCAACTCTTCGTGAGCCTGGCCGACTTCCTATGCCCGGACGACTGCCCCGAGCCGCCCAAGCTCTGCACGGTCACCGGGAAGCCGCGAGGCGAGCCCCTGTACCAGCGCTTGGCCGGGATGAGCCCCACGGGTTGGCAGGTGGCGGTGCTGCGCAGCCGCCAGTTGGCTCCCGGCGTGGGTGGCTGCCTGCCTGGGGAAATGCTGCAAATAAAATATAATATCGAGGCCTTAGGTGGAGACTGGCTGGTGGCCACCTCCTGCCGCTGCCACGGGGTGGTCAGCGGACTCAGCCTGCCGGAGAAGCCGCAACATGAATAATTTCAGCTACCAGGCGGTGCTTTTCGACATGGACGGAGTGGTGCTGGACTCCATGGAGCAGCACTCCGCCGCCTGGCTGCGGGTGATGCGCGCCGCCGGCCTTCGGGTGGAACGGGAGTTCGTGCTGGCCCACGAGGGCTGTTTGCAGACCGAGGTCCTGGAAAAGCTTCTCAACGAGCAGGGGGTGGTTTTGCCGCCGGGGCAGGGGGCGGCGGAGTTCATGTTGCGCCTGCTGGATGACCAGCGCCGCCTCTACCTGGACGAGTTCGCCCACCAGGTTACGCCCTTTCCCGGCGCGGCCGGGCTGTTGGCCGCCCTGGCGGGCCGGGGAGTGCCCACCGCCCTGGTAACCAGCTCCCGCCGCGACCAGGTGGAAAGCTGCCTGCCTGGTGAATTGCTGCAAGGATTCGCGCACATAGTAACCTCGGACGACGTGGGGCGACACAAGCCCCATCCCGAGCCCTATCTCAAGGCTTCCCAGGCCCTAGGCGTGGCTGCCGTGGATTGCCTGGTGGTGGAGAACGCCCCAGCCGGCATCGCCGCCGCCCGGGCTGCGGGCGCGGTGTGTTACGCCGTGGCCACCACCCTGGGCCGGGAGCATCTGGCCCAGGCCCACGCCATATTTGACGGCCTGGACGAGCTGTCCCATCACCTGGGATTCAACAGGGCAGGGTAGTGATGCGGGTCCTGCTGGCCCAGGTTTCCCTCTTGCCAGAAATACTTAGCAAAAAGATAAACGCTTGGGACTTGCCCCGTTTGGCGGCCCAAAACGGCTTCCAAGGGGTGGAGTGGCTGGACCGCCTGCTGCCGTCCCTGGAGCCTACGGCCCTGCGCCGTTTGGGCCAGTTGAGCCGCGAGGCTGGTGCGGCGCCCAACGCTTTGAGCCTGAGCATCCCCTATGATGCATCGCCCAACCGCCTGAACGCGGCCACGAGACGCTGCCTGGCTCTGCTGGAGGCCTGCCCGGATATGGGGGTGAGCGTGGTGCGGGTGGCCTTGGCCCGCAGCGGACTCAACCTAGGGCATTTATTGGAGATTGCTGCCTCACTGCGTCCGGTGTCTTGTCAGCGGCGCGATCCCCTGGGCTGGGCCGGGCGCTTGATCTACTTTGCCTTGGCAAGAGCTGGCTTGGCCCGCGACCGGGGCCACGGGATGGCTCCGCCGCCATACCCTAAGGAGGCGTTGGATAGGGCGGCGCGTTCTTTGGAGCCCCTGGCCAAAAGGGCGGCTGAGTTGGGACTGAGCCTGGGGGTGGAGAACCACTGGGGGATCAGCGGCCGCCCGGATGATCTTTTGTATACAATGGGGCGTTTGCGGGACTTTGGTCTGGGGGCGTGCCTGGATTTGGACAACTTCTACCGGGATCGGGACGCCTTGGACGGGGTGGCCGCTTTAGCCTCCCAGGCGGTCCACGTCCACTACAAGGCTCATGGCGTCGACGCCAGAGCCGAGGCCCAGGGTCTAGGCTACCAGGCCCGTTTGGAGGCTCTCAGGGCCGTGGGCTATGCCGGTGCTTTCAGCGTGGAATACGAAGGCCCGCCGCCCGGTCTGAACGGGGCGCGGCGGGCCGCCGAAGTGTTGCGTGCCTTGTGGGAGCCGGAGGCTAGTCCCACATAATGGTTTCGTTGCCCGTGGGGAACTTTTCCACCCTGGGCAATTCCACCCAACGTATGCGAATTCCCTGGGGCGTGTTCACGATGACCCGCTGCCAGGACTTGCCGCTCTGGGTGTCCACCATGAGCATGCCGCCGTAGGGTTTGGCAGCCTGGAAAATCTGATAGCGGGGTGGCGGGCTGTACAGACTCAGGGCGCCGCCTTGCGGGGTCGCCCCAGGTGGCGAGGCCATGGCCGGCGCGGCGCAGGCCAACAGGGCCAGAAGCAGGAAACAGGCGAGTATGGCTCTCATGGAGATACCTCCTTCTTATTTTCGTAAATTTTAGCTCCGTAGGGCGCTTTGTGGCAAGCAATAACTATTAAGACAGTTAAACCGAATACTAAACTAATAAACTTCATAATAACAATTAGTATAAACTGTTAACTACATGAAAACATGTGTCGCATATGCTGCGCTTTTCTTGACTTCCCTTGAATGCTGGCCTCCCGTTATTTATAACGTCGCATAAGATATATTATGTAAACTTATGAGTAGATCAAATGTAAACCCGCCAAATCCTGCAAATCCCAGGCCCTGCTCGGCGTCCCCCGGCAAGTGCGAATGTGCCCTGCCGGGAGGTCATAATAAAGCGCAATTAATTCGAAAACAGACCCTGTAACCATCTTGACGCGTACCTACCCCGCTGCATAGAATGAAACACCTTTAACTTGGTTGGTCGGAGAAGCCATGGCCGCCCTGGGCCTGGTTTAGCCGCTTTGTTTTTAACAGTGCTCAACGGACACCCGCGCACCGGCGCCATTTCACGGGACCGGTGGACCGGTGAACTTTTGGAATAAAAATTGTTTAGTCGAAAGTTCTCCCCCCCCTCGGGCGTCCGCCTCAGCCCTTCCCCTATTTAACCGTCTAGTGCGACGATAATCAGAAGGAGTCCCCATGCTAAAGCTCAATAATGGAGTTGATATCCTCACAGACATCGGTGGAGTCAAACAAGACCAGGTGGACCGCGTACTGCGCGAGGCCATGGACGACACCGAGTTCGCCAAAATCGAAAAGATCAAAAACCCCCAGGCTCGGCTTAAGATAGCCAACACCATCGCCCTGGGTCAGCCGGATAAGGTTTTCGTGAACACCGGCAGCGAGCAAGACGTGCAGCGCATTCGCGAGCTGTGCCTCACCCTGGGCGAGGAGCAGACCCTGGCCATTCCCGGCCACACCCTGCACTACGACTTGGCCGAGGAACAGGCCCGCATCGTGGACCGCACCTTTTACATCGCCAACCCCGAGGACACCGTAAGCTCCCTGGCCAACCGCCTGGAGCGCAAGGATGCCTACGCCTACGTCAAAGAGCACATGGTCGGCATGATGAAGGGCATGACCCTGGTCATCGGCTTCTACTCCCGCGGCCCGGTGGGCGCGGTTGCCGCCATCCCGGCCATCGAAGCCACCACCTCTCTGTACGTGTGCCACTCGGCCGAGCTCTTGTACCGCAACTGCTTCGCGCAGTTCGACGACGAGGTGGACCGCGTGGGCCACTTCTTCACCAACGTGCATTGCCAGGGCCCCAACCGCGCCGAGGACCTGCCCAACGCCCGGGTGCTCATGGACCGCTCCTACCAGACCACCTTCAGCACCTTCTGCACCTACGCGGGCAACACTCTGCTGCTCAAGAAGGGCAACCACCGCTTTGCCGTGGACCGCGCCACCTACTACCGCGCGGGTCATGAGCTTTCTGAGCACATGTTCATCACCGGCCTCAAGGGCCCCGGCGGCCGCGTGACCTTCTTCGCGGGCGCGGCTCCCTCGGGCTGTGGCAAGACCACCACGGCCATGGTGGGCGAGGAGTTCATCAGCGACGACTTGGCCCAGATCTGGATCGCCGAGGACGGTACCATCCGCAGCATCAACCCCGAGACCGGCATCTTCGGCATCATCCAGGACGTGAACTGGACCGACGATCCCATGATCATGGAGCTGCTGCGCAAGGAAAAGGCCGAGGTCATCTTCTCCAACATCCTGGTCAAGGACGGCGTCCCCTACTGGGTGGGCAGCGGCGAAGAAACCCCGAAAGAGGGCTTCAACTTCCAGGGTGAGTGGGCTGAGGGCAAAAAGGACGTTGGCGGCAAGGCAGTCCCCCTGTCCCACGCCAACGCCCGCTTCACCATGCGCGCCGAGGTGCTGGCCAACTGCAGCAACAAGCTGCACGACCCCTCGGGCGTGATCACCAAGGTCTTCACCTACAACGGCCGCGACGCGGACACCATGCCTCCGGTGCGCGTGGCACGCGACGCCGACGAGGGCGTGGTCATCGGAGCCTCCATCGTGAGCAAGGCCACGGCCACCGAGGTGGGCGCCACCGGCGTGAAGCGTCAGCCCTGGGCCAACCAGCCTTTCATCCCCGGCGCCTTGGGCGACAACATGGTGGCCCAGTTCGATTTCTTCAATAACGACGCCATCGCCCCCGAGCACCGGCCCATCATGGCCGGCCTCAACTACTTCCTGACCCACGAGGCCCGCGGCGGCGAAGGCGACGGCCTGCTGGGCGAGAAGCGCGACGTCAAGGTGTGGTTGAGCTGGCTGGACCGCCTGATCCACAACGAGGTGGGCTCCATACCCTCCCCCGTGGGCCTGCTGCCCGAGTATGAGGACCTCAAGGCCATGTTCGCCGAGCTGTTGGACAAGGAATACCCCAAGGACCTGTACGACAAGCAGTTCTCCCTGTATGCGGACAAGATTATTGCCCGCATCGACCTGCAATCCGATGCCTTCAAGAAAGAGGAGAACATTCCTGAGCGCCTCTTCACGATCTACGAGGCGCAGCGCAAGCAGATGGAAGAGCTCAAGGCCAAGTACGGCAACATCATCACCATAGAGCAGCTCAAGGAGCTGAACGCCTCCAAGTAGGCTAAACGCCCTATTCCGCAGCACAGCAAGGCCCCGGCCGGGTTTCGGCCGGGGCCTTTTTTGACTAAGCATTTGGTTGACGCTGAAAATAGGGCATAATGATTTGGTCTTTAGCAAGGGAGAGCAAGGCTTGAGCCGACCCGGACCCCACAACTGCATCACCGATGTGAGCGGCCTCAAGGTAGGCTCCTACACCGACCGGGAAGCCCTGTGCGGCTGCACTCTGGTGCTATGCCCCGCAGGTGCGGTGGCTGGGGTGGACGTGCGCGGCGCGGCGCCGGGCACCCGGGAGACCGACCTGCTGGACCCGGTGAACCTGGTGAATGAGGTGCATGCGGTTAGCCTCAGCGGAGGTTCGGTGTACGGCCTGGCCTGCGCCGACGGCGCGGTGCGTTGGCTCAGCGAGCAAGGCATCGGCTTTCCCCTGGACGACCAGGGCCACGTGGCCCCCATCGTGCCCGGCGCGGTGCTCTACGACCTGGGCCGAGGGGCGGAGTTCGTGCCCCCGGTGGGGCCTGATTGGGGCCGCGCCGCCTGCGACGTGGCCAGCGAAGAACCGATTACCCTGGGATGCCTGGGCGCGGGAACCGGCGCGGTGGCCGGCGGCATGAAGGGCGGCCTGGGCTCGGCCAGCGAGCTGCTGGAAAGCGGGGTAACCGTGGGGGCTGTGGTGGCGGTAAACTCCCTGGGCTCGCTGCTCAACCCGACTACCGGCCTGTTTTGGGAGCTGGGTCTGGAACTGGGCCACGAGTTCGGCCCGGACGCCGCCCAGGCCAAGGTGCTGCCCCCCTGGCCTCCCCAGGCCGAAGCGGCCAAGAACACCACCATCGGGGTGGTGGCCACCGACGCCACCCTGACCAAGGCCCAGTGCAAGAAAATGGCTCAGATGGCCCAGGACGGCCTGGCCCGAGCCATCCGCCCGGCCCACACCATGTTCGACGGGGACACTATCTTCGCCCTGGCCACCGGCGGGCGTCCCCTGCCCTCCTCGCCCGGCTTTTTCGGACCGCCAGAGGCCACGGCGGTGAGCGAGATAAGCCGGGTCGCGGCCGACTGCCTCAGCCGGGCCATCATCCGGGCGGTCTTGGCGGCCGAGAGCCTGGGCGGCTGGCTCGCTTTCCGCGATCTGGCCAACCGCTAGCCAAACATCAACCACGATTGGAACCTACATGAAACGATTGCTATTGGCGGCTCTGACCATCTGCCTGGCCTTGGCCCTGAGCGCCTGCGCGGGGCCCAACAGCCAAGAGAAGATTCAGCAAAACGACCGCCTCCTCTTGTCTTCCGGTTTTGACGCCATACCCGCCAGCACCCCGGCGCGCATGAAGCACCTTGAGTCCATGCCTCAGCACCGCATCCTGCACCTGGTGCGCGACGGCAAGGACTATTACCTGTGGGCCGACGCGGCCAACGGGCAATGCCTGTGGGTGGGCACCTGGCAGGACTACCAGCGTTTCAAGCAATTGGCCTGGGACATGTACAACCAGGGCGGCCAGAACCGCCTGGACTACACGGACGGCTGGTCCAGCGGGCCGGTGGACTGGGACATGTGGGGGCCTTGGTAGGGATAAGCCGCCTAAAAATTTCATCCATATAACTGAACCGGTTACCGGGGGATACCATTGGACAGCGCTGGGAAATGTAGCTAATATAGGCATATCCGATACTGATCAGGTAAAAGGATAGATCATGCAGATACTTATGGTGATCTCCAGCACGGACCCTGAGATCAAGTGGAACGCGATTAGGCTGGGCAACTTCCTGCTCAACCAGAACGAGGAAGTCACCATCTTCCTCAACGGCCCGGCCACCGACCTGTATGCGGGCGACAGCGAGGTCTTCCCCATTCGGGAACAGGCCAAAATATTCGCTCTCAGCGAGGGGGTGCTGGCAGCCTGAGGCAAGTGCATGGGCGTCCACGGTGTGGACGAAGATCAGTACTTCAAGCTGTCCAATATGAATTTTTTGTACGAGCAGATTCAACAAGCCGACAAAATTTTAAATTTTTAGCCCGAAGCGATTATCGTCGGGTTAAAAGCTAACGGCGCGCTCTTGGTGCGCGTCGCGTACCGCTGAGGTCCCCTCACAACCGCCCGCCTTGCGGGCCGTTCCCTATCCAATCGCTTGACAAGCGCCCAACACCCTGCTATCAAAGTATCTTTCGTGCTGGCTTGCCCCTCGTAAGAAAACCATCGGCAAAAGAGTAGCGCATAACAACATGCAGTCCGCCAGCTTAAATCAGCCCCACCCTGTCTTTGACAGCAAGGACATATCCCTGGGCGTCCGTGAGATCGCCCGCGGCCTGCTGCGCCGTCACCCCGAGCCAGGCGGCCTGGGGCTGGTGGGCATCCACACCGGGGGGGACCTGCTGCTGCGGCGCATCGAGGCGGCCATGGCCCAGGTTATTGGCGAGCCGCTCAACCTGGACAAGGGCCTGGTGGACATCGCCTTTTACCGCGACGACTGGACCCGCCTGCGCCAGGTGCCCAAGCTCAACGACACGGTGATCAAATTCCCGGTGGAAGGCCGCCGCCTGGTCTTGATCGACGACGTGATCTTCTCCGGCCGCACGGTGCGCGCCGCCCTGGAGGCCATCTTCTCCCTGGGCCGCCCGGCCTCGGTGGATCTGGCCGTACTGGTGGACCGGGGCCACCGCGAGCTGCCCATCCAGCCCGACTTCACCGGCCTTGACCTCACCACCCAGCGCAGCGAATCGGTGAACGTGTTCCTGTTCCCCGACTCGAGCCAGGACCACGTGCTCCTGGAGCCGGGCAAGTACCGAGAATAGCCCCAGCGGCCTCAGCCTAAAATTTGTTTGATTTTGCGGTCCAGCGCCGCGTAGCGCCGTATGGGTTGGGCGTGCTCCACCGCCCGCTTCAATGCGTTGCGCTGGCCCACGATGACCACCAGTTGCTTGCCCCTGGTCACCGCCGTGTAAAGCAGAGGACGGTTGAGCATGATGTAGTGCTCCGTCGCCAGGGCGATGACCACGGCCGGGTATTCGCTGCCCTGGCTCTTGTGCACGGTGATGGCGTAGGCCAGGGTAAGGTCCTCCAAATCGGCCGGGGCGTAGCTCACCGGGCCCCGGTCCATCTCCACCACCAGGCCCTCCTCGTCCTCGCGAAGGGCCAGGCCCAGGTCGCCGTTGAACACTTCCAGGTCGTAGTTGTTGCGCACCTGCATGACCCGGTCGCCGGGGGCCAGTCCTATTTTACCGGCGGCGCGGGGGTTCAGGGCCTGGCGCAGCAGGGCGTTCAGGTTGGCGCAGCCCAGGTTGCCCTTGTGCATGGGGGCCAAGACCTGGATGTCCCGCTCCGGGTCCAGGCCGAAGCGCCGAGGCAGGCGCTCGGTGACCAGTTCGCGGATCACCTCGGCGGCCCGCACTGGGTCTTTTTGCTCGATAAAGAAAAAGTCGCCCTCCCCTTCCCGCTCGGGCAGGCGGGGCATCTGGCCATGCAGGATGCGGTGGGCGTTGGCCACGATGAGCCCGCTCTCGTCCTGGCGGAAGATCTCGGTTAGCTGGGCCACTTTGGCCGCGCCGGAGTCCATGATCTGGCGGAAGAACAGGCCCGGCCCCACCGGGGGCAGCTGGTCCGCGTCGCCCACCAACAACAGGCGGCTGCTGGGCCCCACTGCGGCGGCCAGGTGGGCGCCCAGCCATATGTCGATCATGGATGACTCGTCCACCACGATGAGCCCATGCTCCAAGGGCTTATCATGGCCGCGCAAAAAACGGTTTTCCTTGGGGCTGAATTCCAGCAGACGGTGCAGGGTCAGGGCCTCCTGCCCGCTGGCCTGGGCCAGACGCTTGGCCGCCCGGCCGGTGGGAGCGGCCAGGGCGATGCTCAGGCCCATGCGCCGGGCGATGGTGATCACCGTCTTGACCAGGGTGGTCTTGCCCGTGCCCGGCCCACCGGTGAGCGCCCCCAGGCCCGCTCCCAGTAAACCCTCCAGGGCGCGGGCCTGGCTTTGAGAGGGCTTTACGGCCAGTTGCCCTGAAGCCCAGGCCACGGCCTTGGCCGCCCGCTCCAGAGTGAGCAGGCCTTCCTGGCGGGATATGCGGGCCAGCTCCTTGGCGGCCAGCATCTCCATGGCGTGCTGGCCGGTGAGGTAAACCACCCTCTGGCCCGAGGGCAGGTCTTCGGCCACGATCTCCTGCTCGATGTGCAGGCGGGCGAAGGCGGGGCCCAGGAGGGAGCGCTCCACCCGCAGTTCGGCGGCGGTGCGGTCCAGCAACTCGTCATAGGGCAGGTAGACGTGCCCCTCGTCGCGGGCCGTGCCCAAAATCCAAAGCAGACCGGCCTGCAGGCGTTCGGGGTGATCGTGGGAGATGCCCAGGCGGGCGGCAATGGCGTCAGCGGTGGCAAAGCCGATGCCCCGCACGTCCGAGGCCAGGCGGTGGGGCTTGTTTTGCACCACCCCCATGGCACCGGCCCCGTAGCGGCGGTAGATGCGCAGCGCCGTGGTTGCCGCCACCCCGTGGGACTGCAAAAAGACCATGAGGTCGCGCAGGGCCCCGTGGTCGGCCACCGCCTGGGAGATGATCTTGGCCCGCTTGGGTCCCACGCCGGGCACCTCGGCCAGGCGCTTGGGCTGCTCCAGGATCACCTCCAGCGCCCCGGTGCCCAGAGTCTCCACGATGCGCCCGGCCAGCACCGGGCCTACGCCCTTGATGAGCCCCGAGGCCAGATAGCGTTCCACCCCCTGGGCGTCGGAGGGTTGTTCGATGCGGCATTCCTCCACGTCGATCTGGGGGCCGAACTTGGGGTGGTCCGACTCCTTGCCGCTGATCTCAACCTCCTGGCCCTCGGTGAGGCCGGGCATGCGCCCCACCAGGGTGGTCAGGCCCAGGCGGCCGGAGATCTCCACCTTGGCCACGGTATAGCCGTTGTCCGGGTTGGCAAAGGTGATGCGCTTCACCCGGCCCTTGAGCTTCACCTGGCTGGGCTCTTTCACTAGAGCTCCTCCAGGCCGCAGAGATGGGCCACCGGGCAAGAGGCCGGGTCGCAGTTCGGCCCCGGCTCCAGGGCGGTGGGGTCGGGCTGGGGACCCAGGGTGGCGATGCCCTGGGCGGCGGCGCGAATCCTGTGCTCCATGTCGGCCAAGTCCGATGGGGTAAATTCCAGCCAGGCCAACTTGGCTCCCCCAGGCGAAAGGAAGGCCAGGCAACAACGCGGCGCCGGGCCCTGCCCGCCGTCACCCCTGTGCAGAGCCAGGGCGTAGAGGGCCATTTGGTCGCGGTAAGGCGCGGGGGCGGCCTTGTGCGAGACCTTGTAGTCGGCCACCAGCCAGCCGCTGGTGAGGCGGGCGGCCAGGTCGATCTCGCCGATTATCTCCAAGGCCGGGCCGTTGTCCCGCTCCGGCAGGCGCAGGCAGAAAGGCAACTCCCGCTCCAGCTCCGAGGCCGCGGCCAGCAGGCCGGGCAACTCGGTATCCCACAAGCGGGCGGCCAGGGACAGGGCCTGGGGAGCCAAGTCCGGCTCAGGCTCCAGAGAGGCCAAGGCCGCCTCCAGCCCGGCCGGGCCTTGGCCAAAGTCGGTGTGCTCCATGAGCCTGTGCACCAGGCTGCCCAGTTCCACCGCCCGGCCCATGCCGCCGTTCGGCTTTCCGGCGGGAGGGATCAGGGCGGTGTCCAGGCCCAGGCGCTGGGTGAGCACGTAGAGCCTGGGGCAGGTCAGATAGTTCTCCAGGCCGCTCACCGACTCGCGCACCAGGGACAGGCGCGCAGTAGGCCGATGGATGCGGGCCAAAACAGCTTCCACCTCTTTTTGGGCGACAAGCCCCGGCACCTCCGGCAGGCCGTCCTGCCAGGCATCGGCCAGGGAGCGGGGCTCGCTCTGCCCGGCCAGGGGCAGGGTCGCGGCGTCTATGGTCCGGGCCGCCGGGTCGGTTGCCACCAGGTCGCGGGCCCACTTGTCCCAGCCCTTGCTCTGGGTGCCGCCGGGGCTGAGCAAGAGCACCAGGCGCTCCTCGGCCCGAGTGCAGGCCACGTAAAACTTGCGCGCCTCCTCGGCCTCCTGGCGGGCCTTGTCCCTGTTTTGCAAACGGTTATAGAGAGGCGGCTTGGCCAAGGCTCCGCTGTCCGGGTGGGGCGGGGCCAGGGCCAACTCGCCGCCCGGCCCCAAATCCGGCATCCCGTTTTGGCCGCCGCCCTTGCTGGCCAGATCGGGCAGGACCACCACCGGGAACTCCAACCCTTTGGCCTGGTGCACGCTCATCAGGCGCACCACCTGGGCGTCCTCGCCCAGGAGCGGGGCCTGGGGGTCTTGGGGCGGCTGGGCCACCAGCCCGGTCAGGCCGCGCGCAAAGGCCTCCATGCCCCCGGCCAGCACCCCGCCCGGCTGGCGGGCGGTCTCCAACAGTTTGCGCAGGTTGGCCGCCTTTTGCTCGCCCGCGCTGGTGCCCATGAGCACAGGTAAAAGGTCGCCCTCTTCCAAAAGCAAGGAAATGAGCTCGGCCGGGTGCAGGCGGCGGGCCAGGGGGCCCAACTTGCCCAAGGTGCGCCGGGCTCCCTCCAGGCGTTCCTGTTGCTCGGGCCCGCACCAAGCGGGGAGCGGTGCGCCTCCTCGCAGCCCGGCATAGAGGCCGTCGCGCCGGGGCGGCGAGGGATGGGCCAGGGCCAGCAAGCTCTCGTCGCTGAGGCCCACCAGGGGCGAGCGCAGCCAGGCGGCCAGGGCGATTTCGTCGCCGGGGTCCAGGATGGCCCTCAGGGCATGGGCCAGGTCGCTCACCTCCTGGCATTCGTAGAAGCCCCGCCCGCGCACGGTGTAGTAATCCACCCCCGCCCGGCGCAGGGCCTCCTCGTATACCCCCACCTGGGTGAGCTTGCGCAAGAGCACCGCCACCTGGCCGGGGAGGTACAGGCCCTCATCGAAAAGACGGCGCAGGTAAGCGGCCAGGGCTTGGGCCTCCACCGCCCGCTGGGCCGCCGCACTGGGCTTGTCTTCGCTCAGCAGGCCCGCGCAATCCACCAGATCCACCACGACTTCGTCGGCCTGCCCCGCCTTTTTGCCCGATGGCTCCTGAACATCGTGAGGGCCGTATTGCACATAGGCCTGGGGCGCGTGCTCCTGACCGTCTCCCGGCGTGAGGATGCGCTCGAACAAGCGGTTGAAGAACTCCACCAAGGCCGGGTGGGAGCGCCAGTTCAGGCCCAGGGGCTCCACTCTGCCCTCGCCCGCTTTCAGGCGCGTGGCCATGTCGGCCAGCTCGGCCACCTCGGCCCCACGGAAGGCGTAGATGGATTGCTTGCGGTCTCCCACCACCAGCAAGTCCGGCGGCTCGGCCTGGG
This sequence comes from Pseudomonadota bacterium, assembly GCA_018896025.1. Taxonomy (GTDB): domain Bacteria; phylum Desulfobacterota; class Desulfarculia; order Desulfarculales; family Desulfarculaceae; genus Desulfoferula. The sequence goes on from JAHIND010000034.1 coordinate 60,631, forward strand.
GCGCGGGGTCTTCGCCCAGCCCGGCCAGCAGCTCCACCAGCTGGTTCTGCACCGGGTTCACGTCCTGGTACTCATCTACCAACAGGGCTCGCCAGCGGGCGCGGCACTGGGCCAGCACCTCGGGGTGGTCGCGCAGCAGGTCGCGGGACAGGGTGAGCAGGGCGTCGAATCCCAGGGCGGCCCGCCGGGTCAGCTCGCGGCTGAGGCACTGCTCCAGCTTGGCGGCCATGGCCAGGAGGTCCTCGGCGGCCAGCGCGGCGGCGCGGATGGCTGCCAGGGCGGCCAGGGCTTGCGCGCCCTCAGCCAATGCCTTGCGTGGCTCCTTCACTGCGCCGCTGCCCCAAGAGCCCTTGACCGTGGCGGCGATAGTGGCCACCGCACCGGGTCGGGTGGCCTCGTCCGCAAGCTGGGCCTGGAGTGATGGCCAGGCCTCGATGAGGCCCCTGGCTTTGGGCACGTACTTGGCCTTGGAGGCGGCCAGTTTGGGGTCAATGGCAAACAGGGAAGCCAACAGGTTCACCGCCGCGCCCATGGCGGCGATCAAATCGGTAGCGCCGCCCTGGTCGGCTGCGTGGGCATCCGCCGTGGCCTGGGCGGCCTGCTCCGGGCTGATGCCCATGGTGGCCATCTGGCGATGCAGCCAGATCAGCTTCTCTTGCAGCCCGCCTATGCCGCTCAAGTTGTAGTGCGTAAGCAAGCGGCCCAGGACGGGATCGCGTTCCTTTAGCCCTTGGCGCAGCACCTCGTCGGTGGTCTCCACCAGCAGGCGGCTGAACTCGTCGTTATCCAGCACTCGGAACTCAGGGTCCAGGCCCAGGGCCAGGCCGTAGTCGCGTAGCAGGGAGGCGCAGAAACCGTGGATGGTGTTGATGGGAGCCCAGGCCAGCTTGGCGGCCAACTCGGGGGCCACCTTCTCCCCGATGCGCTGGCGCATTTCGCCCGCCGCTTTTTCGGTGAAGGTGATGGCCACGATCTGGGCGGGCTCCAAGCCCTTGGCCAGCAGACCCTGGTAGTGCTCCACCAGGCGATAGGTCTTGCCCGCCCCGGCCCCGGCCACCAGGCATAGACGCTCCGGCGCGCTCATGAGGCCTCTCCCTCCAGGGCGGCGGCCGCGCTGACCCGCGCCCGGCACACCCCGCCCATCGGGCAGAAGTCGCAGGGGCCCTGCTCGGGCAGAGGCATGAACCGGCCGCCCTCCAGGCGGGACCATAGCTCCACGATGCTGTTGAACAGGTTGGGCGCGCCGCTCAGGGCCAACTCCCGGCGGGCGGCTGGATCAGCGGCCAGGAGCGGGTCACCTGGCGCGAAGTCCCGCTGCATGGGCTCCTGCTCCATCTTGCGGGTGGGCACCACCCTGGCGCTCAGGGCTTCTTCCGCCTTGCCCCACAGCTCGCGGGCCGCGGCCAGATACACCGGCATCTGAAAGGCGGTGACACCCAGTTCTGTTTCCTTTAGCGGGCGGGTGATCTTCTCCTTTTGTGAGGCGTGCTTGTAGTCCACCACTCTGAGCGCGCCCTGCCCCTGGTCCAGGCGATCCAGGCGGCCGGTCAAATACAGCGGCGCACGGTCTGCCAGCGGCACCTCCAGGGGCGGTGCCTTAGCCTCCTTGCCGCCGAACTCGGCTTCCACCTTGGCGGGCCGCAACTCGCCCATGGCCTCCATCTCCCGGGCCACCACCGTGGCCAGGGTGTGGGCCAACACGCCTTGCCGGGCCTGCTGCACCAGGCCGTGGCCGGGCAGCTTTTCCATGGCCTGAGCCAGGCAGCGGGCCAGGCGATCGCCTTGAGCGGCCTCGTCCCAAGTCGAGTCGAACTCCCCTGGCGCGAAAAAGCGCTTCAAGGTCTCGTGCACCCAGGTGCCTTCTTCCGATCGCTCCAAGTCCCAGCCGGGTTCGCGCGGTTCGGCCAGGCCCAGCATCCGCGCCAGGAACCACTGCATGGGGCAGGCCACGTAGGTTTCCAAGGCGCTGGGGGACAGCTTGCGCCGCTCGGGGTCGGCCAGCAGCGAGGCCAGGAACTCCTGGGCCGGGCCCGCGAGCAGCAGTCCGTCATAAGGGCCACCCTGCACCAGGCGGGCCTCGGGAGGCAGGGCCTCCAAACGCAGGCGGTGCTCCTCCATCCGCGCCCGCGCGGCCAAGGAGCGCCAGGCCTGGGCCACGGCCTGGTCCTGGGCCAGGGCGTGCAGCACCGCCGGGGCGGCGCTATTCTCCGGCGCTTTGCCGTAGCAGGGGCGCAGCAGGTCGCGGGCCAGGGCGCTCCACAGGCTGCGGGCGTCGCGGCACTGGTCCACCGGCGGCACGTCGCCGAACACGCTGCCCGGCGGGGCCTTGAGCTCAGTTTCGCGCCCCAGGCGCCGGGCCATCTGCTCCAGCAAAAGGCTGGGGTTGCGCGGAGAGCCGTCCAAGTCGGCGGCGCAGCAGGAAAGTACCGCGCCCTGGCGGGCCGAGGCCAACAGCAGCAGCAGGCGCAGCACCTGGCCGCCGTATTCTTGTTCTTCGGTGCGCCACACCGGCAGCCCTGCCTTGCGGCCCAGGGCCAGGCGCTCGGCGCTGTCCAGCAGGCGCAGGTCCGCCGGGCGAGACGGGAACTCCTCCAGGTTCAGGCCGCCGGCCAAGGCGTAGGCGGGGCAGAGTCCCTGGGCGTCCTCCAGGCGCAACACCCGCACTCCGCCTCGCGCCCCCATGCCCGCTCCCGCGTCCTGTTGCTCCAGGGCTTGGCCCAGCAAGGCCAACAGCCGCCCCGGACTAAGGGGCATGTCCGCGCCCACCTGCTCCGCCGCCCGGCCCAGGCCGCCCACCGCCTGGGTGAGCCCCTCCCAGGCTACCAGGTCACGGGCCAAAGCCAAGGCCGCCCAGCGGCCGGGCCCCGCACCCGCGCCCAGCTCAGGAGTGGGGCGTAGCGCCTCCAGCAGGCGCTCCACCCGGCCGCAATACTCGGCCAGGCCCTGGGCTTGATCCAAGGGAGCCAGCCAGGCGGTGAGCGCCCCGCAGGCCGAGGCCAAATCCCGCCAGGCTAGCGCCTTGCTTCCCTCGGCCTGGTCCGCCGCCTGGTTCAACCACTCGCGCGCCGGGGTCTCCTGGGCATCCACGTAAAAGGCCTGGGCCAAGCGGCGTGCAGCGTCCGAGGGATGGGGTATCTGGAGGTGGCGGGACAGGGCCGACCCCAGGTAAGGCGAATCCCACACCCGAGCCAGCTCCACCCGAGAGAAACCCATCTGGGGCAAGGAAAGCAGCTCCAGAACGGCCTGCACCAAGGGGGTGCCGCCCAGGGGCTCGCTGCGGCGGAAGGAAAGAGGCAGGCCCAGACGGGCGGCCACGTCGGCGGCCATCTGGCCGTACAGGCTCAGCTCGGGAAAGACCAGGACGATCTCGTGGGGCGGGGTGCCCTGGTCCACCAAGTCGCGTGCCCGGCCCACCAGGGCCTCCACCTCGGCGTAGCGCCCGGCGGCCCGCACCAATTCCAGGGCCTCGCCCTCAGCTTCGGGTGCGCTCTCGGCACCGTCCCAAGCGCCCAAAGCCAGGTGAGCCAAGGGTCCGCCCTCCTCTTCCAGATCGCTCCATTCCACCTCCAGGTTGCCGCCGTGCTCCTCTAAAGCCTTGGCTGTGGCTTCAAGCAGGCGGAACACCTCCTGCTCGGACCCCACCGCAGGGGCGAGGGCGAAGCGCACCCGCACCGGCAGGGCCTGGGACAAGGCGAAGAGCAGGCGCAGTTCGGCGGGGCGCAGCCACAGGGCTTCGCGCACCTCCAGGGATTGCCAGCCTTGCAGCAAAGGGAAAGTGCCACCTTCTGAGAGATGAGCCTCCACGGCGGCCAACTGATCGGCCTCGTCGGCCAGGCCCCGTTTGGCCAGCTCCGCCGCGTAGGCGGCCAACAATCCGGCCAGGGCGGTGCGGCGCTGGCCGCCAGGCCCCGGCAGAGAGGCCACGTCTTCCGGCCTCAGACGGGCGGCCTTGAGCCCCACCAGCAGCCGCCACAGGCGATGGGGGAAGCGGCGTCCCCGGGAGATGCCGGCCAGCGCCGCCTGTTCCCGGCCCAGGGACTCCAGCAGCTTTTGCACCAGCACCGGCCCGGCCAGCTCGGCCAGAGGCTTGCCCCGGCGCGCCGAGGGCGGGAGCTGGGACCAAAGCAGGGGCAGCAGGGCGTTCTTGCCCTGGAAGGTGTAGTGCCCTCCCCCGCCCAGCAAGAGGCCGCCCGGCGCGGACGCGGCGCTCAGACTGAAGGCCTGCTCCAACGCCTGGCCCCCCGGCCAGACCTGGGCGGATCGCTGGCTCACCGCAGTCTTTCGGACAAGCCCAGCACCGTCTTGGCGTATGGCTTGGAATTGTTGTAGGTGAGCACCACCTTGATCTGGGCTTTTTTGCTCAGGCCGGGACGCCAGCCGTGGGCCCTCAGGTAGTTGGCCACGCTGTGGATGGCGTCGTCGGGATGGGTAAGGTTGATCTGACCGTCGCCGTCGGCGTCCTTGCCCCAAATGAGCACCGAAGTGGGCACGAACTGGGCCATGCCCAGGGCCCCGGCCAGGGAGCCCTTATAATCCAGGGGTGAGCGCCCTTCCTTCTTGGCCAGGCGGATCAGGGAGCCCATCTCCCGGCGGGCCCAAACCGCCCGGCGCTGGAAGCGCTTCTTGGTCTTGGCGCTGCTCAACTCGGCCTTTTGTTTGCCCGGCCACTGCTGGGCCACCAGCTTTTGGGCCACCGGGGTGTCCAGCACCGCCTGGGAGGCCAGCACGTTGAACACCGAACAGTTGCCCGTGTATTGCCCCAGGCGGCTTTCCACGCTGAGGATGGCCACCACCACCGTGGGGTCCACCCCGCTCTGCTTTTGGGCCTCGGCCAGGGTGGCGGCATTTTTGACCATGAAGGCCTTGCCCGCCTGGATGGTCTTGGGTTGCAGGAATTGGCCGTAGTTGAGGCTGCGCTCCGAGGGTGCCAGCAGAACGGCCATGAGGCGGCTTTCGAAGCGCACTCTCTTGTCGCCCAGCAGGGCATCCACCTGGGCCGGGGCCATGCCCTGGCGGATCATCTCCGCCCTGAGAGGCGCGAAGACGTCCTTGCTTTTGGCCTGGGCAGGCCCGGCGGCCAATAAGAGAGTCAAAAGCATGCAAAGGGCCAGGCCCGCGCCCAGGGCTTCCCTGGCCAAGCGCCATCTGTTAGTCTTGAGGCTCATCATGGGGGCGAAACTTCCCTTGGCCAAAGGTTGCAGTGTGGATCGCGTGATTCCTTTTCCCGGCGGTGAAGGCCGAGAGCATGTGATAACCGATGCACCCATGCGCTTGCGCTGGGGGCCCTGGCGCACCGGGCGCATCATCCAGGTGCACGTGGGCTCGGCGGCATCCTACGAGGAGTACCGGGAGGAGTGCCTGCAAACCGGTCAGGACCCTTCGGGCCGCATGCCCCCCCATTTCGCCCTGGAGGGCGGGTTGCAGGACACTGCACTGGGCCTTCTGCGCCACCGGGACGACGCCCCCGCCCAGGAGCAGGTCTGTTACCTGGCCTGCCTCTTGGAGGCCCTGGTAACCGCCCCCTCGGCCATCCTGCGCACCGACCTGATACGGCGGGTGTACCAGGAGGTGGAGCAGCTGTCCAAAAGCCTGGGCTTTCGTTGGCGGGGCGGCGAGGGCCGCTTCATTCCGCCGGTAAACCAGGACGCCGGGGACCCACACCAGTTCGCGCGCATGGTGGCTCCGCTCAGCAACCTACAGGAGTTTTACGCCGCCCTGCACGATTATGCGGCCCGCCGCTACCGCATCCTGTCCAAGGAATACGTATTCTATTATCCCGGCCGCCTGCGCAGCGTTTTAGGCTAGCCCCTAGAAGCTTCGCCAAGCGGGCCGTTGCCACTGCAGGGGATAGCGGCGCGGGTCCTCCTCGGTGGCCAGGAACCAGGCCCTGGCGCCCACCGCTATCTCCCCCAGTTCCCCGGCCAGTCCCATGGCGCGGGCCGCCCGTTTGGTGGCCGCCTCGAACACCGTGGCCGGGCTAACCCCCGCCTCCAGCCAAGAGGCCATCTCCCGAAACACCGCTTCGCCGTGGGGCAGGTTGTAGGAGCCCGCGTCGCTGCCCAACACCAGGTTGACCCCCAGCTCCTCCCCCAGCTTGATCTGGGCTTTTTGCAGGCGCACGATCTCGGCCAGGGCGGCCAGCGTGGCCTGGTCGTGGCGTCCCTGGGGGTCGGCCAGGTGGGCCTCAACCGCCGCCAGGGTCGGGGTCCACCACACGCCCTTTTGGGCCATGCTCAGCAGGCAGCGCGACCCCAGGAAATAGCCGTGCTCGATGCCATCCACCCCTTGGGCCAAGGCCTGGCTAACCGCCCTTTCGCCGTTGGCGTGCACCGACACCGGCAGACCCGCGGTGTGGGCCTCCTGCACCGCCGCAGCCACCTCCTCGTTGGTCAGGGCCTGGGGGTGGCACACCTCGCCGGGGTGCTCAAAGTCCAGCAGGCCCGAGGCGAAGAGCTTGATCACCGCCGCGCCACGGCGGGCCTGCTCCCGTGCGGCCTGGGCAAAAGCCTGAGCCCCGCTCATGGGCGCGGCCAGCCAATAGGCGGCCTCGCCCGTGGCCCCCAGGCCCACGCAGGCGGTGCGCAACAGCGGCGGGCCGCCGTCGTCCCTGGGGGTGGCGTGCTGGGGCTTGTGGCCCAAATCGCGGATAGCGGCCACCCCGGCCTCGCGCCAGGCCTGCATGGCCTGCTCCGGCCCGGGCCCCAGGTACAGGTGCACGTGGGCGTCCAGGGGCGCGGGCGACAGCCATAGGCCGCCCAGGTCCCGGCACTGGTCGGCCTTGGCCAGGGCTTCATCGCCCAGGGCGGCCACCCTGCCCTCGCGAACCAGCACCGCCGCTTGGCCCTGGTAGGGCTCCGCCCCGGCCAGCCCCCCGGCCAGCAGGCATAACCCTCCTTTTGTCGCGCCCAAGGTTTAGGCGGCCAGCTTGTTCACCAGGGCGGCGAACTGGGCCCCATAGGCGGCGCACTCGTCCATTACCCGCTGGTCCGGCTCGCCGATGGCCAAGGGGCCGAAGTGGCCGCCCTTGCGCAGGCCCTGCACCACCATGCCGTGGATCAACAGGCCGTGCAGCATGGACAGGATGGTCGGCTCGCCGCCGCCGCCGATGCCCCCGGTGGAGGCGAAGGCGCCGGCCGCCTTGCCCGCCAGCTCGCCCTTGCCGAACAGGGGGATGGAATCGTCGATGAACTTCTTCATGGGGTTGGCCATGGAGCCGAAATAGCAGGGAGCGCCCAAAAGCACCCCGTCCGCCGCCCTCAGGTCGTCATTGGTGGCCTCGGCCACTTTTTTTAGGCTGACTTCGCAGCCGCCCGCCTTGACGCTGGCGGCCAGAGCCTCGGCCATCTTGCGGGTGTTGCCGCCGTGGGAAAAATAAACGATCAATACCTTGGGCATGATTATCCCCTTTGCTGAAAACCGCGCCGGAGGGGGTCAGGCGAGATGGTCGCCCTCGGCCTTCCAGGCCGGATGACAAACGCACAAAAACACCAGGTCTTCGGGGCCGGTGTTTTGCAGCCACTGCCGCGAACCGGGCGGGAGGTACACGCAGGAATCGGGCCCCACCTCTTGGGACTCGTCGTCCAGGTGGAACACCCCCCTGCCCCGCAGCACGTAATAAATCTCCAGAAAATCCAGGTAGTGGGGCTTGGTGGCCCCGCCGGGGGGCAGCCAGGCCCGCGAAAGGCTAACGCCCGGGTCGGTGGGGTCGTTGGACGGATGAATGACCTCGGCCAGGCGGCATCCGTCGGATGCCGTGAAAATTTTCAGATCATCCGCGTTCTTGTGCAACACGGCTACGCCTCGTCCTCCGTGGCGGGAGGTTGCTCCAGCAGGGCCTTGCTCCCGTTGTTGGGCAAGGCACAGTTGCGGGCTTGGGCCGGTTTCATGAGCATTCCGGTCTCCACCACCTCCACCTCGGCGTCGACCACGCCGCCCTGTTCTATGGACAGGGAGCGGCAGGTCAGGCTGCCCTGAATCCACCCGGTGCCCTTGACCACCACCCGGTGGGCCACCACGTTGCCCTGCACCCCGCCCTCTACCACCAGGGTGTCCTGGGCGAAGAGGTCGCCGCGTACGATGGTATTGGCGGCTAATATGGTCAACTGGTTGGCGGACAAGGTCTTCGCTTTCTACAGCTAGTTGTTGGACTTTTTGGAGCCCGCCTCTTCGCGCATCAAGAGGGAAAGCTCACCCTGCTCGTTGAAGATCAAAAACTCCACGGCTTCCACGTCCTTGTCCACCAGAACGAAGCGGGCCCTAAAGCGTTTGAAGCGCTGCACCGCGAAGTGGGCGCCCTTTTTGGGGTCCTCCGGTCTGCCCAGGGGGGTCAGGCGGGTGGGCGGCCAGGCCTCGACCCAGGGCGCGCCCTTGCGTTCGCTGCGCAAAAGCACGGTGGCGTAGCCTTGGGCCGGGTGCTTGTAGTCCCGTTTGTTGGCGATGTCAAAATAGACGAGAAGGTCGCGCCCGGATTTGGTGAGCTTAACCTTGCGCACCTCCACCCAGTCGGCGCTGGTGGGCCAGGGCTCCACCGCCTGGGCCTCCTGGGGTGTGGAGGCTTCGCCGTTCTCCTTGGCCTTGGCGTCGTTGTCCGCCGTCTGCTCCGGGGGAGCCTGAGGCGCTTTAGCCTCTGGTGCCGGGGCCGGGGGAGGCGGAGCTGGCTTTTGCCTGGGGGGCGGCGGAGGGGGGCCGTCGCCGGTCATGTTGGCCAGGAAGGCCCTGTCTTGCAGGCCGCGCACGATGGTTTCCAGGTTCTGGGCCGACAGCCTAAGGCGCTTGTTGTCCTTGACAATTTCGCTCAGGGCCTGGTTCTGCTGGTAAAGCAGATATCCTCCCCCGACCAGGGCGGCTAGGGTGAGGATCATCAGAAGAAGGAAAATATATAAAAGCCAGGGGCCTAAACGCATGGTTTGCACCGGGGCGTCCTTGCGCACCAGCAGTACGTCGATTTTCTGCCGGGCCAATTTACCCCCATTTCCAGAGTGATTGGTTAATGCCTATCCTATAGTTTTGCTGATGCCGAGGCAAGAGAGGGTCAAGAATCACGCCTGGGTCCGGGGCCGGGTGGCGGCATTTTTCGCCAGGTTTCAGCGCGGATGAGCCAGCGCCCGTCCCTGAACACCAAATGCAAATGCTTGAGGCCCAGGTCGCTGTGCCAGTCAGAGCTGTAGTGCTGGATAAAGCTGACCTGGGCCCTCTTGCCGCTCACCTTGATTTTCACGTCTTCCAGGCGAACCGTGATTTTCTTATAGGTGCGGTTGAGATAACTCTTGTGCTTGCGCCACTGACGCCGGTTCTTGCCCGAACCGCGGAAGTCGCGGGCATAGAAGCTCATGTATTGATCCAGCTGCTTGTTTTGCCAGGCCGTGGTCCAGGCGGCCAGCATTTGCTTGATCGCCTCAGGCTGATCTTGGGCCGCCGCTTTCTTGCGGGCTGGCTTGGGAACGGCCGGGGTCAAGGCGGCGGTCTTTTGGGTGGCCCAGGAAGCCAGAAGGCGGGCGTCCGCCAGGTCGGGGAGCACCCACTGGGGCTGCACCAGGTTGAAGACCGCGGGCTCCTGGCCGGAGAGGTAAAAGCGCCGGGTCAGGGCGACTTTCTTGTTGCCGGGCCCTTCTATCTCCTGAGTGGCCAGCAGCACCCACTGGCTGCCGTTGCCGAACAGGGCCAGCCCCCTGTTTTGCACCTTTATGCCCGAGCCCAGGCTTTCCAGCTTGGCGGCCAGCCCGGACAACTCCCGGTTGGCTGAGGTGGGCCGCAGCAACTCCAGGCCGTTGGGTTGGTGGGCCGCGCCCCGGCTCAGGGCGTCTATATTCACGGTGCGCAGATACTCGCAGGCCGCTGCCTGCAAGGCGGGGCTGGGCAGGGCCAAGCGCTCCACCACGATCACCGGGGTGAACTGCTCACTCACCAGCGGCTCCACCAGGGCCAGGTCTTGGTTGGCCATGACCAGACAGCCGTTGCTGCTGCGCGGCTTGTAATCCCGGTTGGTGCCATGGATGTAGATGCCGTCGCCGTTGCGCCCCTGGGCCCTGTCCTGGGGGTTGGGATAGTTGAGGTGCAGGGCCCGGTAGCCGAAGACGGTTATCTTGTTGTCCTTGAAACGCTTGGTGACGAAGTAGATTCCCTCGGGAGTCTTTTCGTCCAGGGAGGCGTTTTTGGGCCCTTGCTTCTCTCCGGAGGCGCAGGGGTACTCGAACTCCAAGGCCAATTTTCCCAGATAGCGCAGGACCATGAGGCGCTGGCGGGACTTGTCCACCACCACCAAACGGGTGTCAGGGACCTGGCCGTGATAGCACCACACCACCGGTTGGCCTACGGTGTCCAAGGGGATGAGGCGCTTGGGGCCCGCTTCCGGGGCCTGGGCGGCTTGCACGGAAAGTGAAGGCGAACAGAGGATTAATAGGGTCAGAATAAATAGGAACAGCCTGAGGCCAAATATGGCGGCATCCTTGGTCGAGCGTGCCTCGATCAAACTAATCAAGCTTTACACCACGGTAAGAAAACGTAATTAAACAAAATGACGTTTGTGTAGCATCAGGAACCAGTGCTGAGAGTATCACATGCGCCCCTGATTGGCAATTCACCAGAACCACTAGATAAAGAAGGCTTCACCACCACTACGGCATCTGCCCCAAGGTTTTTTGGTAAGCCGGTAAAAAATATTTGACAGTCCAAGAACCGGCGTGCTAGTTTTTAGACCACTGAATGACAATTCATTCACTTGTGGGCTCCAGGGAGTCCTGAATTCAAGGTCGCTCTAAAATAATATGAATGATTCTTCATTCATCACTGCGCAAGCAGCGGCGCGGCGAGCCTGGCTAAGGAGGTTAGCTTTATGTCCCTGAAAATCAAAAAAGTGGGCGTCATCGGCGCTGGGGTGATGGGTGCCACCATTGCCGCCCACATGGCCAACGTGGGCCTGCCCACGGTACTTTTGGACATCGTTCCCCCCAAGATGCCCGATCCTCTGGCCAAGAAGGGGGTTAGCGAGGACTCGCCGGTATTCCGCAACTATTTCGCCCAAAACGGTCTCCAGGGCGCCCTAAAGTCCAAACCGGCCTCTTTCTACGTGCCGGAAAACGCGGCGCTGATCACCACCGGCAACCTGGAGGACAACTTCGACCTCCTGGCCGAGTGCGACTGGATCATCGAGGTGGTGGTCGAGCTGTTGGACATCAAAAAGGACCTCCTGGCCCGCATCGACAAGGTGCGCGCCCCCGAGGCCGTGGTGACCACCAACACCTCGGGCATCTCCGTGGCCGCCATGAGCGAGCACCTGAGCCCCGAGTTCCAGGAGCACTTCCTGGGCACCCACTTCTTCAACCCGCCCCGCTACATGAAGCTCTTCGAGATCATCCCCGGCCCCAAGACCAAGCCCGAGGTGATCGAAGGCATGGCCCAGTTCGCGGAAAACGTCCTGGGCAAGGGCGTGGTGTTCGCCAAAGACACACCCAACTTCGTGGCCAACCGCATCGGCGTGTTCGGCATGTGCTACCTCAACCAGCTCATCGACGAGATGGGCCTGAGCTTCGAGGAAGCCGACGCCCTTACCGGCACCGTCCTGGGCCGTCCCAAGATGGCCTCCTACCGCCTGGCCGACCTGGTGGGTCTGGACACCATGGGTCACGTGGCGGCCAACGTGTACGACGGCTGCCCGGACGACGAGCAGCGCGAGATGTTCCAGCCCCCGGCCTGGTTCAAGAAAATGATCGACAACGGCTGGCTGGGCAACAAGACCAAGCAGGGCTTCTACAAGCGGGTCAAGACCCCCGAGGGCAAGAAAGAGACCCTGGTCCTGGACCGCGAGACCATGGAGTACCGGCCCAAGAACAAGGTTAAATTCGCTTCCCTGGAAGCGGCCAAGCAGGCGCCCGGCGGCAAGGGCAAGCTCAAGGCCATGTACTACGCCAAGGACAAGGCCGGTGAGTTCACTTTCAAGCACATGAGCGCGGGCCTGATCTACGCTGCCAACCGCATCCCCGAGATCGCCGACGACATCGTCAACCTCGACAACGCCATGAAGTGGGGCTTCAACTGGAAGATGGGCTCCTTCGAGTCGTGGGACGCCTTGGGCCTGGCCAAGTCGGTGGAGGCCATGAAGGCCGCCGGTTACACCATCCCCGCCTGGGTCGAGGAAATGCTGGCCGCGGGCAATGAGTCCTTCTACAAGAAGGAAAACGGCGAGCTGTACTACTACGACATCCCCAGCAAGGAATACAAGCTGGTGGAGATGTCGCCGGAGATCATCCTCCTGCCCTCCCTCAAGGACCGCAACAAGACGGTCATGGAGAACAAGGGCTGCTCCCTAATCGACCTGGGCGATGGCGTTTTGTGCCTGGAGTTCCACAGCAAGATGAACTCCCTGGGTCAGGACATCATCACCATGTGCGAGAAGGCGGCCGACAAGGTGGAGGCCGAAGGCTGGGAAGGTCTGGTG
>JAHIND010000035.1 GCA_018896025.1 Pseudomonadota bacterium
AGTCCCGCATGGGAACCGTGCCCGTCGCATAGCCGATCACGCAATCGACCGTGCCCTCGCTCAGCAGCTTCTTGGCCGCCTCCCGTATCTTCTGGACTAGAGCCTCCATCAGGCCACCCTCCGGATGTCTTTGACCATGCGGGTGGCGGGCCCCAGGGCGCGCACCGATTCGATCACCTCGATAGCGGTCTGCTGGAACTTGGTGGCCTCGGCCGAGGAGATCCAGCTGAAGTGCAGCCGGTTCGGCTCGATGCCCACGTACTCCAGCAGGTTCTTGAGAATAGTAAAGCGGCGGCGAGCGTACATGTTGCCCGCGATGTAGTGACAGTCGCCGGGGTGGCAACCGCTCACCCACACGCCGTCGGCCCCTTGCCGAAAGGCCTGCAAGATGAATTTGGGGCTCATGCGCCCGGTGCAGGGAATGCGGATCGCCCGGAAGTTGGGCGGATACTGCAAGCGGCTCACCCCGGCCAGGTCCGCCCCTCCGTAGGTGCACCAGTTGCAGAAAAAGGCCGCTATGCGCGGCTGGAACTGATTTTCTTCACTCATGGCGTACTCCATAATGACAGGGCTTTAATTTTCAGCCCTGAAGCATCACCGAAATCTGGGCCAGCACATCCTGGTTGCTGAATCCCCGCAAGTTTGGCGCGCCGGAACGGCAGGATGCCACGCAGGTGCCGCAGCCCTTGCAAAGGGCCTCGTTGACCACGGCCAGGCCGTTGTCGTCCTGGGTGATGGCCTGGTAGGGGCACACCGTCCAGCAGACCCCGCAGCCCACGCACTTGCGCTGGTCGATCCAGGCCACCGTGCCCGGCAGCATCATCTCGCTGCGCGAAAGCACCGTGGCCGCGCGGCTAACCGCGGCCTGAGCCTGAGACACCGCCTCTTCCAGGGGTTTGGGATAGTGGGCCAGACCGGCCATGAACACGCCGTCGGTGGCAAAGTCCACGGGCCGCAGTTTCACGTGGGCCTCCAGGAACCAGCCGTCCTGATCCAGGGGAATCTTGAACATCTGGGCCAGGTGCTCGTCCTTGTGGCTAACAATGGCCGTGGCCAGGCCCACCAGGTCGGCTTCCAGCACGATGGTCCGCTGGAGGATGGGGTCTTGGGCCTTTACCACCAGGGAGTCGCCCTCGGTGACCACTTCCGGCTTGGTGTCCGGGTCGTAGCGCACGAAGATAACGCCCTTGGAGCGGGCCTGTTGGTAGAGGCGCTCGCGGTCGCCGTAGGTGCGCATGTCGCGATAGATGATGGCCACCTGGGCCTCGGGGTTGGCCTCCTTGATGGCCAGGGCGCTCTCCACCGAGTGGGTGCAGCAAACCTTGGAGCAGTAGGGACGCTCCGGCTCGCGGGAACCCACGCACTGGATGAACACCGCCTTGTTGATCTTGGACAGATCAAGCTCGCCGCCCAGCACCGCCTGGTCGATCTCCAGGTGGGTCATCACCCGGGGGTCCTGACCGTAGAGGTACTCATTGGGCTTGTACTCGCCGGCCCCGGTGCAGATCAGGGCCACGCCGTGCTCCAGAAGCTCCTCGCCGGAGTCCCCCACCAGGGTGGTCTTGAAGTTGCCCACAAAGCCGTCCACGTTCTTGATCACCGTGCCCAGATGCACGGTAATAAGCGGCTCGGCCTCCACCTTGGCGTTCAGCTCGATGAGGTACTCCTGCACGTCCTCGCCCAGGGCGGTGGTCCTGAGCATGCGGGCGTTGCCGCCCAGGGCGTTGTCCCGCTCCACCACGTGGGTCTCGTAGCCCTGGGCCGCCAGGTTCAGCGCCGCGTTCATGCCCGACACGCCGCCGCCGATGACCATGGCCTTGGGCAGGATGGAGAGCTTGGCCTCGGTGAGAGGCTCCAGCAGGGAAGCCTTGGCCACGGCCATGCGCACCTGGTCCTTGGCCTTTTCGGTGGCCGCCACCGGGTCGTCGGCGTGCACCCAGGAGTCCTGGTTGCGGATGTTGGCCAGATCGAACAGGTACTTGTTGATGCCCGCCGCTTGCAGCGTCTCCTGGAACAGGGGCTCGTGGGTGCGCGGCGAACAGGCGGCCACCACCATGCGGTTGAGGCCTTGCTCCTTGATCACCTCGGTCATCTTGTCCTGGGTGTCCTGGGAGCAGGTGAACAGGTTGTTCTCCACGTAGACCACGTTGGGCAGGGTGGCCGCGTAGTCCATCACCGCCTTGACGTCCACCACGCCGGCGATGTTGATACCACAGGAGCACACGAACACACCAACCCGGGGGGTCTCGCCGCGCACGTCGCGCTGGGGCACCTCCACCGGCTCGGTGATCAGAGTGCCGCGCCCGGCGGCCAGTCCAGAGGAGGCGGCGCAGGCGGCGGCAGAGGCCTCCATCACCGACAGGGGGATGTCCTTGGGACCGGCCAAGGCGCCGCAGACGTACACGCCAGGGCGGCTGGTGGCCACCGGGGCGAAGGAGTCGGTGGCCGCGAATTGGCTCTGGTTTTGCTCCACCCCCAGGCGGCGGCACAGGTCGGCCGCGTCGGGGCTCATCTCCAGGCCCTGGGAGAGCACCACCATATCGAAGTCTTCGCTCTTGGACTGGCCCTTTTCGGTGACATACTCCAGGCGCAGGCTGCCGCCCGGCAACTCGCTAATGGAGTGGATGCGGCTGCGCACGAAGCGCACCCCATGCTCCTGGGCCCCCACGTAGGTGCGCTCGAAGTCCTTGCCGTAGGTGCGCATGTCCATGAAGAAGATGGCCGCGTCCAAGTCGCTGTGGGAGTGCTCCTTGGCGATCACCGCTTCCTTGATGGCGTACATGCAGCACACGCTGGAGCAGTAGGGGTGGTCGCAGTGGTTCAGGTCGCGGCTGCCCACACACTGCAACCAGGCGATCTTCTTGGGCTCGGCCTCGTCGCCGGGCCTGACCAGATGACCCATCCAGGGGCCCGAGGCGCTCAGGATGCGCTCGAACTCCAGGGCGGTGACCACGTTGGCGAAGTTGGCGTAGGCGTACTGCGGGTACGGCGTAGGATCGTAGGGCTTGAACCCGGCGGCCAGGATCACCGCGCCCACGTTGATCTCCAGCTCCTGATCCTGCTGTTCGTAGTCGATGGCCCCGGCGGGACAGAACTTCTGACAGGCCTTGCACTTGCCCTTTTGGAAGTAGATGCAGTTGGCCGCGTCGATGCCGTACTTCAGCGGCACCGCCTGGGGATACTTCACGTAGGCGGCCTTGCGCTTGCCCAGCCCCTGGTTGAACTCGTCGGGGATGCGCTTGGGACACTTGGCCGCGCAGGCCCCGCAGGCGATGCACTTGTTCAGGTCCACGTAGCGGGCTTTTTGCAGCACCTTGACCGTGAGGTCGCCCTCCGCCCCCTGGACGTCCTGCACCTCGGCCAAGGTGATCAGTTTGATGTTGGGATGGCGGCCCGCCTCCACCAGCTTGGGGGAGAGGATGCACATGGAACAGTCGTTGGTGGGGAAAGTCTTGTCCAACTGGCTCATGACCCCGCCGATGGCCGGGCTCTTTTCCACCATGTAGACGTAGTAGCCCGAATCGGCCAGGTCCAGCGATGCCTGGATGGCGGCGATACCACCCCCCACCACCATCACCGCGCCCACGGGCCGGGAGGTAATTTTTTGCGTCATGCCCGAATCTCCTTGCCGGGTGAAATACTCAAAAAGGCAGTAAGCGGGCTCCGGGCCGTGGGCCCAAACGCGCCGTCTGCCCGGGAGCCCTACTCGCCCCCGCGGCTAAAGGTCTGCTGATCATAGGGGATTTAAAGGGCGGCCAAATATTCCCCCAGCCACCCACGCCGCGCCGCCTTGCCCGGATATTCAATAGGCCCCGGCCTGGATAAAGCCGAAATGGCGGCACATTTAATCAGCCTTAAAAACCTTATAGAACTTAGGGCTATATCCTTGTCCGGCGGGCAAGTCAAACTGGTATTACCAATGATAACCGAGCCTTAATGTTGTAGTTTCCTATGGGGGCCTTTTGGCGCCCACAGGGGGTTCGGCTATTACGAAGTAAGGTGCGAGGTTTTTTTTGCCTTAGCGCCCCAGGCTTGCTAAGGTGCTAACGGCTCTGGGGTTACATTTGGGGAAATGTGATGGCCCGCCCAACCGGCGGGACCGGCGTCAGAGTTCGGCATAGCAAAGGTAGGGAGGATGTTTCATGGCCGAAAAATTGTGGGAGCCGTCCGTCCAGCGCGTGGCCCAGACCAATCTCAGCCGATTCATTGAATTCATTAACCAAAAGCACGGCACCGACTTCAAGGACTACCCTTCCTTGTACGACTGGTCGGTGGAAAACATTGCCGCCTTCCAAGAGGCGGTGTGGCACTTCTTCAATGTCATGCACACCCAGCCCTACACCGAGGCGGTCACCGGCCTGGACAAAATGCCGGGCGCCAAGTGGTTCCCCGGCGCCAAGCTCAACTTCGCCGAGAACCTGCTGCGCCACCGCGACGACCACCCGGCCATAGTCTTCCGCTCGGAAAACGGCTCCCAGCGCAGCCTGACCTATGCCGAGCTTTACGGGCAGGTGGCCCGCCTGGCCGCCGCCCTGGCCGAGTTCGGGGTGGCCCCCGGCGACCGGGTGGCCGGCTTCATGCCCAACATCCCCGAGACCATCGTGGCCATGCTGGCCTCGGTCAGCCTGGGGGCGGTGTGGTCCTCGTGCAGCCCTGACTTCGGCTTCCAGGGGGTCATGGACCGCTTCGGCCAGATCCAGCCCAAGGTGCTGTTCTGCGCGGACGGCTATTTCTACGGCGGCAAGACCTTCAGCTCCCTGGAGCGGGTGGCCAAGGTCAAGGCCGAGATACCCGGCATCGAGCAGGTGGTGGTGGTGCCTTTCACCAGCGAGGAACCGGCCATGAGCCTGGTGCCCGGAGCCCATCGCTTCGATGAGTTGGTAAGCGGCAGCGGCGACCCCGGCCTGAACTGCGCCCAGCTTCCCTTTGACCACCCCCTGTACATCCTCTACTCCTCGGGCACCACCGGGGTGCCCAAGTGCATGGTGCACGGGGCGGGCAACGTGTTGTTGCAGCATCTCAAGGAATTGGGTCTGCAAAGCGACTTGAAGCGCGAGGACAAGATCTTCTACTTCACCACCTGCGGCTGGATGATGTGGAACTGGCTGGTCAGCTCCCTGGCCCTGGGGGCCACCTTGCTGCTCTTTGACGGCTCGCCCTTCTATCCCGGCCCCGAGGTGCTTTGGAAATTCGCCGACGACGAGGGCATGACCATCTTCGGCACCAGCGCCCGCTATCTGGCGGCCATCGAGAACGAGGGCCTCAAGCCGGGCAAGCAGTACGACCTGAGCGCCCTCAAGGCGGTTCTGAGCACCGGCTCGCCGCTGAGCATAGAGAGCTTCAAGTACGTCTACCGCGACATCAAGAGCGACGTGTGCCTAAGCTCCATCTCCGGGGGCAGCGACCTGGTGGGCTGCTTCGCCCTGGGCAACCCCATCGGCCCGGTGTACGCCGGGCAGCTCCAGGCCCGGGGCCTGGGCATGGCCGTGGAGGCCTGGAACGACGAGGGCAAGCCGGTGGTGGGCGAAAAGGCCGAGCTGGTGTGCACCAAGCCCTGGCCCTCCATGCCCATCGGGTTCTGGAACGACCCCGACGGGGCCAAGTACCGGGCCGCCTATTTCGAGGTGTACCCCAACATCTGGTTCCACGGCGACTTCTGCGAGGTGACTCCCGAGGGCGGGGTGATCATGTACGGCCGCTCCGACGCCACCTTGAACCCCGGCGGAGTGCGCATCGGCACCGCCGAGATCTACCGCCAGGTGGAGAACATGCCCGAGATCGCCGACAGCCTGGTGGTGGGCCAGGACTGGGCGGGCGACGTGCGGGTGCTCCTGTTCGTGCGCCTCAACCCCGGCTATGAGCTGGACGACGAGTTGACCAAGAAGATCAAGACCTTGATCCGCACCTCCTGCACCCCGCGCCACGTGCCGGCCAAAATATTGGCGGTGGAGGACATCCCCTACACCATCAGCGGCAAAAAGGTGGAGCTGGCGGTGCGCAATGTGGTCCACGGTCGGGAGGTCAAGAACAAGGACGCCTTGGCCAACCCCCAGGCCCTGGAGCTGTACGACGACCTGGAGGAACTCAAGAAATAGGCGGCTAAACGCGCCATCCACGGGGCGGCGTCCATGGCGCCGCCCCGTTTTTTGCCACCACTTCTCCTCGTTTTGTTCACAGGCCTGTAACTCAACAAAGCGCTAACTAGGGTAAATAAAACGTCTAATAAGG
This sequence comes from Pseudomonadota bacterium, assembly GCA_018896025.1. Lineage (GTDB taxonomy): Bacteria > Desulfobacterota > Desulfarculia > Desulfarculales > Desulfarculaceae > Desulfoferula. The sequence goes on from JAHIND010000035.1 coordinate 6,229, forward strand.
CACAGGTCCGGCCGGACCCGGCGCAAGGGTGCACCGGGAGGCGAGACCGAGCCCAAGGAGACGATCTCTAGTGAGCCCCATTCCCCTGCACGGCTGGCCCTATCCCGGCACCCAGAGCCCTGCCGAGCTTTTGCGCCGGGCCGGGGTGGACCTTTCCACCCCTTCCGCTTTGGCCGCCAGCCTGCCCTTTTCCCTGGGCGACGCCACCTGCGGCTGCGAAAACGAGCTGCAGGCGGCGGTGCTGGGCCCCGCCGAGGCGGTGGACCTGCCCCGCTCCATCGTGGAGTCCAATTACTACCGCAATATGGCCAAACGCGAGCGTTCCGGGGAGATGCCCCGGCGGGTCATCAACGAGCTGGAGCAGTGGCTCCAGGCCAACCCCCGCGGCCTGTGGGAAAACTCCTGGGTGCGCCTGGACCCGGAGCTGCTCTCCCCCCTGGCCCGCCAGGCCTGGGAGTGCGACCTCCTGGCAGACAAGGAGATGCCCCATGGCCCCCGCCGGGTCGACGCCGGGCGCTTCTCTTGTGCCGATGGACGCCTGCGCCTGCCGGTGAGCTATCTGCTCAAGCTGTCCCTGCTGGACGCTCTGGGCCGCCGCTCTCCCCTGCCCCCGGAGCTGCGGGCGCGGGGACGGGCCATGGCCGAGCACTACCTCTCGGACAACACCTCGCCGGAAACCTACTCCTTCCACCTGAGCCGCCCCGACGGCCCCGGCGCCGGACGCCAGGCGGCGGACGAGACCTGCCGCCGCTACCTGCTCACCCATCTGCTGGCCCTGCACGCCGAGACCAGCCTGGGCCTGGCCGCCGGCGGCCAGAAGGTGGCGGTGTACTTTTCGCCCCACCCCCCGGTGCGCCAAAAACAGCTCTCCGAGTGCATCTCCGACTCCTTCTACCGCGAATTGTTCATGAATCCTTGCCTGTCGGGCTGGGCCAAGGGTGAACAAAAGCACCAGTACATGCACCTGTGCCACCAGGTGCTCTCCAGGGCCCAGTTCAACGGCCTGTTCCGCCTCAAGGAGGCGGGCATCATCTTGAACAACCTGGTGACCCTGCCCAGCGCCTCCAACATAAGCCTGGCCAACAACGGCACCCACGTGAGCCTGGGCAGCAAGAAGCTGAGCCAGGCCATGGGGGCGAGCGGCCTGGAACCGGCCCACGAGAAATACCTGGGCGACCTGGTTACCAAGTTCGTGGAGCACTTTTTGCCCCTGTTCGTGGGCACCTACAGCGCCGCGCCCTACCGCCTGGCCTTTGGCGACTTCCATCCGGAGAAGGTGCTGAGCTTTTTGCCCTTTGAGCTGGACTACACCCATTTGCGCATGATCTGGCGGCGCTGGCGCAAAAAGGCCCACCTCAAGGTGCGGCCCCTGGGCCTTCGGCTAACCCCCTTCGGCCCTCCTTGGCTGGACGAGCCCCTGGCCAAGCTCTTCGGCCTCCGGGGCGACTGCCTGCCGGACTTTAGGCTCATGGACTATCTGGTGTGCCTGATGAGCACCGGTCAGAGCCCGGCCCTGGACGGCCGCCTGGGCAACCACGAACGCCTCAAACAGGACCTGGCCGCCATGGGGGTGTTCGATCCCTCCATGCCCCTGTACATGCTGCACCGCCAGCGGGAGATGGCCACCCACGGCTTCGCCGGTTTCGAGGGCCGCCACTACAGCCTGTTCTACAGCCTTCGCCGGGACCTGGCCGGGGCGGTGGACATGCAGCGCCTGCTCACCGTGCTGGCCTTTGCCCTCATCGCCAAGGGCCGCCTGAGCCACTCCCACATCCCGGACCATCCCGAGGTGGAGAGCGAGCGCCGCCAGATATTCTTCGCGGCGGCCATCGGCCTGCCCACCTTTTTCGTGCGCCAGGACACCCCCAACCTGCTCATGAAAAGCATCCTGGAGCGCACCGCCGAGACCCGGCCCAGCCGCCGCTACCCCGGCTACCAACGGGTGAAGGTCAGGCAATATTTCCAGGCCTGCCTGAACATGGTGGAGCAGGAGGGGGCCGAGATCATCGACTGCCTGGGCCTGGGCGAAACCCTGGCCGACCTGAGGGAGCGCCTGGCCCAGCCGGGGCAACGCTCGGCCTTGGGGCGGCTCACCCACGGCATCCTGAGCGAGCTGGGAGCCAGCGATCCCCTCAGGGCCGACGCCCGCCAATTCAACCAGGCGGCGGAAGACTATTACCGCACCGGCCTCAGGCGACGCCATCTGGGCGAGGCCTGGCAGGTGCTCAGCGAAGACCTCACCGGCGCGGGGCTAAGCGCCCTGGAAAACCACCCCACCGCCCGCCGGGCCCTGGGGCGGGTCTTGGCCGGCCGCGAGCCCCAGGCTCTGCTGGCCGAGCTGAAGGAGCCGGTGCTGGACGGGCGGGCCGGGGCCGAAGACGTGTCCCTGCTCATAAACCTGCTGTTAACGGTTATCGATTTTCAGGTGCGGCCGGATCAGGCCGACTTGGCCGAAGGCCCGCCCATGGAGCAAAGCAATGAGTTTGACCACCCATCAGTACATAGACAGGCATAGCGGCCAGGTGCGCACCGAGCGCCTCTTCGCCGACCGCCTGGTTAATTTCCTCTATTCCGAGGTGCGCGAGAAAACGCCCACCGTGTTCAAGGCCATCACCAGCGCCCGTGGCTCCAGCCTGCTGGGGCTTCTCAACTTCGAGGCCATGCTGGGGGTGCGCCTGAGGGCCAGCGCCGAGGCGGTGCGTTCCTGGGGAGTGGACCTTGGCGAGTGCCTGGAAGACCCGGCCACCCTGGACACCCCGGCCAAGCTGTTCACCCGCAAGATCCGCTACTGGGAGACCCGGCCCATGAACCCGGAGCCCGCCGCGGTGGTGGCCCCGGCCGATTCCCGGGTGCTGCTGGGCTCCTTCGGGCCCCACTCCCTGCTGTTCATCAAGGAAAAGTTCTTCGCCTTCCACGAGCTGTTGGGCGACCTCAAGACCCGCTGGCTGGAGGCCTTCAAGGACGGCGACTACGCCCTGTGCCGCCTCACCCCGGACAAGTACCACTACGTGCACACCCCGGTGAGCGGCCGGGTGGTGGACTTTTACCCCATCGCCGGGCACTACCACTCCTGCAACCCCGGCGCGGTGGTGAGTCTGGTGGACCCCTACTCCAAGAACATGCGCATGGTCACCATCCTAGACACCGACGTGACCGGCGGCTCCCAGGTGGGCCTGGTGGCCGTGGTGGAGGTGGTGGCCCTGATGGTGGGGGAGATCAGTCAGCGCTACAGCCAAGATTTTTACGACAACCCACAGGCCATGACCCCCGGCCTGATGCTCACCAAGGGCCAGCCCAAGAGCCTGTTCAAGCCCGGCTCCTCCACGGTGGTGTGCCTGTTCCAGCCGGGCCGCATGGACTTCGATCAGGACCTCATCGACAACCAAACTTCGCCCAAGGCGGTCAGCCGCTTTTCCTGCGGCTTTGGCCAGCCCCTGGTGGAAACCGAGGTCAGGGTGCGCGAACAGATCGGCCGGGCCGCGGCCAGAGGATAGAAAGGCGGGGGATAGAAATGGACAAGCTGATATTTACCGCCGGGCTGGGAGCGGTGTTCGCGGTGCTGCTGTGGTGGAGCCGCCGCCTGCCCGGCGAACGCTGGCAGATCGCGGCGGCCATCCCGGTGGGCCGCTCGGAAAACGGCCGCTGGCGCGGCGTCAACCTCACCTTTTACGGCATGTTCACCGCCAACGCGGTGCTCCTGGCCTCGGCCCTGATGCTCATCATGCTGGGCTCGCTGAGGGTCAGCCCCTTTGAGGTGATGGTGGTGATGCTGCCCTTGCTCTCCCTTAGCGCCCCGGCTGCCCGCCTGGTGGCCCGCTGGGTGGAGCACAAGCCGGCCACCCTCACCGTGGCCGGGGCTGGCTTCGCGGCCCTGGTGCTGGCCCCCTGGCTCACCCTGCTGGCCAGGGCCTGCCTGGGCCGGGGCGTGGGGGAGCACCTCCAGGTGACCCCGGTGCTGGCCGCCCTGGTGATCTGCTACACCCTGGGCGAGGGCCTGGGGCGCCTGGCCTGCCTCAGCTTCGGCTGCTGCTACGGCCGGGCCCTGGTGGCCTGCCCCGACTGGGTGCAAAAGGTGTTCAAGCACTGGCACCTGGTGTTCAGCGGCGAGACCAAGAAGATCTCCTACGAGAGCGGCCTGAACGGCCTGGCCGTGGTGCCGGTGCAGATGCTCACCCTCATAGTCAACGGCGCGGCTGGGCTAATCTCCATGTACCTGTTTTTGAACGTGGCCTTCACCCCGGCCCTGTGGCTGTGCCTGATCGTCAGCGGCCTGTGGCGGGCGGTGTCCGAGACCCTCCGGGCCGATTACCGGGGCGGGGGCAGCCTGAGCGCCTACCAGATCATGGCCCTGGTGGGCATCGCCTACGGCATGGTGATGAGCCTCGTCTTCCCGGTGGGCCCGGCCGCGGCCTCGCCCTCCCTGGCCCTGGGCCTGGACACCCTGTGGAGCCCGGCGGTGGTGCTTTGCCTGCAGGGCCTGTGGACCGCCACCCTGATCTACTCCGGAGCCAGCAAGGTGACCGCCGCGACCATCGAGTTCCACGTCGTGCGCGAGCGTATATAAACTGGCCATCTATAAAGGCCGCGACCACGGCCCATCCAGACGGTCGGGGGCTGCGTTACCGGCATCGCTCGGACCTCGCTGTGGCTTAAGCCACACCTCCGGCCCTCGCTCACCGGCCGCCTTGCCCGCGACCGCCTGGCCGAACCGCATGCAAAGAAGCCGCCTGGAGGCCGGACTCATGCCGATTAGCAAAGTTGTGGTTAAATCCAACCCAACCTGTCGTCAAACCTTCGTGGCACATCCGGCATAACCTACCTCCCCATCGCCTATTTCCCCGCTTGATCTTGCGGCGGCAAAGTGGAACCATGTGAGGGGCGGTGTCCGTGCGGCGTCGCCCCTCCTTCACGTAGGAGCATGATCCATGTTCGCCTCGGGCGCAGCAAAACAGGCATCGTCTGTGCCGGGCCGTTGGTGGCCCGGCGCGCTGCTGCGCCTGGTGCTGCCTTCGGTGCTCACCCTGCTGCTTTTCTCCGCCGCCCTTTTCGCGGTGGTCCTGCCCTCGGTGGAAACCGCCTTCATGGATCGCAAGCGGGAGATGATCCGCGAGCTCACCCAGAGCGCCTGGGACGTCCTGGCCTATTACCACGCCCAGGAGGCCAAGGGCCTCATCACCCGCGAACAGGCCCAGGAAAAGGCCAAGCAGCAGCTCAGGGCCATGCGCTACGGCTCCGAGGGCAAGGACTACTTCTGGGTCAACGACCTGGAGCCCCGCATGGTGATGCACCCCTACCGGCCCGACCTGGAGGGGAAAAACGTGGCCGACTTCCGCGACCCCCACGGCAAGCGCCTGTTTTCCGAGGTGGTCAAAGTGGTCAAGGCCGCCGGCCAGGGCTACGTGGACTACATGTGGCAGTGGAAGGACGACCCGGCCCACGTGGTGCCCAAGGTGAGCTTTGTAAAGGAGTTCGCCCCCTGGGGCTGGGTGGTGGGCACCGGCATCTACGTGGAGGACGTATCCCAGCAGATGGCGGTCATCACCAACCGGCTCACCTGGGCCAGCCTGGGCATCGTGGGCATCGTGGCGGTCATCGAGTTCTACATCATCCTGCAAAGCTTGGCCGCCGAGCGCCGCCGCCGCCGGGCCGAGGTGGAGACCCAGCGCTCACGGGGCATGCTGCGCTTGGTCATGGACAACATCCCCCAACTAATCTTCTGGAAAGACCGCCGGGGCGGCTATCTGGGCTGCAACCGGGCCTTCGCGGCCCATGTGAGCCTGTCCGACCCGGCCCAGATAAAGGGCCTGCACGACCACGAGCTGCCCCGGCCGCCCGCCGAGGCCCCCCTGTTGCAGCGGGCCGAGCAGGAGGTCATGTCCACCGGCAAGGTGCAGCACCATGTCATCGAGCCTCAGCAGGGGCCGGGCGGCTCCACCCTGTGGATGGACGCCAACCGCATCCCCCTGCGCAGCCCCCACGGCCGGGTGGTGGGGGTGCTGTGCACCTACGAGGACATCACCCGCCGCCGGAAGATGGACCAGGCCTTGGCCGAGAGCGAGCGCCGCTTCCGCACCCTGGTGGAAAACGCCCAGGTGGGCATCGCCATCGTGCAGGACGGCCAGGCGGTCTATTGCAACCCCGAGGCCCGGCGCATCCTGGGGCCAGGGGAGCCCCCCTTCGCCTTGGAGTCTCTTGGCCCCAAAGACGACCCCCGCCTGGCCAAGCTCCTGGAGCTGGCCAAGAAACCGGACGAGCCAGGCGGCCCCGAGACCGAAGAGGGCCAGGACCTGGATCTGGGTTTCTTGGCCGACGACGGCCATCCCGGCGGCGCGTCCCGCTGGGTGCATTGCCGGGGCCGGGGCATCGAGTACCAGGGCCGGGAGGCCCGGCTGATCATCATGCTGGACATCACCAAGGCCAGGGAGCTGGAGCGCCTGGTGAGCATCCAGGACAAGATGGCCTCCCTGGGCCGGGTGGCGGCGGGCATCGCCCACGAGATCAGAAACCCCCTTTCGGGCATAAACCTCTACCTCACCGCCCTGGGCGGCAAGACCCAGGGCATGGCCGAAGTGGAAGATATCGTGGGCAAGATGCAGGCGGCCAGCGCCCGCATCGAGGGGGTCGTCAAGCGGGTGCTGGACTTCAGCCGCCCCACCGCGCCCAAGGTGTCGCTGATCAACCTGAACCAGGTGGTGACCAACGTCATGGAGCTTTCGGCGGTGACCCTGCGCAAGGCGGGCATAAGCCTGGAGGCTTCCCTGGCCGAGTCGCTCCCCCTGGCCCATGCCGACGGCCAGCTTTTGGAGCAGGTGCTCATGAACCTGATCACCAACGCGGTGCAGGCCCTGGCCGAGGTCTCTGGCGAAAAAAAGATCGGCCTGGACTCATCGCTGGCCATGGACCGCATCGTGATCCAGGTGTCCGACTCCGGCCCCGGCATCCCTCCGGCGCTCAGGGAAAAGGTGTTCGACCCCTTCTTCACCGGCAGGCGGGAAGGCTCGGGCATAGGCCTCAGCCTGTGCCACCGCATCGTCAGCGACCACGGCGGCAAGCTTAGCGTAAGCCAGAGCCGTTGGGGCGGGGCCATGTTCACCATGGAGCTGCCCGCCTCGGCCTACTGGGGCTACGACTCCCACGGATAGGAGACCATGCTCGACTACAGCATCTTCGTAGTGGACGACGAGGAATTCATCCGCGACGCGGTGGTCATGAACCTGCCCGGCTACCGGGTGCGGGCCCTGGCCAGCGCCGAGGAGGCCCTGGAGGCCCTCAAGAAGGAGACCCCGGACCTGATCCTCTTGGACATCGGCCTGCCGGGCATGGACGGGGTGGAGGCCCTGGGGCGCATCAAGGCCCTGCACCCCCAGATGCTGTTCATCATGATTACTGCCTACGAGGACGTGAACACCGTGGTCTCGGCCATGCGCCAGGGTGTGTACGACTACGTGGTCAAGCCCCTGCACATGGACTCGCTCAAGGCCACCATCGACAACGCCCTGGAGAGCATCCGCCTACGCAAGGAGGTGAAGGCCCTGCAGGAGCGCTGCCTAACCGAGAACCTGCCCTGCATGGTGGCCGAGAGCCACCAGATCCAGGGGGTCATGGAGCTGGTGCGCCGGGTGGCCCAGAGCCCCGACGCCCCGGTCTTGATCCTGGGCGAAACCGGCACCGGCAAGGAGCTCATCGCCGCGGCGGTGCACTACCAGAGCCCCTTGTACCGGGGCCCCCTGGTGGCGCTCAATTGCGCGGCCCTGCCCAAGGACCTAATCGAGAGCGAGCTGTTCGGCTACGAGCCGGGGGCCTTTTCCGGGGCCAAGGCCGGAGGCAAGAAGGGCCTGGTGGAGCAGGCCTCGGGCGGCACCCTGTTTTTGGACGAGGTGGGCGACCTGCCCGCCGAGGCCCAGGCCAAGCTGCTGCGTTTTCTGGACAGCGGCCAGTATTACAAGATCGGGGGCACCCGGCCCAGTCAGGCCCAGGTGCGGGTGGTGGCGGCCACCAACCAGGACCTGGAGCGCCTGGTGGACGAGGGCCGCTTCCGCCGGGACCTGTACTTCCGCCTGGGGGTCATCAAGGTGGAGGTGCCATCCCTGAACCGCCGCCCGGAGGACGTGCTGCCCATCGCCCGCCACTTTTTGGGGGAGATGGCAGGGAAATACGGCAAACAGTTCACCGGCTTCACTCCCGAGGCCGAGGGCCTGATGACCAGCCGCCGCTACCAGGGCAACGTGCGCGAGCTAAAGGGCTTGGTGGAGCGGGGGGTCCTGGTGGGGGCGGGGCCCCTGCTGGGGGCCGAGGAGATGGGCCTGGGCCAAGGCTCCCCGGACCGGCCCGGCCAGGCAGGGACGCCCCTGCCCCGCCTGGGGCCGGAGGGCTTGGACCTGGGTCAAACCCTGGAGCAGGTGGAGCGGGACTACCTGGGCCAGGCCCTGGATCTGGCCGGCGGCAACGAGACCAAGGCGGCCCAGTTGGTGGGCATGAACTACCACACCTTCCGCTACCGCAAAAAGAAGCTCCTGGACGGGGAGGAAGAATAGAAAAACTTCCACTAATCTAGAGATTTTTCTACTTTTTCGCCGCTTTTCGCCGCTCCCGGGGCCGTTCCCCTGGGGCGGCTTTCTTGTTTAACCAGCTGATATGGATAGCCTAACTCCCCATCGCCGTGCTTTGGCCCGGAACTTGTAATCATATGCAGCGACACTTAGCACAGGGCGCGGCCCGAGGGAGGAAAGAGGCATGGAAAAGATCAAGAATCGCGGTTGGTCGGTGACCATGGCCGGAATCGGCATCAACCTGGCCTTGGGCATCCTCTATACCTGGAGCATGTTCAAGATGGCCATCAAGGACTCCATCGTGGCCGGTGACGGCCGCTTCGAATGGAGCCTTTCCTCCCTCAACGACCCCTACGCCGTCTGCTGCCTGGCCTTCGCCTTCAGCATGATCTTCGCCGGGCGGCTGCAAGACAAGTTCTCGCCCAGGATCACCGCGCTGATCGGCGGGGTGCTCACCGGCCTGGGCCTGATGTGGATCAGCCAGTCCTACTCCCTGTGGGTGTGGATTCTGGGCTTCGGGGTGCTCACCGGCACCGGCCTGGGCTTCGGCTACGCCTCGGCCACCCCCCCGGCCATCAAATGGTTCCCCTCGGCCAAGACCGGCCTCATCGCCGGGCTGGTGGTCTCGGGCTTCGGCCTGGCCTCGGTGTACATCGCTCCGCTCAGCAGCTACCTCATCCACCAAGTGGGCCTAAGCGCCTCCATGATGATCTTCGGCGGGGCCTTCATCGTGGTGGTCTGCGGGTTGTCTCGCTTCCTGGTCAATCCGCCCAAGGACTTCAGCCCCGAGGCCAAGGTTGACGGCAAAACGCCTCCCAAGGCCAAGGGCCTGGAGTTCAGCCCCTCGGCCATGCTGCGCACCAGGAGCTTTTACCTGTTGTGGTTCACCTACTTTGTGGGCGCGGGCGCGGGCCTGATGATCATCGGCAACGTGGCCGGCATGGCCAAGGCCAGCCTGGGCGAAATGGCCTGGGTGGTGGTGGCGCTCATGGCCGTGGGCAACGCCGGGGGCCGCATCGTGGCCGGAACGCTGTCGGACAAGATCGGGCGCACCCAGACCCTGGCCATCATGCTCTCCTTCCAGTCGCTGATCATGTTCTCACTGATGATGCTGGGCAAGGAGCAGGCCATCATCATGGTCATGGCCGCCGCCCTGGTGGGCTTCAACTACGGCACCAACCTCTCCCTGTTCCCCTCGGCCACCAAGGACTACTACGGCCTGAAGAACTTCGGAGTCAACTACGGCCTGGTCTTCACCGCCTGGGGCGCGGGCGGCTTCGTGCTGCCTAGGGTCTCCCAGATGATCGTGGCCGCCACCGGCTCCTATGAGTCGGCCTACCTAACCGCAGCGGTGCTGCTGCTCATGGGCGCGGGCATGACCGTGGTGCTGGACAAGCCGGTCAGCGTCGAGGCTCCGGCCACCGAGCCCGCCCTCAGCCCCCGTCCTTCGGGCGCTCTCACCTCCATGGTGCGGGCGGGCTCCCTGGCCACCGGCCGCCCCAACCTGGGCAGCAAAAACTCCTATCGCCAGATGCTCAAATAAGCACATAAGGGCCGCTTCCCTGGCCCCCCAAAAGGCCCGGATGCTCTCCAGAAGCGTCCGGGCCTTTTTATGTGCTCCGAGGCTGAAAACGCCGGGGAGGCCTAGCCTCTGCTGCCCAGACGCAGGCCGCCGTGAATGAAGTACACCTCCCCGCTCAGGGCCTCGTTGCGGTACAGCTCGCCCACCAGGGAGGCCACCTCCTCGGGCTCGATGAGCCGCCCTATGGGCACGTCGCCCACGATCTTGTCCAGGGCCTTCTGGTTCATGCCTCTCACCATGGCCGTGCCCACGTAGCCCGGAGCCACGGCCACGCAGCGGATGCGCTCGGACAGGCCCCGGCGCATGAACTCGCCGGTGATCACCTTGGGCATCACCGACATAGCCGCCTTGGTGGAGGCGTAGTTGATCTGCCCGGCGGTGCCCAGGGAGCCGGTGGAGGAGATCAGGCAGATCAGGCCCCGGCAGCCGTGGTTGATCATCTGCTCGCCGCACTCGCGGGCGGTGAGGAACACCCCGGTGAGGTTCACCTTGACCACGCTCTCGAACTGGTCCAGGGGCATCTTGCGCAGCACCTGGTTGCCCTCGCGGTCCGGGGCCAGGAACAGGCCGTCCTTGATGATCCCCGCGAAGGGGGCCACCAGGTTGATGGCCCCAAAGGCCTCTATGGCTTCGGCGGCCAGGCGGGTGTTGTCCTCCTCTTTGGTCACGTCGCAGGCCACGGTGTGCACCGGGCCCTCAAGCTGGGCCGCGGCCTCGGCCAAGGCCTCGGGGAACAGGTCGGCCAGCACCACCTTGCCCCCTTGGGAGGACCAATACTGGGCCAGGGCCAGGCCGATGCCGCTGGCCCCGCCGGTTATCACCGCCACCGCGTCTTTGATCTTCAGCATGTTCGTCTCCTCGTGTCGCTCAGGTCCGCGCCCCCAGGCGGGGCGGCCAATACCTTATCAGACGAAGCAAGTCCCGTGCCGCCCCCATGCCGTCCCCTTGGCCCCGCCTCAAGCTCAAGGCACCTTTTTTGCAATGAATTCCGTCGAGAATATCGCCGCCGATGCAGGCGGCCTTCCCCACCCCTGCCAAGGAGGCCGGACCATGAGCCAGGACAAGGCGCCAATCCCCAGCGACCACCCCCTTTTCGGCGATCTCTCCCCGGTGGGTAGGCCCAAGAACAAGGTGGTCACCCCCCAGGAGGCGGTGGCGCTGATCAAGGACGGGGACACCGTGGCCACCAGCGGCTTCGTGGGCATCGGCTTTGCCGAGGAGGTGGCCATCGCCCTGGAGGAGCGCTTCCTGGCCAGCGGCACGCCCAAGAACTTGACCCTGCTCTACGCCGCGGGCCAGGGCGACGGCAAGGACAAGGGCCTGAACCACCTGGGCCACGAGGGCCTGGTGGGCCGGGTGGTGGGCGGCCACTGGGGCCTGGTCCCCAAGCTGCAAGCCCTTGCCTTGCAAAACAAAATCCAGGCTTACAACCTGCCGCAGGGGGTGATAACCCACCTGTACCGGGACATCGCAGCCCACAAGCCGCGCACCATCAGCACCGTGGGCCTCAACACCTTCGTGGACCCGCGCCTGGACGGCGGCAAGATCAACCAGATCACCACCGAGGACCTGGTGGAACTGATGGAGTTCGACGGGCGCGAATACCTGGCCTACAAGACCCTGCCCATCGACGTGGCCATCATCCGGGCCACCACCGCCGACACCGACGGCAACCTGACCATGGAAAAGGAGGCCCTCACCCTGGAGAGCCTGGCCCTGGCCACGGCGGCCAAGAACTCCGGCGGCCTGGTCATCGCCCAGGTGGAGCGCATCGCCGAGCGGGGCACCCTCAACGCCCGCCAGGTGAAGGTGCCGGGCATCCACGTGGACTGCGTGGTAAAGGCAAGGCCCCAGAACCACTGGCAAACATTTGCCGAAGTATACGACCCCTCCTTCAGCGGCGAGATCAAGGTGCCCAGCCACGCCATCGCCCCCATGCCCCTGGGGCCACGCAAGGTCATCGCCCGGCGGGCGGCCCAGGAGCTTCGGCCCCACGACATCGTGAACCTGGGCATCGGCATGCCCGAGGGCGTGGCCAACGTGGCCAACGAGGAGAAAGTAATTGAAGCAATTACTTTAACTGCCGAGCCGGGGGTGGTGGGCGGGGTGCCCGCCGGGGGTCTGAACTTCGGGGCAGCCAGCAACACCGACGCGGTGGTGGACCAGCCCTATCAGTTCGATTTTTACCACGGGGGCGGCCTGGACATCGCCGTCCTGGGGCTGGCCCAGGCCGACCGCCGGGGCAACCTCAACGTGAGCCGCTTCGGCCCCCGCCTGGCCGGGGCCGGTGGGTTCATCGATATCAGCCAGAACGCCAAAAGAGTAGTGTTCGTAGGCACCTTCACCGCCTGCGGCCTGCGGGTCAGGGTGCGGGACGGGGCCTTGGCCATCGAAAAGGAAGGTAGCGAGGTCAAGTTCGTGGAGCAGGTGGAGCACATCACCTATTCCGGCGACTACGCCCAGCGCCTGGGCCAAACGGCCCTGTACGTCACCGAGCGCTGCGTGTTCACCCTGGGGCCCCAGGGCCTGGTGCTCAGCGAGATCGCCCCGGGGGTGGACCTGGAGCGCGACATCCTGGCTCACATGGCCTTCACCCCGGTCATCTCCCCGGAGCTCAAAACCATGGACCACCGCCTGTTCCGGGACGAGCCCATGGGCCTACGGGACGACCTCACCACCACCCTCAGCCTGGCCCAGCGCCTCAGCCACGACCAGAGCCAGAACATCCTGTTCATTGATTTCGATGGGTTGAGCATAAAGAGCGAAGCGGACATCAGCAATATCCGCCAGGCGGTGGAGGGCCAGGTGGCCCAACTGGGGCGCAGGGTGGACGTCATCGTCAACTACGACAACTTCTCCATCACCCCCGAGCTGGTGCCCCCCTATTTGGAGATGGTGAAGTATTTGGTCGAATGTTACTACGCCAAGGTGACCCGCTACTCGGCCAATGCCTTTTTGCGCATGCACTTGGGCGACGGTTTGCAAAAGCTCCGCCTGGAGCCGGGCATGCACCCCAGCGGGGAGCGGGCCCGCCAGGCCTTGAGGGGCCACGACTAACCGGGAAGCATGTGTATCAAATTTGATACGCTTATATGGCTAGGGCCGCAGGGGCAAGCCGTACTTCCTCATCTTCTTGTAGAGCAGGGTGCGGTGGATGCCCAAGCGCCGGGCGGCCAGGGCCTTGTTATAGCCCGCCTCCTTCAGGGCGAAACGGATGGCGTCCTGTTCGGCCTGGGCCTGGATGCTCTTGATGGTGGCCCCGCCCTGCTCGGGCTTCTCGCCCGCCTCCCGGTGCAGATACAGGGGCAAATGGGAGGCGCGGATGGTGTCTCCTTCCAGGTTGAACACGGCCCGTTCCAACACGTTGCTTAGCTCGCGCACGTTGCCCGGCCAGGCGAAGGAACGCAGCACCCGCTGGGCCTCGGGGTCCAGATCTATGCCCGGCAGGGCCATCTCCCCGGCCATCTGCTCCAAAAGGTGCCGGGCTATCTCCAGGATGTCCCCCCGCCGCTCCCGCAGGGGCGGTATGCGCAGGGGGATCACGTTGAGGCGGTAGAACAGGTCGCTGCGGAAAACGCGCCGGGCGATCATCTCCTCCAGGTTCTGGTTGGTGGCCGCCACCACCCGGAAGTCCGAGCGTAACGGAGCGGTGCCCCCCACCCGCTCGAACTCCTTTTCCTCCAGCACCCTCAGCAGCTTGGGCTGCATTTCCAAGGGGAGATCGCCAATCTCGTCTAGGAACAGGGTGCCCCGGTGGGCAAGCTCGAACTTGCCCGGCTTGCCCCCGGAGCGCGCCCCGGTGAAGGCCCCCTTCTCGTAGCCGAACAGTTCCGACTCCAACAGGTCGCGGGGGATGGTGGCGCAGTTGATGCGCACGAAGGGGTGCATCTTGCGGGGGCCGCCCTGGTGGATGGCCTGGGCGAACAGCTCCTTGCCGGTGCCGCTTTCGCCGGTGATGAGTACCGGCAGGTCGTTGGCCGCCGCCTTGAGCGCCTCCTTCTTCAGGGCCCGCACGGCCACCCCGCGCCCGATGATGCTCTTGAAGGTGTAGCGGGTGGAGCGCAGGTTGATCAGCTCCTGCTCGTAGAGCTTCACCTTGGACTCCAACAGGGAGAGCTTCTTGGCCAGCTTGCCCACGTCGCGCACGTCCTTGAACATCACCTGGCCGTACACCGCGATGACCTTACCGTCCTGGCGGATGGGGATACGCTGCACCACCATGCTCTGGCCCTTTATCTGCTGGGGGAAGTTGATCTCCGCCTTGCCGGTCTGGGCCACGATGTGCATGCGGGTGTTTTCCACCGTGTCGGTGCAGTGCTTGCCGATGTACTCCTCGGTGTCCAAACCCAGGAACTGGCCGTAAGGCTTGTTGAAATGGGTGATGTTGCCCTGGGAGTCGGTGACCATGGCCCCGTGGTGGATGCTGTTGAAGATCAGCTCATACATACGCACGGCGTCGCGCAGCCGGGCCAACTCCTGCTCCCTGCTCTCCTGGTCCATGGCCCCTCCAGCGTATCAACGGGTCTACATGTATACCCACTGATACACTTTTCCGGGCCTCCGGGTCCAGCTTTTTGGGTGGTCGGAGGGGAATTTTCAGGGCGCGGGAGCCACCTCCACCTGGTTGCAGTGGAAGGCGCTGGAGCCGCCCAGGTCGGCCAGGGCCTGGGAAGTCAGATGGTTTATGCCCCTGCCCCCGGGGGTGTGGGCTCCCCAGTAGAGGCCCTCGGCCACGGTGACTCCAGGCAGCACCGCGTCGCTCACCTGGGCCTTGAGCAGGCACTCGCCCCTGGCGTTGAACACCCGGACCAGGCCGCCGTCCGCCACTCCCCGCGCCGCCGCGTCCAGGGGATGCAGGATCAGGCTGGCCTCCCCGGCCCGCTCCCGCTGGGCGGAGACCTCGTTGAAGGCGGAGTTGAGAAACTGCTTGCGGGGCGGGGTGATGAGCTGCAAGGGATAGGCCCCGCCGTGGTCGTCGTCCCGGCTGGGCTCGCCAGTTGGCAACGGGTCCAGGCCCTGGGCGGCCATGTCCTCGGAGTAGAACTCCACTTTGCCCGAGTGGGTGAGGAATCCCCGTGAATAGGGGTTGGCCGGGATGTCGGCCATCAGGGGGCGGCAGGGCGACAGGCTCTGAAGGGTGATGCCCTTCAAACAGGGCGAACCGCTCTCCAGCAGCCAGGCGATGTGCTGTTCCTCGCTGGCGCTGAACACCTCCTCGCTGTAGCCCATGCGCGCGGCCATCTCCTGGAACACCGACAATAGGGAGCGGCATTGGCCCACCGTGTCGATCACCGGCCTCGCCATCTGCACCCAGCGGTGGCCGTAGGCGGTGTAGAGGTCGGTCATCTCCAGGGAGCTTGCCCCCGGCAGAATCAGGTCGGCCCAGCGGGCGGTCTCGGTGAGGAACATCTCCTGGCACACCAGGAACAGGTCTTCCCTGGCCAAGCCCCGAAGCACCGCCGAGGTGTCCGGGGCCACCACCGCCGGGTTGGACAAATACACCCACATGAGGTTGATGGGCCGGGGGGCCTCCGGGGCCAGGGCCGCGCCCAGTTCCACCATGTTCACCGTGGGGGTGCCCGCCGGGCAAAGCTCCTGTGCGTTGAGGCGGCTGGGGTCCAGGCAGGAGCCCGCCCCGGTGCTGCGCAGGATGCCCCCGCCGGGGCGCTCAAAGGCTCCCACCAGGGCGGGCAACAGGGCGATGGTGCGCATGGCCATGCCGCCCTTGAGCTGGCGGGCGGGCCCCCAGCCGGTGCGGATGAAGGGGGCCTTGGCCTGGCCGTAGGCCCGGCCAAGTTCCACGATCCGCTCGGCGGGCACCCCGGTTATATGGGCCACCCGCTCCGGCGGGTACTGGGCGGCCCGCTCGGTTAGATCAGCGAAGCCCAGGGTGTGGGCCCGGATGAACTCGTGATCCAGCAGCTCCTCGCTTATCAACACCTGCATCAGGCCCAGGGCCAAGGCCGCGTCGCTGCCGGGCCGCAGCTTTAGGTGCAGGTCGGCCTTGGCCGCGGTGGGGTTGGCATAGGGGTCGATCACCACCAGCCTTGCGCCGCGCTTGGCCGCCTCCTGGAACCAGGGCCAGGCGTGCAGGTTGGTGCTCAGGGTGTTGCTGCCCCAGATGATGATCAGGTCGGCGTGGCGGCTCTGGCTCAGGTCGGTGCTGGGCCCGGAGCCCAGGCTGTAGGCATAGCCCGCCGAGGCGGTGGCGCTGCAAATGGTGCGCCCCAGCTTGCTGGCCCCCAGCTTGTGGAAAAAGGCGTGGCCCGAGCCTCGGTGCACCTGGCCCATGTGCCCGGCATAGGAATAAGGAAGGATGGAGGCGGGGCCGTGTATCGCGGCCGTATCGCCCAACTTGCGGGCGGCCAGGCTCAGGGCCTCGTCCCAGGATATTTCCTTGAACCGCCCCGCACCCTTGGGGCCGGTGCGCAACAGCGGCGCGCTTAGACGCTGGTGATGATGCACCCTGGCGGGGTACTGGGCCATCTTCTGGCAGATGAAGCCCTGGGTGAAGGGGTGATCCGGATCGCCCTTCACCGCCGTGGCCCTGCCCCCTTCCACCCGCACCAAGAGGCCGCAGGTGTCGGGGCAGTCAAAGGGGCAAACGCTGGGTAGCCAAGTATCCATCCATGAATCCTTTCGCCGCCGATATCCCGCTGGGTTGGGCCCTCAAGGCCATCTATCAATATAACCCACATGACTTTGCCGAGACAAAATCACCCAGCATCCGCCTGGAATGACACCACCGGGTTTGTCGGGAAAATGCAATGCGGCCTCCATCCAATCGTCATCTGAGCGGCCTAGAAATAACTAACCAAAGGTGGGGCCCCGAAGCGGCCCGCCCTTGCCACGACAACAACGCCCGGCCTGGAGGAAATGCTCATGTCACCAACCAGCGCGGAAGCTATTTTCCGGCCTGCCTTCAACTGGCCCCGGCCCGTGCCCGGCCCGGTGGCCGACAAGATGGGCGCGGCCATCAGCCGCTTGTTCTACCTGGCCCGCCTGGAATCCATTTACCGCAAAGTCGGCGACATTCAGGAGGGCCAACTGGCCTTCATTGACGCGCTACTCACCCAAATGGGCGTGGGCTGGCGGGTCTCCCCCCTGGAGTTGGAGCGGGTGCCGTCCAAGGGCCCGGTGGTGGTGGTGGCCAACCATCCCTACGGTGCCCTGGAGGGCCTCATCCTGGCCCGCCTGCTCTTGGCGGTGCGCCCGGACGTAAAGGTGATGGCCAATTACATGCTCAGCCGGGTGCCCGAGTTGCGCGACCTGTTTTTGCTGGTGGACCCCTTCTCGTCCAACCGGGCGGTGGAGCAGAACTTCCGCCCCCTGCGCGACGCGGTGCGCTGGCTGGAGCAGGGCGGGATGCTGGTGGTGTTCCCGGCCGGTGAGGTCTCCAGCGTGGCCTGGCGGCGCTGGCGGGTGGAAGACCCCTCCTGGAGCCCCATGGCCGCGGGCATGGCCCGCCGGGCCAAGGCCAAAGTCTTGCCGGTGTTCTTCCCCGGCCGCAACAGCGTGCTGTTCCAGCTGGCCGGGCTGGCCCATCCCCGTCTGCGCACCGCCCTGCTGCCCCGGGAGCTGGTCAACAAGATCGGCAGCGAGATAACCCTGCGCATCGGCTCGCCCATCGCCTACAAGCGCCTGGCCGCCCGCGGCAGCGCCCGGGAGGCCACGGCCTATCTCCGGCGGCGGGTCTATCTTTTGGGCGCGGTGAAGGGGCCCCGGCCCGACGATCCACCCGAGCCCCCCGCCGGGATCATGCCCCGCCCGTCCCTGACCCAGCGCTGGGCCGCCGCCGCCGAGGTGGAGCGGCTGCCCGAGCGGCAACGGCTCATGACCAGCGGCGAGTTCACCGTGCTCTACGCCCGCCGGGAGCAGGCCCCCCACCTGCTGGACGAGGTGGGCCGGGTGCGCGAGCTAAGCTTCCGCCAAGTGGGCGAAGGCACCGGCCGCCAGCGGGATCTGGACCGCTACGACGACTACTACCTGCACCTGTGTTTGTGGAACCACCAGGAGCAGGAGCTGGCCGGGGGCTACCGCCTGGGCTTGGTGGACGAGATCCTGGCCAAGCAGGGGGTGCGCGGGCTCTACACCAGCACCCTGTTCGACTACGACTCACAGTTCTTCGCCCGCTGCACCCCGGCCATCGAGCTGGGGCGCTCCTTCCTGGATCCCAGGTACCAGCGCTCCTATTCCGGGCTTTTGCTGCTGTGGAAGGGCATCGGCCGCCTCATCGCCGCCATGCCCCGCTACCGCTACATCCTGGGGCCGGTGAGCATATCCAAGCTTTACAGCCCCTTGTCCCGCCGCCTCATCCAGGAGTTCCTGGACCGCCACTTTGCCTCCCCCCTGGCCGGCCTGGCTGCGCCGCGCCGCCCGCCCCAGTGGCCCCGCCCGGCCGCCAGGCATCCCCAGGAGACCTTGCACGGGGTGGAAGACCTGGAAGAGCTGTCGGAGGTGATCAGCGACATCGAGCCCAGCGGCTGGGGCCTGCCCATCCTCATCAAACAGTACACCAAGCTGGCAGCCAAGGCCGTGGCCTGGAACGTGGACCCCGCTTTCGGCAACGCCCTGGACTGCCTCATGGCTGCCGACCTGCTGGAGGCCGACCGCAAGTACATGTCCCGCTACCTTGGCCCCGAAGGCGAGGCGGCTTACCACCAGAGGCACCTGGGCGAGGAACTCCCGGCCCTGTCCCGCTGCGCCTGAGAGCCTGTCCCAAAGCCCCTCAAAAGACGCCGCCACTGCCGCCAGTGGCGGCGCTACTTTGGCCTTGACACAAATGGTGTCACTTTATTATCATAATTTAAGAAACGTTGGTTTCGCTATATGAAACTAACTAAGGGCAGCTAAAACACTACTTGGTTTTTCGCGCTCCGCCGGCGCCATTTAATCAACCCACCCAGCACTTCGCCGGCTTTGCACCTCGCTCCACGCTGTTTTCCTCCATTGCCCTTGGCGTCGGCTGCCTCCGCCGTCTGCGCCGCCGTTCTTGTTTGCTTTATAAAAAAACCGCACTATTCACCTGGTGAATAGATTGCGGAGTCTGGAATATTCGGCGGAATATCCGCCGGGCCAGGCGGGCCTGTTCCCAACGTGTCATCAACCGCCTGCATAGGCGCGCGCCCCAGGGCGGCGGCCCGCCCGAAGCGAGCCACCCCCCATGCGCCTGGCGGCTCCCATGACACCCGCGGGAGTTACACGGACACGGCCGGGGCGACTGCGCTCCCCGACCCAAGCGACACCTTTAGATTGCGGCGGCACTGATGGATTTCTCCACCCTGATTACAACCGTTTTGCACGGCCTGACCCTGGGCATGGTCCTCATGCTGGTGGCCGGCGGCCTGACCGTCATCTTCGGCATGCTGGAAGTACTCAACTTCGCCCACGGCTCGCTGTACATGCTGGGCGCCTACTTCGGCTACTCGGTTGTGGCCTTCACCGGCAACTTCTGGCTGGGCCTGTTGGCCGCGCCCATCGCGGTGGGCATCGTGGCCTTTGTCATCGAGTTTTTCTCCCTGCGGCCCCTTTATGGCCGCCCGCCCCTGCACCACCTGTTGCTCACCTTCGGCATCAGCCTCATCGTGCAGAACGCCATCAAGTTCATCTGGGGCAACGACATCTACTCTATAGAGATGCCCGGCTTTCTGGCCGGAGCCACCAACCTTTTCGGGGTCTACTACCCCACCTACCGCCTGTTCGTGCTGCTGTTCAGCGTGGTCTTGGCCATAGCCATCTGGCTGTTGATCAGCAAGACCCGCTGGGGAGTGGTGGTGCGGGCGGGCACCGAGGACATCGAGACCCTGGAGGCCCACGGCATCGACACCCGCAAGGTGTTCACCGTGGTGTTCGTGGTCTGCGCCGCCTTTGCCGCGGTGGGCGGGGCGGTGGTGGCCCCCATGCGCACCGTCTACCCCCAGATGGGAGTGGACATCATCATCGACGCCTTCATCGTGGTCATCGTGGGCGGCCTGGGCAGCATACGCGGGGCGGTGATCGGGGCCCTCATCATCGGCCAGGCGGTCCAACTGGGAGCGGTGTTCCTCACCGGATTCGCCGACGCCGCCATCTACATCGTCATGGCCGCCATCCTGCTGTTCCGCCCCTCCGGCCTGGTGCCGGAGACGGAATAGGGGCCATGGAGTTCACCGTGCGGGTTGCAATGAGGCTGAAGCAATGATGTTGGGTGCAAAACGAATCTATCTGTCGGCGGTGCTGCTCTTGTTGGTGCTGCTGCCCCTGGGCTCCCCGGCCCTTTTCTCCGACTACTACCTGGACCTGTTCACCAAGGTCCTCATCTTCGGAATCATGCTCCTGGGCTTCGACATCCTGGCCGGGTACACCGGCCTGGTCAGCCTGGGCCACGCCCTGTTCTTCGGCCTGGGGGGCTACGCCGCCGCCTTCACCATCAACAACCTGAGCACCAACCTGGCCCCGGTGCTGCTGGTGGCCCTGGCCGCCGCGCTCATCGTGGGCCTGTTCGTGGGCTTCTTCTCCACCCAGACCAAAGACATCTTCTTCGTCTTCCTCTCCCTGGCCTTTGCCCAGTTCTTCTATCTGGCCGCCTTCAACATGACCACCATCACCGGCGGCGACAACGGCATCAGCATAGCCAAGGCCACCATCGGCATCCCCGGCCTGTGGATCGCCGAGGTCACCCGGCCCTACGGCTTCTACTACCTGGTGCTGGGCTTCTTCGTGGCCTCCTACTTCGTCTGTAGGCGGGTCATCGCCAGCCCCTTCGGCAAGGTGCTGGTGGCCATCCGCGAAAACGACGAGCGGGTGAGCTACCTGGGCTACAACATCCGCAAGATGAAGATCAAGAGCTACATGATCTCGGTGTGCCTGGCCACGGTGGCCGGGGTGCTCTTCGGGGCCTACCAGGACTTCGTGTCCCCGGGCATGCTGCACTGGAGCCTGTCCGGCGACCTCATCCTCATGTCCGTGCTGGGAGGCATGGGCACCCTGGTGGGGCCGGTGCTGGGCGGGGCCATCATCATCCTCCTGGGCGACGAACTAAGCTCACTCACCGAAAACTGGATGATCTTCATCGGCTTCTTCTTCGTGCTGATGATCATCTTCGCGCCCAGCGGCGTCATGGGCATCGCCTCCAAGATCAGATGGAGGAGGAAATAGCCATGCTCAACGTGCAGGACCTCAGCAAAAGCTTCAGCCAGCTGCGCATCCTCAACCACCTCAACTTCGAGGTGCGCCAGGGCGAGCTAAAGGCCATCATCGGCCCCAACGGGGCGGGCAAGACCACCCTGTTCAACGTCATCACCGGGCGCTTCCCTCCCGACGGAGGCAAGGTGTCCTTCCAGGACAAGGACGTCACCGGAGCCAAGCCCCATCAACTCTCGCGCCTGGGCCTGGCCCGCTCCTTCCAGATCAACAACTTTTTCTTGAAGCTCAGCGTGCGCCAAAACCTGGAGTTGGCCGTGCAGTCGCGCCTGGAGCGCCGCGCCAGCATCTGGCGGAGCCTGCCCCCGGCCGACCGCCTCACCGAAAAGACCGACGAGGTGCTGGAGTGGACCGGCCTGTCCGAGCACCACGGCCGCCTGGCCCAGGAGCTTTCCTACGGCGACCAGCGCAAGCTGGAGATCGGCCTGGCCCTGGCCACTGAACCGGCCTTGCTCATGCTGGACGAGCCCACCTCGGGCATGAGCCGTTTTGAGAGCATGTCTATGATCGAGCTGATCCAAAAGCTCTCGGAGCGGGTGACCATAGTGCTCATCGAACACGACATCGAGTTCGTGATGCAGGTTTCCGACAGCATCCTGGTCATCCACTATGGGGAGAAGATCGCCGAGGGGCCGCCCAAGGAAATCGAGGCCAACCAAGAGGTCCAGCGTGTTTACCTGGGGGGTCTGTAGCCATGTTGCAACTGAGTGATGTGCACACCTACTACGGCCCCAGCCACGTGCTGCATGGGGTGAACCTGAAGCTGGCCAAGGGCGAGGCGGTATCGCTGATCGGGCGCAACGGGGCGGGCAAGACCACCCTCATGCGCACGGTGATGCAACTCACCCCGCCCCGCAGCGGCTCCATCCTGGTGAACCAAGACGTCGAGCTTACCAAGCTCAAGCCCCACGACGTGTTCCGCCAGGGAGTGCGCCTGTGCCCTCAGGGGCGCGGGGTGTTCCCCAAGCTCACCGTGGAGGAGAACCTGCGCCTGGCCCTGGTGGCCCAGCGGGGCCAGGACGCCAACGCCCATATCCAAAAGGCCTACGACCGCTTCGCCATGCTGGGGGAAAAGCGCCACCAAAAGGTGCGGGGCCTCAGCGGAGGGCAGCGTCAGATACTGGCCATCGCCCGGGCCCTGTTGGGCGACACCTCCATTTTGCTCATGGACGAGCCCAGCGAGGGGCTGGCCCCCCTGGTGGTGCAGGAGCTGAGAGACCTGATCCTGGACATCAAGACCACCGGCATCACCATCCTGCTCTCGGAGCAAAACGTGAAGATGGCCCTAAGCGCCTGCGACCGGCACTACATCCTGGAAAAGGGCGAGATCCGCTTCAGCGGCACCACCCAGGAGCTGGCCTGCAACGAGGACATTTTGATCCAAACCCTGGGCGTGTCCACCACGGTGGCCCAGTGCGAGGCCCCCGCTTAGGGGCGCGCCCGGCATAGGCAAATTCCCCTGGAGCTTTTCCCAGGCAGGAGGCATCTCCGGGGGCCGGTTAATAAGCAATTAAAAAGGAGGGACCCGTGGACGAAAAGAAAATGGACGTCACCAGAAGAAGCTTCCTGAAAAAGACGGCCACCGTGGCCGGAGCCGCGGCCATCAGCGGCATGGCCGGCAACCTCTTGAGCGGCGCGCCCGCCTATGCGGCCAAGGGCTCGGGCCCCATCAAGATCGGGGTGGTGCTGCCCTTCTCCCGGGCCTACAAGGTCATCGGCGACCGGGTGGTGGCCGGCCTGGAGCTGGCGCTGAACCAGGCGGGCGGGGCCTACAAGGGCCGCAAGTTCGAGGTCATCAAGGAAGACTCGGAGATGAAGCCCAACGTGGGCCTGACGAAGACCCGCAAGCTGGTGGACAAGGACAAGGTGGACTTTTTGGTGGGGCCGGTGAGCAGCGCGGTGTGCGTGGCCATGCGCAACTACGCCAACGAGAAGAAGGTCCCCATGATCATCCCCACCGCGGGCAACGTGGAGCTGGCCGGCAACCTCTACAGCCCCTATGTGTTCCGCTCCTCCATCAGCCACTGGATATTCGCCCATCCCACGGGCCTGTGGGTCAAGGAGAACCTGGGCGACCAGTGCTTCGTGGGCGGAGCCAACTACGCCGCCGGGCACCACGAGGTCTGGGCCTTCACCATGGCCTTCCGGGGCAAGGGCGGCAAGATCGTGGGCTCGGCCTATCCTCCGCTCAACGAAAAAGACTATGCCCCCTACCTGACCAAGCTGTCCCAATCCGGCGCGCCTGTTTATTTCGGTTGGTTCGCGGGCAACGACGCGGTGAACTACTGCCGCCAGGCGGCCCAGTTCGGCCTGAACAAAAAGGTCAAGATGACCACCACCGGCTGGTTCTTTGAGCGCAACCTCTTGATGGCCCAAAAAGACGCGGCCCTGGGCTGGCACTGCGGCTTCAACTGGGCCATCACCCTGGACAACCCGGTGAACAAGGAGTTCGTCAAGGCCTACGACAAGTTCACCAAGAACGACCCCAACGTGTCGGTGTCCATGAGCTCGGTGCACGGCTACGATGCCGGCCAGATGATCCTCAAGTCCGTGGCCAAGACCGGCGGCGACACCGACTCGGCCAAGATCGTCAAGGCCCTGGAGTACATGAAGCTGGACAGCCCGCGCGGTTCGGTGGAGTTGGACGCCAACCACGACATGGTGCAACCCATGTACATCGGCGAGATCGTCAAGGACGGCCCCGGCGTGGTGGCCAAGATCATCGCCGACATGGGCCGTTGGACCACCCCGTACCTGGGCGCCCGCGGCATCAACAGCGTGGGCCAGCCCTTCCTGGTGCAGTAACCCCTCAAGCCGCGGCGTCCCGGCCCTGGGCCGGGACGCCGCGGCGCTCTCGCGCCTGGGGCGGGGCCAGGTCGTCCCTGGTGGAAAAAATTTGCCTGCCCACGAGGATTTGAGGATTTGGCGCGTTCGTCGATTTGATAGTATAAAAACATCAATAGCGACTACGCCATGCGGCGCCGGCCAAGAAGGAGGGCGCCCGTTGAACCTCAAAAACATGGAGCACAGCACATGGCCCTTATAAAAGTGCCGTATGAAACGGCCGAGGAACTCGGAGTAGTTCTGGAGCTTGAAGTTCCGGACAAGAACCTGACCACCTACGAGGCCCAGGAGCCCCCGGCCCTGGCCGATCCCATCGCCAGCATGCTCCAGGCCTTGGAGAACCCGGTGGGAGGCAAGAAGCTCTCCCAGTTGCTGACCCAGGGCTGCAAGGTGTGCATCATCACCGAGAACCAGTTCCGCGCCGCCCAGGCCAAGCTTTTCCTGCCCACCCTGCTGGACATGGTTCAAGCGGTGGAGGGCACCGCCAGCATCGCCATCGGCTGCGGCAAGGTCCCACCCCTGTCCCCCGAGGAGATCGCCGACAAATTGGGCCCGGAGGTCATGTCCAAGGGCGTGGCGGTGGAGTGCAACGACGTAAGCAACCCCGACAACTACGTGTACATGGGCACCACCTCGGCGGGAACCCCCCTGTGGGTGCTCAAGTCGGTGGCCGAGGCCGATGTAATCATCACCATCAGCACCACCCAGGCCACCCTGTGGGGCTACGGCGGTTCGGGCATGATCATCCCGGCGGTGTCGGGCAACGACACCATCGAGAGCAACCACATCATGAGCCTGGCCCCGGACTGCCTGCCCGGCAACAACTACTGCCGCATGCAGCAGGACAAGTACGAGGCCCTGGACATCGTGGGCGTGGACGTGGGTATCAACGTGGTGGTGGCCAACAACTGGGACATCATCTACGTGAACGCCGGTGACCCGGTGGAGTCGCACATGGCGGCGGTGTCCTTCTATGACGGCATCTACAAGTTCGTGCCCGTAGAGCAGCCGGACATCGTGATCGCCGGTTCCACCGCCCCCACCAACCACCTCTTCTTCCACACCAACTGGGCCATCGTCAACGTGTTGCCCCTGACCCACGACGACAGCAGCATCATCTTCTGCAGCCCCTGCCCCGGCTACGGCGACTGGCCCGGCTTCGCCCTCATGGACCTGATGCAGGAATACATGCCCGCCACCGAGGAGAACCACGTCAAAGCCCTCACCGCCCTGGTCAAGGGCGAGCGCGAGTTGTGGGCCGGTTGCATCTGGTATCCCCTGTACCGGGCCCTGATGCAGCGCGACGTGCAGGTGGTGACCATGGAAGAGAACCTGGAAATGGCCAAAGGCGTGGGCCTCAATGTCGGCGCCGACCTGCAGGAAGCGTTCGACAAGGCCATGGAAAAACACGGCCCCGACGCCAAGGTAGCTTTTGTGCCCTACGGCCGCTACACGGTGTTCCCCAGCTAACTAGACCGCTTTTTTCTAGATATTTCGGGCCGTCCCATCAGGGGCGGCCCTATTTTGATGCCTCGCCGAGGCATCAAATCGTTCCAAAAAGCCTACCGAACTATTACAATATTGCTTATTGACCCAAAAGCATCCTCTAATCTAATCTATAAAAACCTAATATTAGGTTTATCGTCTAATCACTATATCCGGCGCTTGGAGCGCACCGCTGAAGCACAGGCGACGGCTATAAGGAATGGGATGAGACATTGACCGCCAATATATCTTTGGAAAGCGTCAAGCAGGGCCGGGTTTCCGACGGCGTGCGGGAGCAGATAACCAACCTGATCCTGGCCGGGGAACTCAAAGTGGGGGACCGCTTGCCCACCGAAAACGAGTTGGCCCGCCAGTTGGGGGTGAGCAAGGTGCCGGTGCGCGAGGCCATGATCAGCCTCCAGCAGATGGGCCTTCTCACCAGCCGCCGGGGGGCCGGCGGGGGGGTGTTCGTCTGTGAGCCCAGCCCAGAGCCGGTGGGCGAGGCCCTCACCCTGATGCTGCGCCTGGGCCAGGCCAGCATCGCCGACCTCACCCAGGCCCGCCTGATCATCGAGCCCCACGTGGCCCGCCAGGCGGCCCAATTGGCCACGGCCCAGGACGTGGCCCGCCTGGAAGAGACCATCACCCAATACCAACAGGTGGTGGAGCAGGACCTGCCGCGCAGCATCCACGACCTGGACTTTCACCTGGCCCTGGCCGATGCCTGCGGCAACCCAGTGCTCAATTTAATATCGCGGGCCCTGGTCCCCCTGCTCTACACCAACGTGCGCGGGCGCCGCCTGCCCCCCGAACACCGCAACCTGGGCATAGACGGGCACATCGAGATCTTCGAGGCGGTGCGCCGGGGAGACCCCCTCAAGGCCCAGGAGGCCATGGCCCGCCATGTGACCCAGATGGCCACCTTCTGGAAATAAGGAAAGCTTTAGCCCAATGGCAATGAACCTCACGTCTTGGCTGGATCGGCTGGCCGCCGAAGCGCCGCAGGAATTGGTGACGGTGCGCCGCCCGGTGGAGCCCGCCGCCTTTGAAAGCGCTGCGGTGGTGGACGCCTTGGAGCACCAGAAGCGCTACCCGGCGGTGCTCTTCGAGCAGGTGCGCGACCTTCAGGGCCGCCCCACCAACTGCCGCATCCTCAACAACACCTTTGGCACCTTCAAGAAAATCGCCCTGGCCCTGGGCATGGACACCGACCAGCGCATGCCGCTCATGGAGCGCATGCTGGAGCTGAGCGGCCGCAGCCTGGAGCCGATCATCGTGGAGCCGGACCAGGCCCCAGTGCGCCACTGGGTGCAGCAGGGCCAGGCGGTGGACCTCACCCGTCTGCCCCTGATCCGCCACACCGAGCT
This sequence comes from Pseudomonadota bacterium, assembly GCA_018896025.1. Lineage (GTDB taxonomy): Bacteria > Desulfobacterota > Desulfarculia > Desulfarculales > Desulfarculaceae > Desulfoferula. The sequence continues at coordinate 33,237 of JAHIND010000035.1, forward strand.
GGACGGCGGTCCCTACTTCACCCCCATCGTGGTGAGCAGGACTCCCCAGGGGCGCTACAACGTCTCCTGGAACCGCATGCAGTATTTGGACCCCAACCACCTGGCCATCTACATGTCCCCGCGCCACCTCTCCTCCTACTTCGCCGAGGCCGAGGCGGCGGGGCGCGACCTGCCCATCGCGGTGGTGCTGGGCCATCACCCGGCCTTCCACCTAACCGGAGCCCTCTTGACCCCCCTGGACGCCGACGAATACGCCGTGGCCGGCGGGGTCATGGGCGAGCCTTTGGAGCTTATCCCCTCGCTGAGCTTCGGCGAGGGGCTTTTGGTCCCGGCCGAGGCCGAGCTGGTGTTGGAGGGCCGCATCCTGGCGGGCAAGCGCTGCGTGGAAGGCCCCTTCGGCGAGTTCACCGGCTACGCCGGTCCCCAGCGTCTGTCCTGGGTGGTGGAGATCAGCGCGGTCTACGGCAAGGCTCGCCCCACCATCATCGACATCTTCCCCTGCTACAGCGAACACATGAACGCCCACCTGCCCATCGAGGCCAGCATCTACCAGCGGGCCAAGCAGGCGGTGCCCGGCGTGGTCAAGACCTGCTGGGTGGGCTCGGGCGGGCCCTTCAACCTGATCATCAGCCTGGCCAAGAAGACCGAGGGCGAGCCCATGCGCGCCGCCCTGGCGGCCATCAGCGCCAGTAACTTCATCAAGCACGTGATCGTGGTGGACGACGACGTGGACCCCGAGGACCTCACCCAGGTGATGTGGGCCTTCTCCAGCCGGGTGCAGGCCGACCAGGACCTCAGCATCCTCCGGAACCTGCAAGGCCAGGTGCTGGACCCCAGCCTGCGCCACGAAATCAAGACCTCGGGCATGGTCATCGACGCCACCCGGCCCCTGGATCGCCCCTTCCCCCGCCGGGGGGAGGTCCCCCAGGAGCTGCGCCAAAACCTTAACCTCGACGATTATTTGGAGGGTTGAGATGGACATCTTCAGCGTGACCTGTCCCTCCTGTGGCCGCGAGTACTACGCGGACATGCTACTCTACTCCCTTCCCGTGGAGCTGCACTGCCCCTATTGCGGCGTCTATTTTTATAAGGAAAAAAGCCCCCTGGTGATAACCGGCAGCGCCTCCTCGGCGGCGGTGGCCAAGGTGCCCGGCGGGATCAAAAAAGAAACCATCTATCGCCCTGGCGAGGAGAAGAGCTGATGGCCGTGGACAGCATCGGCCGCTCAGTGCTCAAACCCGACGCCTGGGACAAGGTGACCGGCAAGGTCCGCTACGCCGGAGACCATCAGCCCGAGGGCGCTTTGCACCTGGCCGTGGCCCGCTCCCGCGAGCCCCACGCCGAGTTGAAGGGCATCGATCTCGCCGCGGCCAAGGCCGCCCCCGGCGTGGTGGGGGTATGGACCGCCGCCGACATCCCCGGCGAACTCCTGGTGGGGCCGCGCATCAAGGACGAGCCGGTGATGTGCTTTGACAAGGTGCGCCGGGTGGGCGACCCCCTGGCCCTGGTGGCCGCCGAGACCCTGCATGAGGCCCAGGCCGCCGCCGAGCTTATCAAGCCCCACTTCGTGAAACTGCCCGGCATCTTCACCCCTGAGGACTCCCTAGAGCCCGGCGCGCCGGTGATCAACGGCGAAGACAACCTGGTGTTCACGCGCAACCTACTCAAGGGAGAGGGGGCCTCCGCCCTGGAAAACTGCGACATCGTCATCGAGCGCACCTACCGCACCCAGATGATGGAGCACGCCTATTTGGAGCCCGAGGCCGGGCTGTCCTGGTGGGAGGGCGAGGTGTTGGTGGTCAAGCTGCCCACCAAGCACGCCCACTTCGAGCAGGGCGAGCTGGGCCGGGTGCTGGGCCTGCCGCCCGAGCGCCTGCGCATCATCTGCGCCACCATGGGCGGCTACTTCGGGGACAAACAGTGCCTCTCGCCGGGATACTACTGCGCCATGGCCACCTTTTTCACCGGCCGCCCGGCGCGCATGACCTACAGCCGCGAGGAGTCCTTCCAGGTAAGCACCAAGCGCCATCCCATGGTGGTCACCATGACCACCGGGGCCACGGCCGAAGGCCGCCTGAAGGCGGTGAAGACCGAGATCCTGGCCGACACCGGCTGCTACGCCTCCTACGGCCCCTCCATCATCACCCGCTCGGTGGTACATTGCGCCGGGCCCTACAACGTGCCCAACGTTGAGGTGCACGCCCGCCTGGCCTACACCAACAACCCGGTGTGCGGGGCCATGCGCGGCTTCGGGGTGCCCCAGGTGGCCATCGCCCACGAGTGCCAGATGGACCTCTTGGCCGCAGCCTGCGGCAAGACCCCGGCCGAGATAAGGCGCCTCAACTTCCTAAAGCCCGGCGACAGCACCGCCGCCGGTCAGGAGCTGACCGCCTCGGTGGGCATGACCAAGTGCCTGGAGCAGGTGGAGGAAGCCAAGAAGGAGTTGCCCCCCCACCCCCGGGAGAACGACCCCGACTGGCTGGTGGCCTGGGGCATGGGGGCCACCCACTACGGCATCGGCCTCACCGGCCTGCCCAACCCCGGCGTGGCCCGCATCATCCTCAGCCCCGACGGCTCGGTGAGCCTCAGGGTGGGCACCGGCGACGGCGGCCAGGGGGCCTCCACCACCATGTGCATGATCGCGGCCCAGGAATTGGGCCTGGAGCCCGAGCAGGTGGAGATATTGGCCGGGGACACCGCGGCCTGCCCCAACAGCGGCACCTCCACCGCCAGCCGCCTCACCTACGTGGTGGGCAGCGCGGTCAAGCGGGCCGGAGCCTTGATGCGCGAGCGCTTGGTGGAACTGGCCAAAGAGGCCACGGGCTCCCAGAACGTTAGCTGGCAAGACGGTTGCCTCGGCATTGCAGGCGAAAGCCTCTCCCTGGCCCAGGCGGCGGGGCGTTTGCTAACTCAGCCCCTGGAGGCGGAGGGCAGCTTCGACCCGCCCACCCGCAAGCTGGACCCGGAAACCGGCCAGGGCGCACCCTACGCCACCTACGCCTTCGCGGTGCACGCCGCCCAGGTGGCGGTGGAAAAGCTCACCGGCCGCGTCGAGGTGCTGCGCCTGGTGGCCTGCCACGACGTGGGCAAGGTGATCCACCCGGTGAACCTGACCGCCCAGATCCAGGGCGCGGCCATGATGGGCCTGGGCTATGCGCTCAGCGAAGAGGTGCTCCTGGACAAGGGGCGCATCACCAACCCCCACTTCCTGGACTACAAGCTCCCCCACGCCTGGCCCGCCCCCGAGGTGGTGGTGCGGGTGGTGGAGGAACCCGAACCCACCGGCCCCTACGGGGCCAAGGGGGTGGCCGAACCCGCCCTGCTGCCCACCCCCCCGGCGGTGCACAACGCGGTGGCCGCCGCCCTGGGCGAATACACCTATCGCAACCCGGTTTCCTCGGAAACGCTTTGGCAGATTCTAAACCGCCGCCGGCGGGAGCAAAGGGATGGCAACGCGTGAGTGAGCAGCGCAAAAGCTGGCGGGAGTTTTGGGGAACCAAAACTTGGCAGGCCAAGTGCGCCACCTTGGTGGCCCTGGTGTTGGCGGTGTTTCAGATATACACCGCCGTGTTCGGCTCCTTTGACGCCATTATTCAGCGGGCTATTCACCTGGGCCTGGGCCTTATCCTGCTGTTTTTGGTGCGTCCCGGCCTAATTCTCAAAAAGGGCAAGTCCGGCCCCTCCTGGCTGGACTGGCTGTTCCTGGCCTTCTCCGTGGTGGCCACGGCCTATCTGATTGTCAACTACGACTGGGTCACCGAGGAGCGTTTCCCGCTCATCACCAAGCTCTCGGCCTGGGAAATGATCCTGGGCATCGGCATGGTGATCATCGTGCTGGAAGCCACCCGGCGCATGTTCAACAAGGGCCTGTTCTTCGTGGTGCTGGCCTTTCTCATCTACCCCTTTGTGGGGCCCTATCTCTGGGGGGCCTTTCACACCACGCCGCTGACCTTCAGCGACATGGTGGACTTCAACTACCTCTCCCTGGGCGGCATCTTCGGCATACCCCTGGGAGTGTCGGCCACGGAGATCGCCCTTTTCGTGATCTTCGGCGCGGTGCTTTTGCATAGCGGCGGGGCCAAGCTGTTCAGCAACCTGGCCACCACCCTCACCGGCAACATGGTGGGCGGCCCGGCCAAGGTGGCCGTGGTGGCCAGCGCGCTCATGGGCACCATCACCGGCAGCGGCGCGGCCAACGTGGCCACCACCGGAGTGGTGACCATCCCCATGATGAAACGGGCCGGCTACCGCCCCGAGTTCGCTGGCGCGGTGGAAGCAGTGGCCTCCACCGGCGGGCAGCTCATGCCCCCGGTCATGGGCGCGGCGGCCTTCGTGATGAGCGCCTTTTCGGGCATCCCCTACTCCAAAATAATCTACTACGCCCTGTTCCCGGCGGTGCTCTACTTCATCAGCGTATTCATCACCGTGGACTTGGAGGCCCGCAAGCACCGTCTGGCCAAGCTAAAGGTGGACATCACCCCCGGCCAGACCATGCGCGACTACGGCCACATGCTCATACCCCTGGGGATGCTGATCTACATGCTGGTGGCGGGCTACACCCCCAGCCTGGCCGGCGGCGTGGGGGTGATATCGGCCCTGGTCATCTGCCAGTTCCGCGAAACCACCCGCCTGAACCCGGCGGGCATCCTGGACGCCCTGGAGGCTGGCTGCAAGGGCATGCTCATCGTGACCATATCCACCGCCGCTGCGGGCATCATCGTGGGCAGCGTGGACCTAACCGGCCTGGGCAACCGCCTGGGCACCGCCTTCGTGGACCTGGCCGGAGGCCACCTCCTGCTGGGCTTGTTCATGGCCATGATCATCGCCCTGATCCTGGGCGCGGGCATGCCCACCACCCCGGCCTATATCGTGCAGGTGGCCACGGTCATCCCGGCCCTGATGGCCCTGGGCCTGCCGGCTCATGTGGCCCACTTGTTCGCCTTCTACTTCTCCTGCCTGTCGCTCATATCCCCGCCGGTGGCCGCCGCGGCCTTCACCGCCGCGGCCATAGCCGGGGCCGACGGGTGGAAAACAGGCTGGACCGCAACCCGCATAGGCATCGTGGCCTTTGTGGTGCCCTTCATGTTCGCCTATGAGCAAAGCCTCTTGCTGGAAGGCCCCATCGGCAAGATGATCCTGGACATGAGCACCGCCATTTTGGGCGCGGGCTGCTTCGCGGTGGCCGGAGTTGGCTATCTGCTGGGCAAGCTCAACGTCCCCGAGCGCGGCCTGGCCTTTGTCATCGGTATTTTGTTGATCATGCCGGTGAAGGCCTACAGCCTGGCCGGGCTGGCCCTGTTGGCCCTGCTGGTGTTTTGGCAGCTTTACCGGAGAAAAAAATCCCCCCTAACCGTCATTCCCGAATAGTAAGGAGGCCGTCATGGCAGCGAAAAAATGGTTGGCAACCAGCCTGGCCCTGAGCCTGCTCCTGGCCATGGGTGTATTTAGCATAGGAGCGCAGAGCGCGGAGGCCTACGACATCCGTTGGGGCACCGCCCCGGCCGGAGGCGTGTGGCAGGCCTTGGGCACGGCCATGGTGGAAGACACCATCAAGGCCAACCCCAAGCTTAAAGGCTCCACCATGCCCATCGGCGGGGCGGCCAACGTCATCGCCACCAACGCCGGCAAAATCAACGCCGCGTTCAGCTTCTCCACCACCGCCGCCGAAGCCTGGCAGGGCATCGAATACTTCAAGAAGCAAGGCAAGCTCACCAACATCCGTGAGCTGGCGGTCATCTTCCCCGAGCCCACCCAGATCGTGGTCAACGCCGACTCCGGCATCGACAACATCGCCCAGCTCAAGGGCAAGAAGGTCACCCCCGGCCCCAAGGGCAGCGCCATCTCGGTGGTTTCGCGCTACGTGCTGGGCGCCTACGGCATGAGCTTCAAGGACATCGACACCCGCTTCCTCAGCTTTGCCGAGGCGGGCAAGCAGTTCATCGACGGCCACATCGACGCCATCTTCTACGGTGCCATGGCCTACCCCGCCCCGCCCATCGTCAACGCGGGCAGCCAGCGCAAGATCAAGATGCTGCCTCTGTCCAAGGAGGTCATCGCCGCACTGGTCAAGAAGCACAAGGGCCTGGAGCCCTACACCCTGCCCAAGGGCTGCTACCCCGGCATCGACTACGAACTGCCCGGCATCATCGCCAACGTGACGGTCATCGCCAACAAGGACATGCCCGACGAGGTGGCCTACGCCATCGTCAAGAGCATCGACCATAACTTCGACCGCTACGGCAAGATGATCAAGGCCATGCGCCTGGGCAAGCGCGAGGATATGGCCAAGGACATCGGCATCCCCATGCACCCGGGCGCCATCAAGTACTACAAGGAAAAGGGCTGGATCAAGTAGCCCTTAAAAAGCCGCACCAATTCGGGGCGGGCCTGGTCCGTCCAGGTTCGCCCCGGTCTTTGCAGGGAGCAACACCATGCCCGCCGAGCAAGCACTGCGCCTGAGCTTCACCGTGGTGGTCGACAACAACGTGGACGTCTTTCTGCCCAGCCAAGGGCCCCTGCACTATCCCCAGCCGGGCCCCAAGTCCATGCTGCTGGCGGCCCAGGGCTTTTCCTCCTGGCTGGAGGTGGAGGGCCCCGACGGAGAAACCACCCGCATCCTCTACGACTTTGGGCGGGGCGGCACCATCCTGCCCCACAACCTGGATATCTTGGGCATAGACCCCACCCGGGCCGACTACCTGGTGCTCAGTCACGGCCACATCGATCACTACGGCGGCCTGTCCTACCTGGCCGCCAAGTACAACCTGCACACCCCTCTGGTCACTCATCCCCGCTCCTTCGGCGAACGGGGAGTGCGCCAGGCCGGAGGCGGCGTGGCCGGGCCCTGGCTCCTGGAAAAGAACGAAACCGCCACATGGCTGGGGCAAGCGCCCATCCTGGCCGAGGGGCCCACCCAACTGGGACCGGGCCTGTGGGTGAGCGGAGGCATACCCCGCCAAAGCCCGCGCGACGTGCTCTGGCCCGGCGGCCTGCGCCGCCAGGACGGCGAGTGGCAGCCCGACTCCCTGGAAGACGATCAGGCCCTGGTGATCAACCTGGCCGGGCGCGGCCTGGTGGTGGTCACCGGCTGCTGCCACGCGGGGGTATTCAACACCATCGCCGCGGCCCGGGCCATATGCCCCGGCGTGCCCCTGTACGCCCTGGCGGGCGGGCTGCATCTGAATTTCCTGGACGCCGAGCAGCTTGAGGACGTGGTAGCGGGCCTGGTGGAAGAAAATCCGGGCCTGGTGCTGCCTATGCATTGCACCGGAGCCCTGGCCCAGCAGGTGCTGCGCAACCGCCTGGGCGCGCGTTGCCCCTTCACCACCGTGGGCCTCACCCTGGCCCTGGATTAATCCCGCACGACAAGCGCCCGCGGGAGGCTAACGGCCTCCCGCGGGCGCGCTTATCTAAGGCCCGTTGTGGGTCCGGCCCTTGAGGACGCCTAGCTAGGCTCCTGCACCGGCGGCATCACCATGGCGGTTCCCGTGGCCACTTTTTCGTCACGCTGATTAGTTACTTCCGTGGATAATACCAGCCTATTTTTATCTTTAATAACCTCTATTACTTCAATTTTTATCGTTAAGATATCGTCGATAAATACCGGACGCATAAATTTTATTTCCTGGGAAAGATATATCGTTCCAAAGCCTGGAAACTCGGTGCCCAGGATGCCCCCGATAATGCCGCCGGTGAGCATGCCGTGGGCCACTCTTTGACCGAAACGGGTGCCACGGGCGAACTCCTCGTCCAGGTGCAGGGGGTTGGTGTCCCCGCTGGCCCGGGCGAACAACTCCACCCGCTCCCCGCTTATGGCCACATCCTTGCTGTAGGCTTGCCCTACCTTTAAGTGGTGGATGTCTGTTCCAGATTTCAATTCGATCCTCCTGGGGTGGCGGGGCCCGCCGTTTGCCGGCGCTTTGGTCGCCGGGTTTCATTTTTTGGTGGCTCCCGGCCGCTACCGCGCGCCCGCTGCCGGGGTTTTGTTCCGTGATTTGAAAAGATATCTCCCGGAGGTTTTGCCTCGCCATTTGGAACAAGTATCTGACCAATAAACCGGAGCAAAACATCCTATAAAACCCTAAAAAAACGCACCGCAAAAGTCAATTGATTGTTGTTCTTTGCCTGCCCCGGAGCTAAGATTAAATCGCAAACAACAAACCGGAAAAACACCGGTTGTTCCCAGCACCGGCCAGGCGGATAACCCGCCGCAGCAATTGGCGCGCCGCAAAGCGGATCAAGGCATGGGGCCAGGCGCGAGGCCTACAACAACCAGCCGGTGCGAACCCAGCAAACCAGGGGGAACCGAGGAGTACTCATGGCTTTGAAGACAGGCGACGAATACCTGAAATCCGTGGCGGACTTGAAGCTGGAGGCCCACATGATGGGCCACAAATCCGGCGACCTTGGCCGGCACGGTCTGGTCAAGCCTTCCCAAAAGGCGGTGGCCTTCACCTTTGACGCAGCCCACGATCCCGCCACCCAGGATCTGTTTTGCGTGGAATCCTCCCTGTGCAAGCAGGAGATCAACCGCTTCACCCACCTGCACCAGAGCACCGAGGATTTGGTGAACAAGGTCAAGATGCAGCGCTACTGTGGCATCAGCACCGCCTGCTGTTTCCAGCGCTGCGTGGGCCTGGACGCGGCCAATGCCATATTCAGCACCACCTACGACTGCGACCAGGAGCACGGCACCGACTATCACCAGCGCTTCAAGGAATACTGGGCCTGGGTGCAAACCAACGACCTGGTGGTGGACGGAGCCATGACCGACCCCAAGGGCGACCGGGGCAAGCGGCCCAAGGACCAGGTGGACCCGGACCTGTTCCTGAGGGTCAAGGAGCGCCGCGAGGGCGGCATCGTCATCAGCGGGGCCAAGCTGCACCAGACCGGCATGCTCAACTCCCACGAAATTCTGGTTATGCCCACCCTGACCATGCGGCCCGGCGAAGAGGCCTGGGCGGTGTGCTGCGCGGTGCCCACCAATGAAAAGGGCGTGCGCTACATCTACGGCCGCCAGGCCAGCGACACCCGCAAGCTGGAGGCCGATCCCCTGGACGTGGGCAACAGCTTCGGCGGCCAGGAGGTGATGACCGTCTTCGAGGACGTGTTCGTGCCGGGCGAGCGGGTGTTCCTGGACGGCGAGGTGGATTTCTCGGGCACCCTGGTGGAGCGTTTCGCCTCCTACCACCGCCAGAGCTACGGCGGCTGCAAGGTGGGGGTGGGCGACGCCCTCATCGGGGCCACCGCCCTCATCGCCCAGATGAACGGCGTGGCAAAAGCCAGCCACATCCGGGAAAAGATCGTGGACATGATCCACCTAAACGAGACCATCTTTTCCTGCGGCATAGCCTGCTCGGCCATGGGCGCGCCCACCGCCTCGGGCAACTACCTGGTCAACCTGCTGCTGGCCAACGTGTGCAAGCTCAACGTGACCCGCTTCCCCTACGAGCTGGCCCGCCTGGCCACCGACGTGGCGGGCGGCCTCTTGGGCACCATGCCCTCGGCGGCGGACCTGAACGACCCGGTTACCGGCCCCTATATCAAGAAGTACCTGGCCGCCAACCCCAACTACCCGGTGGTGGACCGCATGAAGGTCCTGCGCCTCATCGAGAACCTGGTGGTGGGGGCCGGAGCGGTGGGCTATCTGGTGGAGTCCATGCACGGAGCCGGGCCGCCCACCGCCCAGCGCATCATGATCGGCCGCCAGGCCAACCTGGAACAAAAGGTGGAGCAGGTCAAAAACATGTTGGGCATCGCCTAGGGCCAACGGGAGCAACACACGATGAAACGGCGCAGCCAAAAAATCCTGGAACGGCCCGAGTGGGCCATGAACCGTTCCCTGTACAAGTCCATGGGCTACAGCGACTATGACCTGGAGCGCCCCATGATCGGGGTGGCCAACTCCTGGAACCGGGTGGTGCCGGGCCACTACAACCTGCGGCAGGTATCGGAGTACGTGCAGCAGGGCATCCGCCAGGCCGGAGGCACCCCGGTGGAGTTCGGGGTCATCGCCGCCTGCGACGGCATTGCCAACGGCAACCAGGGCATGCACTACATCCTGCCCAGCCGCGACCTCATCGCCAACGACGTGGAGGTGATGGTGCAGGCCCACCGCCTGGACGCGGTGGTGCTGCTTTGCTCCTGCGACAAGATCGTGCCGGGCATGCTCATGGCCGCCGCCCGCCTGGACCTACCGGCCATCATGGTGGTGGGCGGGCCCATGGCCGGAGGCTGTGAGTTCGACGGCCGGCCCAGCGACATCACCTCCCTCACTGAGGGTCTGGCCATGCTCAGCGACGGCAAGATCACCGAGGAGGATTACCGCCGCCTGGAGGATTGCGCCGGGCCCACCTGCGGGTCCTGCTCCTTCCTGGGCACGGCCAACACCATGTGCTGCCTGGCCGAGGCCCTGGGCATGTCCCTGCCCGGCACCGCCACCATCCCCGCCTTTTTCGCCGACCGCCTGCGCGCGGCCCAGGAATCCGGGCGGCGCATCGTGGAGATGGTGGAGGAAAACCTCACCGCCCGCAAGATTATCACCCCGGCCAGCCTGGCCAACGCGGTGCGGGTGAACAACGCCATCGGCGGCTCCACCAACGCGGTGCTCCACCTTCCGGCGGTGGCCTACGAGGCGGGCTACGAACTGAGCATGGACCAGATCGAGCGCCTGTCCAAGGAAACCCCCCACGTGGCCAAAATGAACCCGGCCGCTCCGGACAACGTGCCGGACTTTCACCAGGCGGGCGGGGTGCCCGCGGTGATGAAGCAGATCCTGCCCCTGCTGGACGGCGCGGCCCTCACGGTCAGCGGTAAGAGCGTGGCCGAAAACGTGGCCACGGCTCAGGTGAAAAACCCGGCCATGATCCGCACCATGGAAGACCCCTGGGGCGTGGGCGGCGGCCTGGCCGTGCTGCGGGGCAACCTGGCTCCCAACACCGGCATCACCAAACCGGCGGCCATCAAACCGGAGATGCGGGTGTTCACGGGCAAGGCCCACTGCTTCGACTCCGAGGAGGCGGCCAACCAGGCCATCTTGGACAACGAGGTGAAGCCGGGCGAAGTGGTGGTGATCCGCTACGAAGGGCCCAAGGGTGGGCCGGGCATGCGCGAGATGTACAAGGCCATGAAGCTCTTGTACGGCAAGGGCCTGGCCCTGAACACGGCGGTGGTCACCGACGGCCGCTTCTCGGGCACCAACAACGGCTGCTTCGTGGGCCATGTCTCTCCCGAGGCGGCCGAGGGCGGCCCCTTGGCCCTGGTCAAGGACGGCGATGACATCCTCATCGACATCCCGGCGGGCAAGCTGCAACTACAGGTGAGCGACGAGGAACTGGCCCAGCGTAAAGCTGACTGGAAAGCCCCGGCCCCCAAATTTACCAGCGGCTACCTGGCCCTTTACGCCCGCCTGGCCGAATCGGCGGACAAGGGCGCCATCATCCGCCACCGCTCTGAATAGCAGGCAAAGATCAACATACCGGCGGCCCCTGCTTCGGCGGGGGCCGTTTTTTTTTTCAGCGCAGGTTTTTCAGGGCGAGCTGGCCGGGGATGAGCATCACCAGGCTGATGGCGGCCAAGGCCAAAAATCCCCAGGAGAAATCACCGGCGTAATCTTTGAGCATGCCGAAGAACAGGATCATCAGCCCAGCCCCCAAATTGGCCAGGAAATTTATGGAGCCGATGAGTCCGCCCAGGCGCTCCGGCGGGGCGATCTTTCCGGCCAACTGAAACAGCGAGCCGAAGTTCAAGGCCCCGCAGCCGGTGGCCGCCAAAGCCAGGCCCAGGGTGACTGCGGGCGGAAGGCCGCCCAGGCTCAGCCCCAAGAACAGCAGGCACAGTAAACCGATGGTGCCTCCGGCCACCCAATAGGCGGATAGGCGAAACAGCACCAGCCCGCCGGACAAGCGCCCCGCGAAACTGAGCCCCATAATCAGGGCCCCACTCCAGGCCAGTTGGGCGGCGGTCTTGCCGGGCAAAACATCGGCCAGCAGGGTGGGCACCCAGATGGCCATGGTGATGCCCGAGCCGAAGGACAGGGCCAAATAAATGCCCAGCACCCACACCCGGGCGTCCCGCGCGATGCGGCCCAACTCCAGGCGGCGCTGCGGGGCGGCCTCCCGGCGGGGCAGTTTCAGGGCGGGCACCGCAGCCAGCAGTGGCAGCCAGCATAGTGCCGCCACCACGAAGGCCCATTGCCAGCCAAAGGGCACCAGGACGGGCACCACCAGATAGGCCAACACGCTGCCCACCGGCACCAGGGCCCCGTAAAAAGCCTGGAAGATTCCGGCCCGCCCGGGTGGGGCGTAAAGGGCCATCATCTTCATGGGGGTGACGAACACCAGGCCCGCGCCCATGCCGGTGAGCAGGCGACCCACCACGGCCAGACCCCAGCTGGGGTAAAGGGCGGGCAGCAGGTCGGCCACCACCAGGGTGCTGAGGCAAATTAGCAGGGTGCGCTTCAGGCCCAGGCGGTCCAGGATCAGGCCGCCGGGCACCTGCATCAGGGTGTAGGCCCAGAACAGGGCGCTGACGATAACCGAGAATCCGGTGTAGGAGCAACCATAGACCGCGATGAGCGGCTCCATGGCCGGGGGCAAATTCATGAAGATAATGCCCAGGGTGGGGCCCATGCCCAGGGCGAAGGCTACATAGCGGTTCACCGGGCCGCCAGCGTGATAATCAGACTGGACCCCATGGGCCGGGCGCTACACGCCCTTCTTCACGTTTTCAGCATACAGGAAATTGTGCAGGGCGCAGGGAGCCCACTTGTGCTCGGCGCAGATGGACGGCTCGGTGGTCAGCTCGTCAAAGCGGGTGTCCTGGCGCATGGCCTTGTACAGCTCGATGGTGCGCTCCACCTGGTCGCGCTCACCCTTGGCCAGAAGCACCACCGATCCCTCGGCCCCGGCCGAGCCGCCCGAGGCGGCATGGAAAACCTGGACCCCGGTAAGCTGATGCAGGGCCTCGATCTCGCTGAAGCGGGCCCCGGCCACGGGCACCAGGCCCACGGGCATGCCGGTGGTGAAGTCCACCCTGCGGGTGCCCATCTCCCGAGCGGTGTCCACGATGGAGCCCATGACCGTCTTCTCCAGGCCGCCGGGCAAAATGCAGTGGATGCCCCGAGCCATGACGTAGCCCAGAGCCTTGCCCATGAGCCCTCCGGTCTCCACGCCCAAGAGCACCCCCACGTTGCCGTGGTTGTCCAAGGCGTTGGCTCCCTTGATGAGCACGTCCTCGGCGCCCATGGTGCCGAGCACCTCGTCCATGTCGTTCACCGGCTTGAGCTCGCCCTTTTCGAAAAACCAAAAGGCGGCGTGCCCCTGCTTGGCCAGGATTTGGCTCATGGCCTTGCCCACGCAGGTGCCCTTTAAGGAGATCATGCCGCAGGCCAAGGCCCCGCCGGTCCAGGCGCCGGTGAGTTCAACGAAGATGTGGGCCCCGGTGGTGCCGCTGGAGAGCAGCACCCGGCCCTTTTCAAAGGCCCTTTGCACCTGGGGCAGAGCGGCCACGCCCTTGGCGATGAGCCGACGGGAAAGGGAGGGGGTGAAGCAAAGCATGGCGCGGGTGGGGGACATGGGTTTTCTCCTGCCGGGGCGGGCCCGGCGCTACAGGGCTTGGGGCCAGGGCCGGGCCACGGGGTGCGGCTCCCGGCTGATCAGGGGCACCGCCCGGCTGTAGTCCGGGCGGGCGCATATTTCCAGGTCGTCCGGCTGACACATGGCGCGCAGTCCGTGCAACGCGGCCAACTCCAGGAGCTTGGCCTCAAGGGCCGAGGCGTCGGGCCGCTCCCCGGCCAGCATGCGGGCCAGGTGCTCAGCCACCAGGCGGTCTTCCGGCGCGCCGTAAGGATGCTCGGTGCCCACGGCCAATAGGTGCACCGAAGTGTAATCGCGTTGTCGGATGGCCTCCACCAAGGCGGCGGCGTTGCCCAGGGAACCCACCAACACTGCCTCTGCCGACACCAACCGCCGGGGGAGTTGGCTGCCGTTGCTGGTGGTGAGCACCACCGTCTTACCGCTCAGGGGCTGGGCCATGGCCTGGGCCGGGGAGTTGTCGCCGTCGAAACCGGCCAACTGAACCCCCTCCCGCTCGCCCCACACCAGCCAGTCGGGATGGGCCCGCTTGAAGGCCTGGGCCTCTTCCAGCTCGGCCACCAGGTGCACTTCCGAAGCGCCGGAGGTAATGGCAGCGATCACCGTGTTGCTGGCCCGAATCACGTCCAGCACCACCACGCAGCCGGTGACCCGCTCCAGGTCGTCCTGGCGGGTGAGGATTTCTATGCGCACCCGGCTGCTCCCAGCATGTCCACTATTTACCAGTGTCCGGCGGGAGGCTGCGCAGCAGGCCGCTCAAAAGGGACACGCGAGCGCACTCCTCCACCAGTTCGGCCAGATTCTGGGCCTGGCGCAAAGACTCGCCCACCGCGATGATGCCGTGCTCGGCCAACAGGGCCGCCTTCGCCTCGGGCGCGGCAAAGGTCGCGCCAACGGCCTGGGCCAACTCCTCGCTGCCCTCGCCCACCGCCTCCACCAGGGGCACCCGCCCCAGGATGCGCTTGGCGTGCACGGTCAGCAGGGGAATCTCCCGGCGGCTCACCGCATAAGCGGTGGCGTGGGGCGGATGGTAGTGCACCACCGCGCCCACCTCGGGCCGGGCCTCATATATGGCCAGATGGGAGCGCAGCTCCTTGGTGGGCTTGCCCGCGCCCTGCACCACCTGGCCCTGGTCGTCGCACACCAGCAGGTGGTCCGGCTCCAACTCGCACAGGGAAAGCCCACTGGGCTTTACCAACAGGTAGCCGCTGTCCAGGCGCAGGCTCAGGTTGCCGCCGGTGCTCATTTGCAGGCCCAGGCTGAAGGCCCGCCGGCAGGCGGCCACAAAGTCCCGGCGCGGTTGCTCGGGCATGCTCATGGCCTAGGGCCATACCTTTTGGTCGTAGACCCCGGTGCCGTGGCTGGTGAGCACGATGTCGCCCCGGGCCAATATCTTTTCCATGCTGTCGTATAGGTCGAAGATGTTCACGAAGCGGCCCATGGGGGTGAAGGCCAAACCGCGCTTGGGGTCTGGCTCCATGTTCTCGTCGGCGAACACCGCGTCTCCGGCGATGACCACCGTGCCGCCGTCGGTCTCCACGGCCACCGACTGGTGACCGGGGCAGTGGCCCGGGGTGGGGAACATGGTGATGCTGGGGCTGAACTGGTATTCGCCGTCCACGGTGTGGAAATCCACGCCCTTGAACGGGGCTTGTACGCCCAGCTTCTCTGAATCGTAGGACTTGTAGTAGAGGATGTGCGGGTCCAGGGCAAAGGCCAACTCGGTGGCGTGCACCCAGAACTCGGCCTTGGTGAACAGCTTCATGTTAGCGCAGTGGTCCCAGTGCAAATGGGTGAAGATCACCGCGTCGATCTCCTCGGGGGCCACCCCCAGCTCGGCCAGGCGCTGATCGATGCGATAGCCATCAGGCTGGTAGGAGCCGGGGTGGTGCCAATCGGCCTTTTTGGTTTCGGACATGCCGGTGTCCACCAGGACCTTCTTGCCGTCGGCCAGCACCAAAAAGGCGTTGGTGGGCACCTCCACCTCCTGGTCGTAGCCGTGGCCGCCGGTGATGTACACGCCCTTGTTCAGGCGGATCATGCCGGTGTTCATGGGATAGACTTTATTGCTCATCGGCGATGCGCCTCCCTTTCAGGCCGTGGCCTCCGCGGCCAGCATGGCCCGCATTTCCTTGGCGGCCTCGGCCACGAACTCGTCGCTGTTTATGTGAGAATCCAATTTAATGATAGCAATGCGCCCGTCCAGTTGCTTCTCCAAAGCCTCCAGAAATTGCCCGTCGGCCTCGGGGTCGTAGAACTGCTTGCCCTTGGCGTTGGGCTCGGAAAAGCCTCGTAGCGGCACCATCACCTTGACCGGCCCCAGAGCCTTGTTGAGCTTGGCGGCCAGGAACCCGGCCGCGCCCACCATCTCCTCGGCATTGGCCCGCACCAGAGTGATGTTGCGGTTGTGCACGATGTAGTTGCGCCGCTTTTTCCATTCCTCGGTCAACTCCAAATGAGGCCCCATGCAGAAGTAGTCCACCGCGCCCATGCTCACCAGACAAGGGAGGCGCTTTTCGGCCAGCACGTCCAGATGCTCGGGGCTGGCCTGAAAGATGCCCCCGGCCATGCGTTCGGTGATCTCGTGGGTGGACCAGTGCAAGATGGCGTCGAAAGCACCCTGGGCGGTAAACTCGTCCAGGGCTGCTCCGCCCATGCCGTTGGCGTGGAAAAAGGCCATCTCCAGCTTGGGGCCCACCAGAAGCTTGCGCAGCTTGAGAAGACCGGCGGTGACCACCCCAAAGGCGGTGGCCCCGATCACTACGCCCGGAGGGCGGTCGGTTGGCGCGGGCTCCTTAACCATGGCCGCCAGGCACAGGGCCGCGTTGTACAGAGTGCGGCGCAAGATGAAGTTCATGCCCAGGATGTCGGCCACCGAGGGGAACACCGCGATGTCCTTGGTGCCCAGGAAAGGGCGCATGTTGCCCGCGGCCAGGGTGGTGGCCATCACCTTGGGGAAGCCCAGGGGCAGCGACTGCATGGCGCCGGTGCCCATGGCCGTGCCCTGGCCCCCGCCCAGGCCGATGACCCCTTGCAGCTCACCGTCCTGGTGCATGTCCTCCACGATGAGCGACAGGCCCCGGCCCATGGTGCCGATGATATGGCCCTTGTCGCCGGTGGCCACCAGCTCGGCCAGCTCCACCCCGGCACGGCGGGCCACCTGCTCACGGGTTATGTCCGCCACCGGGGGAGGCGTGCCCAGGCTGCCGCAATCGATGATCAGGGCCGTGACTCCTTGCGCCTGGAGCACCTGGCGGACGTAGAGGGTCTCCTCGTCCTTGGTGTCCAGGGTGGCCATGATCAAAACTTGGGGCTTAGCCATGGGTCTACCTCGCCGTTACGCCGCCTGGGTGTCGCCGCACTTCCCGCGCAGGCGCTCCCAATCCTCGTCAACCCAGTTTTGGAACACCTCGCGCTGGGGCGCGGACATGGCCTTGAAACGGCCCTGCATGTTCAGGTAGTCGGTCACCGGGGTCTTGGCGGCCATGGGGGTCAGGGACCAGCGCACCCCGTCCCACACCTCGTACAAGGGGAAGGCCCGGCACTGAACCGCCTTGCGCGCCACTTCCATGGTGAGCTCGGTGTCGTGGCGCCAGCCGGTGGGGCAGGAGGCCAGGATGTGCAAGAAGCGGGTGCCCTTGAGCCCCTTGGCCTTTTCCACCTTGTCCATCAGGTCGCGGGGATAGCCCACCGAGGCCGTAGCCACATAGGGGATGCGGTGGGCGGCCATGATCTCCACGATGTTCTTCTTGGGCTCCACCTTGGGGGCCGAGGCCGGGGTGGTGGTGGTCCAGCAGCCCGGCGGGGTGGCCGAGGAGCGCTGGATGCCGGTGTTCATGTAGGCCTCGTTGTCGTAGCACACGTAGATGATATCGGTGTTTTTCTCCGCCGCGCCGCTCAGGGCCTGCAAGCCGATGTCGAAGGTGCCTCCGTCACCGGCCCAGGCCAGCACGTTGGTTTCGCCCTTGCCCTGGCGGTTCAGGGAGGCGCGCACCCCGGCGGCGGCCATGGCGGTGGTGGCGAAGGGCACCGACATCACCGGCACCCGAAGGCAAGTGCTGGGATAAAGGCCCACGAAGGTGGGCCAGCAACCGGCGGGCATGACCACCATGGTCTTGGGGCCCAGCACCTCCAGCACGTAACGCATCACCAGCGAGGCCCCGCAGCCGGGGCAGCCCATGTGTCCGGGCGCCAGGAGTTCCTGCTTCAGTATCTTGCTATTCACGGCAGCACCTTGATCCAGATAGAGTCGCCCAGTTGCAGGCCTTGCTTTTGGCCGCCCAGAGCTTCGCGGGTCATATCGGCCAACAGCTCCTCGGTGATGTCCATGCCGCCCACGCCGGCGATGAAGCCGTGCACCTGGGCCTGGCTTTGGCCATACAGGCAGGACTTTATTTCCTGGGCCACGATTCCCTCGGCCCCAAAGGACACGTCACGGTCCAGCACCACCAGGTGCTTGGCCCCGCTCACCGCCTGGCGGAAGGACTGGTAGGGGAAGGGGCGCACCATGGCCAGGTTCAAGCTACCGGCGGCCACGCCCTCTTGGCGCAAAGCGTCGGCGGCCAACTGGGCCGCGCCGCCTGCGGTGCCGATGGTCACGATGACCACCTCGGCGTCGTCCAGGCGATGTCCCTGCACCGGGGCGTGGGAGCGGCCGAACTGGGCGGCGAACTCGTCGGAGGCCTCCTGCCAGGCCTGCTCCACGGCCAGGGTCTCCATCTGGCGGCGGTACTTGAGCGAGGAGAACAGGTCGGCCCCACACACGCAGCCGTAGGTGGAAGGGTTGTCCACGTCCACCTTGTTCGCCGGGTCGTAGGGAGGCAGATAACGGTCCACCTCGTTCTGGCTGGGAACGTCGATGACCTCGGAGGTGTGGGTCAGGTAGAAGCCGTCCAGGTTGATCATCACCGGCAGCATCACCTTCTCGGCCACGCGGTAGGCGATGAAGGTGCTGTCCATGACGTCCTGCACATCGCAGCAGTAGTACTGGATCCAGCCGGTGTCCCGCTGGGACAGGGAGTCGGTGTGGTCGCAGTACAGGTTCCAAGGCGGGCTCAGGGCCCGGTTGGCGTTGAGCATCACGATGGGCAGGCGTCCGCCCGCCGCGTGGTGCAGCATCTCGTGCATCAGGGCCAGGCCCTGGCTGGAGGTGGCGGTAAAGGCCCGCGACCCGGTGGCCGAGGCCCCCACGCAGGCGGCCATGGCCGAGTGCTCCGACTCAACGGTTATGTACTCGGCGTCCAACTCGCCTTTGCCGATGTAGTCGGACAGCTCCTCCACGGTCACCGTCTGGGGGGTGATGGGATAGGCCGCCACCACCTGCACTCGGGCCAGGACCGCGGCCAAGGCCGCCGTCTCCGTGCCCATGATCACCTTTTTCATGGCTGGTTCTCCATGACCAAAGCTCCGCGCGGGCACTCATAGGAGCAGATTCCGCAGCCCTTGCAATGGTACAGATCTATCTCGATGGTCCCGCCCGCCTCGTTCAAGTTGCAGCAGGCGTCAGGGCAGGACAGGGCGCATTGTTGACACAGGTTGCAGGTGCCGCAGGAGAGGCAGCGGGCCGCCTCCTCCTGGGCCTGTTCCGAGACCGGGGCCGGGGCGAAGAAGCCCAAGGTGAGGTCCTCCACCGTGGCCACCGGACCCAACTCGGGCTGGGCGAACACCGCCGGGAGCCCCAGGGCCGCCTGGGCCTGGTTGGCCGCCTCGCGGCCCAGGGCCAGGGCGTGGGCCACCTGGGAGGCCTTGAAGCCACCCTCGCTTTCCATAACCAAAGGCTCGGCGTCACCTTGGGCCAGGGCCTTGACCGCCTTGGCCTCGGCGGAGTCAGGGGCGTAGGCCCCGGCGTCCACCAGCACCAGATCCATGCCCTCCAGGGAGCCCGGCGCGGCCTGAGTCTCGATCGTTATTCCGGCCACCTGGGACAGGCGCCGGGTCTCCTGGGCCAGCACCTCTGGAGCCAGCTGCCCGGCCTTGGCCTGGGTGAGGAAGCCGCCCGCGGTTTTGCCCGGCTCCAGCACGGTCACACTGTTGCCGGCCAGGCCCAGGAAATAGGCCGCGGCCAGCCCGGCCGGGCCGGAGCCGCACACCGCCACCTTTTTGCCCGTATCCGCCCGGCGTTCCAGGGCGGGAGCCCCTTGGGCCAGGGAGGCGCTTTTCTCCAGGCTCTGGATGGCGATGCCCTGGTCCAGTTCCTTGCGCAGGCACTTGGCCTGGCAGGGGTGGTAGCACAAGCGGCCGGTCACACCGGGCATGGGGTTGTAGGCCATCAAGAGGGCCAAACCGGCGGCCGGATCGCCCTGGGCCAGTTGGTGGATCATCTGGGGGACCGGCTGCCCCAGGGGGCAGGCCGCGCGGCAGGGCGCCAGCTTGTCCTGCTGCACCGGGGTGAGCAGCCGCCAGGTTCCGGTTTTGTTCCAGGTCATGTCCTCGATGGTCAGGGGCATCACCGGCAGTTGCATAACCGAATCTATTTGCTTCTTGGCCATCAGCTTTTCTCCAAGACCCTGACCCGTTCGTAGGCCTCACGGGCGGCGGCGGCGTTCTCCTGCTTCTTGGCGGGCACGCCTTCTTCAATGGCCTGGAAAAGGGTCTCGGGCTGCAGGGGCGGCTCCTGCACCACCTTGAGGTAGGCCCCCAGCACCACTGTGTTGATGATCGGGGCCAGGCGCGAGCCCAGCCGGTGATTGACCGCTATCTGGTTGGCGTCGATGAGCGCCAGGGTGAAGCGATCGGCCAAGTCCTGGGGAACCTGTCCCTCGGCGTAGTTGAGCACAATGGGCGCGCCCGGAGCCAAGCCCGCGGTCACGTCCACCATTTCCAAGAGCTTGGGGTCCAAAACCACGCACACGTCAGGGTTGACGATCTCCCCCCGAGCCAAGGCCGGGGAAGAGTCCACCCGTACGTATGCCGCCACCGCCGCTCCGCGGCGCTCCATGCCGAAGGCCGGGAAGGCCTGCACGAACAGCCCTTCCTTGAAATAAGCCTTGGCCAATATTTTGGAGGCGACCACGGCTCCCTGTCCGCCTCTGCCGTGCATGCGAATGCCTAACACTGAAGAATCCTCCCCCATTGCGACCCGTGGCCGCGCAGGGATGTTGGAGCAGCTCCGCTTGCTCCGGAGATGCCTGGCCCGCTTCCGGGCGCCGCGGGGGCGCGCCCGGAGGGGCCTATTGTTGCTTGAGGCGAAGAGGTCTAGTCGGCGTCGGGGCCGTATTCCTTGCTCTTGCGCCAGTTCATCAGCTCCCGGTTGTCCGGGTAGCAGTACAGACCCTTGTCCTGGTCGTCCGGATGGATGTAACGGCCGCCGGGCAGCATGGACATCACGCGCATCTTGTGATGGCGGGGCTCCTTGTTCTTGCGTTCCACGATGTCCACCAGGTACTGCGGGTCCTCGTAGCAGTTGGCCCAGTTGTCGTGGTGCATGGGTAGGATCACCTCGGCGTTGAGCGCCTCGGCAACCCGCCACAGGTCCCAGGGAGACATCTTGTCGGTGTAGCCGGGTGCGTTGTTGCCCATGGCCATGGACACCACATCCACCTTGTACTTCTCTCCCACCATGCGGTAGCCGTTGTGGTACAGGGTGTCGCCCAGGAAGGCGATGTTGCCACCCTCGGTGTTGAAGATGTAGGCCACGGCCACTTCCTCGTAGGGCACCGGGGTGTCGAAGCCGGTCTTGGTGGCGATGATGTCGTAGTTGGGCGCGAAGTCGATCTTCATGTCCTTGATCTGCACGCTCTTGCCCACCTCGGCCACGATCAGCCTATCCTCGGGCACGCCCATGTTGGCCTTCATGCGCCGGGCCGCCTCGGGCGGGGCGATGAACTTGCAGTCAGAGGTCTGCAAGGCGGCGCTGATGGTGTAGAAGTCCATGTGGTCCTGGTGATGGTGGGTGATGCACACCGCGTCGATGCGCTTGAACTTCCAGGGGTCGATGACCATGGGGTGGGTGCGCATCCACCACAGCTTTTCCGCGCCGCTGGTGCGGCACACGCCGCAATAGGAGTAGTCGGTGAAAAGGCTGGGACCGGCGTAGTTGTCCACCAGGAACACCGCGCCTTCCTGGCTCTTGATGGCGCAGGACATGGCCCCGAAATACCACAGGGCGCCGGTGCCCGGCTTTACCTGGAACTTGTCGATCTCGTAGTTGAGGTAGGAGCCCCACTCGGGGAAGACTTCCTTGAGCCAGATGTCGCGGCTCATTTCGCGGGGCAGACCAATGGTCCCGCCGTCCATGACTCCTCTTTCATCATACTTGACAACGTTGTCGCCCATGTTTGGCCTCCTTTTGCAAGGCCGCCGGCCTTGCCGTTTTAACTTTTTCGCCGCGCCTCGCGGGCCCGGCCCGCCCCCCCTGGGGCGGCGCAACTTGAGTTGAGCCCCGGCCTACCAGAAGGTCAGGACGTCTCCGTCTTTCAGCGGCTCCTGGGGGTCCACGATGCTGAAGCTGGGCTGGCCCCCGCGCCGGCAAATAATAGCGGTGGTAAGATTGAACACTCCCCCCGGTGGATCGAACACCGGCCTGAAGCCGGGGTAGCGCTGTTCCATGACATCCAACAAATGGTCCGCATTGGCAGGCTCGTCCAGGGATATGGACTCGCGCACTCGCCCGGTCATCACCGCGATGCGGCCCACGTACTTCACGAAAACGTGGATGGGCGCTGCTTGAGGGCTATTCATGGCCGCCCTCCTCCGTGGTCTCCCAGATGCCCCGGCGCTTGAAGTCCTCCACCACGTTGCTGAGGCCCAGGCCCCGCAGGGTCTCTTCCTTGGGTATGGCGGTCGCGTTGTCCCAGCCGCGCACCTGGTAGTAGTCGTCCTTCATGAGCTCCAGGTTGTCGCCGATGGGCGGAATGTTGTGCTCCTTCACCGGCTCCTCCAGCATGCGCCGGGGGATGGTGTCGTCTTTTCGCCGGAAGCCCTCGCGCACGATGTAGGCCCGCTCCAGATTGACGATGCGCGTGCCCTTGCGTATGAAGTCGTCCAGGTCACCGTTCTCGCCGGTGCAGGAGTTGAACAGCTCCAGCCAGGGCCGGAAGTCGATGCCCAGCAGGGCGCGGATCATGTACACGCAGCTGGGCAGGCTCTCCACGATGGCCCGGCTGTCGTAGAGCCAGCGCACCAGGCGGCCCTTGTCGTCGGGCGAGCGGGTCTGGAAGGCCTTGAAGGGATCGAAGGGCAAATCCATGCCCTCGGGTATGGTCTTGGGGTTGGGCGGATAAGGGGGATACCAGCGGGTGTGGTCCGGCCCGCCCTCGCTCACCGCCAGGCCCAGGGCCATCTGGTAGCCGTTGCGCTGGGGCATGCGCTCCAGCTCCTTGCCCTTGATGCTCAGGGCGAAGCGCTCCGAGCCCTTGCCGATGCGCTTGGCCGCCTCGGCCACCCCCAGGGCCAGGATGTCGCCGAAGCCCTCGCGGTGGATGATCTTGTCCACCATGGTCAAAAAGGCGTCGGCGTCGCCGAAGCGCAGCTCCATACCGTCGGTGTCGCTGCGATTGATGATCCCGCGCTCGTAACACTCCATGGCCCAGGCGATGGAGTACATGGCCTGGTCCTCGTCCAGCCCGGCCCGGTTGCACATGTCGCGAAACTTGATGACGTGGGGGTAGGAGTGGATGCCCACGATGGGCGCGGCCTGGGCAAAGCCCACCTCGCGCTCGTCCCCGGCGATTCCCGCGAACAGCCCCTCTTTTATCTCGTAGCGCCTGCCGCAGGCAGGCAGGGGGCAGCAGAAGCTGGACTCCGGGCGCACCACGTATTTGTCCATGTACTCGACGTCGTTGAGCATGGGCTCGAACAGGCCCATCTGGGCGTTGTGGGCGTGCACCCAACCGTTCTCGTTGAACAGCTCCAAAAGCATGTTGGCGCTGTTGAAAGACCAACTGGGCACGAAGGCATCGCGGGTGGTGTTGAGGTCGAAGGTCTTGTGGAAGTTGCGGTAGGCCGCCAAGAATCGGTCGCCGTGGGCCACGGAAACCATGCCCGAGCCCTTCACCGCCACGGCGGCCAGCTTCTTGTCGCCCATGATGGTGCCGCAGCCCTTGCCCCCGGAGTGATCCAGGGTGAACTGCACCTTGGCGTTGGCCACCTTGTTTTCCCCGGCCATGCCCACCGAGGCCACGTGGATGCCCGCGATGCCGGTCTCCTCGCGGATGATGGCGTGCTTTTCCTTGGTGTCGCGGCCCCAGAGATGGGAGGCGTCGCGCAGTTCCACCTTGTCGTCCACGATGAGCAGCCACACCGGGCGCTCGGCCTTGTTCTCCACGATGAGCAGGTCGTAGCCCGCGAACTTCAGCTCCGCGGACCAGTGGCCGCCCGCCCCGCCCTCGCCCAGGAAACGGTTGGGGTGCTTGGTGAGCACGGAGACCCGGCCCATGCCGATGGGGGTGCCCTCCAGGGGACCCGCCCCGAAGATGAGCTTGTTGCCCTGGTCAAAGGGCCCCACCTCCGGGCCCACCTCGTCGTAGAGGTAGGCCACGTTCAGGCCCCGGCAACCGATGAAGTCCCGCGCCTTTTGGTAGGACAGCTCCTCGGTGCTTATGCGTCCGGTGGCCAAGTCCACCCGCAGGACGCGCCCAGCCCAACCATGCCAGGTCATAGCTCGTCCCTCTTCAGCGGCCGCCAGGGATAGGGGTATTTCCAGGGCACGATGAGGCGGAACAGGGGCTGGTCCTGGCGGGCCTGCTCCCAAAGGGCGCGCTTGCTCTCCAGGTCCTCGTCGTCGGTGTAGATCAGGCAGCCGGTGGGGCACATCTCCACGCAGATGGGATCGCCATCGTGCTTGAGCTGGCATTCCTCCAGGCAATTTATATGGGGAATATTGAGCACGCCCTGGGGGTCGGTTTCAATGTGGATGCGCGATTCCTCCGGGCGAAACCCCTGACCCTTTGCCAGGACAAAGGAGCACCAGGTTTCGCAGCCGCGGCAACCGCTGCAAAGATCGTTGGAAACCACCGCTATTTTTATGAGCCCACTCAAGGCGTTTCTCCTCCGCGGCCCCTAGGCTCCGGCCACGGCTTCCATACCTCTACGATAAGCGGTCAGGTTGAGCTCCGCCAAGTGGGGCGGCACCGAGGCCTTGACCTCGTCGGCCACCTCGTCGGCGTCCAGGGGCAGGGCGCCGGTGGCCACCAGGCCGCCCAGCATGACGATGTTCACCGCTATGGGCGCGTCCAACTCCAGGGCGATTTTGGTGGCGTTGAACAACCAGGCCTGGTCGGTGGCCTTGTGGATGGCCGCGCTCATGGCCTCGTCGCTGGGGTAGCTGGCCTTTTGGGAGAGCACCGCCACGGGGTGGATGCCCTCGCTGTTGACCAGGGCCTTCACGCCGGGATTGCCGTACTGGCTGATCATGCGCAGGGCCTCCAGGGGCTCCAAGCTGATGATCATGTTGCCCGCGCCCTGGGGCACGATGGGGCCGTAGAGACGCTTGCTGGAGATGCGCACCCCGGAGAAGACCCCGCCGCCGCGCTGGGCCGCGCCAAAGGTCTCGCCGATGCTGACTTGATAGCCCGCCCGGAACATGAGGCGCCCCACCAGCCGGGAAAGCAGGATGTTTCCCTGGCCGCCGATGCCGGAGATGATCAGGTTGTAGGGATCAGGTGACAGCGGCATTAGTCGTTCTCCTGCTTGCTGATGGCCTTGAAGGGGCAGATTTCCACACAGACCCCGCAGCCCGAGCATATCTGTTCCTTAAAGGCGGTCTTGCCGGTGGCCGGGTCCAGGTACAGGGCCGGACAGCGGAAGTCCCGGCTGCACACGGCGCATTCGGTTCCCTTGCATTTTTCCTGGTCAATGGTGATGCGGAAGGGGTGGGACTTGGCCGCCTTCATGCGCACCAATTCGCAGGCGCGGCGCAGGATGAGCACCTGCACCCCCGGCTTGCCCATGAGCTCGCGCATCACCTTGGTGGTGGCGCGCACCTCGAAGGGATCGGCGATGGTAACCTCGCACCCGATGGACCGGCACACCTTGGCCACGTCCAGGCGCGGGGCCGGGGTGTTCTCGGCGGTGTTGCCGGTGCCGGGGTGGGGCTGGAAGCCGGTCATGGCCGTGGCCGAGTTGTCCAGGATGATCTGGAGCATGTCGGCCTGGTTGTACACCGCGTTTATCAGGCGCGGCACGCTGCTGTGAAAGAAGGAAGAGTCGCCGCACACCGCCACCACCGGCTGGGTATAGCCGAATGGCTTGAGCTGCCCCAGGCCGGCGGCCGTGCCGGTGCCAGAGCCCATGGAGTGCAGCAGCTTGATCTGGGCCTTGCCCTCGGGGAACACGTCCAGGGTGGAGCAGCCGATCTCGCCGGTGACGTAGGCGTCGCGGGCGTCGGCCTTGATGGCCTTGTCCAGGGCCCAGAAGCTGGCCCGGTGGGGGCAACCGGCGCACCAGGAAAGCCCCCGGCTGATCACCAGCGGGGCCACCTCCTGCTGCACCAGGCGCTCGTAGGCCTCGTCCCGGGCCGGAGCCTTCAGGTCGAAGATGCGGGCCAGGGCGGTGAGGGCTCGGTCCGGGGTCATCTCCCCAGTCATGGGGATGTGCCCGCTGCCCTTGCCGTAAACCGCGACGGTGCCCAGGCCGTTATCCACCAGGGCCTCCTTCACGGCGGTCTCCATGAAGGGGTCCACCTCTTCCAGCACCAGCACCTGGGAGGTGTTTTTAAGGTGCTCCATCACCCAGGCGGTGGGCAGGGGCCAGATGGTGGCCAGGCTCAGAAGCCCCACCCGCTCCTCCAGGCCCAGGGTCTCCAGGGCCTCGGCCGCGGCCAGATGCCCCGCGCCGCTGGCCACCACCACCAGCTCGGGCTTTTGTGGCCCCTGATAGGTGTTGAAGGGGCACTGCTCAAACTCGGCCCGGATGGCCTCCATCTTGGCCAGCAAGTCCTGGTGCTTGTCGATGGACAGATAGGGGTTCAGGCTCACCGAGCTGTCCGAGGAGGCCTTGGGCGCGTCCGTGGGCAGCTCGCCCATGGTGATGGGGTTGCTGGCGTGGGACAGGCGGGTGTAACCCCGGTAGAAGACAAAGGCGCTGTGCTTCTGGGAGATGTCAAAGGCGTACTTGACCAGCTCCACCGCCTGCTGCCCGGTCATGGGCTCCACCATGGGGGCGGTGGCGAAGCGGGCCAGCCAGCGCGAGTCGGTCTCGTCGCCGCTGGAGTGGCCGTGGGGGTCGTCGCACACCACCATCAGACAGGCCCCACCCTTGGGGCCCAGGCCGGTGTAGCTCAGATGTGTGATGAAATCCAAGGCCAGGCTCAGGCCCGCGTTCTTCATGGCCGACAGGCTCAGCAACCCGGCGGTGGCCGCGGCGGCGGCCCCTTCGACGGCGGCCAGTTCGTTGGTGGACCACTCCGCGTGCAGCTTTCCCTTTTGGGTGCACTGGGCCAGAGCTGGCACTATCTCCGAGGAGGGGGTGCCGGGATAGCCGGTGACGAAGTTGACTCCCCGCTCCAGGGCGCCGCGGGCTATGGCCTCGTTGCCCAACAGAAAGTGGGAGGTCCCTGGTTCATATTTATCTATGGCCGCCACGTTTACTCCTTATTGCTGATCCTGTGGCCTGACAAACTGTTAACCGCCACCCGCCCGCGCGGGCGGCGGTTCAGCGACTTACTCCCAAACCAACTCCAGGCCCACCCCCGCCTCTTCCACGTTGGAGACGCTGGAAAGGGCGATGCGCGACTTGAAGTCGCAGCAGTGGCAGGCATAGAAGGTTCTGATTCCCTCTTCCTGCACAAAGTCCTTGGTGGCCTGCATCAGCCACTCGGGAGGCGCCTGCAAGTGCAGCCCGCCGATGGCCGTGTTGATCCTGTCCGCCCCGGTCACCTGCTTGGCGTAGGCCATGATGTTGCAGATGCCGTTGTGGGAGCAGCCGGAAATCACGCTCACCTCGTTGTTGCTGTGCAGATAGGCCAGCTGGGTGTCCTCGGTCACCAGGTCGTCCACCCATTCGCCGTCCTTGAGCTTCTTGGGCACCTGGGGAATGCGGCACTCGAAGGAGTTCTCCCGAGGCACCTTGCCCAGGTAGTAAAGGCGGGAGGTCAGCTTTTTGACCTCTTCGCTCATCTGCACGTCAAAGTATTTTTCCAGGGTCTCCATGTCCACGTCGGTGCCCTGGTCTTGTTCTATCTCGAAGTTGTACTTCTTGAGCAGAAGCTCGGGGCTGGTGAACATGAGCACCGGCTTGCGGGTCACCTTTTTGGCCTTGTAATAATCGATCAGGTGCTTGACCCCGCCGGTGTGATCGTAGTGTCCGTGGGACAGGATCAGCATGTCGATGGCCGTCAGGTCGAAGCCCATCTTCTCGGCGTTGAGGATGAAGGCGTTGGAATAGCCGGTGTCGTAGAGGATGGTCTTGCCCTCGTCCTCGATGAAAGCGCTGAAGCCGTGCTCCGCGAAGTAAAACTTGCAGAACAGGCTGTTGTTCTCGGTCAAAAGCGTTAGTTTCATTGCTCGTCCTCCCCCCAGTTGTCTACTTGTTGTTGCCGGTGATGATGTTGGAGGCTCATTGCCAATCCAGCACCAGGCCCACTCCGGCCTCTTCCACGTTGGATATGGTGGACAGGGCCATGCGCGACTTGAAGTCGCAGCAGTGGCAGGCGTAGAAGGTTTCGATTTCTTCACGCTTGACGAAGTCCATGGTGCCGTCCAACAGCTCCTTGGGAGGGGCCTGCAAATGCAGGCCGCCGATGGCCGTGTTTATCTTGTCCGCCCCGGTCACCTGCTTGGCATAGGCCATGATGTTGCAGATGCCGTTGTGGGAGCAGCCGGTGACCACACTCACCTGGTTGTCGGCGTGCAGATAAGCCAGCTGGGTGTCCTCGTCCACCAGGTCTTCCAGCCACTGGCCGTCCACCAGCTTGCGGGGCACCTGAGGGATGCGCCCCTCAAAGGAATTTTCCCTGGGCACGTTGCCCAGGTAGTAGAGGTTGTTGGTCAGCTTCTGGACCTCGCGGCTCAGTTGCACGTCGAAGTACTTCTCCAGGGTCTGCATGTCCACCGCCGGGCCCTGGTCTTCCTGGCGCTCGAAATCGTAGCGCTTACGCAGCAGCTCCGGTCCGGTGAAGGTGAGCACCGGCTTGTGGGTCACCCCCTTGGCCTCGAAATAATCGAGGAGGTGATTGATGCCGCCGGTGTGATCGTAGTGCCCGTGGGACAGGATCAGGTAGTCGATGGCGGTCAGGTCGATGCCCATCTTCTCTGCGTTGGTGATAAAGATGTCCGAGTAGCCGGTGTCGTAGAGTATTTTTTTCCCGTCGTCCTCGATATATGCGCTGAAGCCATGCTCCGCCAGGAATCGCGTGGCATACAGGCTGTTGTTCTCGGTCAAAAGTGTGAGCTTCATCTGTTCATCCTCCCCTGTTTCCCTTTAACTTGCAGTTGATTCATGATGAGGGTTCATTGGGTCTCCAATTGGCCGGTCTACCTTTTGGGAAGCCGGCGCCTAGGGGCAGGATTAAACAAAGTCTCTTCCGTCCCGGCCTAGAGCTTCACTCCCAGGCACTGCTCCACCTCGTCCTGGCAGGCCCTAAGCTCCGCCGGGGTGCCGCTAAGCTTAACCTGGCCCTTTTCCAGGACATAGGCCCTGAGGTTTTCGCTCAGGGATATGGTCAAATCGTAGTTCTGCTCCACCAACAGGATGGTGGCTCCGTGGCGTTGCAGGCGGCGCAGGATCTCGGCGATCTCCTCCACGATAAGCGGGGCCAGGCCCTCGGTGGGCTCGTCGATCATCATCAGCTCGGGGTTGGAGATTAGCCCCCGGGCGATGGTGAGCATCTGCTGCTCGCCGCCGGACAGGCTGCCGCCCAATTGCTTCACCCGCAACTTGAGCTTGGGGAAGTAGTCGAAGACCATGTCGAACTGCTCGGACACGTTGAGCTGTTTCTTTTTGTGCAAGATGCCCAGTTGCAGGTTCTCCTCCACCGTGAGGTTGGGGATGATCCGCCGGTCCTCGGGGATGATGGCCAGCCCCTTGCGCACGTTGAGGTAGGGCGCCCTGCCGGTGATGTCCTCGCCCTTGTAGATGATGCGGCCGTTCTTGGGCGGCTGGATGCCCATGATGGACTTGAGAGTGGTGGTTTTGCCCACCCCGTTGCGCCCGAAGAGCACCACCACTTCCCCGGGATGAACCTCCAGGGACACCCCGTGAAGGATGTGGCTGCTGCCATAGTAGGTATTGATATTTTCTACCTTGAGCACGGCTCGGCCCCTTTTCCCAAATAGACGTTTTGCACCGTCTCGTTGGCGCTGATCTTTTCCGGCGTGTCCTCGGCCAGCTTCTTGCCCTCGTGCAACACCATCACCTCGTCGGAGATGCCCATCACCACGCTGATGTCGTGCTCGATGAGGATGATGGTCAGCTTCAACTCGTTGGACAGCTTGCGGATCAGATGGGTGGCTTCCACGGTCTCCGCCGGGCTCATGCCCGCGGTGGGCTCGTCCAAGAGCAGGATGGTGGGCTCGGTGGCCAGGGCGATGCCTATCTCCAGGTAGCGCTTTTCCCCGTGACTCAGCTCCGAGGCGGTGCGGCCCTGCTGATCGGCCAGCCCCACGTGCTCCAGTATCTCCATGGTGCGGTTGTTCAAGGCCGAGTAGCTGTAGGCCTTGCGCCAGGAGTTGAACATGCTAACCCGCGACTGGGCCGACAGGCGCACGTTCTCGAATACGCTCAGGCGCGGGAAGATGCTGGTGATCTGATAGGTCTTGGTGATGCCCAGCTGGGAGCGCTGGTTCATGGAGGCGTGGGAAACGTCCTTGCCTTGGAAGGTCACCTGGCCGTGGGTGGGCTTGTACAGCCCGGACACCAGGTTGAAGAAGGTGGTCTTGCCCGCGCCGTTGGGCCCGATGATGGACTTGAGCTTCCCCTGTTCTATGGAGAAGTCCACCTGGTCCACCGCCTTCAGGCCGCCGAAATATTTACATACGCCTTTGGTTTGTAAAAGCATGACAGGCCTCTATCTCAAGACGCCGAAGGACGGCGACGTTCGCCGATCTTCTGCATGACGGTTCCCCATAGTCCCTCGGGGAACAACAGTATCAAGGCCATGAACATGGCCCCCACCCACATTTCCCAGCGATCGGTGTAGTTGCTGATGTTGTTGCGCAGGTACAAGAACACCATCGTGCCGATGAAGGGGCCCATGAAGGTGTGGGTGCCGCCCAGGACCGTCTGCATAACCACCACGCCGGAGGTCATCCAAAACAGGGTGGTCACCGAGGCCGCGCCCAGGTAGATGGCCAGCAAGCCGCCGGCCAAGCCGGAGAACAGCCCGGAGTAGATGATGGACAAGAACTTGATGCGGGTGATGTTGAACCCGCATGCCCTGATGCGGTCCTCGTTCTCCCTGATCCCCTTGAGGGCGTGGCCGAAGGGCGAATTGAGCAGGCGCCACTGGGCCAGCACCGCCAGGGCCACGATGACGAAGACGAAGTAGTAGAGCTGCATCTGGTCGGAGAGGTTCAGATGGATGGGGAAGTCCACCGACAGGGGGGGCAGCTTGAGGCTGTCCTCGCCCTCGGTCCAGCGCTTGAAGGGCGACAGGGCCAAAAAGTAGAGCATCTGGGCGATGGCTAGGGAGATCATGGCGAAGTAGGCACCCTTACGCTTGACGGCCAATAGGGCCACGATCACCGCCACCAGGGCGCCGCCGGCCATGGCCGCCAGCAGGGAGACCCACACGCCGACCCCGCCGTAGAACACCACCATGGCCCCGGCGTAGGAGCCCACACCCAGATAACCGGCGTGGCCGAAGGAGATCATGCCGGTGTGGCCCAAGAGCAGGTTGAAGGCCAGGGCGAACAGGGCGTAGATCATTATTTCCGTGGCCAGGGGCTTGGACACCAGAAAGGGCAGCACTATTCCCAGAGCCAGCACCACCCACATGGCCCGGAACTCCAGGACGGTTTGCCAACTGTACGGCTTGTAGGCCGCTGCTTCATTTATCTGTTTTTTAGCGTTCATTGGTCTAATCCCGGCCTTCCTCGCCAAAGAGCCCCCTGGGCCGCAGCACCAGAATCAAGGCCATGGTCAGGAAGATGGATACGTTGGACCAGTCGGGGGCCAGCAGGGAGACGAAGCTCACCACCTGCCCCAGGATAAGGCCGCCCAGGGCGGCGCCTCCCAGGCTGCCCAGCCCGCCGATAACCACCACCACGAAGGCCTCGATGGTCATCTCGTCGCCCATGTTGGGGATGGTCTGCACCATGGGAGCGGCCACCGCGCCGGCCAGGGCGGCCAAGCCCACGCCCAGCATGAAGCCCACGGTCCACACTCGCGACACGTTGATGCCCAAACAGTTGACCATCAACCGGTCGCGGGTGGCGGCCCGGATGATCATGCCGATGCTGGTCTTTTTCATGAACAGGTACAGGGCCAACAGGACCACCGCCATCAGCACCACCAGGAAGATGCGGTACTTGGGCAGGATCAGGTTGTCCACAAATGTGGCTCCCTGGAGCAGGGAGGGGTAGTCCACCACCTTGCCCACCAGCCCGAAAATCATTTTAATGATGTCGGGCAGGAAGATGCTCAGTCCGAAGCACATCAACAGGGGGTAAATCTGGTCGGTGCCGTAGAGCCGCTTGAGCAGTGTCATTTCGAACAGGGCCCCGATAAGCGACACGATAATCACCGCCGCGATGATCCCCACCCAGAAGTTTCCACAGAGGGAAATGGCCACGAATGTCGCATAGGCCCCAAGCATGTAGAAGGTGCCATGGGCAAAGTTGAGAACGTCCAGCAATCCGAAGATGATGGACAGTCCGCTGGCCAGCAGCACATATATCGCTCCCAGGGCCAGCCCCATGATCACTTGCATTAGGATGATTTCCCAACTCAGTTCCATCACGCCCTCATTTTCAAAACCAGCCGCGGCAGTCGACAAAGACCGCCGCGGCCGGCTGTTGGGTTTCTACTTGCCCGGCAACTTGTTCCGGATGGGGCCGTACACGCTGTCGGCGCGGTCCACGTCACAAGGCAGCATGGTCTTGCTGGGGGGCACCTCGGCGATAACCGTCGCCAGATCCCAACCCTTGGCCTTGGCGCCGCGACCCTGGAGGATAACCACGGTCTGGGTGCGCACGTGGTCGCACTTGCGGAAGTGCTCGGGGCCCTGGTTCAGGTCCCACTTCAGGTTCTCCAGAGCGGGGATGATCTTGGCCAGGTCGGTGCGGGTGCCCGCCTTTTCCATGGCCATAAACAAGGTTTGGGCGCCCACGTAGCCGCTATCGGTGTCGGCGTCCGGGGGACGGTTGAACTTCTTCATGTAGGCGTCCACGAAGGGCTTGGCGTTGGGGTACTTCTTGTACAGGGTCCAGTACCAGGTCACCGCGCCGTAGACGTTCTCGTTATAGGCGGAGCCGCACTCCTTCATGATGGGCATGGCGGTCTTGGGCAGGGCCAATTTGATGCGCTGGCTCAGGCCCAGCTCGCCGAACTGCTTGATGGCCGCGACCAGGTCGGAGCCGAACACGGACAGCACCAGGAAGTCGGGCTTCTTGGCCAGAATCTGGGGCACGTAGGCCGAGAAGTCACGAGTGCCGATGGGGGTGTAGATGGCGCCCACGAACTCGCCGCCCGCCGCCTTGCTCTTCACCAGGAAGGCCGCCACTTGGTCGTGACCCCAACGGTAGTCGGCCGCGATAACCATCCACTTTTTGCCCAGCTTCTCAAAGGCGAAGTCGGCCAGGGCCGCGCCGGTCATGTAGGACTTGATGCCCGTGGTGAAGCCGTAGTAACCCCAGTCAGGACCTTGGCCCAGGCTGTTGTGGCAGGTGGACATGTACAGGACCTTGTTCTTGTTGGCCCACTGGTTGATGACCATGGAGATGCCGCCACCCAGGTTGCCGCCGATGATCGGAATACCGCTGTCCACGAATTCCTTCATACGCCGAAGGGCCACGTCGGCCTTCAGCTCGGAGTCGCGGATCAAAACCTTGACCGGCTTGCCCAGCACGCCGCCCTTGGCGTTCCACTCGTCCACGGCCATCTCCACGCCGCGCTTCATTTCCTCGGCGTAGAAACCGTAGGGGCCGGAGAGGGGAAACTCCCAGCCAACATCCGCGGGCGCCGCCGCGGGAGCCGCGCTTGCAAAGGCCATGGCGCACAGCCCGGCCAACAGTGTCAGGACCAAAAACCGTTTCATTAAAAATCCTCCTCCTTAGTTCGTCACAAAATGCGGCCAGGCTCTTGCGCTACACCCATGCTGCCTAAAACGAGCCCTAGGCCTAAAGATTTGCCCTACGTCCATGAATAGGCTCCTGACGGCTTCCCCCCGTGGCGCCCGTCAGGCCCAGATCAATCCTCCAAAAACGCTCCACGCATGGCGGAGGCCGCTCCTTGGGAGTAGCGGCGCAAAAGGCCCCTGGGATGTTGGCGCCGGGGCGCCTGCCAGGTTTCGCGCCGCTTGGCCAAGACGCCGTCCGCCTCTTGTGGCGATACCGGTTTTCCCTGGACACCCACCAGGTCCACCCGGCGGCCGGGAATGTCGATGCGCACCAGATCGCCGTTTTCCACCAGGGCGATGGGGCCTCCCACCACCGCCTCGGGAGAGACGTGCCCCAGGCAGGGGCCCCGGGTGGCCCCGCTGAAGCGGCCGTCGGTAACCAGGGCCACCTTGCTCAATTCGGGAATACTCACCAGGGCCTCGGTGGTGGCCAGCATCTCGGGCATGCCGCTGCCCCGTGGCCCCTCGTAGCGGATCACCACCACCGACTCGGGCTTGATGCGCCCTTCCAGGCAGGCGGCCAGGGCCTCTTCCTCGCGGTCGAAGACCTGGGCCGGACCCTGGTGCACCAGCATGTCCTGGGGCATGGCCGCGAACTTGATCACCGAGCCCTCGGGAGCCAGGTTGCCCTTCAAGACCGCGATGGAGCCGGTGCCCTTGGATTGCTCCAGGGGCTTGATCACTTCCTCGGGCCGCAGTTTGTAGTTGGCCAGGTAGCCGGCCCCGCGCTCGAAGAAGCCCTCTTTCCAGAGCTGTTCCAGGTTTTCTCCCAGGGTCTTGCCGGTGACGGTTAGTACGTCCAGGTCCAGCATTTCTCTAAGGTTCCACTGCACCCGGGGAATGCCCCCGGCGTACCAGGCCAGCTCGCTCAAGTATTTGCCCGAGGGCTGGATGTCCATGAGCAGGGGCACGCTCTGGTTGGCCTGGTCAAAAAGCTCCGGCTCCACCAAGCGGCCTCCCTCGTGCGCAATGGCCGGTAGATGGATCAGGGCATTGGTGGAGCCGGAAATGGCCGCGTGAACCTTGATGGCGTTGACAAAGGCGGCTTCGGTCATGATGTCCGAGGGCTTGATGCCCTGCTCGGCCAGGCGCATGACCTGGTGGCCGGCTTGCCGGGAAAGGCGGCGGATGTCCTGCAAGGAAGCCGGACAAAGCGCGGCCCCGGGCAAGGTCATGCCCAGGGCCTCGGCCATGCATTGCATGGTGCTGGCGGTGCCCATGAACTGGCACGCGCCGCCCATTCCCGGACAGCCGCTGAGTTTATAGTTGCGGATGCTCTGGGCCACGTCCAGGCCCTGGCGCATGCGGGTGGCGTCGTCGCCGGTGAACACGCTGTGGCTCATGGCCGGGCCCATGCGGTTGCTGCCGCCGGGCATGTGCAGGCCGGGAATGTCCAAACGCATCAGGGCCATGAGATGGGCCGGGATCACCTTGTCGCAGCTGGAGATGGCCAGCACCCCGTCCCAGGGGATGACCCGGCCGTGGGCCTCGAACAGGTCGCAGTACACCTCGCGGGCGGGCAGGATGTAGTTCATGCCGTCGTGCAGCATGGCCCACCCGTCGCAGATGTCGGTGCCGTGGAAGTTGGCCGGCTTGCCCCCGCTCTGATACACCCCCAGCTTGGCCTCCTCGGCCAGCTCGCGCAGATGCACGCTGCCGGGGTGGCTTTCGCCGAAGGCGTCCTCTATGAGGATGTGGGGGGCGGCGAGGTCGTCTTCGTCCCAGCCCGTGCCGCAGCACAGGGCGTCGATCTGAATCCAGTCCTCGCGGGCTTTGCGGCTCTTTTGTTTGTTACCTGCGCCCATCAGCGTCTCCCACTGTTCCTGTACCGGCCGGGCCGAGGCCCTAGCCGGGAGTTACCTCGGTGTTGGAGAGCATCTCCAGGCATTTGACGATGGAGGAGTGGTCCCACTGGGAGCCGCCCATGGCGGTAACCGAGTTCCACAGTTGGGACAGCAGGGCGTTGCAGGGCAGATAGATGCCCAACTGCTTGGCCGCTTCCACCGCGATCTCGGTGTCTTTCTTGTGCAGGTGCACCTTGCCGCCGGGAGTGAAGTTGCGGTCCAGCATGCGCTGGCCATGCAGCTCCAGCACGCGGCTCTGGGCGAAGCCGCCCAACAGGGCGTTGCGCACCTTGGCCGGGTCCACGCCGTTTTTCTTGGCAAAGACCAAGGCCTCAGCCACCGCGGCGATGGCCAAGCCCACCACGATCTGGTTGCAGGCCTTGGACACCTGGCCCGCGCCGTTGTCGCCCACCAGGTTCACGTTCTTGCCCATCTTCTGCAGCAGGGGCAGCACCTTTTGGAAGGTGGCCTCGTCGCCGCCGGCCATGATGGACAGGGAGGCTTCCTGGGCGCCCACGTCGCCGCCGCTCACCGGGGCGTCGATCATCTCCAGGCCCTTTTCCTTCAGGGCCGCAGCGATCTTTTTGGCGCCGGTGGGGCTGATGGTGCTCATGTCCACCACCGCGGAACCGGGGGCCATGCCCTCAATGAGGCCGTCGGAGCCCAGGATCACCTGCTCGGCGATTGCCTCGCTGGGCAGCATGGTGATGATCACCTCGGAGTTCTGGGCCACCTCTTTGGGGCTGGCGGCGGCGGTGGCGCCCTGGGCCACGGCCTGTTCCACCGCCGTGGGCACTACGTCGTACACGCAAAGTTCGTAACCGGCTTTGAGCAGGTTGCCCGCCATGGGCAATCCCATGATGCCCAACCCCACGAATCCGACTTTCTTGACCACGATTTCCTCCATGGATGACTTTTGGCTACTCAGCTCTTGGCCGAGCGGGCTGGTTTCTTGGTGGGGGCCGGAGCGATATCGGGCGCTCCCAGCTCCTGAGAAATTTTCGCGGTGGTCTCCTGCAACAGGGGCATCATCTCGTCCACCTTTTCGGGCGTCATGCGCTCCCGGGGGCCGGAGATGCTTATGGCCGCCACCATCTCACCCTTGAGGTTGTAGATGGGCGAGGCCATGCAGTTGACCCCGATGAGGGTCTCTTCGCTGTCGCGGGCATAGCCCTGCTCGCGCGTCTTTTCCAAGGACTTCTTGAGATCGCGCATGGAGGTGATGGAGGTTTCGGTGCACTTTTTCAGGCGGCCCCGGCTCTTGTAAAGCTGGGTCAGCTCCGCCTCGGACAGGGCCGAAAGCAGCACCTTGCCGGTGGCGGTGCAGTGGGCCGGGAAACGGGTGCCCACCCGGATGGAGACCCGGAGCAGCATCTCCGACTCGAAACGCTCGATGTACTCGATCTCGTCGTCCACCAGGGAGGCCGCGCTCACGGTTTCCTTGCACTTGAGGTAAAGCTCGCGCATCAGCGGGTTCATCACCGCGCGCAGGGCTTTGAAGCGGTCCAGGGGCGACTGCATCATGTAGAAGCGGATGCCCAAACCGTACTTTTTGGTCTCCAGGTCCTGGCGGGCGTATTTGTACTTCACCAAAGACGAGAGGATGCGGTGCACCGTTCCCTTGGGCATCTCCAAGGCGTTGGATATTTCGGTGACACTCATCTCCTCGTTTTTGCTGACCAGCAAATCCATTATCGACAGGGCCTTGGCTAGGGATTTCATAGACTGCCCCCCCCCTTGCAAAACCGGGAAATCCTTATTTGAGTTGCAAACATAGTTGTTCCAAATTGTGGAATAGCGTTTTATTTAAGTTACTAAATACGGATTTTCCGTGTCAACCAAAAACTTCACATTTTTCTACATAGCGGAATAGATTCCGTTATATGGAACGAACATGGCAGAACCCGGTCCCGCTCCCCGGTCAGTAATTTAATTTTATTGTTACTTATATTAGGTTGTTAGGTGCGAAGGCCTGGGAAAGTGATCGGATCACACTGCAAAGGCATTGGAAGGCTTGAAATGAATTTGGCTCATGGAACGCCGATGCCCCTTCACCGGCGTTCCGTGTTTTTTAAGCGGGTTTAATACATGCCCATGATGGCGTTCAAAGACTGTTTTATGTGCGCCACGCTCAGCTCGCGAAGCTTGGCCTCGTCCTTGTCCTTGATGGCCTCGATGATCTCCTTGGCCTGGTGGAAAAAGCTGCCGCTCATGATGTTCTGGGGGCGGGAGCGCCAGAAACGCAGGTAGCCGGAAAGCATGCGCTCCAGCAGGGCGGCCAGTTGCTTGTTGCCCGTGGCCTGGTAGAGCACCCGGTGGAACTCGGTGTCCAGGCGCGAGAGCTCCTCGTTGTCCTTCACCTTGTCCAGGTTGGATATCTTCTCCAGGATGCCGTCCAGGGTGGCCAGGGTCGCCGGGGTCATGCGCCTCAGAGCCAGCACGTTGGCCTCCACCTCCAGGATCAGGCGGATCTCGGTGGTGTCGCGCATGCGGTCCAGGGTCAGGGGGCTCACCGTGAAGTGGTTGCCGTTGCGGTAAACCCAGTCCTCGGCCTCCAGATAGATGATGGCCTCCTTCACCGGCGTGCGGCTGACCCCGTAGTAGGAGGCCAGGTC
Source organism: Pseudomonadota bacterium (assembly GCA_018896025.1). Lineage (GTDB taxonomy): Bacteria > Desulfobacterota > Desulfarculia > Desulfarculales > Desulfarculaceae > Desulfoferula. The sequence goes on from JAHIND010000035.1 coordinate 71,500, forward strand.
GCTGAGGTTCAGGCTGGCTTCCGGCTCTATATCCAGGCTGATGACCCGCTGTTTGAGATCTTCAAATATTTCTCTAGGGTCCAACTTGCCTCCCTTTCCGGGCAATGGCGATCACTGATTTTCCACGGTCCCCCCCGCGGCGGCCCTGGCCCCTAGCTTAGCGCGCGGCGTTGACCACGCCCTCCACCTCCACCAGGCCGCCCAGGGGCAGCTTGGCCACCTGCACGCAGGCCCGGGCGGGATAGCCCTCTTCGGCCGAGAAAAACTGCGCGTAAATTTTGTTCACCGTGGGGAAGTCGGCCATGTCCTGCAGGAAGATGGTGGTCTTGACCACCTGGCTCCAGTCCAGGCCCGCCGCCTTCAGCACCGCCGCGAAGTTGTTCATGGCCTGCTTGGCCTGGGCCTCCACCCCGCCTTCGGCCAGGGCCCCGGTGGCCGGTTCCAGGCCCAACTGGCCGGAGACGAACAACAGATCGCCCGCCCAGCAGGCGTGGCTGTAGGGGCCCACCGCGGCGGGGGCGTTGTCGGCGGTTACGGTCTTGCTTTTGCTCATGGCGATTATCCTTATTGGGCGCGGTCTAGGACCAGCGCCGAAAGAGTTGATGCTCTATGCCGAAACAGTCCAGGGCCTTGCCCACGCTCTGGTCGATGAGGTCCGAGATACTCTGGGGGCCGTGGTAATAGGCCGGGATGGGCGGCAGGATGGTGGCCCCGATCTCCACCGCCTGGGACATGAGCCTCAGGTGCCCGGCGTGCAGCGGGGTCTCGCGCACCATGAGCACCACCCGGCGGCGCTCCTTGAGGCAGACGTCGGCGGCGCGCACGATGAGGTTGTAGTTGAAGGAGTTGGCCACCGCCGAGAGGGTCTTGATGGTGCAGGGGGCGATGACCATGCCCTCGGTGATGAACGATCCGCTGGAAACCGCCGCGGCCATGTCCCCCACCGGGTAGACCTTGCTGGCCAGGGCCTCCACCTGATTGGGGTGGTACTTGGTCTCGATGGTCAGGTTCAGCCGGGCGGCGTCGCTCATGATGAGGTGGGTCTCGCGGCCCAACTCCCTGAGCACCTCCAGCAAACGCACTCCATAGATGACTCCGCTGGCTCCGGTGATGCCCACGATGATTGGTTTGGCTTTATCCGCCATGATTATCCTCCTGGCCAAAAGTCGCTAACTTTTAGTTCCGGCCGGGGCCGGAGCCGCAGGCCGCCCCGGCGGGCCGGGGGTCCTGAGCAGCCGGGGGCTGGAAAGCGCCGCCGCCACGAAGCAGCAGAGCGCCAGCACCAAAAGGGGCGTCCGGTAGGTGCCCGACAGGGACACCAGATAGCCGCTGAACCACCCGGCGATGAGCCCGGCCCAGGCCTTGCCGGTGATGGTCAGCCCCCAGTTGGCCGTGGCGTTGCTTGCTCCAAAGTAATCCCCCACCATGGCCGCGTAAAGCACGAAGGGCGCGCCACCCAACAGCCCGGCCAAAAACACCACCCCCACGAAAACCCACGGTTGGCTGCCGAACAGTCCCAGGGACAGCATGCACAGCCCCAATAGGCTGAAGAACAGCAGCATGGTCCTTTCCCGGCCCAGGTAGTCCGAGACCACCCCGCCCACGATGCGGCTGAAGCCGTTGCCCAGGGGGAAGGCCACCATCACCAAGGCGAACAAGGTGCCGCTTATGCCGAATTCCTGGGCGATCATCTTCAGGTGCGAGGCGAACATGAGCACCGTGGCGATAATAAGAGTAAAGCCCAGGTAGATTATCTGCCACTGGTGAGTTGCCACCATCTGCACTGGCCGGTACTGCGCCGTGGCGGGCTGCTCCGGCCGACGCTGGTTCAGGCGTTGCTCCCAATCCCCGGAGGGATAGCTGTAGAGCAGGGCCAGGGGCAAGAGCGCCGCGGCCATGGCCAGGGACAGATACCAAAAGGTTTCCCGCCAGCCGAACAGCTCCAGGCTGTCCTGGAGAAAAAAGTTGAAGAACAGAGTGCCGGCCCCGAAGCCGAACTCCACCACCCCGGTGGCCAGGCCCCGCTTACGGGGAAACCACTTCAGGGCGGTGGCGGTGGAGATGCCGTTCAAGGCCCCCACCCCCAGGCCCCCCATACCGTAGTAGAGGCACAGCTCCAGGGGGCTGGTGGCATAGGAGGCGGCCAGCATGCCCGCCCCCACCAGACAGGCCGCCAAAAGGCAGGGCCTGCGGGGCCCGGCGGCGTCGGCGTACATGCCCGAAAAGGGCTGCACCAGGGTGGCCGCCAAAATGAGCACCGTAAAGGTGAGCCCAACCTGCTCCAGGGACCAGCCCTCTTGCCGGGTGATGGTGAAGGCGAACAGGAACCAGGAGTACTGGTAGATGCTGATGATCATCTTGACGCAGATCGCCGCGCCCATCAGCACCCAGCGATAATAACCGCTGTTTTGCATCCGCCTCCTCGTTGGTCCCAGGCATCATATCCATCGGCCCGGTCCTCCCCCGGCCCGGCATTGCCATGCGCGCCGGACGGAGCGGGCCGCCGTGGCCCGCTCCGTCCGGTTTTTCCACCACGGGACTGGCCGCGGTTACTCGCCCCAGGTCATGGGGGAGTCTTCCTTGGCGAACTCCAGGTGGCAGAAGGGGCAGTGCAAGGGGATATTGTCGTACTGCGGCTCGTAGAAAAGCCGGTCAATGTAGTAAAGCTCTTTGCAGCCCGGGCAGGTGACCCAGACGTCCTTGGGGTTTCCAACTTTCTCAATAGTGATCATGACGCCTATCCTTTAAAGCCCCGCCTAGGAAGAGGTGGGGTAATTGCTCAACAGGCTGGAGTCCACGAAGTCCTCGAGTTGGATGGCCGCGGCCACATCCTCGGGGGTTTTGTTGACCATTTGATAGAAGCGGGGCAACCCGTTGCCGATGGGCGGAGGCATGGTGGCGTCGATGCCGCCCCGGGTGCCGATGTTGCCCGGCGAGGGGACGCTGGGGTCCAAGGGGAACACCGCCGCGCCTTCCACCACCACCAAGTCCCTGTCCCACTGGCTGCGGTAGGCGATGGACCACATGATGTCGCTCTCGTTGAACAGGTCCATGTCCTCGTCGATGACGAACACGTGCTTCAGGCGGCTGTCGCAAGGCAGGGTGGCCATGATGGCTTCCTTGCCGATGCCCGGCCTAGTCTTCTTTACCTGCACGTAGACGTGGTTGCGCCGCCCGGAGATGGGCACGAAGACGTTCATCAGCTCGGGGATCACGCTCTTGACCACGTTGTAGATGCGCGCCTCCAGGGGGAAGTTGCCCAACAGCACCAGGTGGTCGGCCAGGCCCACGCCTAGGCCGTGGTAGATGGCGTCCTTGCGGTAAGTGACGCATTTGACGTCGATGACCGGGCTGGGGCGCTGGGGTCCGATGTAGCCGGGGTATTCGCCGAAGGGGCCCTCGGCCTCGAAGACCTCGCGGGGCACGTAGCCCTCAATGACCATCTCGGCGTCGGCCGGGACCATGATGTCCTCGCCGAACAGCTCGCTGGGCACCAGCTTGACCGCCTCACCCATGACCCCGCCCATGGAGGGATAGTGGCTCTCGGGGTAGGCCAGGCGCGACTGGGCCCCGGAGATGCCCGCCGGGTGATGGCCGATCCAGATGGCCACGGGCATGTCCTTGCCCTGTCCCCACCACTTCCAGATGTTCTGCATGCTGTGGCTGGTCACCGCGGGCCAGTAGCCGGTGCGCCGGGGGCTCTTCACCCAGATGCGCTGCAGGCTGCAGTTGTCGATGCCCGTGTCGGGGTCGTAGTTGCACACGAAGCCGGTGCCGATGTAGGGCCCGGGGTCCATGTAGTTGTGGGTGAGGATAGGGAACTTGAGCAGGTTGATCTGGTCGCCGGTCTCGATCACTTCCTTGACCGGGGCCTCGTCCTTGGACACCTTCACCGGGGGGATGCGGTTGGACACCTTCTGGGCGTAGTCCATGGCGATGCGGCGGTGGTCCAGGCCCAGGGCGTCGGCGCAGAGCTCGCGGCTGGCGGTGAGGTTGGTCACCACCGGGAAGGCGCTCTCGGTGCCGTCGTCCAGGATGGGATGCTCAACGATGATAACCGGATATTTGCGCAAGGCGTCCAGCTTGCGCTGCAGGGCCGAGATTTCGTAGGCGACCTTCATGGGCTTTTTAACCCTCAGGATCACCTCCGGCCTTTCCTTCTCCAGTTGCTCCAGGTAGGTCCTCAAATTTTTAGCCATGATTTTTTACCTCTCTTCTGGGTAAGCACGATGCCATGCCCAGTTCCACCGAGCCCCAGCCCCGAGGGGATCAAAGGCCAGGACTGCGGCACGGCGTAGCGTCCTCAGGCCCGGCCAATGGCGGCTGGTTGGGCCGGGCGATATTTGTAGGCGCAGAAAACGGCCGCCGCCAACACTGCGAAACCGGCCAGGTTAAGGACCAGCGAAGACAGGCTGGCCCACATTACAACTCCCGCCGCGAAGAACAGCCCGCGCTGGTAGCTTTTGAGGCGCGCACTGAAAACTCCCATGATGGCGGCGGAGAAACTGATGACGATGAGCCCCACCTTCAGCACGTCGAAGGTTATCTCGGTCCAGCTGCCCATGAGCATCAGCGCAGGGTAGCTGGCCAACAAGAAGGGGATGGCGTAGATGGTCAGGCCCATCCAGCAGGCCTTGAGGCCCACCTCGGAGCTGTTGGCCCCGGCGATGCCCGCCCCGGCATAGGCGGCCAACGCCACCGGGGGGGTGATCATGGACAGGTTGGCGAAGAAGAAGCCGAAGAAGTGGGCGGTGATCACCGGCACCCCGCCCTTGATCAAGGCGGGTATGGCCAGGATGGCCACGGTGATGTAGGCCGCGCTGGTGGGCATGCCCATGCCCAGCACCATGCAGATCAGCGAGGTGATGATTAGTAGCCACACCACGCTGTCGCCCGCGAAGGCCAGGATCAGGTCGCTGAACTTGAGCCCCAGGGAGGTCAGGGTCAACACTCCCACGATGATGCCCGCTATGGCGCAGGGTATGGCCACGGCCACGCAGGCCTTGGCCCCGTCCTCCAGGGCCTTTACGAACAAGCCGAAGTCCTTCCACTGACGGCTGATGACCAAGGGTATGGCCGAAACCACCACCGCGCTCAGGATGGCCATGGTGGCGGCCAGGGTGATGGAGTAGCCGGCGGACAGGTAGTAGATGATCACCACCACCGGGATGAACATGTAGCTCTTCTTGATGGCCATGCCCCAGAAGGCCTTGCGATCTTCCTCGGCGGTCTGCAAGTTGTGCTTGACCGCCTCGAAGTGCACCACCGCGTACACCACGATGTAGTACAGGATGGAGGGAATGATGGCGGCCACGGCTATGGACCAGTAGGGAATCTGGGTCAGCTCGGCCATGATGAAGGCCGCCGCGCCCATGATGGGCGGCACGATCTGGCTGCCCGTGGAGGCCAAGGCCTCAATGGCTGCGGCCGAGGCCGGGTTGTAGCCGGCCCGCTTCATCATGGGGATGGTGAAGGAGCCCGAGGTGGAGACGTTGGCCACCGCGCTGCCGCTGATGGTGCCCAACAGGCTGCTGCTGATCACCGCCACCTTGCCCGGCCCGCCCTTGAGGCCTCCGGCCACGGACACCGCCAGGTCGTTGTAGAACTCGCCCAGGCGGCCGTATTTCAAAAACGCCCCGAAGAGCACGAACAGGAACACGTAGATGGTCGAAACCCTCAGCGGTATGCCGAAGATGCCTTCCTGGGTGAGTACCATGAACTCGGTGAAGCTGTCGCCGGTCACCGAACTGTGCCCGATGTTGCCCGGCAGCAGATAACCGAAAAAGGCGTAGCCGATGGCCACCAGGCCCAGGATGGAAAGGCCCCAGCCCATCACCCGGCGCCCCGCCTCCAGCACCAGGAAGATGAGCACCACGCAGACCACCACGTCGCTGATCTCCACGTCGGAGACGAAACGTATGCGCTCTGAAATCCTGGTGTAGCTCAGCAGCATGTAGACGCCCACCGCGCCGGACAGGAGGGCCAGGAGGTAGTCGGACCAACTGCCCTGATTGAGCTTGGCCGGACCCGGTTTCAGCAAGAAGGCCAAAATCAGGGCGAAGGACAGGTGCATGAACTCCAACTGGAGGATGTCCAGGTCAAAGGTGATGGAGTTGTAGAGCTGGGCTACAGACCAGGCTATGGCCACCGTGGATATAACGTAACTCTTGGCCGTAAGTTGCATACCGCGTGATCCTTGGTAGGGTGCGGCTCCCGGCCCGGAGGGCCGGGAGCCTGCGCCCGTTGTAGCTCAGCCTCTACTTGATGTAGCCGGCTTCCTTGTAGTACTTCATGGCCCCGGGATGCAGGGGCAGAGGCACGTCGGGAGCGAGTTGGGGACGGAAAGTCGCCGCGCCCTTGTAGGTGGCCACCAATTCCGCGCGGTTTTCGCAGACGGCCTTGGTGATCTTGTAGGCGATGTCGTTGGGCATCTTGTCGGTGGCCATGAGCAGGGTGGCGAAGCCCAGCACCTGCACCGGCTTTTCAACGCCGCGGAAAGCGCCCTTGGGCAGGGTGCTCATGCGGTAGCCGTACTTGCCCACCAACTGCGCGCCAACCTTGGCGCCCATGGGCAGGAAGCGAATCTTGGTCAGGGTGGAAAGCTGGGTCCAGGAGGGGTGGCCCGGAGTGCTCACGTGAGCAAAGGCGTCAGCCTGGCCGTCTTTCATCATCTCCACGGCGGTGGGGAAGGAAACGTTGGTAACCTTGCCGCCCCAAGACTCGATGTCCTCGTAGGTGATGCCGTAAGCCTTGAGCACCGTCTTGGTGGCCCACTCGCCGCTGCTGCCCTTGGGCAGAAGCACCAGGCGAATGGGGTACTTCTTGGCCTTGAGCTCCTCGAAGCTGCTCACCGGCACGTTGCCTCGCACGGAGAACAGGTACCAATAGGTGTCCAGGTTGCCCACCAGCATCTTGATCTCGGGCATCTTCTCCTTGTAGGGAGACTCGCCGCGGATGGCCAGGCCGGTCTCTACCGGGAAGCCCAGGGCGATGTTGGCCTTGTCCTTGTGCAGCAGCAGGGGGTTGCCCACGCCGCCGCTGTAGGGCAGCACGTCGGTGGTGGTGCCCTTGGGCAGGGCGGCCTGCATGATCTTGGCCATGGTCTGGGCCATGATGTACCAGCCGCTGCCGCTCTTGAAGGTGGCCATGGAAAGCTTCTGGGGACCGGAGTCGCCGGCCATGGCCTGGCCGCTCAGAGCCAGGCAAAGTACCGCTATCGCGACGATCCCTACGAGTTTAAACCTAGGTTTACGCATGCTTCCTACCTTTCCGCTAATTTGATTCCAACGATGATGACTCTCCTGATGCTTACCTGTCCTAACTCCCCAGTTCAAATTTAAAATCGCAATAGGGGCCCCCGGACATTATCGTCGTGGTGCGCCTCATGCGTATGCCGGAGTTGAAACCCTTGGCAAACGCCGCGTCCCGTCCGCACGAAAGAACCTGTCCGAGCTCCTCGTAGCCCAAATCGCGATACATCTCCGCGTACCGGCAGCGGGTCACCTTGAAGACCAGCTTGTCCTTGTCCATTTCCTCAAGCTCGATCTCCAGGGCCCCGCCCTGTTTCCACATGTCCGGAGCCTTGTGAAAGTGCTCCATGGTGTTGCCGCCCAAGGCCTGGGCAAACTGGGCCCCGGCCTCCTCGGCCAGGCGCTGCACCACCTTGTCCACCTCGGCCAGGGCCTTGTCCTTGCCCATGGCCTCAGAGAACTGCTCGATCAGGGGCCCGGCGGTGCGGGCCTCGATCTCGCGGCGGGTCAATAGCTCTATTTTGGTTAGATCCGCAGCCATTATCTCTCTCTCGCGCCCGTGGGGCCTACTTGCCCCTGGTGAGCATCATGTCCTTGAGCGGCATGCGCAGGGACTTGATGGAGGCCACCGAGGGCCAGCCGATGGCCAGGTGCAGGGCCTGCTCGATGTTGTCGGGCAGGCCGTACTTCTTCTTGAAGCGGGCGGCGGTCTTGTCGGTGCAGGTGAGCCACACCGCGCCCAGGCCCAGGGCGTGGGCCATCAGGCACATGTGGTCGCCGGCGGCCGCGCAGTCCAGCATCATGTTGTGCGGCACCAGGCGGTCGTGGCCCACGGTCTCGTAGATGGCCTTGTCGTAGCAGATCACGATGATGGTGCAGCGGTTGGCCGGGGTGGGGATGTCGCTCCACACCATTTTCATCTCTTCGGGGTCATTGATCACCGCGAAGCGCACCACGTTGAGGTTGCAGCCGTTGGGGGCGGCCCGGCCCGCCTCCATGATCTGCTCCAGCATGTCCTGGGGCACCGGCTTGTCCTGCACCCAGTCGCGGATGGAGCGGCGGTCCCAGATGAGCTTTTTCACCACCGCCATCTGGTCGGCGTTGAACTTCTCGGGCAGGGGCTCGTCGATGGAGACCTTCTCCCCGGCCCGGATCTTGGCGGCCAGGTCCAGGTACTTTTTGCCCCATTGCAGGTCCGGGTCGTCCATGGGGAAGCCCCGCTCGCTCAGCACCTCCCAGCAGATCTGGGCCTGGGTGCCGAAGATGGGGGTGGCCTTCTTGTCGCCCACCAGGATGGGGTATATCTCCACCTCGATGGTGTGGTGCACCCGCTCGCGGAACAGGGCCCTCAGGCAGGTGGGGTCCATGGCCATGAGGTCCTGCCTGGTGTATTCGCCGTAAAGCCAGCGAACGGTATCGGCGCTGGCGGAAGAATGTAGCTCGTCGAATTTTTCGGTCATCTCAGCCTCCTCAAACGGTTGCCATATCCTTGGCCTCTGGGGCCCAGCAAGCGGCGGACCTGGGGCGAAGCTTGGAGCCCCGGCCCGGACGCCGCTTTTTATCCTCGATCAATATTCGGCAAAATGCTTTTCCAGCATGATCTTCAAGATGGTGCGGTCGGTCTCCACCATGCCCTCGGTGCTGAGTAGGCCCACGTTCTTGGTGGTCTGCTCCAGGGTGCCACCCACTATGCCGTCGGTGGGCTGCACGCTGACCCCCTGCAGGGCGAACAGGGCCGCCTGCACCGCGGTGCCCGCGGCGGTGGAGAGCTTGAGGGCGCAGCTGGCCTTGGCCCCGTCACAGATGACTCCGGCCAGGTCCGAGGTGAGGTTGATGATCGCCGCAGCGATGTAGTGCAGGCTGCCGCCCAAGAGGTAGGTGACCCCGGCGGCCGCTCCCGCCCCGGCGGCGATGGAACAGCCGCACACCGCCGAGAGCCGCCCGGTGTGGGCCTTCACGTAGCCGGTAACCAGGTGGCTCAGCCCCACCGCCTTGAGCACCTCGGTGTCGTCCACCTCCAGGTACTCGCGCAGGGCCCAGATGGGCAGCACGGCGGTGAGCCCGTGGTTACCACTGCCCGCCGAGGCCATGGCCGGCAGCTTGACTCCGGCCATGCGGGCGTCCGCCGCGGCCGAGGCCAGCATCTTGGCGGCCACGATCATGTCCTTTTTGATCAGCCCCTGGCGCACCAGCCGCTCCTGGGCCTGGCCGATGCCCAGGCCCGAGCCGTGCTTCATGCCGTATTCGGCCAGCTTGAGGTTGACCTTTACGCTCTGCTCCAGGAAGTCCATGTCTTCCTGGTCGAAGTCGTCGATCATATCCACCAGCTTGGACAGAGGCAGGTCCTTGAACCATTTCTCCATCTCGGCAAGCTGGCTGGCCGAGCCGCCTCCCTTGCCCGCGAGCAGGGGGTTGTCCGTGATCTCCTGGCCATTGAGGCCCAGGTAGACCAGGTTGTCGTGCAACTCGCAGATGACCGCCTCGGCCCGGTCTTCCCCGGCGGTCAGAACCACCTTGACGTACAAGCCGGTTTCTCGGCGCAGGTTGACCTTCACCTTGCCCTCGGCCTGGGCCTTCTTGGCCAGGGCCACCACCTCGTCGTCGATGGGCTCCAAGACCTCCATGGACAGGGTGGGGTCGCCGCCCAATGCGCCCAGGGCGGCGGCCATGTCCAAGCCGGAGAGGCCTCCGGTGCCGGGAATGGAAACGGCGATGCCGTTCTTATAGATGTTGGGGTCCACCCACAGATCCAGGCGGTCGAAGCCGCGCTGGGGCAACAAGGATGATGCCGCCGCCGCCGCCAGGGCGATGGCCACCGGCTCGGTGCAGCCCAAGGCCGGCGCGACCTCCATTTTCAATATTTCTTTTACGGTAAACGGCACCTTGACAACTCCTCACCCGGGGAGAAAATGCCGGGCGTTCAGCAAGTAACAGCGCTCAATCAACGCGGGAGCCGGGTCGGCGCCATGGGCTCCGACTCCGTTCCTGCATCCCCCCGGTTTGCGAAAAATCCTAAAGGCGCCCCTAGGGGCGTCCCATGGGATAGCATTTATATTTATTGTGTATGTAAGGCGTATGCACGTCAAGAGACAATTTTGTCCCCTGGCGTGGCTCCGCCGCGCCGCGTCCGGGCCAACCGCCCTACAGGTTCAGTATGAATTGTCGGGAAGCCAAACCGCCAGGCAAAGAAAAAATAATTCAGGTCCTAGAGCGAAGGGTTCACCTGGGTGCGCACCATGCGGCGCACCTTGCCCGGAGCGGATTTCCAGAGCAAAACGATGGAAACCCACAAGGAGACCAGGCAGATGGACAGGGTGAGGAAATAGCTGCCCGTGGCGTCGCGCAGCAGGCCGGAGACATAGGGGCCAATGGCGCCGCCCACCCCGGTGCCCAGAAAGATCACCGCGAAGATGAGCCCGAAGGAGCCGCCCATGAACAGGTCGGCCGCCGCCGCCGGATATATGGGGGTGGCCCCGCCATAGCCAAACCCGAACAAGAAGGCGAAGGTCAGGGCCAGGATGGCCAGTTGGGGGCTGATAAAAATCAGCGACAGCATGCCCAGGGTGCAGATGCACACCGTAAGCAAGGTGGTCAGCTCCCGTCCCAGGCGGTCGGACAGGGCCCCGAAGAGCACCTTGCCCCCGGAGGAGAAGATGCCCACCAGGCCCAGGTACACCGCCGCCACCTGCACGGTGAGGCCCGAATCCACCATGGCCGAGGCCGCGTGCATCAGGGTGGACTGGTAGCAGAAGGAACTGCAGCAATAGGCCAGCATGAGCAGCCAAAAGGGCCTGGTGCGCACCGCGGCGGCCAGGGTCCAGGGCTTGGCGGCCCAGGCGGGGTCCAGAACTTCAACCTCCCAGCGAATCTGCTTGCGCTTCTTGCCGTTGCCTTGGCCGCCGCCCTCCAGCTCCAGGCCCATGGACTGGGGGTTGGGCCGGGCCAGAAACAGGTTAAGGGGGATGATCACCCCGGCCACCAGCCCGGCCAGGCACAGATAGGCCCCGCGCCAGCCGAATGCGGTGATCCATCGCTCGGCCAGGGGGGTGAGGGCCATCATGCCGATGCCGATGCCCGCGAAGGCGACGCCCACCGCCGCGCCCCGGCGGCGCTCGAACCAGCGCGAGAGCAGGGCCGAGTTGGTGGTGAAGCCCATGAGGCTGACCCCCACCCCGGCCAGGATGCCGTAGCTGACGCGGAAAAACCACAGGCTCTGGGTGAAGCTGACCAGCACCAGGGCCGCCGAGAGCAGCACCGCGCCCGCGGGCATGACCAGGCGGGGCCCGAAGCGGTCCAGCAGACGCCCGGCCAGGGGGCTGGTGAAGGCGTTGCAAAAGACAAAAACCGAGAAGATGGAGGCGGCCGAGCCCCGACTCCAGCCGAAGTCCTTCATCACCGCCAAGTAGAACACCGAAAAGGAGTACCAAAGCCCGAAGGCCACGGCCAGGTTGCAGAAGCACAGCCCCACGATGACCCATCCGTAATAAAACCGGGGCTGGGGCCCGCTGAATAGGCCGCTTACCATGTGGCTTTCCTCCTGATGCTTTCCAACCGCCTGGGCAGGCCCGGCGCGGAGCCTTGGGCAGGGCTTAAATTATATACACCCTTTTTAGTCATATATTTAATTAATTATTTCACAGATCGGCATACTCCAAAAAACGGGGCTCCCGCGTGTGCACGGAAGCCCCGTTGTCATGGGTTATATCTTAAAGCCGCGCTATTTGCACTCCCGGTCTATGGTGCTGGCCAGGGGCAGTTTCTTCAGGCGGCCGCCGTAGACGATGGGGTCGCCCTTGTAGCCCAGGGCCTTGAAGTTCAGGTAGTCGGTCTTGCCGATCAGCTCGTGCACGTCGCGGCCCTGCTTCTTCATCCACTCAAAGTCCGTGCCCCGGTGGGCCAATTTCTTGAAGTCCACGTGGCGCTCGTCCTTGTGGCAGCGGCAGCAGGTCTTGTCCTTGGCCAGGGACTCGTGGCACTGGGCGCAGCCCAGGGCCGCCTTGGCGGGCATGGTCTCGTGGGTCAGGCCCCAATACATGCGGGTCTGCACCCACTGGTACTGGCCACTGTAGGGCTTGAGCCCCTTGTTGTTCGGGTTCACCTTGATGGACTCGGCCATGCCCTTGACAAAGGCCTTGTTCCAGGCCTGGTCGATAACCTTGTCCGGCACCGGGGTCTTGGTCTTGCCGATGGTGGCCCAGAAGCCGCCGGGGCCGTAGAGGTGGGGCACCAGGAGGAGCTTGTTCACCGCGTCGGCCGCCTGCTTGCCCTCCATGAGCTTGAAGGGATAGATGCGGCTGGCCGGGTCGCGGAAGCCGCCCACCGGCTTGGTGATGTCCACCACCTTGCTGGTGTCTATCTTGTCGCCCAACAGCACCCGCTCCACCTTGCCGTTGTACCAGGCGTAGGCGGGCTTCATGCTCTCCTTCCAAAGGAACTCGCCCTTTTTCCAGTCATAGTCGGGCATGCCGTAGCGGTCCTTCTTGGGCTTGCGCTCCTTGCGGCCCGCCTTGGACCAGTCCCACCAGGTCTTGGTGGCCCGGCACTTGGCGTAGACCGGGCTGTGGCAGGTGACGCAGAACAGATGCTCCACGTGGCGGTTCAGGTGATGGTCCAGCAGGGAGTTGCCGTTGTGAGGCTTATTGGTGTGGCAGTCCTGGCAGGTGCGCGAGCCCTCGGCCACGGGCAGCGACAGTGAGCGCCCGCTGATCTTGTGGTTGCGGGTCTTGTGGCACTCCTGGCAGGCGAAGTCCATGCCCCCCATGTGCACGTCGCAGCTCTTGGAGGGGTAGTAGAGGATGCCGTTCATGTCGCCGTGCTTGACTGCGTCGCCGCCGCCGCCTTGGAAGTGACAGTCGCCGCAGTTCTTGCGGCTGGGATGGCCCACGCTCTGGGCGATCTTCTTGAAGTCCAGCTCCAGGAAGGGCCAACCGGCGGCGGTGGGCACCTTGGAGTAGGTGCCGGTGGTGTCGTGGCACACCAGGCAGTCCATGCGGCTCTGGTCGTTGAAGTCGAACTCCGCGTTGCTCCAGCCGTAGCCCGCGTGGCAGGAGGTGCAGCGGGGCCAGTTGGAAGGCAGGGCCACGCAGAAGTTGTTGATGGTGTTGGTGGCCTTGCCCATGTCGATGCGCTTTTCGCCGTTCACCGTGAAGGGCGAGGGGCCCTTCCACTGCCAGTGGGCCGCGCTTTGCAGATGGTTGGCCGCGTCCTGGTGGCAGCGCAGGCACTCCTTGGTCACCTCCAGGGGGCCCGGCTTGTCGGGCAGCTTCACCAGCTTGCGGTGGTCGGGCACCTTCTTGGCGTGGCAGTCGGTGCAGCCCACCGGCCCTTGCTTGCGTTTTTCATGGCAGCCCATGCACTGGCGGTGCAGGGCGGCCTTTAGCCCCAGGCGGCCGGGCAGCTCGGGGTTGAAGGAGCTTTGGTGGCAAGCCACGCAGCGGGTGGTCTCCGAGGCGTCCTTGGCCGCGGGCTTGGCGTGGTGGCAGGTGAAGCACTGGCCCTCAAGGACCGCGGCGTGCTTCTTGTGCATGAAGCGCACCGCCTCGTAGAGGTCGCCCTCCTTGTTGACCATGGGGTTGTCCAGCACCAGGTAGGGATACTTCATGTCCGCCATCTTGGGCATCTTGTCGCCCAGGCGCAGGCGGCGCTCCCGCTGGGTTTCCTCCAGGGTCTTGACCACCAAGGGCGGGACCTCGTGGGCCCGCTTGAGGGCGGCCACCTGATCCACAGGCACCCAGGGCGTGCCGTCGGGGTTCACCTTGGGCGGGGGGGGCGGCGGGGGCTGTTGCCATTTCTTGGCCGCGGCCACCGGGTCGAAGGGCTTGGGCGCGGCGGGCGCGGCAGGGGTGGCGGCCACGGGGCCTTGATAGGCGTAGAGCACCAGGCCCAGGCCAACCAGAACCCCCACCAGCCATACGGTCAGAAACTTCTTGCGGCGGGCGCTCATGAGTTGGCCTCCTTTCCTGCGGGGGAAAGAACCGGGAGGTAGTAGACAGTGAAGCGATAGGCCAGCATGAGTATGGCTATGAATCCGGCGGTGATCGCCAACTCACCCACCGAGGGGAAGTAGGACTGCACCGGGTAAGGCGGCTGGAAGGCCACCAGGAAAACGTTCATGCGGTTGACGATGACCCCGCCCACCACCAGGCAGGCGGCGATGAACAGGGGCGTGCGATGGTTGCGCACCTTGGGGAACAGCAGCATGACCCAGGGGATGACGATGCCGAAGAGCACCTCCACCGCGAAGGAGCGGCCCTGCACCGATCCGTCGAAGATTAGGGGCCACACCCCGCGGGCGATCACGTCGCCGATCTTGAGCGCGCCGTAGATGCCCAGCAGCACTATGGTGATGCGCACCATGCGCGAGAGGATATCCATCTCGTCTTCCAGGTCAAAGGAGGCGCTCACCAGGGTGTTCTCGAACACCACCATGGGAAAGCCCACGGCGATGGCCGAGGTGAGGAACAGCAGCGGCAGGATGGGGGTGTACCAAAGAGCGTGCATTTTGGTGGGGGCCACGAGCAGCAAAGAGCCCAAGCCCGACTGGTGCATACACGAAAGCACCACCCCGGCGATGATGAACACCCACATCACCTTGCTAAGATTGCGGTTCAAGAAGGCCAGGAGCCCTTCCGCCGCCTCGGCGACGGCCACCACGGGCCAGGAGCGGTTGGCCAGGGAGGCCTTGAAGCCGTGGGCGAAGCGCTCGGCCACCACGGGCAGAAATTCGGCGTGCAGCACCGCAGTGTAGATCATCACGCACATGGCCACTTCGAAAAGCACCGAGTTGGGGTTCCAAAAGATCATGGGCTTCCAGATGGCCCAGGAGCGGCCGATGTCCACCACCAGGGCCAGGGACACGAACACGTAACCCAACAGGGCGGTGAGCAGGGCGGGCCGCACCACCGGCTCGTAGGCGTGGCGGCCGAAGATGTGGGCCAGGGCGGCGGTGGTGAAGCCTCCGGCGGCCAGGGCCACGCCCGAGGCCACGTCCACCCCGATCCACAGGCCCCAGGGGTGGGACTGGCTGAGGTGGGTCACCGCGCCCAGGCCGCCGATGTAGCGGGCCACCACGAACATGAAACCGGTAATGGCCAGGGCGGCCATGACCAGGGCTCCGGGGCTCCAGAAACGGGTTTTGCCTTGCAGGGGGGCCGCGTGGCTGTGCGCGCTCATGACCTGTCCTCTCCCTGGTCCCGCTTGCGGTTGAACACGGCCATGGCCCCGCCCAGCAGGGCGAACAAGGACAGGGGGGCCCACATATAAGAGAAGATGCCGTGCTGGATGGTCTCGGTGAGGTGGGGCATGGGCTGGCTGGGCAGCTTGAGGAAGCCCACCTTGGCGAAGGGCTCGCGGGAGATGTAGAGCCAGCTGGTGCCGCCCACTTCCTTTTCGCCGTAGACCTGGGGCTGGTAGCGGCCCGGGTCGTCAGCCATCTTCTGCTTGGCCAGCTTGATAAGCTCCGAGCGCTTGCCAAAGGTGATGGCCTCCACCGGGCAGACCTGGGCGCAGCCGGGCTTGCCTCCGGCCTGGGAGATGCGCTCAAAGCAGAAGGTGCACTTGCGCACCCTGGGGGTCAGGGGGTCGTGGTATTCGTAGGCCGGGATCTGGAAGGGGCAGGCCACCATGCAGTAGCGGCAGCCGATGCACTTGGACACGTCGTAGTGCACCGCGCCGTTGGGTTTTTTGGTGAGCGCCCCCACGATGCAGGCGCTGGCGCAGGCCGGGTCCTGACAGTGCATGCACTGCACCTTCACGAAGGTGGGGGCCATCTGGTTGCGCTCGTCGCGCCGCCCGGTGTAGTAGCGGTTGATCACGGTGAAGGCCTCGGGGCCGGGACGGCGCTTGTCGTCCAGCACGGTGAGGTCGTCAAAGGGCCGCTCGGGCTCGGGCAAGTGGTTCACTTGGTTGCAGGCCTGCTCGCATTTGCGGCAGCCCACGCACACGCTCAGGTCCACCAGGCAGCCGTAGGCGTCCGGCGGCGGCTGGTAGGCCCGGGCCGCCGAGGCCCGGCTGGGTTTGCCCAGGGCTCCCGCCCCCAGGGCCGCTCCGGTGAGCCCCAGAAATCTCCTCCTGTTTAACTCCACTTGCCAATCCTTTCCAGTGCGGCGAACAACAAGCTCTTCAGTAGGACAAAAACTACTATTTTCGTATGCTTAAGTGGCTCGCTCACTCTAATGCAATTGACGGGCCATGATGGGATGAAACTTAATTACCTATAGATAATGCTACATTAAAATACCCACTGATCTCCGGAAAATACCTATAGCCCTATACCTTTTTTACGTTTATATTTACATGTGTCTAGACACATGTCAGGAGGACCCATGGCCCCCAATGAAATCGGCCGCCACTGGCGTAGCATCCTGGACACCCTCAGCGACGGGGTGGCCATCATCGACCCCAGCGGCCAGGTGCTCATGGTCAACCAGGCCATGTGTCGCCTCACCGGTTACGAGGACTGGGAGTTGGTGGGCCAGGCCTGCACCGTGTTCAACTGCGACGCCTGCGCCCGCACCCGCCGCCCCCAGCGGGGCGGGTGGTGCGAGCTGTTTTCCGGGGAGCAGCCCGAGAACCGGGAAATCTCCTGCCGCCTGATCCGCAAGGACGGCACCTACATGCCCGCCCTCAAGGTGGCCGCCCTGTTGCGCGACGGCGACGGCCGCCTATTGGGCGCGGTGGAAACTGTCACCGACCTCTCGGCCATCAGCCGCCGGGACCAAAAGATCAACGAGCTGTCCCACCAGTTGGCCGGAGAGGATGGCTTCATGGGCATGGTGGGCCAGAGCGAGGCCATGCGCCGGGTCTATCATCTGGTGGAAAAGGCGGCCCAGGGACAGGCCCCGGTCTTGATCCACGGGGAGAGCGGCACGGGCAAGGAGTTGGTGGCCCGGGCCATCCACGACCTGGGCGAGCGGCATGAAGGGCCCTACGTGGTGTTCAACTGCGCGGCGCTGAGCGAATCGCTTTTCGAAAGCGAGCTGTTCGGCCACGTGAAGGGGGCCTTCACCGGGGCCCACCGCCACCGGGCGGGGCGTCTGGAGTCGGCCCACGGGGGCGACTTTTTCATGGACGAGATCGGCGAACTGCCGGTCAGCTCCCAGGTGAAGCTGCTAAGGGTGCTGGAAGAGAAGCACTTCGAACGGGTGGGCGATCAGCGCACCTTGTTCGTGGACGTGCGCTTCATCGCCGCCACCAACCGGGACCTGGGGGCCATGCTCCAGGCGGGCCAATTCCGCGAGGACCTCTACTTCCGCCTCAACGTGATCCCCATCCACCTGCCCCCCCTGCGCCAGCGCAAGGAGGACATCCCCGCCCTGGTGGAGCACTTCCTGGCCCGTTTGCGGCGGCGCACCTCCAAAGACATCGCCGGGGTGTCCCGACAGGTCATGGAGCGCCTTACCGCCTACCACTGGCCGGGCAACGTGCGCGAGCTGCGCACTTGCTTGGAATACGCCTTTGTCCTGGCCGACCGCGGCCTCATCGAGCTGGACCAGCTGCCGCCCCACCTGGACGGCCGGGCCGTTGCTCCGGCCCAGGCCGCGCCCGCCCCCTCCCCCACCGCCCTGGAGCACCGCCACACCCCGGAGGACGAAAGCCAACGCCGGGAGCTGGCCGAGGCGCTCAGGGCCGCCGGGGGCAATCAGACCAAGGCGGCCAAGCTCTTGGGGGTGAGCCGGGCCACGGTTTACAACCGCATGAACCGCCTGGGCATCGAGCTGAAAAAATCGGTGCGCGACTAAGCGCCGGGCTACATATCCCGGGTCAGCTTGATGATCTCCAGCAGGGCCCGGTCCCGCTGGGTCTGGCGCTTGGCCGCCTTTTCCGGGGGCCAGTCGTAGAAGCCGCCGCCGGACTTCACCCCATGCCTGCCCTGCTCCACCTGAGCCACCAGCGAGGGCGAGCCGTCGATGCGCTTCTCCAGAAGGGGCAACAGGTAGCGCTGCACCGCCAGGGTGGTTTCCAGCCCAGCGAAGTCGGCCCGCTCCAGGGGGCCCATCAGGGCCATGCGCAGGCCGAAGCCGTAGCGCACCACCCGGTCCACGTCCTCGGGCTCGGCCACCCCCTGCTCCACCAGGGCCAGGGCCTCGCGTTGCAGGGCGTGCTGCAAACGGTTGCCCAAAAAGCCGGGGATGTCGTGCTTAAGGCGCACCGGCACCTTGCCCGCGCCTTGGAGCAAGGCCACTATCCGGTCGCAAACCTGGGGATCGGTGCGATCGCCGGGGATCACCTCCACGCAGGGGATGACCTGGGGCGGGTTCCAGAAGTGGGTGCCCACGAAGCGCCCCGGATGGTCCAGGTCCCGGCCCACCTCGCTGATGGCCAGGGCCGAGGTGTTGGTGGCCAGGATGGCGCCCCGCTCCACCAAGGGCTCGATCTGGGCGAACAGCTCCCGCTTGAGGTCCATCTTCTCTGGGGCGGCCTCCACCACCAGGCCCGCGCCCCGGCAGGCGGCGGCCAAATCCGGCTGAACCGCAATATTGTCCAGGCAGCGGGCGGCGTCGGCCTTGCTCACCATGCCCACTTGCAGGAAGCTGTCCAGGCTGGTGCGCACCCGGTCCTTGGCTATGGCCAAGACCTCGGGGTTGGGGTCGTAGAGCCTGACCGGGTGCCCGGCCAGACCGAAGATCTGGGCTATGCCGTGCCCCATGATGCCCGCCCCGATCACCGCCACGGGAATCGCCTCTGCCCCAACGCCCTGCAAATCGGCTTCTTTGCTCATTTAAAACACCCCATGTTTCTGCATAATGTTGCCCGCCGCCTCGCCTCCCAGCGCCGGGATCAGGATAAAATCGAGCCCGATTGTAATACATCGACCCTGGCCTCGTCGATGAAAGGCGGAGAAAAACACCTTTTTCACCGGGCCGGGGAAAATCCTGTGTTGATCGGTGCGGCCAAAAGTGGCCTACTGTATGCGCAGCCAGGGAGCCGCGCCGGGGCCTGGGACAAGTTATGTCATCCCTCGAAGGCTTCATGAAACTGGTGGGGGAAACCAATGACAACCAAAGCCGAAAGAGATCGGGTGTGATGCTCAAAAAGACGTTTTTTACCTCCGGGCGGAAACCTTTTTCCCAGGCGCTGTTGTTTTTGGGGATCATGGCCCTTGGGGGAATGTTGTGGGGCGCGCCCCCCAGCGCCCTGGCCCAGCAGGGCGGCAAGGCCGCCGCGCCGGACTACGCCGACCATGTGCGGCAGTTGCAAAAGGTCATCGAGATGCAGCAGCGCCAGCTTGAGGCGCAGCAAAAGCAACTGGAGCAGCAGCGCCAAATGCTCCAGTCGCTGCAAGAGCAGGTGAGCGGCCTGGTGAAGGTGGGGACCAAGCCCGCCGCCGTCAAGGAGCCGCAAACGACCGCCGCGGCCAAACCGGCGGCCAAGGAGCCCCCCAGCGACTGGGAGGGTTCCTTCGCGGTGCAGGGCACCAAGACCCGTTTCGCCCTGGGCGGCTTCGCCCAGTTGGACGTGATCCACGATAGCGGGGCCATCACAACGCCGGGCGACTTCGTCACCGCCAACATCGTCACCAGGGGAGCCGCCAAGACCCAGGGCTCGGACGGCCAGACCAACTTCAGCGTAAAGGCCACCCAGCTTTGGTTCGAGACCCGGACCCCGGTGGAGCAAGGGCTGCTGAGGACCTACCTGTCCATGGACTTTTTCGCCAACTCTCAGACCGCCAACCCGGACATCAGGCTGCGTGAGGCCTACGGCGAACTGACCAAATTCGTTTTGGGCGGCGACCTTCTGGTCGGCCAGGCCTGGTCCGCCATCTGGTACGGCAACGCCTGGCCCAATATCCTGGACTACGAGGGCCCCAGCGCCGAGGTGGGTCAGCGCCTGCCCCAGGTCCGCTGGAGCCGAGCGCTGAACGAAGGCCTTACCTTGAAACTGGGCATCGAGTCTCCGGGCGACCACGAAATCCAGGGCGCGGACGTGCTCAGCGCCTGGCCCGACGGGGTGGTTTCCCTGGAATGGCTGGCCGGTCCGCTGAAGTTCCAGGGCTCGGCCATAGTGCGCGACCTCAGGGCCAGCCAGAACAACGGCCCCACCGAGAACGCGGTGGGCTGGGGCCTGTTGGCCAACGGCAACCTGGGTCTACCCTTCCTGCACCAAGGGGACAACCTGACCTTCTCCATCGCCTACGGCCAGGGCATGGGCTCCACCATCAACGATTCCCCGCCCGACGCCTTCTACGACTCCAAGAACAACAGCCTGGAGGTCCTGCCGGTCTGGGGCTATTACCTGGCCTACGAGCACAAATGGACCGAGGCCCTCAGCTCGGTGATCCTCTACGGCGGGCTCCGGGTGGACAACGCCGACAACCAGCCCTACGACTCCTACCACTCCAGCCAATATTCCTGCGTCAACCTGATCTGGCAGCCCACCAGTTGGTGGCTGCTGGGCGGAGAGCTGCTCTGGGGCGAGCGGGAGGACAAGGACGGGGCCAGCGGCGACGACACCCGGTTGCAGCTCACCACCAAGTTCACCTTTTAGACCAAACAAAACGCATCCCCGGCGCCACATTCGCCGGGGATGCGACTCCCACCCCACCCCTATCTCACAAGCTGTTGTTGAAGGTCCGGCCGGTTTCCGCCAGTCTGACCACGGCCTCGCGACTGGTCACGCTCAAGGTGACGTTGTTGGAGCGAGCGGTTCTCTCCAGGGCCGGGCAGGCCTGCGGATCGCCCATCTGGCCCAGGGTGTAGATGGCCACCGTGCTCACCTGGCAGTACTGGGAGTCGGCCAGGGCCATGACCGCCTCGGGAGTCAGCTCCACCATCTCCACCCGGCATCCACTCTGGGCCGCCTCCTGGCAGGTCCGCTGCAGATTGGCCAGCACGAACTGCGGCGCCTGGCGTTGGGCCAGGGCCGAGGCGGGCGCGAGGCCCCAGGAAAAGAGGGGCGGCGGCCCACGCCCAAAAAACAGGGGGCCGGGATTGCTCCCGGCCCCCCGTGGGTTGCCCGCGCGGGATGTTCGATCAAGCTGGATTACTGGCGGGCGAGCTTGCCTGACACCTGGACCGTCTTGGGCGCGGCCGGGGTGGCTTGTTGGGTAGCTTCGGTGCGCATGTGCTGCCAGCCGCCGCCCAGGGCCTTGTACAGGCTGATGATGTCGCCGGTGATGGCCTCCTGGCTGGTGATGCGCTGATCGTCATAGGAGAACAGGGAGCGCTGGGCGTCCAACACGTCGTTGAAGTTCACCAGCCCCTGGCGGTACTTGTCCTGGGCGATGTCCGCCGCCTTTTGGGCTGCGTCCACCGCCGCGGTTAGGGCGGCCAGGCGCTGCTGCTCCTGGTTGAAGGCGGTGAGCGAGTTGCGGATTTCCTTCACCGCCACCAGCACCGCCTTGTCGTATTGCGCGGCCAGCTGCTCCTGCTTGGCGTTTTGCACCTCGATGTTGGCCCGGATGGACCCGGCCCGGAAGATGGGCCAGGTGATACTGGGCAGGATGCTCCACACGTTGCTGTCGGCGTTGAACAGCTTGGAGCTCTTCATGGACTCCAGGCCGATGGAGCCGATCAGATAGAACTTGGGGTACAGGTCGGCGGTGGCCACGCCGATGCGCGCGCTCTGGGCGGCCAGGGCCCGCTCGGCCATGCGGATGTCCGGCCGCTGGCGCAGGGTGTCCGCCGGGATCTTCAGCACCACGCTGAAGGGCGCCCTGGGTATGGCCTGGGCCTTTTCCAGGCGCTTTTGCAGCTGGCCGGGCATCTTGCCCACCAGCACCGCCAGGGCGTTGTAAGAACGCTCCAGCCCGCTGCGCAGGGTGGGGATGGTGGAGCGGCTCTTCTCCAGGTTGTAGCGCGCCTGCTGCACGTCCAGCTCGTCGCTGAGCCCCGCATTTTGCCGGGCCTCCAGGATTTCCAGGGTGTCGGCCTGGGCCTTCAGGTTGTTCTCGGCCACCGCCAGCCGCTGCTGGTAGGAGCGGATGGCCACGTAGGTCTGGGCCACCTCGCCGGCCATGGAGACCCACACCGACTCAAGCGACGCCTGCTGGGACTGGATGTCGGCCTGGGCCGCCTCCACCCCGCGCCGGGTGCCGCCGAAGATGTCGATCTCCCAGGTGGCGTCGAAGCCCGCGCTGTAATAGGTGTTCTCGGCGCGGATGGCCTCGTCGTTGGCGTTATAGCTGGTGATGGCGCGGGTTTGTTGGTACGAGCCGGTGGCGTCCACCGATGGGAACAGGCCCGCCCGGCTGATGGTCAGTTGGGCCCTGGCTTCGCGCACCTTGGCCCGGGCCTCGCGCACGTCCAGGTTGCCTTGCAGCGCTTCCTGGATCAGTTCGCTGAGCATGGGGTCGTTGAAGACCGTCCACCAGGAGACCAGGTCCTGCTTGCTGATGGACGCCCGGCGTCCCTCCTCCTGGGCGGCGGCGCCGGCGATGCCAGAAACGTCGGCCTTGGGCGCGAGAGGCTGCTTATAGTCGGGGCCCACCGTGACGCACCCGGCCAGGCTGAGGCACAACGTAGGTATGAGTAACAGTTTCAGTTTCATGAGAGGTCCCCCTTGGCGGCCTCTGGTTCGGTTGGCTGCGGCTGCTCGGTCGAGAGCTTGGCCTTCAGGTATTCCCGCAGCCTTTGGAACAAGACGTACAGGGCCGGCACGATGAGTATGCCCATCACCGTGGCCGCCACCATGCCCGCGCAAACGGTCAGGCCGATGGCCTGGCGGCTGTTGGCGCCCGCGCCGGTGGCAAAGATCATGGGCAGGGTGCCCAGGATGAAGGTGAAGGCGGTCATAAGCACGGCGCGAAAACGTTCCTCAATGCCGATACGGGCCGCTTCGAGGATGGAGTGCCCCTTCTCACGCTGGGTCTTGCAGAACTCCACGATAAGGATGGCGTTCTTGCTGGCCAGGCCCACCAGCAGGATCAAGCCGAGTTGGGCATAGATGCTAAGCGACAGGCCCATGAGCTTGATCCCGGCCAGGGCCCCGGTGATGGCCACCACGATGGAGAGCATGACCGGCACGGGGATGGTCCAGCTTTCGTACTGGGCCACCAGCAGTAGATAGCCGAAGAGCAGCGACAGGCCCATGAGCATAATGCCCTGGCTCTGCACCTTGCGCTCCTGGTAGCTCATGCCCGACCAGTCGATGGTGTAGCCCTGGGGCAGGCTTTCCTTGGCGATCTTCTCCACCGCCTGGATGGCCGCGCCGGAGCTCACTCCGCCCGCGGTCAGGGCGGTGATGGCCGCGCTGGGGAACTGGTTGAAGCGCAGCAGCATACGCGGCGCGGCCGTGGGCCTGATCTTCACCAGGCTGGAGACGGGCACCATTTCCCCGGAGCTGTTCTTGACGTTGAGCTCGCCGATGTCCTCGATGCTCTTGCGAAAGGGCCAATCCGCCTGGACCATGACCTTGTTCACCTGGTTGCCGATGTTAATGTCGTTGACGTAGCGCGAACCCAGGTAGTTCTGCAAGGTGGTGAACAGGCTGCTCACCGACACCTTCATGGACTCGGCCTTGGCGCGGTCAACCTCCAGGAAAAGGTGGGGCGTGTTGGCTGCGTAGCTGCTGAAGGCCACCATGATCTCCGGCGAGGTGTTCAGACGCATCAGGAAATTCTGCAGCACCTGGGCCAGGCGCTGCGGATCGTTTTCGGTGATGCTCTGCAAACGGATCTCCAGGCCGTTGCTGATGCCAAGGCCCATGATGGGGGGCGGGGTGAAGATGTTGACCCTGGCCTCGGGCACCTGGGCGGCGAAGGCTTGCAGCTTTCTGACAAAGGCGCCTATTTGCAGCTCGGCGGTTTTGCGTTTATCCCAGTCATCCAGGTGGGTGACCATGAATCCCACGTTTTCGCCGTTGCCGCCGATGAGGCTGTAGCCGGAAATGGCCATCACCGACTCCACCCCTTTGAGCTCTCGCGTGGTGGCGGACAGACGCTTCATGATCGCCTCGGTGCGCGCCAGGGTGGCTCCTTCGGGCAGCTGCACGTCGGTGAAGATGGCTCCCTGGTCCTCGGGGGGGATCAGCGAGGTCTGGGTGGTTTTGAAGAACAAGCCGGTGAGGGCCGCCAACACCAGCAGGATGACCACCGGGAAGACCAGGCGCTTGGCCAGCCACATGGACCACACCGCGTAGCTGTCGCGACTTTTGTCCAGGGCCCGGTTGAACCAGGCCAGGGGGCCGCGTTTGGGGGGGCGCTGCTTGCGCAGCATGGTGGCGCAAAGGGCCGGGCTCAGGGTCAGGGCCACGATGGTGGAGAATAGCACCGCGGTGCTGATGGTTACCGCGAACTGGCGGTAGATCTGACCGGTGAGGCCGGCCACGAAGGCCACGGGCACGAAGATGGCCAAGAGCACCAGGGAGATGGCGATGATGGCCACGCTCACTTCTTGCATGGCCTTGATGGCTGCGTCCTTGGGCCCCAGGCCCTCGTGCTCCATGAGGTGATAGACGCGCTCAACCACCACGATGGCATCGTCCACCACCAACCCAATGGCCAGCACCAGGGCGAACAGGGTCAGCAGGTTTATGGTGTAGCCCAGGGCCATGAGCACCGCGAAGGTGGACAACAGCGACACCGGGATGGCCACCACCGGGATCAGGGTGGCCCGCCAGTCCTGCAAAAAGACGTAGCAGACCAGCACCACCAGGCCGAAGGTCAACAGCAGGGTGAGGAGAATTTCCTGCACCGAGGCAGAGATGGTCAGGGTGGCGTCATAGGCCATGGCGTAGTCGAGTCCGGAGGGCCAGGTGGCCTTGAGCCTTTTCATCTCGGCCTGCGCCGCCTCCATGGTGGCCAGGGAGTTGGAGCCCGGGGTCTGGGAGAGCAGCATGGCCACGGAGGGCGTGCCGTTGTAGGTGGTGCTGTAGGCATAGGAGTCGCGCCCCAGCTCCACCCGGGCCACGTCCCCCAGACGCACCTGGCCCCCCTGGGGATCCGAGTGGACGATGATGTCCCCGAAGTCCTTGGGGTCGTTCAAGCGGCCCTGGGTCTGCAAGGTGTAGACCAGCTTGATGTCTTTGCCGCCGGGGGCCGCGCCCACCGAACCGATGGAGGCCTGGAGGTTCTGGCTGGATATGGCGCTCACCACGTCCTGGCTGCTCAGCCCCAAGGCCTCCAGCCGGTTGGAATCCAGCCACACGCGCATACTGTATTGGCCACCCAAGATGGTGACGCCGCCCACGCCGGGCACTCGCTTCATGGCGTCCTTGAGACGCTCATGCACGAAGTTGCTCAAATACAACTCGTCGCGGGACTTGTCCGGCGAGTAGATGGCCATGAATCCCAGGACGCTGGAGGAACGCGTCTCCACGGTGAGGCCCTGCTGGGTCACCTCGGAGGGCAGTTTGGACTGGGCCTGCTGCAGGCGGTTCTGCACCTTGACCAGGGCGATGTCCAGGTTGGTGCCCACCTCGAAGCTTACGGTCAGGGTGTAGTTGCCCTGGTTGTCGCTCTTGGACTCCATGTAGATCATGTTGTCCACGCCGTTGATCTCTTGCTCAATGGGCGTGGCCACCGTCTTGGAGAGCACCTCGGCGCTGGCCCCCGGGTAGGAGGCCTCGACCTGCACCGTGGGCGGCGCGACCTGGGGATACTGCTCTATGGGCAGCGAGGAAAGGGCCAGGGCTCCGGCCAAGGTCAGCACGATGGCTATGACCATGGCGAAGCGGGGCCGCTCTATGAAAAGGCGCGAGATCATGACTGGCGGTCCTCTCTGTCGGCACCGGGCCCGGTCTTGGCCGCCTTGACCGGCTGGCCGGGCCGCACCCTTTGCAGGCCCTGGACCACCACGGTTTCACCCGCCTTCACACCCGAGTTGACGATGCGGTTGCCGTCCACGCTGTCGCCCAGCTTCACGTAACGCTGCTGGGCCACGCCCTTGGCCGACACCACGTAGACGTACTCGCCCTTCTGGTCGGTCATGACCGCTTCCTGGGGCAGCACCACGCTGCGCGCGGTGTTGGGGGTTTCCATGAGGACCTTGACGTAGCTGTTGGGCACCAACTCCCCGCCGGAGTTGTCGTAGCGAAGGCGGATAACGATGGTACCGGTGTTGAGATTCATGCGGTTGCCCACGAAGTCCAAGGCGCCCTCGCCCTTAAAGGCGTCGCCGTTGGGCAGCACCAAGCGGGCCTTGATGGCCTCGATGCCCTCGCGCTTGCTTATCTTGAGCAGGTCCAGGTAGTCGCGGTCGCTGATGGCGAAGCGCACCCGCACGGGGTCCACCTGCACTACCCGGGCCATCATCACCGCGCCGGGGCTCACATAGGCGCCTGCGGTCACTTCGGCCTTGCCGATGCGCCCGGTTATGGGCGAACGGACCTGGGTGTAGGCAAGGTCGATGCGCGCCACCTTGAGGTTGGCCTCGGACTGCTTCACCTGGGCCTTCAGTTGCTCGACCTTGGCCTGGGCCTCCTGCTGGGCCGCATTGTATTGGCGCACGGCGCTCTTGGCCTTGTCCACGTCGGCCTGCACCACGCTACGCGCCCCCGCGTTGCTCAAGCGCTTGAGATACTGCTCGGCGTAGGTGCGTTGGGCTGCAACCGACTCCAGGTTGGCCTGGGACGCAGTCAAGCTGGCCTTGGTCTGGGCCAGGGTGGCCTCGTTAAGCTCCACCTTGGCCTGGTAGCGGTCCGGGTCGATGGTGAACAGCAGATCGCCCTGGTTGACCATGGCGCCTTCCTTGAAGTGCACCGTCTTGATGATGCCCTCCACTTGGGCGTATATCTCGGCCCCCTGGATGGCCTCCACGTGGCCCACGTACTTGTTGGGCGGCTTAAGGGAGGTTTCTTTCAATACGGCGGTCACCACCTCTGGGGCTCCTCCCCGGGGGGCCACGCTGGCCACGCCCTTGCTGCCGGCGGCCTGCTCGTCGGGCACCAGGCCCCGGACGATCCAACCGACAGCCACCAGGGCCAGCAACACAACACCGATGACGATGGGTTTTAAGACACGCATCGTAAAAATCTCCTTGATTCTTCCGGGGACGGTAAGCACCGCCCCTTCACAAAAATGGTTCAGGCGCGAATGCTGTCGAAAATCATTTGCACGGCCACCCTCAGGGTGGGCTGCAGGGGGGTGCTGGCCATGCCGGAAAGGTAATGGCGCACCATGCCGGTGAACAAGCCCACGAGTATGTCGAAGGTCTGCCCCAGGTCCACATCGGGGCGGATCTCGTCCCGCTCCTGGGCCTGTTTCAATACCTTTTTGAAATCCTCGAAAGGCGCGTTGCGCATATGGCCGTCACGCAGCAGGTTAAAAATCCGTTCCTCGGTGGCCCACTCCACCTGCATAGACATGAAGTTGATGAACTTTCTGCACTCCTTATCTTCCTCCAACAAATCGGCTCGGGCCATGAACTGGGCCAGCAGGTCGTCCAGAGAATCCAGGGACGGGACTTTCTCGGCCAGCAGACCGGCTTCCCGTTGGTGCATGGCCTTGATCAACTCCACCAGCAATTCCCGCTTATCCTTGAAATGCCAGTAGACCGCCCCCCTGGTCATGCCGATGCGCTTGGCTATGTCGCCCAGGGTGGAGCGGGAAAAGCCCTTTTCGCTGAACACGTTGAGAGCGCCCGCCAGGATTTTCCTCCTGGTTTCCTGGGCTTGTTCGTTGGTCTTGCGGGCCAATGTGGCTCCTTTCGCGCTGGGGTCCGGTCCGTGCGGTAAAGATATACATCCATGAATGTATGTCAAGTGACAAACTGAATACAAAAAGTGCGATACGCGCAACTGCCAATTTTTACTAACCTATTTATCCAAACGTGAACAAGGCTCGTTTTGAAAGAAGGTTAGGAAGCCACCCCAAGAGGCCCCGGCCAGGCCCTCAAACAAAAGAAGCCCGGCAAGTAGCCACCTACCCAGCTCTAACTCAGGGCCTGGGTTTATCATCTATAATGATCGCGTTTCGATAAGCTTTTTGAACGTCGGCAAGTATCCTTCGCCAGCGTATTTCCGCGCCATATGCGGCAAAGCGCAGTCCCGGCCGATCACCATGACCTTCCGAGGCTGTTTCGACACCGTCGGCCATGCGGGGCCTTATTGTCCCCTATCCAGGGAAGGGTCGTGTTTTAGGCTGTTATATTAGGATACTACGGCTTTTGGGCCATTTTGGCGCACTAGACGCGAATATTGGCCCCACTACGGCCCACATTGCCGGCCGGTCACCCGGAATGACCCAAAGGAGGCCGCGCGGCGCCACAAACCCCGCTTGGCTGGGGCAAGACCAATCAATCCTGTAGGCGCCACCGTTCCACGATGGTGTCCACCAACTCCCGGCCGGGATCATCGCTTTGCCAGCCCGAGGAGACGCGCTTGGTGTCGCTGCAAGGGCGGTTCTGAGGCTCGATGTCCTCGAAGTAGATCAGCACCGGGAGGCTGACGCCCTCCCCCACCGCAATGGCCTCCTGGGTGCGCAGCGCCGGCAGCGCCCGGAGCAGACCCGCGGCGTTTTCGGGCAACACGTGGGTCACGAACCGCTGATCCCGCTCGTTGCTCAGGCGCATTATGAACAGGGTGTTGCACTGGGACAGGATGACCTCGGATATTTCCGAGGGGCGCTGGGTGACCAAGCCCAGGGACACGCCGTACTTGCGGCCCTCCTTGGCGATGCGCGCGATGGAGCGCCGGGTGGGGGCGAAACCCAGGTCCTTGTCGCTGGGCGCGTAACGGTGGGCCTCCTCGCATATCAGCAAAATGGGCACCGAGCGGTCCTTGCCACCCCACAGGGCGAAATCGAAAATCAGCCTGCACAGCAGGGAGACCACCACGTCCACGATCTCCGAGGGCACGCCCGCCAGGCGAAAGATGCTGATGGGCTTGCCGTCCACCGGCATGCGCAGTATCTGCGAGAGCACCTCGCTCATACAGTCCTGCACCTGAAGGCCGGAGAACATGAAACTGAAGCGGCTGTCCCGGTCCAGGCTTTCTATCTTGGCGATGATCCGCAGATATGGCTGGGTCTTTTCCGGCCGGTTGAGCCGCCCCATCTCGGCCTTGATGTGTTCGATCACCTTGAACAAGCGATAGGGGACAGGAGTGTCCACCGTGATGGGCGAGCGCGCGCCGGCTCCGGCCATGTAGGCCTGCTTGGCCGCCAGGATCGCCGCCTTCAGGATGGGCGCCTCCACCTCCCGGTCGGCGGGCTCCTTGCTGCACAGGGCCTCGGTGGCCTCCTCGAAGTTGAGCAGCCAGTAGGGCAGGTGCAGGGTCTCGGGCGAGATGACCTCCGCCTTGTCACCAAAGGCCTGGGTGTATTCATCGTGGGGGTCCAAGAGGACCACGTGCCCGTTGGCGTAATCCTTGAAGATGGCCCGCAGGAGCACGGCGATGGCGCAGGACTTGCCGGTGCCGCTGTTGCCCAAAATGGCGAAGTGCTGGCCGACCAGCTCATCCACTTTGAGGTAGGCCGGCTGCGACAGGTCTTGGCGAAGCGCCCCCACCTTTATGCAGGGCGTGGAAGGCTGGGCGTATATGCGGGCCAGGGCCTGGGAGGTGATGGACAGGATCGAGGCGCCCAGCCCCGGATAGACCGACACGCCCCGCTGAAAGATCAATTGCCCGTCCTCGCCCTTTTTGAGGGCCTCGCCGATCAGGTCGATCTCGATGATCCGATTCTTGTCCGCCGACAAGGGATAGGAAGGGTTTTGGGTGGTGAGGCTGGCGATCATGCCGAAAGCCAGGGAGCACGGTGTGGCGATGGTGACGATGGCCCCTACCTGGGTGGCCTTGGAAACATATTCCGCCTCTTGGGCATCGCTGAGGTTGGCCAGGATGCCGGCCACTTTGGAACCGATGACTGAAATTACCTGCCCGATCTCCAAAGATTTCTGCTCATCCATAATGTCTGGCCCTTTCAGGTAAGGGATATGGTGCTCCGCATCGTCTAACATTTTATCTTAATTTAGGGTGAGCCGGTTGTCAGTCATTACTGTTACTGAAACACTGCGGTGACGGTGGCCTTCCGGTCTTAATTTCAAGTGCGCGTTTTCAGCCAAACCATTGCTCTTTCCCCGGCCCCCTTCCGGCATCGCCCAGGGCGCGGCGGAGGCAGGTCCTGGGAGCCGGTTTCGAGTGATGCGCCTGTGTTCCCCTCGGGCGCGGGGATAAACCGTCGCGGGAAGCGGCAAGGCTCCCATGCAAGCTTGACATCCTCTGTCTTTTAATCTAAGAGTTGTCACAAATTCCCCTTAAGAAGAGGGGAAGCGACACAGACAAACACTACCAAGACATCACAGATTCTAATTATCCAGGACATTCCTAGGTGAAGAAAACCTGGGGGAACTGCGGAAGCGGTTTCACCTGGGCTTTTTTTATTGCGGGGAGGTCCGATTATGCTTCGATCATTGAGTGCCGGATTTGTTTTTTGCCTTACCATCCTGACCTGGATATGCGTCCCCCAGTTGGTATGGGCGGCTGAAACCTCCAAAGAAAAGGCGTCAGAGGAAAAGAGCCAAAACCAAACCCAGGCCCAAAAGGAGCGGGCCATTCTAGAGAAAATCACCGTCACCGCCACCCGCACCGAGGTGGACCCGGATTTGTCGCCGGTTGACGCCTACAGCGTGGACCGCGAGGACATCAAGGCCCAGCCCAATTACTACATGAACAACTTCGGGGAGTACATCCGCGACCTGCCCGGCGTAAGCGTGGCTCAGTACTACCCCTGGGGCCCGCCTTGGGTGCATTTGCGCGGCACGGGTCACTTTTTGCAGCGCACTGTCTACCTGGTCGACGGCGTACCCCTGCACGCCTTCCTCTCCACCGCCATCAACGTGAACGACATCGAGCGGGTGGACGTGGTGCTGGGGCCGTCCTCGGCCCTGTACGGAGCCAACGCGGCGGGCGGCGCGGTGAACATCATCACCCGCAAAGGCAAGACCGGGGAGGGCGCCCAGATGAAAGCCTCCTACGGCCAGAACAATACCTTCCGCTCCCACGCCGAGGTGAGCAACCAGGAAGGCAACTTCGACTACTTCTTCTCCTACAGCGGCGACATATCAGACGGCTATCAGATGAAGCCCATCGACGGCATGGTGGATCTATATAAGAAGGGCAAGACCCAGTACGTGAAACAGGCCAGCGTGGAGGACAACCGCTACGAGTACTACTGGTTCGCGGGCAAGGTGGGCTGGGACAACAACAAGGGCACCAGCCTGAGCATGGCCATCAACTACCAGAACCGCTACCTCTACGGCGGCCAACCCAACTACATCATCAACGACCACGGCAACACCGTGGTCTCCAGCCTGCGCCTGGAGCAGAAGATGGGCGACTGGGGCCGCCTGAGCGCCACCACTGGCTACCAGTATCAGTCCATCCCCGACCAGGAAAACGTGGGGGCCAAGTACGTCAACGGCCGGGTCGTGGTGGACGACACCATCTCCAACCACAGCGAGTGGGACCGGACGCGCATCCCCCTGGAGGTGCAGAGCGACTTCTACCTGGGCAAGCACAACGTGCTCACCGTGGGCGTGTCCGCGGCTCAAGAGAAGGAGACCGACGACACCTACAAGGGCACCAGCAGCCTGCAAACCTACCGCTACAAGCTGACCACCGACATGTTCGCCCTGTATTTGCAGGATCAGGCCTTCTTCTTTGACGACCGCCTGAGCGTGCTGGCGGGCATCCGCTATGACTACTGGCGCTACCACGACATCTACGACTCCGGCTCCAGCAACCCCGAGCCCGACGACGTGACCAAGGACCACGTCACCTATCGCGGCGGCGTGAAGTTCAAGGTCAACGACACCCTGAGCCTCAGGAGCAACGCGGGCACCGCCTATTGGCCGGGCAACCCCAAATGGTTCTTCCAGAACCTCAACACCGGCTCCACCTGGCGCGAGGCCAACCCGGACCTGAAGCCCGAGGAAACCTGGATGGTGGACTTCGGCGGCGACATCACCCTGCGCCGATGGGGCACCCTGATCAAAGCCACCGCCTATTACGGCGAGATCAAGAACATCATGGCCTACACCTACGAGGTGCACCCCACCGAGCCGGACACCACCCTGATCAAGAGCCGCAACATCGGCAAGGCCGAGATCTACGGCCTGGAGCTTTACCTGCAACAGCCCCTGACCAAGCACCTGTTCTTCACCGGTTCGCTGACCCTGAACCACTCGCGCATCACCGAGGACCAGACCGACCCGGACAACGTGGGCAATCAGCTGCGCAACTCGCCGGACTACTTCGGCAGCCTGGGCCTGCGCTACCTGCATCCGGAACTGATCAACGGCGAGATCGTGTTCCGCTTCTCCGACGACCGCTACTACGACGACAACAACGAGGACCTGCCCTACTTCCACATGGACGCCTACCAGACCCTGGACGCCAAGATTTGGCGTGACTGGAAGCTCAGCAAGGACTGGGTGCTCAACACCAGCCTCTCTGCGGTGAACATCTTTGACGAGCAGTACGCCACCGAGATCGTGTACGTGAACCCCGGCCGCTACGTGGAGTTCATGGTGGGACTGCGCTACCTGTTCTAATGAAACGCCCGCTCACCATACGGGGCCGGGAGGGGCGCTCGCTCCTCCCGGTCCTATGCCTGCTCCTGGCCCTGCTTGCCTGCGCGGCCTGCGGCCAGGATCGGGGCGCTGCCTCTGGGGATCGTGGCCTGGTCATCGGCATCGGCCGCGACCTGTACTACGGCCCGGACGACCGCACCTATCTGCATGGCTCCACCCACACCTGGGAGGCGCTCACTTACCTGGACGGCGACCTGCGGCCTCGGCCCTGGCTGGCCCAGTCCTGGCGCAGCTCGGACCATGGGCGCGTTTGGGACTTCTTCCTGCGCCCAGGGGTGCGCTTTCACGACGGCACCCCCTTCACAGCGGCGGACGCGGCTTTTTGCATAGACCGCGTGCGCAAGAACCCCAAGTACGACCCAGTGGACAGTTACCGCGACCTGATCCAGGTGGAGGCCCTGGGCCCCCTGCACCTGCGCTTCACCCTCAAGGAGCCCTGTCCCTTTTTCCCCGGCCTGGTGGCGCAATACAACAGCCCCATGGTCAAGCCCAGCGCGGTGGACCAGGCGGGGCGCATCACCCGGCTGGTGGCCACCGGGCCTTATCGCCTCAAGGAGGTGCTGCCCGGCTACGAGGTGCGTTTGGAAGCCTCCCCCGGCTACTGGGGCCCCAAGCCGGCTTTCCGGCGGGTCACCTTCCGTTTGCTCATGGACGCCCAGACCAGGGTGATGGCCCTGATCGCCGGAGACGTGGACGCGGTGGCCGACGTGGGGGCCATCCTGCCCGAGCAGGTGCCGGACCTGAACCACGCCGCTGGCATCATCCTCAAGAGCCGGGAGGTGGCCACCACCCATTACCTGACCTTCAATTGCCGCCGCGCCCCTTTTGATGAGGTGGCCGCCCGGCGCTGGCTGCTGGCCACCATGGCCCGACAAAACCTGGTGCAACGCATGGCCGGGCGCATCGCCATCCCGGCCCACAACACCTATAGCCGCCTGGCCAAGGACTACGACTTCGGCCTGCTGCGCACTCCGCCGGAGGCAGGCCCGCCGCCCGCACCACCCGAACGCCCCCTGGTGATCCTGTTGCACGGCGGCACGGTGCAGCGCTGGCCCTATCTGGACCTGGCCCAGGCCATGCAGCAGATGCTGGCCCAGGCCGGGCTGCCCGCCGAAATCCAGGTGGCCGAGGCCGGGGCCTATTACCAGGCCCTTAAAAAAGGCGACTACGACCTGGCCATGAATCCCAACACCTTGATGACCGGAGACCCGGACTTTTTCTACTCCTACTACCTGGCCTCCGACGCCCCGGCCAACCCAGGCTGGCATAACCCCGAGGCGGACCGGCTCATCGCCGCCGCCCGCCGGGAGATGGACCCAACACGCCGCCTGCTGATGCTACAGGGCGTGGAGGCAATCGTGAACCGCGAAGCCCCCATCTGGCCTTTGTTCCACGAAAGGGCCCTTTACGCCCACGGCCCCCGCCTGGCGGAGTTTTCCATGGACTATTTTTTCAGGCCCGCGCTTTTGAGCGCCCGGCCTGCCTCAGCGAGCAAGACACCATGACCAAACAAGCCCCTCCCCCGCCCAGCGCGGCGACCCTGTTGCGGGAAGATTTCTGGCGCGACGCCTGGCGCGGCCTCAGGCGCGACTCTTTTCTCAAGGCCAGCCAGGAAGCCTCCCCCCAGGCCTGGCACCAGTTTTACAGCCGGGTGAGCGGCATCTACGGCGACCTGTGGGGTTACGACGGCGAACTGGGCCGCCGGGTGGCCGACCTGCTCATCTCCCACGGCCTAGCCGGACCGGGCAAGACGGTGCTGGACGTGGGCTGCGGCCCCGGCACCTTGACCCTGCCCCTGGCCAAAGCCGGTTCGCGGGTCATCGCCCTGGACTGGAGCCGGGATATGCTGGACAGCCTGCAAGACCAGGCCGCCATCATGGACGGCCCCGCGCCGGTGACGGTGTGCTTGCCCTGGCAGGAGTACGAGCCACCCCGGCCCCAGGACCTGGTGCTGGCCTCCTTTTTCCCAGACGCCTTCAGCGCCGCCGGGCTCACCCGCCTGGAGTCCTGGTCCCGGGGCAAGGTGGCCCTGGTCATGGGCGCGGGCAAGGAGGCCTTCGCCTTTCGCAAGGACATGTGGAGCCAGGTGCTGGAAGTGCCTTTCCACGACGGCGGCTTCCACCTGACCTGCGCCATGGGCTGGCTGTTGGCCGCCGGGCGGCGGCCGGTGCTCTCCCAGCTTTCCTGGCCCGCCACCCTGGATCAGCCCCTGGAAAAGGTGGTGGAGTTTTATTGCACCTACTTCGCCATCTTCGGCAAGCAAGGCCCCCAGGTGGAGGGGCGCATTCGCGAGGTGCTGGAAAACTGGCGCCAAGGGGACCGCCTGCGGGCGGATGGCGAGGTTAATCTCTGCGTGCTGTGGTGGGAGGCCCCCGCGTGAGCGGCGCTCCCTGGCTGAGCGTCTGGCTGGCCCGCCGCCTGGGCGCGGTGCTGCTGGTGTTGTGGGGGGTGTCCCTGGTGGCCTTCTCGTTGCAGATCATCTGCCCCGGCGACCCGGCCGAGCTGATCCTGCGCACCCGCTACGAAACCCCGGCCCCGAAAAAGATGGCCCAGCTTCGCCGGAGCATGGGCCTGGACCGCCCGGCCCACGAACAATACCTGGCCTGGTTGGGGCGGGTGCTCTGCCTGGACCTGGGCCGCTCCTATCGCACCGGCGAGCCGGTGGCCGCCCAGATCGCCGCCCGCCTGCCCGCCACCCTGGAGCTGGCCCTGGCCTCCTTCGCCCTGGTGGTGGCGCTTTCCACTCTGCTGGGCCTGTGCGCGGTGTGGCGCGGGGGCCGCTGGCTGGACCGCCTGTTGCAGCCCATCAGCCTGGGGCTGGTCTCCCTGCCCTCCTATTGGCTGGCCCTGCTGCTCATCGCCCTGTTCGCTCTGGGCCTGGGCTGGCTGCCCGTGGCCGGTTTCGGCGGCCCGGCCACCCTGGTGCTGCCCGCCCTCACCCTGGGCCTGGGGGCGGCGGCCATGCAGGGCCGGGTGCTCCGGGTGAAGGTCTTGGAGGTCATGGGCCAGGATTACCTGCGCTTCGCCATGGCCAAGGGGTTGAGCCCCGGGCGCATCTTGCTGCGCCATCTGCTGCCCAACGCCCTGGTGCCCATGATCACCCTGTGGGGCATGTCCCTGGGCAGTCTCTTGGGCGGGGTGGTGGTGGTGGAGACCATCTTCGCCTGGCCCGGCCTGGGCCGTCTGCTGGTGGAGTCGCTGCTGGGCCGCGACCTGCCCCTGGTGCAGGGGGTGGTGCTGCTCATGGCTCTGGCCTTTGTGCTCAGCAGCCTGGCCGCCGACCTGCTCCAGCGCCTCCTGGACCCTCGCCTGAGCGCCGAGGGTTCCGGTGTCTGAGCGCCGCCCTGGAGCGGGCCGTATCTGGGCGGGCGGCTTGTTGCTGGCCTTGCTGGCCCTGGCGGTTTGGGCCGCGCCTCTGCTGGCGCCCCAGGACCCCTTGCGGGTGGAGTTGGGCCAGCGCTTGCAGCCGCCCAGCGCGGCCCACCTGCTGGGCACCGATCAGTTGGGCCGGGACCAGCTCTCGCGCCTGCTCTACGGTGGCCGCGTTTCCCTGCTGGCCGGGCTGGCCGCCTCGGGGGTGGCCCTGGTGTTGGGCCTGGCCTGGGGAGTGGGGGCGGGCCTGGCGGGCCGCACCGGCGACTTTTTGCTCATGCGTACGGCCGACGTGGGCCTGGCCTTTCCCGGCCTGCTGCTGGCCCTGGTCTTGGTGGGCACCTGGCAGGGCGGCATGGTTGCCCTGGTCACGGCCCTGACCCTCACCGGCTGGGCCTGGTGGGCCCGCCTGGCGCGGGGGCTCATCCAGGAAGCCAAGAGCCGCGAGTACGTCCTGGGCGGACGCGCCCTGGGGGTAGGCGGTTGGCGGTTGCTGGGATGCTACCTGCTGCCCCAGATGGGGCCTCCCCTGGCCGTGGCTGCGGCCATGAAAACCGGTTGGATCATCGTGGCGCTCTCCGCCCTGGGCTATCTGGGCCTGGGCATCCAGCCGCCCCATCCCGAATGGGGGGCCATGCTGCAACAGTCGCGTTTGTACATGAGCCGGGCTCCCTGGCTGATGCTGGCCCCCGGCGGGGCGGTGTTTCTGGTGGTGCTGGCCTGCAACCTCATCGCCGAAGGCCTGCGCCGCCGTTGGCAGATTCGCGAGGTGCGCTGGCTATGAGCGCCATGGAGCTAAGCGACCTGTGGGTGGAGCTGCCCGGACCGGGCGGCCCCCGCTCCCTGGTGCGTGGGGTTAGCCTTCGCCTGGAGCCGGGGCAGGTGCTGGGGCTCATGGGCCTCAGCGGGGCGGGCAAGACCCTCACCGCCTGCGCCCTCAGCGGACTGCTGCCCGCGCCGCTCGAGGTGACGCGGGGCAGGCTGCGCCTGGACGGCCGGGCCCTGGACCTGACCCGGCCCCAGGCCTGGCGCGGGGTGCGGGGCCGCCGGGTGCTGCTCTTGTTCCAAGGGGCGGGCGCGGCCCTGGACCCTCTGATGCGGGTGGGTGCGCAGATTACCGAAGCCCTGCGCCAGGACCGGGCCATGGCCGCCGCCCAGGCGCGGCAAATCACCGGGCAGGCCCTGGAGCGCTTCGGCTTGAACTCCGACGCGGCCCGCCGCTATCCCCACCAACTCAGCGGAGGCATGCGCCGCAGGGTGCTGCTGTCCCTGGCCTGGGCCCTGCGCCCCCAGGTGCTCATAGCCGACGAGCCCACCAACGGCTTGGACGCGGCCAGCCGTGACGAGATGAGCCTGATGTTCACCCAACTCACCCGTGAGCTGGGCGCGGGGCTTTTGCTCATCAGCCACGACCTACGGGGCATGGCCCGCTGGGCCGATCACCTGGCGGTGATGGAGGGTGGCCAGGTGGTGGAGCAAGGCCGGGCGGCCGAGCTGCTGAACCGGCCCAGCCATCCCCTCACCCGCTCCCTGGTGGAGTCACTGCGCTACCTGGAGGGCGGCCATGCCTGAGGAGCTGCTGCGCCTGGCCGGGGTGAGCAAGAGCTACCAGGCCTCGGGACCGCCGGTGCTGGACGGGGTGGATCTGACCATTCGTGCCGGCCAGACCTTGGGCCTGAGCGGGCCCAGCGGCGGCGGCAAGAGCACCCTGGCCCGCATCGCCCTGGGCCTGGAGCGCGCCCAGGCGGGCACGGTCTTTTTTCGAGGCCGCGACCTGCGGGCCATGGGCCGGGCGGAGCGGCGGGAGTTTCACCGCCAGGTGCAGGTGGTGTGGCAGGATCCTTATTTATATTTGCCGCCCCAGTTCAACGTAGCCCGCCTGGTGGCCGAGCCCCTGGCCGTGCATGGCCTGGCCCCGCGCTCCCAGCGGTCCGAACGGGTGAAAGAGTTGCTGGCCCTGGTGGGCCTGGAGCCCGGCCTGGCCCATTCCAAGCCCCACCAGCTAAGCGGCGGCCAGTGCCAGCGGGTGGCCCTGGCCCGAGCCCTGGCCTGCCGTCCGGCCCTGCTCATTCTGGACGAGGCCCTGGCCGGGCTGGACACCATCAGCCAGGCCGGGCTGGTCAAGCTGCTGGGCGGCATTTGCCGGGAGCGAGAGCTGGCCCTGCTGTTCATCGCCCACGACCCCAAGCTGATCAGGCTGATGTGCCAACGGCAGGCGGAGTTGCAGGGCGGCAGGCTGAGGGAGCGGCCCGTGCCCTGAGCGGCGGGGCAGGCAAAAAATTTGAACGGCCGGTCGAGGTGGCGCGGGCGGTGGAAGCCGCCCAATTGGCGAGAAGCCGAGGCCATGACTGGCCGTACCTGACCGTAGAAATATAGGGATTGGGCCATGAAGGCGCGTGCCTCCCTTTGGAGGCGCCTTGGTGGCCTTTTGTCTTTTTGCCGAGCAAAAGCATCTGGTCCTGCCGAGGCCCATGCGCAAAAACAAAACCAACAGGAGAAGGACCAGGAAGATGGGTGCAAAAACAAGACTGAAATTATTAACCCCGGCAATGGCGGCAATGTGCCTTATCGCCGCCATGTGGGCGGTCCCGGTTTGGGCCGATGAAGCCACTGCCGAGGTCACCGATAAAAAAGCTCAAGAATCGGGGACGCAGGAAAAGAACCAGGAATCGTCTCACCGCAAGATATTGCAGCTGGACGAGGTGGTGGTCACCTCCGAGGAGTTCCAGGCCGAGTTGGAGACCCCCAACATGGAGGTGATCGACCCGGACCGCTTCCCCATGAGTTTGGGCGGCACCCTGGACACGGTGCTGGAGCGCCAGGCCGGCATCCAGGTGTCGCGCATCCAGCAAATGGGCACCTCCATTGACGACGACTCCATCAAGATACGCGGCTTCGGGGCCCGGCGCATCAAGGTGACCCGCAACGGACGGCTCATGAACACCTCGGGCGTGGCCGGCGGCTACTTCATCGACTGGAACCAGATCCCCCTGTACAACGTGGAAAACGTGGAGGTCATCAAGGGCGTGGCTGATCCCCGCTGGGGCAACGTACTTGGCGGCGTGGTCAACCTGGTGCTCAAACAGCCGCCCCGCGACGCGCCCAAGACCGAGATATCGACCCTTTACGGCAGCTACAACACCTGGGGCGTGAGCCTGTGGCACGGCTACAAGCCGGGCCGCTTCGAGTACTCCATCGCCGCCCGCAAGCTGGACAGCGACGGCTACCTCTGGAACGGCGAGCAGCGTCTGGCCAACATTGACCTGCACCTGGGCTATGACCTGCCCACCGACACCAATATCTGGCTGGATGTGCTCTACTCCAAGCAGAAAAAAGGCTTCATCGTAGCCAACCGGGCGAACAAGAAGTACGGCGAGCCGGGCTACAACAGTCCCATTAACCCGGACTACCCGGCCTCGGACGGCGAAATCATGTACGGCGGCATGGGGGCCTACTCCGAGACGGGAAGCTGGTGGGAAAAGGAGCGCTGGCTCTTTGAGTTGGGCGCCAAGCAGGACTTCCACCAGTACGGCAACATGGAACTGCGCTATTGGCAGAACTACGGCAACCGTGAGGCCTACAACACCCGCGAGAATCTGGACCGGGTGTTCCATAAGAAATGGTTCGACGACCGCTCCTGGGGGCTGGACGGCTCCTACTCCGTGGACATCGGGGACCACACCTTCATGGCCGGGGCCAGCTACGACTACCTGAAGGACGACGGCGATGAAAACTACCCTGACGACTTTAGGTCTTACTTCCGCAACGGCTACTACGTGGCGGCCAAAAACCTTGGCGCCTACGCCATGGCCGACTTCCGCTTCTTTGACAAGAAGTTCTGGATCACTCCCGGCGTGCGCTACGAGAGCTACAACGGCGAAGCCGGACCAGGCGGCGTGGCCGAGGAGATTCCCGACATCAGCATGGACGGCTGGGCTCCTTCGCTCAAGCTGACTTACAACTACCAGAAGAACGCTTTGGTCTACTTCAGCGTGGCCCGGGCCCTGCGCATGCCCACCCCGCCGGAGCACTACTGGCACTACGACGCCGATGACGCGGGGGTGGACACCAGCAACCTGCCTTTTGAAAAAGAGGACGGCTTCATGCTCCAGGCGGGCTGGCGCACCACGCTGCCCACCCGCACCCAGATCGAGCTGTCGCCCTATTACTACCGCATCAAGAACTACATCCAGTTCGACCTGATCAACTTCGTGGCCTACAACATCGACCAAGCCGACATCTGGGGCCTGGAGTTCCAAATCTCCCAGCAGTTGCCCTACGGTTTCAGCGCCTTTTTCAACTACACCTATCAAAAGAGCAAGACCGAGGGAGACCCCTTTGTAGACAACTTCGTGGACCCGGCGGACCGGGACTTCGACGAGGTGCCGGGCCTGCCCGAGCACATGGCCAACATCGGCCTCCAGTTCAAAGCGCCCAATGGGGCCAAGATCGCCGGTTTCGTGCACATCGTGTCCAGCCAGAAGGTCATCTACA
This sequence comes from Pseudomonadota bacterium, assembly GCA_018896025.1. GTDB lineage: Bacteria > Desulfobacterota > Desulfarculia > Desulfarculales > Desulfarculaceae > Desulfoferula. Next base: position 112,082 of record JAHIND010000035.1, read on the forward strand.
ACAACAACACCCTATACAACACCGACTTGAGGGTGCGTGAGCAGGACGGCTACACCACCCTGGACTTCGAGGCCAGCTATCCCTTCCTGAAGTACTTCACCGTCAGCGCCTTTGCCCGCAACATCCTGGACGAGGACTACCAGGAGCGCTTCGGCTATCCGGCGGCCGGGGCCAACTACGGGATGGTGCTGTCCGCCAAGTTCTAGACCAAACAAACGGCCCGGACCGAGTCACCGGTCCGGGCCGCTGATTATGCGGGCTGCTTCCTGGGTAGGGACCCACCCGGCAATCCCCGGGCGGGCCTCATCCCAAGATAATTTGCAGCGTTAGGCTTTAGTCCTGCAGGACCTTCTCGCCCTGGGCCCGGCCCAGGATCTCGTACTTGCCGTCCTTGACCTGAATCAGGAACTCGTCCAGCACGATCTGGTTGTTCTTGTCGAAGTAGATGTCGCGGCCCTGCACGCTGGGGTACTTGACCTTGGTCAGGGCGTCGCGCACCGCCGCCGGAGCGGTGCTCTTGGCCAGCGCCATGGCCTTGGCCACGATGTACACCGTCTCATAGCCGCTCATGGCGAACTTGTCCGGCACCTCTTTGTAGGCCTTCTGGTAGGCCTCCACGAACTTCTTGTTGGCCGGGGTGTCGATGTTGGGCACGTAGCGGGTGGGGCCGGCCAGGCCGTTGGAGTTGGCGCCGGTCAGCTTCATGAAGTCGGGGTTGAAGTAGGCGCTGGTGGGGTCCAACAGGCGAACTTGTTTGGTCAGGCCGATCTCGGCCATCTGGTTGGTGGCCACGGAGTGCTCGGCGGTGTTGGCGATCAAGGCGATTCCGTCAGGCTTCTTGGCGCGGATCTTGGTGAGCAGGGTGTAGTAGTCGGTGGCGCCCTGGGGGTGATACTCCACCGCCACGACCTCGCCGCCTTCCTTCTTCACCAAGGCGCTAAGCGACTCCACGCCGCCCCGGCCATAGTCGTCGTTGCGGGCCAGGAAAGCCCAGCGCTTGATCTTCAGGGAATTGATGGCCTCCTTGACAAAGGCGCGGGCCATCATGTCGGAGTTGTCGCAGTTGCGGAAGATCCACTGGTTGCCCTGCTTGGTGATGGGCGGGGCGATGGAGATGGGGGTGATCTGGGGCACCTTGTTGCGCTTGGCCACCTCGGCGTCGGCCAGGGTGGAGGTGCTGCAGAAGTCGCCGATGACCACGGACACCTTGTCGCGGGTCATGAGCTTTTCCACCGCCGCCACGGACATGCGCGGGTTGCAGGTGCTGTCTTCCTTGACGATCTCGATGGGCATCTTCTGGCCGTTGAAGTCGATGCCGCCGGCGGCGTTGATCTGCTTCACCGCCAGGTCGATGCCGTTGAAGGTGCGGGTGCCGTCGGAGCCCACCGGACCGGAGAAGGGCAGGACCACGCCTACTTTCACCGGTCCCGCCGCCCAGGCCGCCGTGGCCATGAGGGCTATGATAGCCGTCGTCAAAATCGCTATTTTCTTCATGTATCTTTCTCCTCTGCTGTGTGTGCTCAGTGAGAGCCGATTTTCTGAAACCGCCAACCAATAAGAGCCGGCCGTTGACCGGCGCGAAAATCTATAAAAGCAGCGACATTTTCTGGATGCGCGCGCTCAGGGGGGTGAGGGGCTCTATTTTTGCGCCGGTCAACTCCACCCGCCAGGGCACCTCCACCGGAGCCAGGCCGATTTCCTGGTAGGCGTAGACCACCCGGTACACGCCGTGCCCCAGCTTTTCGGCCCGCCAGCCCAACACCCCGATGCCCCGGTTGGACTGGGGCTTCCATTGGCGCATGTTCAGCTCCATCAGGCTGCCGATGGTCTCGGGCCCGCCTTGTTGGCCGCCATAGCTCTCCACCAGGCGGCAGGCCCGCGCCCCGTCGGGGTCCGGGGACGCCGCCGGGGCGGCCACCACGGCCGAGGCCCCAAGCAGGCAGCAAAGAATGAAGCTAAATGCCCAGGTATGCTTCACGCACATACTCGTCATTCAATAGGTCGCTGGAGAGGCCCGAGGCCCCGATCTTGCCGCTTTCGATCACATAAGCCCGGGTTGAGTTTTCCAGGGCCATGTAGGCGTTCTGCTCCACCAGCAGGATGGAGATGCCTTCCTGGTTGATGGTGCGGATCATCTCGAAGATCGACTCCACCAGGATGGGGGCCAGGCCCATGGAGGGCTCGTCGAGCATCAAGAGCTTGGGATCGGCCATCAGGGCCCGGCCGATGGCCAGCATCTGCTGCTCGCCGCCCGACAGGCTGCCCGCCATCTGGCGGGGGCGCTCGGCCAGGCGGGGAAAACGCTCGTACACGTAGTCGGTGAGCTCTTGCCGGCGCTTCGCGTCGCCCAGCACCATACCGCCCATGTTCAGGTTCTCGGCGATGGTCATGTCCGGGAAGACCTGGCGGCCTTCGGGGCAGTGGGCGATGCCCAAGCGCACCACCTGGTGGGGCGGAGCTCCGGTGAGCCTTTGGCCCTGCCAGGTGATTTCACCGCTCTTGATCTTGACCATGCCCTGGATGGCCCGGAGGGTGGTGGACTTGCCTGCCCCGTTGGCGCCGATGAGGGCCACGATTTCCCCGGACTCCACGGTGAGCGACACCCCGCGCAGGGCGGGGACGTTGTCATAGGAGACACGGACGTCTTTTATATCAAGCACTGGCCTGCCTCCCCAGATACACCTCGATCACCTTGGGGTTGGCGCGGATATCCTCCGGCTTCCCCTCGGCGATGAGCTCGCCGTAGTCCAGGACGAAAACCCGCTCGGAAATGTTCATCACCAGGCGCATGTTGTGCTCCACCAGGCCCACGGTGATTCCGGTCTCCTGGATTTTGCGGATGGTCCCCAGCATGCGCAGGGACTCCATGGGGTTCATGCCCGCGGCGGGCTCGTCCAACAGAAGAAGCTTGGGCTCCACGGCCAGGGCTATGGCGATGTTCAGAAGTTTCTGTTCGCCGTAGGGCAGGTTCTGGGTGATGAGGTCCTGCTTGTCGGCCATACCCATGAATTCCAGAATCTCCAGGGCGTTCTCGCGCTTTTTCTCCCGCTGCTCGCGGGCGGCGCTGGTGGCCAGTAACGACTGCCACAAGGTAGTGTGGTCGTGAAGGTGGTTGCCGATCATCACCGCCTCCAGCACGGTGAGGTCGCGGAATATCTTGGTCTGCTGAAAGGTGCGCACCACGCCCAATTGGGCGATGTCCGAGGTGGGCAGATGGCTCATCTCGGTGCCTTGAAAACGCACCGAGCCCGAGTCGGCCCGGGTAACCCCGGTGATAAGGTCGAACAGCGTGGTTTTGCCCGCCCCGTTGGGGCCGATGATGCTGACGATCTCGCCTTCCTGGATGCTCAGGCTGATGTCGCTGTTGGCGTCCACGCCACCGTAGGACTTCGATAGATTGCTGATCTTTAGAAAATCCATGATTCTTTCCGCCGCCTAATTTCCCAGCGGTGCGCCGCGCTGCTTGAACTGGTCCACGAAGCCCACGATGCCCTTGGGCAGGAAGATGACCACCATCATCAGCATCAGGCCATAGATGACGAACTGAAGGTCCCCGGCGAAGCGCAGCACCTCGGGCAGGCCGGTGAGGATTACCGCGCCGATTAGCGGCCCAACTATGGTTCCCCGTCCGCCGATGATCACCATGGTCACCAGGTAGATGGATTCGCTCAGGGTGAAGGAATCGGGGCTGATGAACATGGTGTAGTGGGCGTATAGGCTCCCCGCCGCGCCCGCCAGGGCGGTGCTGATGACAAAGGCCAGCATGCGGCAGTTGCGGGGCTGCACCCCCAGGGAGGCGGCCAACAGGGAATCCTCCCTGGTGGCTATGAAGGCCTCGCCGAATTTGTAGCGCAACAGGTTGCGCACCAGGATCAACACCACGATCATCACCGCGAAGGCCAGGTAAAAGAAGGGAAGCTTGTCGCCGAAGGAGATGCTCCAGCCGAAAAGGTCCAGGGTGCCCGGCGAGGGGATGCCCGGTAGGCCCATGGGGCCGCGGGTAAGGTCCACCAGGTTGATGATAAGCAGCACCACGATACCCTGGAAACCCAGGGTGGCGATGGCGAAGTAGTGCCCGCTCAGGCGCAGGGCCGGGATGCCGATGATGAAGCCCATGATCCCGGCGGAGACCACCGACAGGGGGAAGGCCAGCACGAAAGGAAGGCCAACCTTGACCATGAGCAGGGCCGAGGTGTAGGCCCCGATGCCATAGAAGGCGCCGTGGGCCAGGGAAAGCTCCCCAATGTAGCCCAAGATGATGCCCAGGCTCACCGCCAGGATGATGTTGATCACCGCGGCGATCATGATGTGCTGGTAAAAGGCCTCGTTGAACACCAGGGGCATGGCCAGCGCGGCCAGGATGAGAACCCCTTTGGGGGCTAACCTACGCACGGGCCCCTCCCTTGCTTCCGAAGATGCCGGTGGGCTTGGTCAGCAGCACCAGGATCATGATGGAGAATCCGATGATGTCCAGGAACTCGGCGGGCATCACCGCGCCGGCCAGGGTTTCCAAAAGACCCAGGCCCAGGCCCGCCACGATGGAGCCGGTGATGCTGCCCATGCCGCCCACCACCACCACGATGAAGGCCTTGACGATGATGTGGATGCCCATGGCCGGTTCGGTGACGAACATGGCCCCCACCAGGGCCCCGGCGATTCCCGCCAGCATGGAGCCGATGAGGAAGGTCGAGGCGAACACCCGGTCGGTGTTGACCCCCACGATGCGCGCGGCGGTGAAGTTCTGGGCCGTGGCCCGCATCTGGTTGCCCAGGGAAGAGTACTTTACGAAGTAGGCCAGCAGGGCCACCAACAGGACGGCCACCAGGACCACCAGCAGCCGCTGGGTGGTGAGGTAGACGTTGGCGAAATGGATGACCTGTTTCATGTAGGGAGAGGGGATGCGCCTGAGGTCCGGGCCGAAGATGAAGTTGATGCCGTAAAGCAGGAAGGTGGACAGCCCCACGGTGACCAGCACGTAGTTGATGGGGTGGGGGTCACGCCGCCTCAGGGAGCGGATGATGACCCTTTCGGTGATCAGGCCGAAGATGCCCACGATCACCGCCGTGGCCACGATGGCCAGCGGATAAGGCAGCCCCAGGTGGCTGACGCACAAAAAGGCTACAAAAGCCCCGATCATGTAAAACTCGCCGTGGGCGAAGTTGACCACGTCGATGATGCCGAATATCAGGGTCAGGCCCAGGGCCACCAGCACGTAGATGCTGCCCAGAACGATCCCGTTGATAATGAGTTGGGGGATGAATTCAATCATGTTCGCACTATCGCGCCGTCGCCGCATAAAGCGACGGGCAGCGGTCTTCCCAAAGGTCTACTTCATATTCGCCCGGTATCTTGACCATGCGCTTGTTTTGGGCGAGCGATAGGTCCAGCTCGGCCTGGATCACCCCTTCTTCAGCACCTTGCAGGCTGGCGGTCGGGTTGCCCTCCGGATCGATGATCGCCGAGCGGCCGATGAACTCGACGCCCCGCTCGGTGCCCACCCGGTTGGAGGAGACGATCCACACCCGGTTTTCCGCCGCCCTGGCGGGCAGCAGCACGGTGGGGATCACCGTGGCCCCGCTGGGCCAGTTGCTCAGGCCGATGAGTAGGTCCGCCCCCTGGAGGGCCAGACATCGGGCCACCTCCGGGAAGCGCCACTCATAGCAGATGGCCAGGCCCACCTTGCCCAGGGGGGTGTCGAACAGGCCCAAGCGATCACCGGGAGTGGCAAAGCGGTCAAGGCCGATGTAGGGCATGTGGGTCTTGCGGTACAGGTGCACCTCGCCTTGGCCGGTGACGAAAACCGCGGAGTTGTAAAGCTTCCCGCCCTGCTTCTCCAAGAGGCCCACGGCCAGGCAGCGCCCGTGCTCCTTGGCCACGGCGACAAGCTCGTCTACAAAGGGGCCGGGTATGGGGTCCGCGTAGGGCAGGGCTTCCTCGACGGAGGTGAAGGCGTAGCCCGAATTGGCGCACTCGGGAAACACCACCAGGTCCGCCTGGGTCTCCCGGGCCAGCTTCAGGATATTGGCTTTGTTGTCCTCCGGACGCGCCAGGGCCACGTCCATCTGGACCGCAGCGGCTTTCACCATGACAGCACCTCCTTGGGTAATTCGAAGGCAGCGGTAACCTCGCCGTTGACCACCTGGCAAATACGGGCGTTGCCCGCGATGGAGGCGAACATGTAGGCGTCGCTTTCGCTGACCCCATTGCGTTCCACCTGGGCCTTCACCGCCCGCCCCAAGGCGGCACGCACCGCCTGGTCCAGAGTGGGGGCCGAAGCCAGGAAAAGGGTCTTGTGAGGGGCCAGGATCACCGGCCCTTCCAAGGCGGTGTCCGGCAACAGGTCGATGGTCAGGGTCACCTCGGCGTCGATTTCCACCCCCGAGCCGCTCACCTCGCCCTCGCCCATGGCCGCGTGCACGTCGCCCAGGGAGAGGTTGCCGCCAGGCACCAGCACCGGCAGCAAGAGCTTGTGGCCCTGGGCCAGGTCCACGCAGTCCAGGTTGCCGCCGTGCACTCCGGGGGAGCGGGTGGCGATTTCCTGGGGCGTGGCCACCCCCACGATGCCCACCATGGGGCGTAGGGGCACGTGCAGGCCGGGAGCCAGCTCCACGTCGTCCGCCACCTGGAACTCGCGCACGTAATAGGGTGTCTCGCTCTCCACGCTGAGGATGCCCAGGCCGGGACGTATCCAGGCATGACCCGCCGGGGCCAGGTCGATGCGCTCGATGGTGACGGCCAGGGCGTCGCCGGGCTTGGCTCCCTCCACCGCGATCGGGCCGGTGACCGGCAGCAGCCGGGAGCGGTCCACCGGGGCGTTCAGGCCGGGGCGTATCTGCCCGTTGGAGGCGTCGCGGGTTTCCACCACCAGGCCTGTGCCGGGCTCGACCGTAAGCACCGGGGCCACGGACGCCGCAAAAATATAGTGGATGTGATCCTCGGTTCGGGTAAGTCGCATCTATCTAGACTCCGTGGCCCAGGTTGGCCGAGATTTCCAAAGCGGTTTTCTTGAGCAGGTTGCCCCACTCGGCGATCTTGCGGGAAGTCATGTTCACATGCAGGGTGCCGATGGCCATGCTGGCGGCCGGGTGGCCGTCCGCATCCAAAACGCACGCGCCCACGGCGGAAACGCCCGTGTCCACCTCCTGGTTGCTGAAGGAGTAACCCTTCTCCAGGATGCTGCGCCGCTCTTGCCGGACCTTTTCAATGGACACGATGGTGTGAGGGCTCACCTCCACGGGTGTGAAGTCCGCCAGGTAGTCCTCGAACTGCTCCTCGGGCAGGTAAGCCAAAAGGGCCTTGGCCGCCGCACCCACGTGCAAGGGCAGCCTGCGCCCCACGTCGCAGAAAAAGCTGATGCGCGATCCACCGTAAAGGCGGTCCACGAAAACCACCTCCCTCTGATTTTGGTCCATCACCGCCACGGTGATGTCCTCGCCCACCTCCAGGGCCAGGCCCTGCAACACGTCATGGGCGATGGTGTGCACCGTCTGGCCGCTCTGGAATTTGCGCGCCAGGGCCAGCACCGAATAGTGGAGGCGGAATTTTTTGGTTTTGGGGTTTTGAAAGAGAAAGCCGCTGGCGACAAGGGTGTGCAAGGCGCGGTGGGCTTTCATCTTGGGGATGCCCACGGCCTGGGCAATCTCGGCCAGGCTGGCTTCATAAGGCAGGTCGGCGAAAGCCCCTAAAACCGTCAGAACGGTCTGGGCTGACTTGAGGACGGCGGCGCCGGAGGCTTGGGATTTCTCACGTATCATATGTTGTTACACCATAACCTTATTTGATATAGGCTAGTTGAGACCTAAGGCCCTGTCAAGCCGAAAAAATCAGGCTGACTGGCGTATGCTATTTTAATTGTTTACATTTATGCAATCATCTAAGGCGGCGTAGGATTTTAAGAGTGAAAAGGAAAATTCATATTTTCCGCTTTGACAATTTGCGTTGCCCACACTAATTGTCTTGTTCAGTTGACTATTCGGCAGTTGGTCCAGGTTGGGTTGCGGGTTTCTTATTCCCTTGCGGGTAGGGTAATTGTGAGGTTCCAGGCCATACCGGAAGGTATGAAAGGGAGAAATAATTACGGCCTGCCTCCCTTAATTTTATCCCATTTTTGAGATTAGAATTTCCACCTCACCTGTGCCCCACAACGGCCGAGCTCACCCTACCCTTATTTCGACCCCGCCTCGCCCATTGAGCGCCCTATCTTCAAGCATTGACAGGGCGCTTACTTTGTTGCGAAGCCCCAAGGCTTTTATCCCTCCTGTACCTTGCCCGAGGCGCTGACTACGAAGGTGCTGCTAATCGCTCCCTGGGTCACCTTGCCATACATCTTTTTCTCACCCCGAAATCCCAGGGACTGCATAAGATCAGTCTCCAGATCGGCCGACAAGTGGTATTTGAGCCCCAATTTTCCAGTGAATTCGGCGTGGCTTGCCACTTTGTCACGGCTCAGGCCAGCCACGTTCCATACCTTGCGTTTGAACACCGTGAGTTTTCCTGAAACTCAGAGGCCTCGGTGCTTCAGCCGCTGGTGTTGTCACGTGAGTAGACGAACAGCACAAGGCCCTTCTTACCCTTTAGGTCTTTAGCGAATACGTGTCTGGGAGGGGGCGGCTGCCAAAAAAACGCCCAAGGTTCAGCGATCCCTTGCCCAGATATTCAAGAGAGCCATTGCTTCTGGGGACAGCCATACACCCAGGGCGGTTCCTGTTTCGCGGGGCCGGAATGAGCCCCCACCGATGACGGGCCGCTAGGCCCGGCCTATGATGAGGCCCTCTGGGTCCACCTCCCGGCGCAGCACCTCCAGCTCGCCCGGCAGGGGGGGCGCCGTCTCCCCCAGGTCCGACACCGCCGACAATTCGAAGCTGGTGTTTTCGCGCACCGTCTCCAGGCTCACCCCGGGGTGCAGCGACTCCACCCGTATGGCCTTGCTCAACGGATCGAATCCCAGGATGGCCAGGTCGGTGATGATCTTGTAGGGGCCGGTGTTCGGCGGCAGGCCCGCCTCTTCCCGCTCCCCAGGACCACCCAGATAGCCCGGCGAGGTCAGAAACTCCACCTTTTCCACGAAGCGCGAGCGGTTGTGCACGGTCATGATCATGGTGCGCCAGCACAGGGAGGCGAAGTCGTTGGCCCCGCCGCTGCCGGGAAAGCGCACCTTGGGCTTGTTGTAATCGCCCACCGAGGTGGAGTTGAGGTTGCCGTACTGGTCGATCTGGGCTCCGCCCAAAAAGGCGTAGTCGATCATGCCCCTGGCGCAGGTGGTCATCATCTCCGCCATGCTGGCGGCACAGTCCGCCTGATAAAAGGTGCACGAATCGCCCACGGATATGGGCATCCTGCTCAGGCGCGGCGCCAGGCCACCAGCCTCGAAGGCGATCATCAGGTTGGGGGCGTGGGTCTTCTGGGCCAGCATCGCCGCCGCGCAAGGCGCGCCGGTGCCCACGGCCACGGTCCTGCCGTCCTCCAAAAGACGGGCGGACGCGCAGATCATCATTTCCATCATGTTGTAGGGGGCGCTCATTACGGGCTCCTTTGAGGGAAAAGCAGGCTGAAAAGGCTCTAGCCCTCGGCCAGGCATTCCAGGTCGCGCAGCTCGCGCAGGCGGTCCAGACCGCCGCACAGTTGCAGATACTCGTTGAAGTCGGCCACCTGGTAAATGTATTTGTCCAGGAACCGCGCGAACTCCTCGGGGTCCTTCTCGGCGTTAAGCCAGTCCCGCAAGTGCTCCTCATCGGAGAAATATTCATAGGGCATGTTGCCCGGATAGCTGCCGAAGGGGGCGTGCACCACCGCGTCCACCAGGTAGTAGGGGATGGAGGTGCGGGTGGGGTCTTGGCGTATCTCCAAATTGGGCACCAGACGCTCGGTGGTGATGATCAAGCGCTTGGCGGCCCGGGACAGCTCCAGGTCGGCCACGGAGATGCCCTTGATGCGCGCGTTGCCGAACATGTCGGCCTCGTGCACGTGGATCACCGCCACGTCGGGCCACAGGGCGGGCAGGGCCACGAATTTCTTGCCGGTGAAGGGGCAGCGCACCACCTTGCCGGCCGAGCGCCGGAAGGTGTCGGTGCCCAGCATGGAGCGCAACAGGCCGTAGGAAAGGCCCGCCGCCGCCGCCTGCAGGCGCACCGAAAGGGCGTGGTTGGTCCATTCGCAAAGCTCCACCTCGCCGGACTGGATCACCCGCCGCGCGTTGGCCGAAAGCCCCCTGGCTTCCAGGCCCACGATGTAGGCGGCGTCAACCCGGTTCAGGCAGTGGCCCGCGCACAAAAGCTGGAAGTCGTGGGTGGCGGTGTGGCCCAAAAAGGCCATGTCCCGCCGCCGGGCCCTGAGGATTTCGTGGATCACCGTGGTGGGGATGCGGTTGGAGCCGAACCCGCCGATGGCCAGGTAGCAGCCGTCGGTGATAAAGCGCTCCACCGCTTCCTTGGGGCCCATGCGCTTGTCGGTCTCGGCGCGGGATTTTTCCATGAAAAAGGCACGGGCGGCGTCGGGGTCCGGGTCCCCGAAAAGCGGGCCGCCGCCCTGGGGCAAATCCAAGGAAGGGGAGACCGGGAACTGCTGATCCTCTAAAGCGTTCGGTGTGGCTTGTCTATGCATGTCTACGCATCCCTAACGGCGGTCTATCTGGTTGATTCAAGTCGGCCGGTTATGCGATTTTGTCGGTCGGCCGGTCAAAAAAGGCATGCTCGGCCCCCCAGGTAAGGAGATTGGGGGGAAAGGGGGCCGAGCATGCCTTCGTGGGGCTTCTTGGTCATCGTTGCCACCGGCACGAGAGCCGCGGGGCCAAGCCCCTTGCCCTCGGCGGGCGTTTAATGTCTGGACGCCTGAACATCGACCCATGGCTCAGCTAGTGGATGTAGTTTCCCCTGAGCAGGGCGGCCAGGGCGTCGGCCAGTTCCTTCTTGCTCCAGCGGCGCTCCAGGCCCTCCAAGAGAGTGGGAGTCGCTTGGGCCACCTCGGAGTGGGGTCCGGGCAAGGCCACGAAAATAGTGCGGTCCACCTGGCCCACGGCTATGCGCACCCCGTCCTTGTGGTGCCGTCCCTGGCCTTTGGTGAAGTGCACGATGTAGGAAGCGGCGGCGTCCGGGTCGATCTTTTGAATCGCCTCCACCATGCAATCCTTTTTTTCCGCTCCGGTGCCGCCGGTGGAAAGCACCACCCCGAATCCCATTGAGGCGGCCTCCAAGAGCTTGCCCACCAGCACGTCCTCGTCGTCGGGCAGCACCTCCCCGGCCTGGGCGGTGAAACCGGCCCCATGCATGGCATCCACCAAAAAAGGCGTGTTGGTGTCGGTGATTTTGCTCTCGATGATTTCGTTGCCAGTGGGGAAGACCAGGCAGCGATTGGCCACCATGCGCTCGATCATGGACTCGGTAGCGGCCACCTTGGAGGCGAGCTGCCGTGCCGAGACGCCCTGGACCCCCAACATCCCCAGCACCCCTTGGGAGTGGATGCAGGCATCTTCGGTGAGCGACAGGCCGGGCACCTGGCCCAGGGCTTCCAGCAGTTCCGGTTCGCGTCCGACGATCTTTTGGGTTTCTATGCTCTGCTGCAAAACGTCCAGGGAGATGAGATCGTCGCGGGCATCGATCACCAAGACCTTGTCCCGCGCGATCCCCAACTCATGGGCCACCACCGAGGCCACCGCGCCCAGATCCACGTCCTTGAGCACCAGGCCCTTGATGAATATCTCGGTCTTGTTGAACAGACGGCTTTGCGCGGCGTCGTGGCTCATGGCATCACCTGATAGCGAAGGTCCAGCAAGGGCGCGTCGATGAGAGCCCGGCCCAAGTCCACCACGTCCAAATCGGCTGAGGCCAAACCAGGCAGGTCGTCCAGGGTGATTCCGCCCGCGAAGGCCAATTGCACCTCGCCGCGCAGGCCCAGCCCGCGCAAATGTCCGGCCACGGCGTTCAGGTCGTCCAGGCGGCCGGTGTCCACGAACACCACCTTGGCCCCTCGGGACACCGCCTCTTGCGCCTCCAGGTGAATGAGCCCGGTCTCGCCGCAAATCTGGATGACCACATCCCGTCCGGGTATGGCCAGGGCCGCGTCCATGGCCCGGCCCACCGAGCCCAGCACCCGCAGATGGTTCTTGCTCAGATAGACCATGGGGGTGCCGATGATACGGGTGTCCACCCCTCCGGCCTCCAAGGCCCGGCGCAGGCCCTGCTTCAGTTCCAGGGGCATCTTCTTCCAGGCGCCGCACACCACGCGCACCCGCCCGGCCAGCTCCCTGGCCTGCGAGGCCGCCCGGGCCACGCCGGAGAATTTGCCCACCATGCCCAGCAGACGATCCTCGGCCTGGAGCACCGCCAGGGGCGGGCCGGACAGCTCGGCCAGAACATGCCCGGCCGCCAGGGGCTGCCCGTCGGCCACGGCCGCGCCCACCGCAAGACCCATGGCTCGGGCCTCGGCGGTCATCTCCCGGCAACCCGCCGCCACTCCCGGCTCCAGCGCCACCAGCCGGGCCCCGACCTCTCGGTGGGGGCAACCGGCCAGCAGCAGGGCCGGGATGTCGGCCATCATCCCCTGAGGGGGATGGGGGCGGCGCACCAGTTGAGGTCGGCTCATCCCTATGCCCCCACCTGGCGCTTGAACTCCCCGGTCAGTTCCCGGAGGGAGACCCCCATCACCGCCAGGGCCGAAACCGTGAAGTAGCGCACCCCCAGGCGCATGTGCTTTTCGATGGTGTGCCAATCCACCAGGTGCACCCCGCAGACCTTGCCCGCCTGGGCCACCCGGCTGGTTATGTCAGCCAAAATGGGGTCCATCTCCGGGGTGCCGGGGGTCTCGTAGCCAAACTCCAGGGATAGGTCGCTGCTGCCGATGAAGATGGAGTCCACTCCCTCCACCTTGAGGATGTCGTCCAGGTTCTCCACCCCGGCCTTGGTCTCGATCTGGATGGTCACTACGTCCCGGCTCTTGGCCTTGTCCATCACCTGCTTGCGGGTGCGGAAGCCGTAGGCCGCCGCCCGGGTGGTGGAGCCGTAGCCGCGGCCGCCCAGGGGCGGGAAACGGCTGGCCGCCACCGCCCGCTGGGTTTGCAGCGGGGTCTCCATCGAGGGGATCTGGATGCCCTCGGCCCCCGAGTCCAACGCCGCCTGAATAGCCACCGGGTCCATGCGCGCCAGCCGCACCAGGGCGGGCAGGTCTATGAGGTCCGCCGCCCGCAGGCACTCCTCCAGTTGAACCGGATGGAAGCAGCCGTGCTCCCCATCCAGGATTATGAAATCGAAACCCGCGCGCCCCGCCATTTCCACCAGGGCAGGTTCGGCCAGCCCCACGAAAGCGCCCAATAGCGGCGGCGCGTCTTTTTCGTGGAGTCTTTGCTTTAGCGACGTCTTTGTTTGCATACCTAGACTCAATTTCTTGTTCCTACAGGTAGTCTTCCCTGATAGGGCTGAACACATCAAAGTTGATTATGGTCTCGTCACTGGTGGGCCTCAGGGTGTGGGGCATGTCCGGCGGCACCAGCACCACGTCGCCCGCCTTCATCTTGATCACCTCGTCGCCCATGGTGAAGTCGCACTCGCCTTGCAGAATGTAGGTGATCTGCTCGTGGGGGTGCTGGTGCAGCGCCGGTTGGGCGAAGGCCTGGATGGTGTTGAGCACCATCATGGAGTTTTCCCCGCTGAAGACTCGGCGGGTCACTCCCTCGCGGGCCGTCTTTTCGGCGATGCTTTTAAAATTGGCCATCTTGGTCATGCTAAATTCCTCCGGATGAGGCTTGGTTGAGGCTTTGACGCTTGGCGGTTACGAAGCACATACCCATCATCCCGATGCCCAGGGCCATACCGATGAGGTCGGTCATCCACCCGCTGTGGATCAGGGTAATTCCGGCGATGGACATGAGAACCCGCTCCAGCAGGTTGAGCCTGCGCTTGAAATATCCGGCGATGCCTATGGAGAAGAAGGCCACGCCGAAGAAAGCGGTTATGCTCACCCGCACGATGGTCAGCACGTCGCCCGTCAGCAAAAGAGCGGGAGAGTACACGAACAAAAAGGGCAGGATGAAGCCGGGCAGGGCTATCTTCCAGGCCACGAAGCCGGTGTACAGGGGCGGCGAGCCGGACAGGCCCGAGGCGGCGTAGGCTCCCAGGGCCACCGGCGGGGTGATGAAGGAGTACATGCCGTAATAGAACACGAACAAATGGGCGGCCATGGGGTGCACCCCCATCTGGATGAGCGCCGGGGCCACCAGCACGGCCAGGATCACGTAGCAGGCGGTGGTGGTTAGCCCCATGCCCAAAACCAGTGAGACCACCATGGTGAGCACCAACAGGGCCAGCAGGTTGCCGCCGGCCAGGGAGGTGAGCACGTTGGAAAGCTGGAGCCCCATGCCGGTGAGCGAGAGCATGCCGATGACGATGCCCGCGCAGGCGCAGGCGGTGACCACCTCCAGCATGGCCCGGGCCGCCTTTTCCAACATGGCGATGAGGGACCGCAGGTTCAGCCGGTCCTGCTTCTTCAAAAAGCCGATGAGCAGGGTGAGCATGGCCGCGAAGAAGGCCGCGCGCATGGGCGACCAGTTCAAGAAGATCATCAGTACCAGGAGCAAGGCCAGGGGAGAGAGCAGGTACAGCTTGCCTTTCTTGCGCTCGCGGTATTCTTGCACCTCTTCGTCGGTGAGCCCTTTTATATTCGAGCGCGACGCCTCGAAGCCCACGAACAGAAACAGGGCCACATAAAAGAGGATGGCCGGGATGAGCGCCGCCTTGATCACCTCCAGGTAGGGCACCTGAAGGAACTCGGCGATGATGAAGGCGGCCGCGCCCATGATGGGGGGCATTATCTGCCCGCCGGTGGAGGTGCAGGCCTCCACCGCGCCGGCCACCTCCGGCTTGTAGCCCGCGTTCTTCATCAGGGGGATGGTGAAGGTGCCGGTGCTCATCACGTTGGCGATGACGCTGCCGGTCAGAGTGCCCATGAGCCCGCTGCCCAACACCGCCGCCTTGGCCGGGCCGCCCTTGGACTTGCCGAAGGCGCTCATGACCACGTCGATGAAGTATTGCCCCACCCCGGTGTGGTTCAAGAAGGTGGCGAAGATGATGAAGATCACAACTACCGTGGCCGAGACCCCCATGGGCACGGTGAAGATGCCCTCGGTGGTGAGCGTCAGGTGGCTCACGATGCGCTCGGTGGTGAAGCCGCCGTGGGCCACCAGTCCGGGCAGCAGGTTGCCGAAGTAGGCATAAAGAATGGCGGTGAGGGCGATGATGGGCAAGGGCCAGCCCAGCACCCGGCGGGTGGCCTCCAAAAGCAGCAGCACCACGGCCATGCCCGCGGCGATGTCGGTCACGTTGGGTATGCCCAGACGGAAGGCGATGTCTTCCGCGCTCAGATACAGATAGGCCCCCGCCGCCAGGGCGACCAGGCAAAAGGTCCAATCGATCAGACGCCAGGCTCCCTCCAGCCCTTCTTTCAGCGGCGTGGCCAAAAAGACCAGCATGAGGCCAAAAGTGAGGTGGACCACCCTCTGCTCGAAAGCGGTGAGCGGCCCGGTGGCCGCGGTGTAGAGATGGAACAGGCAGAAGGCCACCGCCACCACCGTGATGGTGCGGGAGGTAAATTTTTCCAACAAGGTTTTAAAATCCATGAAGCCGCTCCGTCATTTCCGCTATCAGTCGCGGACGGTAGACAACCCGGATGTCGAAGCCATCCCCTTTGGGCATTAGCTTATTCAAGTAGATTTTCCTCTTGGAGCCCAGGCGCAACCAAATGTCGGTCTGATGTCCCATGGCGAAATTGATGGGGAACTCGGTGGGCGGCCGCATGGCCACCTCGTAGCCCCCCGGCACCTTTCTCCGGGGATAGACGGACAGAGGGTCGTAGTAATCCAGGGCGTCATGAGAGCCGAAAAACACCGTGGCCAATCTCAAGCGGTCCCCCTGCACCACGTAACGCTCCTCCTGCGGGACCTTGTAGAAGGAGTGTGTGAATCCAATCCCCACGGTGTCGTTTCCCTTCAGGACCACGGCCAGGACGGGCCGGTCGGGCGCGGCGGGGTCGGTGAGCTTCAATACCGCCACCGGCCAGGCCAGGTAGACCGCGGCCGCCGTGAGCAGACAGCCCGCGGCGCACCAGACGGCCCATTTAGTTTTTCGCCCCAGCGGCCGCATTGCAAAAGCGCACCCTTGGCAAAAATTGAAAACAAACGGCGACTCCCGCTCTTCGGAAGGACTGGAGAGCGGGAGTCGCCGTCAAGAGGGCAGCTCCCGTGCTGGTGCCTTACTTGAGCGTGCCCTTTTCCTTGAGATACTTTTGCGCGCCTGGATGGAAGGGGATGGCGATGCCCTCGGTGGCATCGTCGGCACCCCAGGCCGCTCCGGCCTTATGCAGCTTGGCCAACTCCTCGCGGTGCTCGCAGATGGTCTTGATCAGCAGGTACACCGCCTCCTCGGGAACATCACTGTTGGTGATGAGGATGGCCGGGGCCGCCAGGGTGGGCACCGCCTTATCCTGGCCGGTGTAGGTGCCGGCCTTGATGGTGGCCGCGGCGTAGTAGGGGTAATTCTGCTTGATGTAGCCCATCTTGGACTTTTCCACCGGCAGCATGTTGATCTTCTCGGTGGCCGAGAGGTCCAGCATGGAGGAGGTGGGCACCCCGGCGAAGACCATGGAGGCGTCGATGGTGCCGTCCTTGATGGCCTGCACCATTTCGGAGTAGGTCAGGTAGGTGGCCTTGTAGTCGCCTTCCTTGAGGCCGTAGGCGGCCAGGGCGGCGATGGAGACGAACTTGGAGGGGCTGCCCGGGGCGCTGAGCGCCACCTTCTTGCCCTTGAGATCGGCAAAGCTCTTGATGCCCGAGGAGGCCAGGGCCGCGCCTTGCAGCAGGGAGGCATGGCCGGCCATCACCGCCCGCAGATTGGGATACTTGGCCCGGCCCTTGAACTCGCGCTCGCCCTTGAAGGCGAAGTAGGCGGCGTCGGGCATGACGATGGCAAAGTCCACCCGCTTGTTGGCCACCAGGTGGGTGTTCTCGATACTGGCGCCGGTGGACTGCACTACCAGCTTGTAGCCGGGCATGTACTCGGACACCAGCTTGGAAATGCCGCCGCCCAGGGCGTAATAGGTTCCGCCCGTGCCGCCGGTGGCGAGGGAAAGCACCTTTTGATCGGCGGCGAAACCAGCGGCCGCGAACGCGCCGGTAAGCATCAGGGCCAGCGCCGTGGTCATAATCCTCTTGAACATCATTCCTCCTCCTGAGTCTTCAAGTGCGACTTGCGTCGTTGTAAAAAAGAAACCGAAACCTCACCGGCCTCGGGCCGGGCAAGGGGCGCCCGCCGCCTCACGCGGCGCTCGGGTCTATGCCTCTTTGCTTGAGCCACTTGGCCATCAACTCGTTGTCCACCTCGTCGGAAATCCTGGGGGCCAGGGCCAGCATCTCCCGGGCCAGGGCCCGGCTGACGTTGAAGCCACCCACCGCCCCGTCGAAAACCAGCACGTTGTCGGTGCCGGAGAACTTGCGGGCGAAATCCACGGCCCTGGAAAGCTGGTCCACCTTCAGGGCGAAATCCATGAAACAGGCGTTCTGCTCGTCGTTGCGCAACAGCTCCGCCTGCTCCCCGATGACCATGGTGGGGATCTGCTGGGCGAAGAAGGTCGCGGGATAGCCCTTGGAGCTGTAGTTGAGGATCAGGGCCTTGATGGCCGGGTTGGGCGGCGGCAACACGCCGCCTACCAAAGGTGTCCGATCCGGATAGAGCATGTCGGTGTAGCGGTTGAACGGGGTGAAGGACGTGGAAAGGTCGAATTCGTCGATGTTGGCGTTCAAGAAATTGCCGAACAGAATCCCGCCGGAGGTGGTGTAGGGGATGGGCCCGGGATAGTCAATGACCAGGATGACCTTTTCCACCGCGCCCAACAGGGTGAGCACCTTGCCGTACCACTGAAGGTTAAGGCGGGCGAAGTCCTTGTCCTGGGCCACCAGGTTGTCTCTGGCGTCCACTCCCATCACCCCGGCCGGGCCCACCTGCAACATGCACGAGCCCACGAACTTTTCCTGGACGAAGTCCGACTCGAAGATCATGCGCGGCAACAGGTTGGCCGCCCGGGGACCCATGCTCTGGTGGTAGGAAGAGCGGGTCTCGATGGTGGCGTAGCTCATGGCGAAGGGCTTGAACAGCCGCCCCATCTGACGGTGATAGTGCAGCTCGCGCACGTCGTTGTTGTGGGCGTGGATTATCCAGCGGGCGTCATAGGCCTTGGCGATGCCGTAGAGGGTGCCGATGGCGGTCTGGATGGGCACGCCCTTGTCCACCGGCGCGATGCCCAGAGCCTTGCCCTGGAAATAGTCGTTCAGCCCAAATTTCTGGATATACTCGGCGGTCTCCCGGAAGCGCAGCCCCACCCCGGCCCGCAGGCGGATGTCCTGGGTGCCGCTGCGCCGGGCCACCTCGTCGTGGATGGTCTTGATCATCTCCACGTAGGCTTCGCCGCCGTAGATGGAGTAGCCGTGGTGGGAGGTGAGGATGTTCACCGAGTCGCCGGGCTGGATCTTTTCCAGGTCGATGCCGGCCAGGGTTTCCTTGGTCCGCCGCCTGATTTCCTGGAGGTAGGCCGCCTCGTCGTCGCGGGGGATGGGCTTTTGCTGGCCTGGGAACAGATCTTCCACCAATATCCCGGTGAGCTCGGGCAACTCGGCGGCCCGCGTCTCCAGGTCGGCGGGATCGATATTGTAATAAGAGGGCCGCGCCGGAGAGGGCTTGAAGGTTTCGCGGTTCATGGTCTACTCTCCCTCCGGGAAAACTTGTCGCATGGCGATTAGGTCCTCGCCCAGGTAGTACTCGGGATACTTGTCGGCGATTTCCTTGGGAACGTCCCAGATGGTCATGTAAGTGCCGTACCACTGCCATCCCGGCGCCTTGTCCAGCACCACCCCGGCGGCCTTGAGCAGACGCATCACCGAAGTGATGCACAGCACCCCGCATCCGGTGCGCATGCCAGTGGCCAGGGCCAGGGCCTCGGGGGTCTGATGCCCCAGCAGGATGGCCGCCGTCACCTCGCGGGCCTGAATGCGTCGGCAGTAGCAGATGATCTGCTCCGGGTGCATGTGCGCCTTCCGGCAAATCCGCTCCACCTCGATTTGATCGGCCAGGGTGTAGTCGATCCCAAAGGGCAGGGGCTCCTCGCGGGGCTCCATGGACACCGCCTCCTCGGGACACCTGGTCATGCAGATGGTGCAGGCCAGGCATTTCTGATCATCGATGAGCACCAGGGGTTCGTCGCCCGATTTATCCAGGCAGATGGCCTTGGTGGGGCAAACCCGAATGCAGGTCATGCACAGGCTGCATTTTTCCCGGTCGATAGTGGCTATCTTGTTGACGGTCTGCATAAGGAAACCTTTCCCAAACGCGGCTGCTAGCCGGCGTTCTCCAGGGCGTCTTGGTCCTCAACCAAGCAGTTGACCAAGAGGTCGTAAGAGCGTTGTTTGTGCGACAGAAGGGCGCGGCGCGCGCCTTCGGAGTCCCCATTTTTTATGGCTTGGTAGATCGCCTCGTGTTCGGGATGCACCTCGGCCATGCGCTGGGGCACCATCTTGAAGATGGACCTGGTGCGGGGGTAGATGGACCACACCTGCTCCACCAGGCGCACCAGGGTGGAGTTACCGCAGGAGGAATAGACCAGATGGTGGAACTGATAATTGAGCTTGGTGAGGAGGTCCATTTCGTCGGCCTGAGTGGCCACATTCATTTCCTCCACCAAGCGCCCCATCTCCTCCACCGCCTCCGGGGTGATGTTTTTGGCGCACAGAGCTGCTGCTTCCCCTTCCAGCAGCTGCCGCACGGCAAAGACATCGGTGTACTTGGCAAAGTCGGGCTGAGTGACCCTGAACCCGATATGCGGGGTGTTCTCCACCATGCCTTCGGACTCAAGCCTTTGAAGCGCTTCACGAATCGGGATGCCGCTGAGTTGGAGCTCCCGGGCCACGCTGGCGATATTGATCTTGTCTCCAGGCCGGAATTTCCCCTCGATGATGTCCCGCCGCAGCGTTTCGTAGGCCATGTCTGCCTTCGTATTGAACTTAACCACGTTTCCCAATCTCCTTTGTAATGTCACATCGTATATTATATATTTTATCGTCATGTCAAGCGCAAAACGCCTTTCGATGCCTCCAGGAAAGGATTTCAGAATTATTAAGCCCCTAGGTTTAATAGGAGCGAGGAGGGGCGCGTCGAGCCTTTAGAGGGCTGGGCCCCTACCCGGCTTTCCGCGAACATACTTCTTGCCACACATGCAATATGTTTAATTTGTTGATTTTTATTAGACAATAAATCAGAGGAGACAAACCGTGGTCCCCAAGCGCGGCAATACGCCTTCCAGTATCTTTTGCCTTTCCCACCCACCGGAGGCAAGGCAGGGTTCCCGTCGCTACAGGGCATCCCCCCCTCGAGTAGTCATTTATAATATATTATATGCGATAATCGGACGGAAGCAGATGGCCGCGCCTTCCCAAAAAACAATGGTAGGGAGCCGAGCCCTATGCCCGTGTACATGCCAGCGGTGTTTAAAAAAAGTCTTCTACAAGGTTTGAATACTTGGTAAGCATCGCCAACCAATGTTCTGGCTGCTGCGGGCCCAGACCATCGGTGGCAGCAACACGAACTGACGGTTAAGGTCTTCGTCTGGGCTCCGATGTTGCTCTGGGGTGCTTGTTTCCGCCAGTGCTATTGGGGAAGCTCAAAAACATAAAGAAAAATGGGCTGGCCGATGTCGGCCAACCCATTTATTTTATTTTGGTAGCGGGGACAGGATTTGAACCTGTGACCTTCGGGTTATGAGCCCGACGAGCTACCGAACTGCTCCACCCCGCGACAAATGTGGATGTGAATATACCCGTTGGCCTTACCCCTGTCAACCGAGGGGGCCATTTGGCGGGGTTGCACCCGCCGCCGGGCTGGGATAGGATTCTATCGCCCGCACGGCACAGATATCATTAACTAAACAAAGGACGTTTTATTATGAATGTTCACGAGTATCAGGCCAAGGAGCTGATGGCCCAATTCGGGGTCCCGGTTCCCAAAGGCGGCCTGGCCCAAACCACTGAAGAAGCAGTGGACGTGGCCCGTGGATTATCGGGCGATGTCTTCGTGGTAAAGGCCCAGATTCACGCCGGGGGGCGTGGCAAGGGCGGCGGCGTCAAGGTGTGCCGCAACCTGGATGAAGTAAAAGATGCGGCAGCCTCCATCCTGGGCATGCACCTGGTTACCCACCAAACCGGCCCCGATGGCAAGTTGGTGCACAAGGTGTGGGTCGAGGAAGGCACCGACATCGCCCGCGAGCTTTACGTAGCGGTGGTTTTGGACCGCGGCGCCGAGCGCCTGGCGGTGATGGCCAGCCCCTCCGGCGGCATGGACATCGAGAAGGTGGCCGAGGAAACACCCGAGCTGATCTTCTCCACCCGCATGGAGCCCGGCCAGCCCATCTGGGACTTCCAGTGCCGCCAGCTCCTGTTCGGCTGCGGCCTGGACGCCGGCCAAGTGCGCCAGGGCACCAAGATGCTCCAGGCCCTGGTGACCATGGCCATGGCCAAGGACGCCACCCTGGTGGAGATCAACCCCCTGGCCATCACCGGCGAGGGCAAGCTCATCGCCCTGGACGGCAAGATCAACTTCGACGACAGCGCCCTGAGGCGCAACCCGGACATCGCCGAGCTCAAGGACCCCACCGAGACTGATCCCCTGGAGTTGCAGGCCACCGAGCTGGGCCTGAACTACATCCGCCTGGACGGCAACGTGGGCACCATGGTCAACGGCGCGGGCCTGGCCATGGCCACCATGGACGTGGTCAACATGGCCGGAGCCAGGGCGGCCAACTTCCTGGACGTGGGGGGCGGAGCCAACGAGGAGATGATCGGCAAGGGCTTTGAGATCATCCTCACCGACCCCAACGTGCAGGCCATCCTCATCAACATCTTCGGCGGCATCCTGCGCTGCGACGTGTTGGCCGGCGGCGTGGTGAGCGCGGCCAAAAAGATCGACCTCAGGGTGCCCTTGGTGGTTCGCCTGGAGGGCACCAACGTGGCCGAAGGCCGCAAGATTCTGGAAGAGAGCGGCTTGGCCTTCGAGGTAGCCGCCTCCATGAGCGAGGCGGCGGCCAAGGTGGCTGCGGTGTTGGGAGGTCAAAAATGAGCATCCTGGTAAACAAAGACACCCGCGTGGTGGTGCAGGGCCTCACCGGCAAGGAAGGCATGTTCCACGCCGAGCAGATGATCGCCTACGGCACCAATGTGGTGGCCGGCGTCACCCCCGGCAAGGGCGGCCAGAGCGTCCTGGGCGTGCCGGTGTTCAACACCGTGGCCGAAGCGGTCAAGCAAACCGGCGCCAACGTGAGCCTGGTGTTCGTGCCCGCCGCCTTTGCGGCCGACTCGGCCTGCGAAGCGGCCGACGCCGGAGTGGCTCTGGTGGTGGTCATCTCCGAGCACATCCCGGTGATGGACATGATCCGGGCCAAGGCCTTCCTGAACGAGCGCGGCGTGAAGATGGTGGGCCCCAACTGCCCGGGCATCATCACCCCCGGCGAGTGCAAGATCGGCATCCAGCCCGGCTACATTCATAAGCCCGGCACCGTGGGCCTGGTCAGCCGCTCGGGCACCCTGACCTATGAGGTGGTGCACCAGCTCACCTCCGCCGGTCTGGGCCAGAGTACGTGCATCGGCATCGGCGGCGACCCCATCATCGGCCTGAACTTCGTGCAGCTTCTGGAGCTGTTCCGCAACGATCCCGGCACCGAGGCGGTATGCCTCATCGGCGAGATCGGCGGCGACGCCGAGGAGCGGGCCGCCGCGGTGGTGGCCGCTGGTTATCCCAAGCCGGTGTTCGGCTTCGTGGCCGGGCTCACCGCCCCTCCGGGCAAGCGCATGGGCCACGCCGGAGCCATCATCAGCGGCTCCAAGGGCCGGGCCCAGGACAAACTGGCCGCCATGGAAGCGGCGGGCATCACCGTGGTGCGCGCCCTGGGCGAGTTCGGGGCCACCGTGGCCAAGACCCTTAAGTAGCAAGGACTATAGGCGTGGCCGGCATCGGCATCATCGGTCTGGGGAGAGTGGGGCGCTGCCTTTTGCGCGTTCTCGCCTCCCGGGGACTGCTGGGCCGGGTGCGGGCCATCGCCGAACTCAATCCCGGCGGGCGCGACAACCGCGTGCTCACCGAGAATCTGGCATACCTGTTGGCCGCCGACTCCACCTACGGACCCTTCCCGGTCCAGGTGGAGTCGGCCGGCGTTTCCCTGGTGCTGGACGGCCGGGCCATACCGGTGCACTACAACCCCCATCCCCAACAGGTGGACTGGGCCGGAGCTGGAGCCCAGATAGTGGTGGAGGCCAGCGGCGACCCGCAGGCCACCGCCGAGGCGCGGGGCCTTCTCAGCCAGGGGGTGAGCAAGGTATTGTTCACCCGCTCGGCGGCCACCGCCGACGCCACCCTCATCCGGGGCCTGAACCTGGACGACTACGACCCCCAGGCCCATCGCCTAGTGTCCTGCTCCACCTGCACCGCCAACGCCCTGGCCCCGGTGCTGGGCGTGTTGCACCGCGCCTACCGGGTGCGGCGGGGCTCCATCCTCTCGGTGCACCCTGCCCTGTCCGGCGACACCCTGCTGGACGCCCCGTCGCGCGAGTTCGCCGCCGGACGCAGCGCCCTGGGAGTGCGGGCGGTGACCAGCCAAGTGGCCCGCACCGTGGGGCAGGTCTTGCCCGATCTGGCCGGACGGCTTACGGCCATGAGCCTCCGGGTGCCCACCCAGGTGGTCAACGCCCTGGTGGCCGACCTGGTCTTGGACGCGCCCCCGCCGGACAAGACCGAGGTGGAAGCCTTGCTGGAGCAGGCGGTGAACCACGGCCCCCTGGCCGGGGTGGCCGCCCTGGAACGTGGTATCATGGGGCGCCCCCGGGCCGCGGCCGACTTCAAGGGCGATCCCCATTCGGCACTTATAGACCTTAATTGGCTGGCCCTCAGCGGCGAGCTTTTGCGCATCCATCTTTGGCACGACAACGAGTACGCTTATTGCTGCCGCGTGGCCGACACCCTGGAGTTAATCCTGAGCCGGCTTTAGTGAGCCGGCACTGGAGGCCCTTGATGCCCTTCAGCAAGCACGGCTACCCGCGCCCCCTTATACTCAAAAACGGCGAAGAGGTATGGCTGCGCCCGGTGCGTCCCGAGGAAGACGACAAGGAGACCTTCGCCTTCCTCTCGCGGCTCAGCGCAGAGGACCGCTGGTACCTGGACTTTGACGCGGGCGACCCGGAGACGGTGCGCTACAACTTCATCAACTACAACCCCAACAAGACCCTTCCCATCGTGGCCACCAACGCCAAGAGCCAGGTGGTGGCCCTGGCCACCTTGGGGCGCAGCCACCCCAGCGCCCGGGGGCACATCGGGCGGGTGCGTGTGGTGGTGCAGCCCTTTTACCGCAACCAGCGCCTGGGCACCTATCTGTTGCTGGACCTGATCCAACTGGCGGTGAACCTGGGGCTCAGGGTGCTCACCGCCGAGTTTATAAAGGGCGTGGAAGACAACGCCATCCGGGCGGCGCGGCGCCTGGACTTTTTCGAGCAGGCGGTGGTGCCGGAATACGCCAAGGACTCCCGGGGCAACCGCTACGACCTGGCCATCATGGTAAAACGCATCCACCGGGGCTACGACGACTTCTAGCCCGGAGCTGAAATAACCTTGAGCACCACCCCCAGCCAGCGCACCATCGAGACTCCCCGTGGAGAGGTGTTGCTGCGCGACCGGGTGGGCCCCGCCGAGATGGCCGAGCTGGAAATGGACCAGGGCATCGGGATGTTCAGCGCCTACCGCTCCATACTCACCAGCAAGGCCAGCCTGACCACCGTGGCCGCCCAGCCCCAGGCCAACCTGTGTTTGGCCCTGGCCGAAGGCAAACGCATCGTGGGCTACTGCGTGTTGCGGCCCCCGCAAGAGGGCGAGCGCTGGGGCCGCCTGAGGCCGCCCATTCTTTTCGAGCTGTTCGGCGAGACCGCCAGGGGCTGGCGCGACCACAAGCTCATGCGCCCCATGCTGGAACTTTTGGTGAACGACGAGGGCAACGACGAGCGTATCCTTTATATAGTGGGCTATTCTTGGACCTGGGACCTGGACCACACCAAGAAATCCCTGCAGGAGTACCGCGACACCTTGATCCACCTGCTTTCGCCCCTGGGTTTCAAGCAATACCCCACCAACGAGCCCAACATCAGTTTGCGGCCGGAGAATTTGTTCATGGCCCGGGTGGGCGCGGCGGTCACCAAGGAAACGGTCAAGTCCTTCCACAACCTTCTCTTCGGCATGGGCGAAGACTAGATTCCCCTCAATCACTCCCCTGGAGAGGATAGGCTCATGTTTCGCATCAGGCGCATCTACGACGATCTCAGGAGCATGGACCGCGAGACGCTGGAACAGGTGCGGGCCATCCTGGAGGGCCAGTTCCCCGACGCCCCGCCCGCCGACGCCCAAAGGATCAGCCAGCGGCTGCGCGACGCCCTCACCCACCGCCTGCAATACATGCTGCTGGTGGCCGAGGAGCATGGGCGCAAGGTCCTGGGCTTCGCCCTGACCGCCTACGCCCCGGACGTGAAGTTCTGCTACCTGGACTACCTGGCCACTTCCCGGCGGCTCACCGGCGGGGGGGTGGGCGGGGCCCTGTACCAGCAGGTGCGGCGCGAGGCCGCCCGCCTGGAAGCGGTGGGACTGTTCCTGGAGTGCCTGCCCGACGACCCGGCCCTGTGCCCCGACGGCGAGATGCTCAAGCAGAACCGCTCCCGCCTTAAGTTTTACGAGCGCTTCGGGGCCCGGCCCATCGCGGGCACCGCCTACGAGACTCCGGTGAGCCCCGAGGACGACTGCGCCCCCTATTTGCTCTACGACCCCCTGGACCGCCCGCCCAACCTGCCCCGCCAAACCGCCCGGCGGGTGGTGCAGGCCATTTTGGAGCGCAAGTACGGCCAGCTCTGCCCGCCCTCCTACGTCAAGATGGTGGTGGGTTCCTTTAACGACGACCCGGTGCGCCTGCGGCCGCCGCGCTACCTGCCCGCCCAGCTTCCGGTCCCCAAGCCCCGGGGGCGCGGCCTGGCGGTCATCCCCCTGGTGATCAACCAGGACCACGCCATCCACCACGTGCGCGAGCGCGGCTATGTGGAGGCTCCGGCGCGCATCGGAGCCATCCTCAAGGAACTGGCGCGCACCAATCTTTTCGAGTCTATCCCGATCCACCGCTATTCCCGGGATCACATCCTGGCGGTGCACGACTCGCGCTTTTTCAACTACCTGAAGAAGATGTGCGGCCAGCTCAAGGCCGGGGAATCGGTGTACCCCTACGTCTTCCCCATCCGCAACGCGGCCCGCCCCCCCAAGGACCTGCCGGTGCGGGCGGGCTATTACTGTATCGACACCTTCACCCCCCTAAACCGCAACGCCTACCCCGCCGCCCGCCGGGCGGTGGACTGCGCCCTCACCGCCGCCGAGACCCTCTTGAACGGCTACCGGGCGTCTTACGCCCTGGTGCGGCCGCCGGGGCATCATGCCGAGCGCAAGGTCTTCGGCGGGTTCTGCTATTTCAATTCGGCGTCGGTGGCGGCCCATTATCTCAGCGCCCACGGCAAGGTGGCGGTGGTGGACGTGGACTACCACCACGGCAACGGCACCCAGGACATCTTCTATCTGCGCGGCGATGTGTTCACCGTTTCCATCCACGGCCACCCGTCCTTCGCCTATCCCTATTTCTCAGGCTTTGCCGAAGAGGCCGGCGAGGGGCCGGGCCTGGGGGCCAACTACAACCTGCCTCTGCCCGAGCAGGTGGACGGCGAGGCCTACCGCAAGGCCCTGGCCAAGGTGCTGGCCAAGGTGAAGCGCTTTGATCCCGATTTCCTGGTGGTGTGTCTGGGTCTGGACACGGCCAAGGGAGACCCCACCGGCTCCTGGAGCCTGAAGGCCGCCGACTTCGAAGCCAACGGCCTCATGCTGGGACGCATGGGCGTGCCCACCTTGGTGGTGCAGGAGGGCGGCTATTACATCCGCTCCCTGGGAACCAACGCCCGCAACTTTTTCAACGGCCTGGCCCGGGGAGTAGGGCTGATCTAGCGCAAAGGCTTTGGCCCCACGGCCCCATAAGGTACAATCGCTAAGCTATGAGCGCTTCCCCATCCAAGCCCTGCCGGGTTCTCCGGATCATCACCCGCCTCAACGTGGGGGGACCAGCTCGCCATGTCACCTGGCTGATGCAGGACACGGACCCGGCCCGCTATCACCAGACCCTGGCCGCTGGTCGGGTGCACCCGGGGGAGGACGACCTGGGGCCGGAGCTGAGGGCCCAGGGCCTGCGCTGGCGCGACCTGCCCCGCCTGAGCCGCAGCATCAACCCCAGGGACGACCTGCTCTCCCTGGTGGCCATCCTGAAGATGATGGTGGAGCTAAAGCCCCACGTGCTGTGCACCCATGCCTCCAAGGCCGGGCTTTTGGGGCGCACCGCGGCCATGCTCTACCGGCCGGTGGCCGCCCTGGCCGGATGGCCCCGCCTGCGCTGCGTGCACACCTTCCACGGCCACACCTTCCACTCCTACTTCGGCCCCATGAAGACCAGCCTGTTTCTGGCCATGGAGCGCTTCCTGGCCCGCTGGGGCACCTGGCGCATCGTCACCATCAGCCCCAGGCAATACCGGGAGATCGTGGAGACCTATGGGGTGGGCCGCCCCGGCCAAGCGCTGGTGGTGCCCCTGGGCATAGACCTGGACCCCTTTGCCGAGACCCAGGCCGGGCGGAAACGCTTCCGGGAAGAGCTGGGCGTGCGGGACGGCGAGTTATTGGTGGGCGCGGTGGGGCGGGTGGCCCCGGTGAAGAACTACGGCCTGTTTTTGCGCACCGCCGCCGCCCTGCGGGATCGGGACCCCGTGCTTTTCGCCCGCTGCCGTTTCGCCCTGATCGGCGGGGGCAGCGAGGCCGAGATGAAGGAACTGGGGGAGCAGGCCCGCAAGCTGGGCCTGGAGGGGCGGATGAGTTTTTTGGGCAGCCGGAGCGACCGGGAGGCCTTTTTCCCGGGGCTGGACCTTTTGCTCCTTACCAGCAACAATGAGGGGACGCCGTTGGCCATCCTGGAGGGGGGAGCCTGCGGCCTGCCGGTGGTGGCCACCGCGGTGGGCGGAGTGCCCGATCTTTTGGGCGCGGCCGCCCAGGACCTGGGCGGGGGGCTCACCTTGCGTGAACGGGGGATCACCGCCCCGGCCGGAGAGGTCGGGGCCCTGGCCCGCGCCCTGGCCCTGCTTTTGGGCGACGGGGAGCGGGCGGCGCGCCTGGGTGGGGCGCTTAAGCAATATGTACGGCAAAATCACGCTAAATCGCGCCTGGTCTCCGATATTGAGAAATTATTCGACCAGGCGGAAAGCCGAGGATAGTGGGTGGAGGACAAGCTTAGACAAATCGCCGAGATTCTGGCCACCAGCACCAGCACCGTGGCCCTTACCGGCGCGGGCATCAGCGTGGACAGCGGCATCCCCGCCTTTCGCGGCTCCCAGGGTTTGTGGGGTAAGTACGACCCCATGGAGTACGCCAGCATAGAGGCCTTTCACCGCGATCCGGCCAGGGTCTGGGCCATGCTCAGCGAACTGGACGAATTGGTTCTCACGGCCAAACCCAACCGGGCCCACCGGGCCCTGATGCAGCTGGAGGCCCTGGGGGCCCTGGACATCGTGGTGACCCAAAACATCGACGGCCTGCACCAGGAGGCCGGCTCCCGGGCGGTGGTGGAGTTCCACGGCTCCAGCCGCAGGCTGACCTGCCTGGAGTGCGGCCAGGTGTTGGGGCGCAACGAACTGGCCATGGACATCATGCCGCCCCGCTGCGCCTGCGGCGGGCTCATCAAGCCGGACGTGGTGTTCTTTGGCGAGCCCATACCCCAGCGGGCCATGCTGGCGGCCATGGCCGCGGCCCAGGCCTGCACGGCCATGCTGGTGGTGGGCACCAGCGCGGTGGTGGCCCCGGCCAGCCATCTGCCCATCCTGGCCCAGTCCGCCGGAGCCAAGGTCATCGAGATAAACCTGGAGCCCACCCCACTCACCGGCCGGGTGGCCGACCTGAGCATCAGAGCCGACGGGTGCGAGGTTTTGCCCACCCTGGTGGAGATGGTCCGCCGGCTCAAGGAACTAAAAGCCGCCCAACCCGGCGGCCTTGCCTGAGCGCCGGGGCTGTGCAACGATGTAGCACCTTGCCCAGGGAGGGGTGATGCCCGCGCCCAAACGCACCCAACATATCTGGTTGCAGATGCTGCTGGGCTTGGCCGCCGGGGTGGCGGCCGGGCTGCTTTTGAACGGCCTATGGGAGTTGTTCGGCCTGCCCGAGCGCCCCGGCCCGGCGGCCTGGGGCGACTTGGTGCGCCCGGTGGGCCTCAAGCTGTTCGTATCCATAGCCCTGCCCGCCGTGGCGGTGCTGCCCTCCATGGTCCTGGGGGTCATCTCCTACATGCTCTCCGGGGCCGGTCCCCAGGCGGTGGAGCATTGCCGCCAGGCCCAGCGCCTGGACGCCTACACCTACCTGCTCCTGGCCTCCGGGGTGGTGCTGGTGCTGGTGTGGAACGTGCTGGGCAACGGCACCCTGGCCCTGGGGCTGATCTACCTGGGCCTGGCCACGGCCAAGGCGGCCATTCTCTTGCGCCTGCTGTGGCGGGCCTATCTGGCCCCCTCCCAGGAGCAGGAGCGCCCCCTGGGCCGCCAGGGCCTGGTGGCGGTGTTCCTCACCGCCCTGGTGGCCTTTAGCCTGCCCGCCCCCTGGCTGGCCCAGACCATCAGCGCCGGAGGCGGCGAGAGCACCTACCTGATGCAGGCCCACGCCGTGGCCGCCGGACAGCCCCTGTCCTTGGAGCCGGAGCATCCGGGGCCGGCGCAACGCGACTTTTACTGGAACTCCCAGGCCCCGGAGGAGCCGGACCGTCCCGGCGGGGCTCTGGCTCCCCTGTTCGCGCTCATCATCGCCCCGGCCTATGCGGTGGGAGGCCGTCTGGGGGTGCTGCTGCTGCAAGCGGCCTTCATGGCCCTGGGCGCGCTCACCCTGCTCTCCTGGCTAAGGGCGGTGGGGGTGCGGGCCGGGCCGGCCAGCGTGGCCACGGGCCTCACCCTGGGGGCCGCGCCGGTGTTCATCGCCGGAGGCATGGTCTTGCCCGAGGCCCCGGCCATATTGCTCACCCTGTGCGGCCTGCGCCTACTGGCCTGGGCCCGCACCCATCCCTGGAGCGCCCTGCCCCTGCTGGTGGCCGCCTGCCTGCTCCTGGTGGGCCTGGAGCTGCGCTACGCCGCCCTGGCCGGGGGCCTGTTGCTCATGGGCGTCTTCGAGCTGATGCGCCGTCCCCTGGGCCCCTGGCTGGCCGGAGCCATCGCGGCGGTCCCGGCGGCCGCTCTGGCCCTGGCCCTGTTCGGCCCTTGGCCCGCCTGGCCCCCGGTGTTGAACTCGGCGGTGCAGGAAAACCTGGCCTGGTGGCGTCAGGCCCTGTACTGGTGGACCCCCCTGGCCGCCTTTTCCGGCGGGCTGTTCCTGGACCAGGCCTACGGCCTGCTGCCCGCCGCCCCGGTGCTGGTGCTGGCCCTGGGCGGCCTGCCGCTGAGCCTCAGGCGGCGCACCGCCCCCAGCCTGCACTACCTGATACCCGCCGCCCTGCAGCTGGCCGCCCTGTGCTTCACCGGCTGGTACCGCTGGCACGGCGGCAGCGCCCCGCCCGGCCTTTTGGCCGCGGTTCTCCTGCCCCCGGCGGCCTTGTTCATGGCCCCGGTGCTGACCGCCCTGAGCCGCCCCTGGTGGCGTCTGGCCTGGTGGCTGCCCGCCGCCATGGGCCTCATCTACACCTGGCTGCTCACCCTGCTGCCCTGGCTGCGCCTGGCCCTGCCCGGCACGCCTAACCCCCTGCTGCTCAGCCTGGGCCGCCGCCTGGGCCTCGACCTCAGCCGCGCCCTGCCGTCGGGCTTCGGGGCTTGGCCCGAGGTGCTGCCCGCCACCTGCGTCGCCCTGGCCCTGTCCGCCTTCTATGCCGTGTGCGCCTGGCGGCTTGCCGCCCCCGCGCCGGGCGACGCCCCCCTGTGGCGGGCCAACGAGGTGCTCATCCTGGCTCTGGCCCTGTGCCTGGCCGCCTGGGCCCTGGTGCTGGGAGGCACCCCCCTGCCCTAGCTCCTACCCGCCGCCTGGGCATTGCGGCGCTTTTGCCTTGACTAAAACTAGACCCGCGTATAGTATGAAGCCATCCACCAGCCTGGATATTTCATGAGGGTTGTGTGGTATCCGGCAACGGAGTGGAGGAGGCTTATGACCCGCGGATTAACTCAGCGCCAGGCCCAGGTTTTGGCGTTTATCGAAGAATTCACCAGCGCCAATGGTTATCCCCCTACGGTGCGCGAGGTGGCGGCGAATTTCGGCTTCCGCTCCCCCCGGGCGGCCCACGACCACATGAAGGCCCTGGAGAAAAAAGGCTTCATGCGCTCCCGGGCCGGACGGCCCCGCGCCCTGGAAATATTGCACAGCCGCCGGGGCATCCCGGTGTTGGGGCGCATCGC
Source organism: Pseudomonadota bacterium (assembly GCA_018896025.1). Taxonomy (GTDB): domain Bacteria; phylum Desulfobacterota; class Desulfarculia; order Desulfarculales; family Desulfarculaceae; genus Desulfoferula. The sequence goes on from JAHIND010000035.1 coordinate 143,610, forward strand.
CGCCGGTCAGCCCATCCTGGCGGTGGAAGACGCCGAGGAGGTGCTGGGCCTGGAGCCCGGCTTCTTCGGCTCGGGCCGCTTCTTCGCCCTTAGGGTGCGGGGCGACTCCATGGTGGGCGACCACATCGCCGAAGGCGACCTGGTGATAATCAGGGCCCAGGAAGACGCCCGCGCCGGAGAGGTGGCGGCGGTGCTCCTGGGCGACGAGGTCACCCTGAAGCACTTCGTGCCCCGCCCCGACGGCCTGGAGCTGCGCGCCGCCAACCCGGCGGTCAAAAGCATCATGGTGGGCCCGGAAGACGAGCCGCCCCGGGTGTTGGGCATCATGGTGGGGTTGGTCCGCAAGAATTAGGCGGCTTCACCAGTCACCGCCATGCTGCGTTGCTGGCTTCGCTCGGTCCTCGACGTAGCTTTCGCTACGCCTCCGCCACTCGCTCGCCAAACGCCTTGCCTAGCGGCGGCTGGCGGCGGCTGGCTGTGCCGCTTGTCTCGATGCCTTATTCTTTTAACATCACACCAAGAGGACCTGTTGGGTTTCGGGCTGGGAAGCCCTCTACCCAACCTACACGACCTTAGATTTATTTAAAGATAGCGTAGGTTGGATAGAGCGAAGCGAAACCCAACAAGACAGAATCGCCTACCGTTTCCATCCTCTCGAAATGCGCCTCTTTCCCCCCGGCACAGCCAGGTGGTGTTAGGCAAGGCTTCGGGCGAGCGAGACCCGCAGGCGTATATGCCAATACGCCGAGGAGGCGAGCGACGCCCGCAACGCAGCATAGCGCCAGCTGGCGAAGCCGTGTCACCTCAAGCTTGGCCCGCTCGATAGGCCGCCAAATCTTCCACGGTGAGCACCGGATAATCGTTAGCCTGGGCAAACTCCACGATACGCGGCAAACGGGCCATGGTGCCGTCGGGGTTGGTCAGTTCGCAGAGCACCCCGTAGGGCTTGAGCCCGGCCAGGCGCATGAGGTCCACCGTGGCCTCGGTGTGGCCACGGCGCTCCAAGACCCCGCCGTCGCGGGACTGCAAGGGGAACACATGGCCGGGACGATTGAGGTCGCCGGGCTGGGCCTGATCGGCGATGGCCGCGCGCACCGTGGTGAGCCGGTCCACGGCCGAGACCCCGGTGGTCACCCCCTGGGCCGCCTCGATGGACACGGTGAAGGCGGTCTGGTAGCGGCTGGAGTTTTGGGAGGACATCGGGGGCAGGTCCAGGCTCTTGACCTTGTCCGAGGGCAGGCACAGGCACACGATGCCGCTGCACTCGCGGATCAGGGCGGCCATCTGCTCGGTGGTCAGGGACTGGGCCGCGAAGATGAGATCACCCTCGTTCTCCCGGTCCTCGTCGTCGGTGACCAACACCCCCCGTCCCCGGCGCACCGCGTCCAAGGCCCGATTGACCCGCTCCAAGTGGCCGCCGAATTGCTGCAATAGAGATTCGCCCATGATCGCACTCCTGCATAAAAATCGCAGTTGAGGTTATGGGCGGGGAGACAGAATAGGCACGCGCGCACGGCACCGGGCCCACCACACCGTGGCGGCCAGGCACCACGGGGATGCTGACTGTCTTATCCTCTCTCATCCGGACTGTCACCGTCGGCTCTGGCCTCTCACCAGATCTGCTGACCTCCTTCCGATGGAAGGAGCGCTCGCGGGCTCCCCGGTCTCAGCCGGGATACCGCCGGTGGGGAATTGCACCCCGCCCCGAGAATAAGTTTCTATTTGTGTAGACCCGTTGGGCCCGCCTGTCAAGCCTGCGTAAGCCTAGTCGGTTTCTCCCCAGGCGCGGGCCGAGCGGGCGATCTTCTTTTTCACCAACTCCCAGGTGGGGGTGGTGAGGAAGCTCTCTTGCCAGCGCTCCAGCATCAGCTTGAACAGGGACAGAGGCGCGGCAAAAGTGAGTTCGTCGGTCTTCAAGAACTTGCGGCAGGAGGGGTCCCAGCCACCGATCACCGCCTTGTTTTCCCCCTGGGCTGCGTACTGGCGGGCAAAGGTGACGATGTGGGAGCAGCCCGCCCCCCAGGGAGTGGTCACCCCGTTCAGGTCGCTGGTGACGAAGGCGGTCAGGAAGTGGAGCCCGGAGATTACCTCGGGCCGGGCGAAGATGATCACCACCTCTGCTTCCTCGTCGGCCTCCAACAGGTCCAGGGGTTTGAACACACAGTAAGGGGCCGATGCGGGCAGAGGGTCTATGGTCTCGAAAAGCCGGCGGCAGGCCGCCGGGTCGGTGACGTAATGCTCTCCCTCCATGTGCCCGGGGATGCCGCTGCTCACGTAGGTGCAGATCATGTCGGTCTGGGGTTTTATAAAGCCCAGATAAAAGCCGCCGCCGGGACAGCCGAAGTGCTCGGCGCTCATCCAGGCAATGGAGTGCTTTTTGCGGGCCCGCCAGATGTTGCCCATCACGCAGCTGAAGTTGCCGAACACCCCGCCCCAGTCGATGGCGTTCTGCTCCTCCTTTTCCTTGGTGGGCGTGTCTCCGGCCTTGGGGTGGAAGCCCTCGGCGGGCTGGGTTTGGCTGTAAAACAGGGCCATGGGCGGCTCGGAAAGCCCCAGGGTCTCCAGAAAGGGCGTAAGCTGGGCCAAGTTGATCGCGCTCACCGATTGCCTCCCAGCCCCGGCGCGGGGCGAAAATTTCATTTTACATATGCGCTCTATTTTACCTCAAAGGCCACTTCACCCAGGCCCCCGCTGAACACCGCCCGGTAGGAGCCGGGCTTGCCGGGGAACATGGGCCCCAGGGAGCCGGTGATGATCACCGAGCCCTCGGCCAGGGGGCCGTACAGGGCCAGGGCCTGGTTCACGGTCCAGGCCAAGGCCTCCCACTGGGAGCCTAGGGCCGCCTTGCCGTTCACCGCCGGGCCCAGGGCCTTGCCGTCCCGCCAGAGCTGCCCCTCCACCGCGTTGGGGTCCACTTGGCCCGAACGCACCGTCTTGCCCAGGATAAACCCCCGGCAAGTGACGTTGGCCGCCACGATGTCCGGCAGGGTTATGGCCTTTAGGTCGGCGAAGGCCAGGTCGGGCAGCTCCACCGCCGGGGCGATGCCCACCACGTACTGGCGCACCGTGCGGTGGGTCACCGGGCTGCTGATGGGTTTGCCCAGCAGATAGCCTATCTCCACCTCCACCATCAGGCGGTAGTAGGACTTTCGATTCACCACCCCATAGCGGCGCATGGAGGCCATGAGCACCCCGAAGGCCGGGCCCTTGGCCCCGAAACGCTGCTGCACCGCCTTGCTGGTGAGCCCGGCCTTGAAACCGGCCACCTGGTCCTGGTTGGAGCGGAACACTGACATCAGGGCGGCCTGCACCCCATAGGCCTGGGCCAGGGTGAGGCCGGGCATCGCCTTGGAGGCCAGGGGCAGGGCCTGGCCCGCCTGGAAGTTCTTGTAGATGGCCAGGGCCAGCTCTCGGTCGCCCCCGGCCAGGGCCGGGCAGGCCCAGGCCAGCAGGATCAAGGCCGCGGTTATCCCCACGATCGCTTTTTTCATGACTTTCCCTCCTAGCCGGGTAAGGCCCCATGGTCCCTATAGGATATCCTGCCATAGCCCGTGGTGCCTAACAAGCGCCGCCATGTTCCCTCCTTGCCCGGTCAAAGCTTTTGTGAAATATTGAGACCTGCTTAATACCCGCGCCTGCCCGAGGACAGCCCATGCCTTGTTTCATCCCGCCCCAACAGCTAGGCCCTAATCTTTGGCTCTTGGGTGAGCACCACCTGTGCCTGTACCTTATCCGGGACCGGGACCAGGCCGCCATTTACGAGGTGGGCATGAGCGGCACCACCCCCCTGGTGCTGGCCCAGCTGGACCACCTGGGCCTGGCGCCTGAGGACGTCTCCTGGGTGATCCTCTCCCACGCCCACAGCGATCACAGCGCCGGTGCCAGGGGCCTCCTGGAGGGCCTGCCCCAGGCGCGCCTGGTGCTCACCGCCAAATCCTGGGAACTGCTGGGCCGAGCCAGCACCCTGGGCCGCTTCAGCGCGGACGACGACTTCAGCAGCGCCGAGGTCATCCGGCGCTCGGGCCTGGACGGCCCCCAAGCCTGGCCGCCCCTGGAGCCGTTGCCGGGTGATCGCCTGCTCTTGATGGAGGCGGGTGAGAGCCTGATGGTGGGCGGCCAGCGGGTGGAGCTTCTGCCCGGAGCGGGCCACGCGCCGGGCGGTCTTCTGGCCTGGCTGCCCGGCCAGGGAGCCTTCTTCGCCTCGGACTCGGCGGGTTTCCGCCACCCCGACCGGCCGGGCTTCCCCCTGTACTTTGTTTCCTACCCTGATTACATGGAGGTACTGGAGGGCATCGCCGCCCGGCATCCCTCGGTGTTGGGCCTGGGGCATCAGGAGGCCTTGGCCGGGGAGCAAGCCGCCCGCTATCTGGAGGACACCGTGGCCCATCTGCGGGCCTGGCATCAAAAGATCGCCCAGCGTTTCAAGCAAAGCGGGGATCAAAAAGAGGTGAGCGCCTGGCTGTTCGAGGCCTTTTACCGCGACGAGCTGACCATCTACAGCCCGGCCAACATAGCCTATTGCTGCGGCCTGCTGGTGCAGCGCTCCTTGCAGGCCGAGGGGCTAAGCCCGGATGTTTCATGAAGGCTGAGCGGCAGCGACCAAATAATTAGTATTTATCCGGTCCTCTTGAAAATACTTTCGTCCTATCGGGGTGCGGTTTGCACCCGGCACCGGCACAGCCAGCCGCCGGCAGACAAGGCGTCTGGCAAGGGAGGACCGCAGGCGTAGCCGGAGGCTACGTCGAGGCCCGAGCGTAGCCTGCAACGCTGTATGCCGATGGCTGGCGCAGCCGGGCGCACGGCCTTCATGAAATATCCGGGCTAATCGCAGGGCGGGACCGGGCGGGCGGGGTCGTTGGCCAGCCGCCAAAGTACGGCCCGGCCCCCATCGGGCATGGGGAACTCCTTCACCAGACGGGCCTTGGTCAGCAGCGCCTTTTGGGCCGCTTTTTGGACGCGCCCATAGTCCGGGTCCAGGCCCAGGCCGCCGCTCTTGGTCACCAGGTAGTCCAGGCCCATGAGGTCGCGCAGCATGTCCCGCTCCGCCCGTCCGGGCCGCCAGTGGGTGGGCTCCACGGCGGACACCACGCACACCCGGTTTCCATATGCCGCGGCCCAGGATTCCAAGGCCAACTTATTGAAGTAGGTAAGAGCGGCCACCACCCCCAGGCGGGGCGAGCGACTCTTGCGGGACCAGTCGCCCTCGGTGGCTGCCAGGATGGCGGGCAGTTGCCAATCGTGGGGGCTGGGGCGGCGGGCGTACACCGCCTTGGGGCCGCTGACCCGCAGGGGCTTGCCCCCCACCCACCACACCCGCTCCGGGGCCAGGGGACCCCAGCCATAGCTCACCGCCCCGAAGTGCAGGATGGCCAGGGCCAGCACCGCCGCCAGGGCGATGAACCTCAGCCCGCGGCGTCCCAGCATCCCGGCCCAACCCACCGCGAACAAACAGGCCGGGGCCAGCAGGGGGTAGAGGTAGCGGGAGTCCTTGTTCCTGAGCAGGGTTATCAAGACCAGGCCGGTAATGAACCACACCGCCAAAAGGGAGGTACGCTCCCGCCGCCACACAAGCCCCGCCGCCAGGCCCAACACCGCCAGCACGGCCAAGGGCAAGAACATCTGGTCATTGACCAGGGACAGGGGATAGTAGAGCAGGCCGTCCAGGGAAAAGACCGGGGGGTCTCCTTCCCGCAGAGCCACCGGCCCCGCGTTGATCAGCATGTTCTTGATCAGGGTGGCCGGCGAGTGCAGATACCAGGGCAGGCACACCGCCGCGCCGATTACCAGGGCCCAGGCCACCCCCCGCCAGTCCACGGCCAGGCCCCGCCGATGGCCCCAGTACAGGCACCAGGCCAGGGGCCCCAGCATGTACATGGCAAAGGTCCACTTGGCCAGCATGCCCAGCCCGGCCAAGGCCCCCAAGAGAAGCAGCCAGCGGCGGCTGGACAGCCCCCGGCTGCGGGCCAGGGCCCAGACCGCCCAGGCCACCATGGCCGCCAGGCACACCTCCATGAGCACCTCGCGGGTCAGCCCGGCCGAGGCGGGTATCAGGGCCAGCAGCACCGCCCCGGCCAGCCCGGCGGCCCGGCCGAAGGACTCCCGGCCCAGGAGCCAGGTGGGCAGCATGAGCATCAATAGCCAGAAGCTGTTGATCAGCGGGGCGTAGGGCAGGCTCACCCCGCCCACCAACATCATGGCCGCCAGGGAGGTGTGAAACAGCGGGGGATAGTAGATGGCAAAGGAGCACAGGTCCGGCCAGCGCAGGGGATCGGCCAGGATTTCCCGGTAGCCCAGGGACAGCAGAAAGTGGTGGGACTGGTCAAAGGACAAGGGGGCGTGGTTCTGCCCCAGCCAATGGACGGTGATCGCGGTGATCCCCGCCCAGGCCGCCAGCAATACCAACAATTCCACCCAGGGCGCAGGGACGCGCCCCAGCGGCTGATCTCTGCCCGCCATACGCTGATGCCTCGCTCCCCGTCCAGGCGGCCGGTCCGCGGCGGCCAAGGATGGGGGAAGGTGTTTCTTGGGTTTCAGCCGCCGAAAACCGCTAAACGGAGGCTTGAGGGCATCTTGACAAATAGCCACCCGGCAAGCAACCAGATTTCTAGGTACTTTTTCGTTCCGGGCCTGACGGTTTGGCCCCGGCGGCAGGCTTTGGTACACTGCCACCCATGGAAAGCTTAGACACCATAGAGGCCCCGGAGCAAAAAAGCGCTCCCCCGCCCGAGCCGCCCCCGCGCCGCAGCAGCCTGGGCCCAGTGGGGCGGGCGATTCTCAACCTGGCCTTGATGCTGGGCGGCAACCTGTGCACCGCGGTGGCGGTCAACGGCATCCTGCTGCCCCAGGGCCTGTTGTCCGGCGGGTTCACCGGCATGTCCATCCTGCTGTTCTACCTGCCCCCCCATCTGCCGGTGGGCCTGTGGTATCTCATACTCAACGTGCCCATCTTCGCCCTGGGCTGGCGTCTGGTGGGGCGGCGTTTCTTTTATTGGAGCCTGGTGGGCATGGGCCTGCTAACCCTGGCCCTGGAAGTGGTCAAGGTTCCGGTGATCCCGGTAGACCCGCTGGCCGGGGCGCTGTTGGCCGGCATCCTCTTCGGAGCGGGCGGCGGCATGGTGCTCAAGAGCCAGGGCTCGGCAGGGGGCCTGGACATCCTCTCGGTGATCCTGATCCAGCGTTTCAGCGTGCGCCTGGGCACCACCCTGCTGGCCTTCAACGTGGTGGTGCTGGGGGTGGGGGCCCTGCTGTTCCCCCTGACCAAGATCATCTACACCCTGGCTATGATCTTCGTGGCCGCCCAGGTGACCAACCTGGTGTTCAGCGGGCTCAGCCAGCGCAAGGCGGTGACCATCATCAGCCACCGCTGGGAGGACATCGCCAAGGCCATAGTCAGCGACAGCCGAGCCGGGGCCACCCTGATCCCGGCCAAGGGGGCTTTCAGCGGCCTGGACGAGCCCATGGTCTACACCGTGGTCAATCTCAGGGAGCTGGGGCGGCTCAAGGCCTTGGTCAACTCCCTGGACCCGGAAGCCTTCATGGTGGTCAGCGACACCCTGGAGGTGAGCGGCCAGCGCATCGGCCGGGCCACCCACTGGTAGGCCCAGCCGCCACCGATTGCCCATAAAAAAGGCCGGCCCCCACGAGGGGAGCCGGCCTTGGTGTTTGTGGTCGCTTGTCTGGTGCTTGGTGCTTGGTGTCTAGTGCCTGATGTTTGGTGCTTGCTGCTTAGTGCTCGGTGAACTCCGCGTCCACAACATCGTCGTCCTTGGGCTTTTGCTCGCCACCGCCGGGCTGGCCGCCGGGCTGGCCCCCGCCGGGCTGCTGGCTGCTCTGGTACAGGGTCTGGGCCATGGCGTGGGAGGCCTTCTCCAGGTTCTCGAAGGCGCTTTCCATCTGGGCCCGGTCCTCGCTCTCCAGAGCCTTCTTGGCCTCGGTGATGGCCCCTTCCATGGAGGTCTTGGTGGCCTCGTCCAGCTTGCCCTCGTTCTCCTTGAGCAGCTTTTCGGTCTGGTAGATCAGACTGTCCAGCTTGTTCCTGGCTTCCACCGCCTGGCGCCGCTCCTTGTCCTCGTTGCTGAAGCGCTTGGCGTCGGTGACCATCTTGTCGATGTCTTCGTCGTTGAGGCCCGAGGAGGCCTTGATCTCGATGGACTGCTCCTTGCCGGTGGCCAGGTCCTTGGCGCTCACGTTGACCATGCCGTTGGCGTCGATGTCAAAGGTGACCTCAATCTGGGGCACCCCACGGGGAGCCGGGGGCAGGCCGGTGAGCTGGAAATTGCCCAGGGTGCGGTTGTCCTTGGCGAAATCACGCTCGCCCTGCAACACGTGGATGTCCACCGCCGGCTGGCTGTCGGCCGCGGTGCTGAACACCTCGCTCTTGCGGGTGGGGATGGTGGTGTTGCGCTCGATGAGCTTGGTCATAACCCCGCCCAGGGTCTCGATGCCCAGGCTCAGGGGAGTGACGTCCAGAAGCAGCACGTCGTTGACTTGGCCGCCCAGCACGCCGCCCTGGATGGCCGCGCCCACGGCAACCACCTCGTCGGGGTTCACGCCCTTGTGAGGCTCCTTGCCGAAGAAGGCCTTGACCATCTCCTGCACCTTGGGAATGCGGGTGGAGCCGCCCACCAGGACCACTTCGTCGATTTCCTTGGGGCTCAAGCCCGAATCGGCCAGGGCCGCCTTGCAGGGGCCCAGGGTGCGCTGCAGCTCATTGTCCACCAGGGCCTCGAATTTGGCGCGGCTCAGCTTGATGTTCAGGTGCTTGGGGCCGCTGGCGTCGGCGGTGATGAAGGGCAGGTTGACGTCGGTCTCCACCGCGCTGGACAGCTCCATCTTGGCCTTTTCCGCCGCCTCCTTGAGGCGCTGCATGGCCATGGGGTCGCCGGAGAGATCCACGCCGGAGTCCTTTTTGAACTCGCCCACCATCCAGTCGATGATCTTCTGGTCCAGGTTGTCGCCGCCCAGGTGGGTGTCGCCGTTGGTGGCCTTGACCTCCACCACGCCGTCACCGACCTCCAACACCGAAATGTCGAAGGTGCCGCCACCGAAGTCGAACACCGCGATGACCTCGTTGGTCTTCTTGTCCAGGCCGTAGGCCAACGCCGCCGCGGTAGGCTCGTTGATGATGCGCTTGACCTCCAGGCCCGCGATCTTGCCCGCGTCCTTGGTGGCCTGGCGCTGGGAGTCGTTGAAGTAGGCGGGCACGGTGATCACCGCCGCGTGCACCTTCTCGCCCAGGTAGTCCTCAGCCGCCTTTTTGAGCTTGCCCAGGATCATGGCGCTGACCTCGGGGGGCGAATACTCCTTGCCCTGGGCCTCGATCTTCACCTGGTCCGCCCCGGTGTCCACTATCTTGTAGGGCACCTGCTTGATCTCTTCGGCCACCTCGGAGAAGCGGCGTCCCATGAAGCGCTTGATGCTGTAGACGGTGTTGGTGGGGTTGGTCACCGCTTGGCGCTTGGCAGCGGCACCCACCAGGCGCTCGCCCTTGTCGGTGAAGGCCACTACGCTGGGGGTGGTGCGGTTGCCTTCCTCGTTGGTGATAACCTTGGCCTCGCCGCCTTCCATTACCGCCACCACGCTGTTGGTGGTGCCCAAGTCGATTCCGATAATTTTTTCGTTGCCTGCCATGGTTACTCTTTACCTCCTCGAATTGATATCTTGACGGCCCCCGCGGGGCGAGGGCTTAATCTTTTCCTAACTTTGACAACTCGCTGTAAAAAGCGCGTTGGAGCCAAATCACACTCTTCAAAATAAGTCGCAATGGGCCATAGTCAAGTCTTACCGGGCGGATAAATGCGCTTAAGGGCTTTTTTCCAACCCCGCCGATTGCTTATAGTGGAACTGTACTTACTTTATTACGTAAATGTAGTCCGCCGGGGCTATGGGGGCTCCAGCGGGCAGGTCGGATATTTAGGAGATTTACAGCCATGACCCGAGACTACTCCCCGCCCGGTGAGGCCCTAAGGGCGCATATGCGCAGGCTTTTGCACAATATGGAGCGGCCCGAGATGAGTGGCGACAACGGGGCCTGGGCTCCGGCGGTGGACATCGTGGAAACCACCGAGGCGATCATCATCATCGCCGACTTGGCCGGGGTGGAGCGCCCGGCCCTCAAGATCATGGTGGATGATCAGGTGGTGCGCCTGTTCGGCCGCCGCGAACCCACCCTGAGGGTGGCCGGGGCCCGCTACCACCGCATGGAGATAGAAACCGGCGAGTTCGTACGATCTTTCAGGATGACGGTGCCCATCGTGCCCGACCGGGTGGAGGCCAGCCTATCCGACGGACTGTTGAGGATAGTCTTGCCCAAGCGCACGCGTACGGCCAGTGTCGAGGTTCAGGCTGTCTAGTTCTACAAGTGAGCAAATCATGAGCAACGCAAATCTGCTTTTACCCGAAGATTCCGTAAACGTCAGCATCGGCGACGGAGCGGACCTTGCCGAGACCCTGCTGGGCCGTCGGCCTCCCCTGCCCAAGCTGCTGCCCCTGTTGGCGGTCAAGGATATGAGCATGTTCCCCCGCATGGTCCTGCCCATGCTGGTCTCCGACCACCGCCACCAGGGCCTGGTGGACGAGGTCTTGAGCGGAGACAAGATCGTGGGCCTGGTGGCCCTGAAGGGGGACATCAACTCCGAGGAGGTGAAGGGCATCTCCGACCTCCACCAGATAGGCGTGGCCGCGCTGATTTTGCAGATGGCCAAGAGCGAAAAGGACGGTTTGCGCCTGGTGGCCCAGGGGCTCACCCGCTTCAGGGTGCTGGGGCTGCTGCGCACCGAGCCCTATCTCATGGCCCAGGTGGAGGCGGTGGAGGACATCGTCACCGACGACCTGGAGAGCAAGGCCCTACTCAACAACCTGCGCTCGCTGTTCCGCCGAGTGCTGGAGCTGGCGCCCCATCTGCCCGACGAACTGGGCTCCCTGGTGGCCAGCGTGGACCATCCCGGCGCCCTGTGCGACATGGTGGCCAGTGCCATGAGCATCAGCGCCGAAGAGCGCCAGAGCATCGTGGAGGCCCTGGACGTGAGCGAGCGCCTGCGCCGGGTCACCACTCTGCTCAACCGCGAGATCCAGGTGCTGGAGCTGGGCAGCAAGATTCAGGACCAGGTCAAGGAAGGTCTGGACAAGACCCAGCGCGAGTACTACCTGCGCCAGCAGCTAAAGGCCATCAAGGAGGAGCTGGGCGAAGGCGAGAGCGAGGGCGGCGAAACCGACGACCTGCGCCTGCGCCTGGAAGAAAAGGCCCTGCCCGAGGAGGCGCGGGCCGAGGCCGAGCGCGAACTCAAGCGCCTGGACGGCATGCACTCCTCCAGCGCCGAGTACAACGTCATCACCACCTATCTTGACTGGATACTGAACCTGCCCTGGGAAGAGCAGACCGAGGACCACCTGGACATCAAGGCGGCGCGGGCCATCCTGGAGGCGGACCACTACGACCTGGACAAGGTGAAGCGGCGCATCCTGGAATACCTGGCGGTGCGCAAGCTAAACCCCAATATGAAGGGTCCCATCCTTTGCTTCGTGGGCCCTCCCGGCGTGGGCAAGACCTCCCTGGGCCGTTCCATCGCCCGGGCCATAGGACGCGAGTTCGTGCGCATCAGCCTGGGCGGGGTGCGCGACGAGGCCGAGATTCGCGGCCACCGGCGCACCTACGTGGGGGCCATGCCCGGGCGCATCGTGCAGAGCCTTCGGAGGGCGGGCAGCCGCAACCCGGTGTTAATGCTGGACGAGGTGGACAAGGTGGGGGCCGACTTTAGGGGCGACCCCTCCAGCGCCCTTTTGGAGGTGCTGGACCCGGAGCAGAACTTCAGCTTCAGCGACCACTACTTGGACCTGCCCTTTGACCTGTCCAAGGTGATGTTCGTGACCACGGCCAACGTGCTGGACACCATCCCCGCGCCACTGCGCGACCGTATGGAGATCATCGAGATCCCCGGCTACACCGCCGAGGACAAGCTCAAGATCGCCAAGCGCTACCTGGTGCCCCGCCAACGCACGGAGCACGGCCTGAGCGCCAAGCAGCTCAGCATCAGCGACGCGGCCCTGACCCTGCTCATCACCGGCTACACCCGGGAGGCGGGGCTGAGGAACCTGGAGCGGGAGATCGGCTCCCTGTGCCGCTGGGCCGCGCGGGCCATCGCCGAGGGCGAGACCAAGGCGGTGAAGATAAACAAGCCCGAAGTGGCCGAGGTGTTGGGGCCCCAGCGCATCCTGCCCGACACCGCCCTGCGCACCGCCGTGCCCGGCGTGGCCACCGGCCTGGCCTGGACCCCCTCGGGCGGGGACATCCTGTTCGTGGAGGCCAGCCGCATGCCCGGCAAGGGCTCCCTGGTGCTCACCGGCCAGTTGGGTGAGGTGATGAAGGAGTCGGCCCAGGCGGCGGTGACCTACCTTCGGGCCAACGCCTCGGCCTGCGGCCTGGAGGACAACTTCAACGCCGAGAGCGACATCCACATCCACGTGCCCGCCGGGGCCATCCCCAAGGACGGCCCCAGCGCCGGGGTGACCCTGTTCACCGCCCTGCTCTCCCTGTTCAGCGGCCGCCCGGTCAAGAGCGACGTGGCCATGACCGGCGAGATCACCCTCAGGGGCATGGTGCTGCCGGTGGGGGGCATCAAGGAAAAGATCCTGGCCGCCCATAGGGCAGGCATCAAGACGGTGATTATGCCCGCGGCCAACGAGCGCGACCTGGTGGACGTGCCGGACAACGTGAAGAAGAAGCTGACCTTCCACTTCGCCGAGCGCATCGGCCAGCTGGAGGCCTGGGCCCTGGAGCCCCTCAAGGCCAAGAAGCAGGCCAAGCCCAAGGCAACGCGCCAGGCCGGAGCCAAGAAGCCGGCCAAGGCCAAGCGGGCCAAGAAGGCGCAGGCCTCGGGGAGCGCTTCTACCGAGAAGAAGGCGGCCAAGCAGAGCAAGAAATAGACGCAAAAAACCACTTCCGCCCGACGGCGGAACGGCTAAAGCTCATGGGACCGCCCCCAACGGGGGCGGTCTCTTTATTTTTTGAGGGTTAGGACTCCAGGACGAAAATCACTTCCATGCGGACCCGGTACTCCAGCACCTTGCCGTCCACCATGGAAATGTTTTGATCCTGCACCTTGAAGCCGGTGATGCCTCGCAAGGTGGCGTTGGCCCGGCTGATGCCCGCCGCTACGGCATCGTCGAAGCTGGTGGGGCTGCCGGCGATGATCTCGGTGACTCGGGCTACTCTTTTCTCTGCCATGACTTCCCTCCACCCCCCACGGGGTATAAATGGTTCATGGGTGTGTGAATCAGGATGCCATGTTTTGCTCTCTTCGTATCAGGGTAACACGGTGAAAATTCGGCAAACAAGATTAATCAACCGGCAGTGGTTCAAACTGGGGGGCCTATCAGGCACATCCCCGGTTGCCAAGCGGTCCCCGTGGCGCTAGCTTTGGAACCATGAAACTCATCGATCTGCACACCCACTCCACGGCCAGCGACGGCACCCTGCCTCCGGCCCAGGTGGCCCGGGCGGCGGCGGAAGCCGGTTTGGCCGCGGTGGCCCTCACCGACCACGACACCACCGAAGGCCTGGCCGAGTTCATGGCGGCGGCAACGCCCGGCGGCCCGGAGCTGGTGCCCGGCGTGGAGCTGAGCGTGGAGCGCCCCGGCGGGGGCTCCATGCACTTGGTGGGGCTGTGGGTGGACCCGGCCGAGCCCCGCTTCAAGCAGGGACTGGAGCGGGTGCAGACCGCCCGGCTGGAGCGCAATCCCAAGATCGTGGCCCGCCTGCAAGAGCTGGGGGTGGAGATCACCCTGGACGAGGTGACCGCCGCGGCTGGGGGCGGCCAGGTGGGGCGGCCCCACTTCGCCCAGGTGCTGGTGGACAAGGGAGTGGTGGGGGGCCCCGGCGAGGCCTTCGGCCGCTTCCTGAAGCGGGGCGCCCCGGCCTATATGGACAAGGAGCGCCTCACCCCCGGCCAGGCCATGGAGCTTATCCGGGGGGCGGGCGGGGTGAGCGTCCTGGCCCACCCCGGCCTGCTGGAGCTGCACCCGGCGGTGCTGGAGCAGTTGGTCAAGGACCTGAAAGACCAGGGGCTGATGGGCCTGGAGGCCTACTACTCCGAGCACAACCCCTCCCAGGAGCGCCGCCTGCTGGATATGGCCGCCCGCCTGGGCCTGGTGGTGAGCGGGGGCAGCGACTTCCACGGCCACAACAAGCCCGGCATCCGCCTAGGCGCGGGGCAAGGAACCCTGCGGGTGCCCGCCACAATCCTGGCCGGGCTCAAACAGGCGCGGGACGCCCTGGGCTAGAATCACTTCTTCCAGTTAAAGACGATTTTTTTGACCAGGAACGGATCGATGGTCTGAGCCTGTAGGCTGTTGTCTATGGGGTTTCTGCTGTGATAGTGGATCATGTCCGTGTAGCAGACTCCCATCTGTCCGACGACGTTGAAGCTCTTGCCCTTGGTGTTCACCAGGGTGACGGTGTTGTCGTTGTTGTAGGTCAGGCTCTTCACGTCGCTCATGGGAACCTTGCTCTCCGAGTCCTCGTACATGAACGGATAGCTGTCCATGAGCTTGTCGAAACGCTCCACGACGATTTGCTGTCCCTGGTTGTCGATGATCAGGCCGCTGGGGGCCAGGCCTCCGGCCAGGCACAGGGCGGTCGGCAGCAACAGGGCCAAGGCCAGAGCCAGGATGATTTTGCGCATCTGTATTTTCCTCCCAACCCGCCGCAGTGGGGGCTTTGCCATTTTAACCGGGGATGAGCCCCCTGGGTCAATGGCCTCGCCAGGCTTGCCTTGATTATGCCGGATTTTATAAAATTCGGACAAGCAAAGGGAGGGTGGCATGCGTTTAACCGTGTTGGGATCGGGCACCTGCGAGCTGCGGGCCGAGCGCTCCAGCCCGGCCTACTGGCTGCGGGCCGGGGGCCTGGGCATCCTCATGGACCTGGGCATGGGGACCTGGCGCCGCCTCCTGGACGGCGGGCACCAGGCGGCCGAGGTGAACGCGGTGATCATCAGCCACCCCCACCCGGACCACATGGCCGACCTTATCCCCCTGCTGTTCGCCCTGAAGTACGACCCTGAGCTGGCCGCCCAGGCCCGCATCACCCTGCTGGCCCACCAGGGGCTGGAGCCCCTGCTATCGGCCCTGAACCAGGCCTGGAGCAACTGGCTTAACCCGCCGCCCGAGGTGCTGACCCGGTGCCGGCTGGAGCCGGGCGGCCGGGCCCGGTTGGGCGGGGTGGAGATAGCCACCGCCCCGGCGGTGCACCACCCCCACAGCCTGGCCTGGCGATTGGAGGCGGGCGGCCGCAGCTTGGTCTACCTGGGCGACAGCGAGGCCTCCGACGGCCTGGCCCGCTTCGCCCAGGGCGCGGACCTTCTCATCTGCCACTGCGCGGGCACCGACCAGGAGCCCAAGCCGGGCCATCTGCACCCCGCCGCCTGCGGCGAGCTGGCCGCCGAAGCCCAGGTGGGGGCCCTTTTGCTCAGCCACTTCTACCGGACGGTGGACCCCCAGCAGGCGGCGGCCTCGGCCTCCGGCTACTTCAGCGGTAAGATATGGGCCGCCTACGACGGCCTGCAACTGGAGCTGACCGCCGGCGGAGTAATTGGGCCACAAGAGGCTTGCGCTGATTAGGGCAAGGTTTCCCAGGGATTATAAGGCCTTTTTGCCTTGACACTATTAGCGATGCTTTGATAGCGTCATTTTTGTAAGTAGCTTCAATGTAGCTATGTTGCCCTGGCATCCCTCCCCAAGAAAGGTGATGCATGGTCCCCAGGCGCGATGACGGCACTCCAGCGTGGTGCATGGCCTTTTTCCCCGTTGTACCGAAGTGGTGATCATTCCCCGCCCGGCGCGGTGTTGTCTTGCCGCGACCCCTTGCCGGCTGGCCCAAAAGGCGGCAGGACTTGCATTTGAGGGTCAAAAAAAGGCAGTATTGAATAGTTTCTCTTTGACCCACAGCATTCTTAGAGGGTGACCATGAAAAGCAAGGTTCTTATTCCCGTGGACACCGCCCGCAACTCCATCACCGCCGAGGAGTACGCCATCAAACTGAGTTGGCGCATGCCCCTGGCGGTCACGCTGCTCAACGTGGTCAATACCAAGCGCCTGGAGCAGCACGGCATTAGCCCCGACGACCAGAATCGCATCAAGGATTCCATGCGCAAGAGGGCTGAAAAGGTGCTCGCCGCGGCGGCCGAACCCTTCCAAAAAGCGGACGTTGAATATGAAACCCGCATCGAGGAGGGTCAACCGGCGGTGGTTATCTGCCGGGAAGCGGAAGAGGGCGGCTACGAAATGGTCATCCTGCCCCAAAGCGGATTCAGCGAATTGGAAGAGATTTTGGGCGGTAGTGTTGTTCACAACGTGTTATGGAAATGCAAGACGCCTATCCTTCTGGTCAAACACAGCCAGCAGCAGCTTGAGGACCAACGTAAGAAACTGGCTCAGAGTGAGCTTTTGCCCCGCTAGGCCCCGGCCTGGCGAAGCGGCTTTTCAAAGACTCTCAAGGCAATAGAGCGCCCACGGAAGGAGGAGGCAAAACACGGGCGCTTACTCCATGGCCTATGGAGGCCCCCGGCGGCGCGGTGCGCCCCGGCTCGCAGGGCCTGCTTTGAGAAATCCATGCGTTGTGTGTACTCGCCAAGCGAATCGAAAAGGGAGGGGTTATGCGTTTTTCCAAAGTATTTGTGGTGCTGGTAGTGGCCTTGGCGGCGATCGCCCTGGTGGCTCCGGCGGCCATGGCCAAGAAGCCGTCCGTGGAGAAGTGGAAGCCGGCCTTCGACTATTCCGGCGCCAAGTATAAGATCAAGGTCTCCAACGTTTCTCACCCGGCCATCAAGGGCGTCTACGCCGGATTCGCCATCCGCGACGCCCTGTGGAAGGCCACCAAAGGCCAGATCTACTTCGAATACCTGCCCTTCTCCATGTTGGGCGGCGAGGTGGAGGTCTTAAACCAGTTGCAGATGGGCGCTATCCAGGGCATGGCCGTGTCCTCGGTGGCCAGCACCAACCTGGGCCCCCGCATGGGCCTGGTCAACCTGCCTTTCTTGGTCAACTCCTACGAGAAGCTGGACAAGTTCATCGCCAACAAGAAGCTGTTCCAGCACTTCCTGGACGGCATGGAGCACCAGGGCATCATGGGCCTGGATGTGACCGCCTATGGCCGCTACGGCTGGGCCACCACCGTCCCGGTGAAGAACATCGCCGACGCCAAGCAGGTGAAGTTCCGCATCGCCGAGGCAGCGGTCAATAAGCTGCTCTACAAGTCCTGGGGCTTCAACCCCGTGGTCATGCCCTGGCCGGATGTGCCCACCGCACTGAAGCAGGGCGTCATCACCGGTTTGGACCACACCCTGATCGTGTGCTACCTGACTAAAAAGTTCGAGGTAGCCAAGAACTTCACCCCCGTCAATTACGCTCAAGGCCTGTTCATCTGGATCTTCAACAAGGCTTGGTTCAAGTCTCTGCCCGCCGACCTGCAAGCCACCTTCACCAAGGTGGTCAACGAGCAATGCGCCATCTACCGCAACGAGTGCAAGGCTCAGGAGGCCGCAGCCAAGAAGGGCGCCATTGAGAAGTCCGGCGTGAAATTCTGGGAGCTGTCCAAGAAGGACCTGAACACCCTGCAGTATCAGGGCAACGTGGTCCATCAGCAGTTCGCCAAGGAGATCGGCCCGCAGTACCTGGGCCAGGTCCAGGACTTCCTGGGCTACAAGATCACCAACGACATGGGCGGCAAGCAGTAAAGCAAACCGTATGAAAGCCTCGGGCCGGGGGCTCCGCCCCCGGCCCGGCTCCCACCTCTGGGCTGACGGCGCGTCAAGCGCCGCGAAGGAAACCGCGACATATGGCACAAGGGCGGACATACCTTTTCGGCTGGGTGGCAGTGGCCTGCATCGCCGCGGCCGCCGTGCTGGGCTATTTCCTGTTGCACTTAAAAGGGCTTACCTGGGGAGCCATCTCCATTTGGGGATTTTTCATGCTCGTCGCCGCCTTCACCGGCAACTGGGACCGCTTTCTGCGCTTCCAAGACAAGGGCCTCACCTTCTTTGAGGAATGGACCCTTTATTTAGCGGTGATGGTCGGGTTGGTCTCCCTGTTCATAAACGTGATCCTGCGCTATGTATTTTCCTACTCCATGTCCTGGTCCGAGGAACTGATACGCGAACTTATCATCCTCACCACCTTTGTGGGCCTGGCCCCGGCCATTAAAAACCGGTCCATGATCACTATCGACGCGCTGGTGCAGATCGTGCCGCGCCTACGCGCCCCCCTGACCTATTTCAGCCATTTTTCGGTGCTGCTCTTCTCGGCGATCATCACCAAGTTCGGCATCGACATGGCCCTTATGCAGGAGCGGACATCCCAGGAAACCATCATCTTGGAGATTCCCCTGGTCATCCTTTACCTGATTCTGCCTCTCATGGGAGTGACCATGGGGGTGCGCACCGTCCAGGTGCTGTGGTGGGATTTCCAAGAGGGACGATCCAAGAATGAAGCCGCAG
This sequence comes from Pseudomonadota bacterium, assembly GCA_018896025.1. Classification (GTDB taxonomy): domain Bacteria; phylum Desulfobacterota; class Desulfarculia; order Desulfarculales; family Desulfarculaceae; genus Desulfoferula. The sequence goes on from JAHIND010000035.1 coordinate 162,098, forward strand.
GGTAGGGGGCGCTGATGGAAGCAAGCTATATCATCATCGTATTGGTGCTGCTGGGGGCCATGGCCGCCACGGTCCCCGTGTTCCTCTGCCTGTTCTTCACCTCGGTGATCGGCTTTCTGCTCTTTACCGACCTTCCCCTGCTGGTCCTGATCCAAAGCCTTTTCCGTTCCATGGACAATTTCGCCCTGGTGGTGGTGCTGTTCTTCATTTTATGCGGCAACATCATGACCAGCGGCTCAATCGTGGACAAGTTGATCCGCTTCGCCAATGTGGTGGTGGGCTGGCTGCCCGGAGGCTTGGCCATGGCCGGCATCCTGGCCTGCGGCCTGTTCGGCGCCATCAGCGGCTCCACGGTGGCCACGGTGGTGGCCATCGGCGGCTTTATGATTCCCGCTCTGATCGACAACAAGTACGACCTGAGATTCAGCGTGGGGGTCATGACCACGGCCCCCAACCTGGGGGTCATCATCCCGCCGTCAATCGCCATGATCCTCTACTCCATGATCAGCGCGGTTAGCCTGGAGGGCCTGTTCCTGACCGGCTTCGTGCCCGGCGTTTTGATCATGGCCGGCATGTGCGCCTACTCCTACGTGTGGGCGGTGCGCAACCCTGGTTTCACCCAAGCCCCCAAACCCACCTGGAAAGAGGCCTGGGACGCCTTTAGGGAGGGCTTTTGGTCCTTGATGCTGCCGGTGATCATCTTCGGCGGCATCTTCAGCGGGGCCTTCACCGCCAACGAGGCGGCGGTGGTGGCCTGCGTGTACGCCCTCATCGTGGAGTTGTTCATCCACCGAGACATGAAGTTCTCCACGGTCAAGAAGGTAATGGTCAACTCGGCGATAACCAGCGCCACCCTTTTGATCATCGTGGCCGGGGCCACCTGTTTCGGCCGCTACCTGACCATGGAAGCCATCCCCAGCAAGATATCCGAGGCGGTGGTCAGCTCCATCACCCAGCCCTGGATATTCCTGCTGACCATCAACGTCCTGCTGCTGATCATCGGCATGTTCATGGACATCATCAGCGCCACCTTGATCCTGGGCCCCATCTTCCTGCCCATGCTGGACAGCTACGGGATCAACGCGGTGCACTTCGGGCTTTTGATGACCGTGAACTTGGCCATCGGCTACTGCACCCCGCCCCTGGGGGTGAGCCTTTACATCACCGGGGCACTGGTCAACCGAAACTTGCTTTACGTGTCACGAGCGGTCATGCCCTGGCTGGCCATCCAGATCGGGGTGCTGCTGCTCATGACCTACATGCCCGACGCCGTGCTGTGGCTGCCGCGCCTCATGGGCTGGAACGTGGACTAGCCTAGGCGGTCCTGCCAAGCTAATAAAGCGCCCGCCGGGTCAACCCCGGCGGGCGCTCTCTTTGGCGGCCACGCTACGCCGCCTGGAGGCTGGGCCGACGCCCGTCCAGGTCGGCAGCCGGTCGCACCGCCCTACCCTTCCCGGCTCCTGACCGGTGGTTCGCCGCCAGCCGGTGAGCCCCGCCCAATAGAAAGGGCCGCCCCCTAGGGAGCGGCCCTTGTCTTTGGTCTTTTAAGGATGCTAGCGCTTGACGGTCAGCTTGTCGCCGGGGGCGATGGAGCTGGAACTCAGGTTGTTCCAGCGCTTGAGCTGGTTGGGAGTCACGCCGTAGCGGCGGCCGATGGTCCAGAGATTGTCACCCCGCTTGACCACGTGGATCAGGTCGCCGGACTGGGTGGGCTTGGTGTCCACCTTGCCCTCGGCCTTGGCGCTGGGCACGTAGAGCACCAGGTCCTGGCCGGGTTGCAGGCGGCTGGTGTGGCGGCCGTTCCAGCGCAGGATGTCGCGCCAGTTGAGGTTGTAGGAGCGGGCGATGTGCCAAAGGGTGTCGCCGCTCTTGACGGTGTGGTGAATCTTGCGGGTGCCCCTGGGGCTGCTGGCCAGGGAGCGGTGGATGAGCGGGTTGGAGCGCTGGGCCACCTGAACGTGGCCGGAGCCGCCGCCCGGCGGCACCACCACCGACTGCCCGATGCGCAGGCGCCGGGGATCCAGGTTAGGGTTGATGGCCATGAGGTCGTTCAGGCTCACCCCGTGGGTCTTGGCGATGCGCCCCAGGGTGTCGCCCCGGTGCACCTGCACGGTGACGGCACCCACCCTGGCCTTGCGCTTGAGCACCGGCATCTCGGCGTAGGCCAAATCGAAAGCGGCCTTGCCGCCCTGGGGAATGCGCAGCTCGTACATGCCCCCGGTGGGGGGAATCGCCCAGCGGCGCAGCTCTGGGTTCAGGTCGTTCAGTTCCTTGGACTGGATGCCGGCCAACTTGGCCGCCACGCCCAGGGAGGTTCCCGGATGCACCTTGACCACGTCGAAGACCATGGGCTCTTCGTACTTGATATCGGTGAAGCCGTACTTGTCCGGCTCCTTGGCGATGATCGCCGCGGCGATCATCTTGGGCACGTACTGGCGGGTTTCGCTCTTGAGGTAGTAGCGGCGGCCCTGGCTGATGGTCCAGAAGTCGTCGGCGTTGTAGCGCTTGAGCGCCCGGCGGACCTTGCCCTCGCCCGCGTTGTAGGCCGCGGCGGCCAGGTACCAGGAGCCGAACTCCTCGTGCAGGTCCTTCAAGTATTTGGCGGCGGCGTGGGTGGCTTTCACCGGGTCGCGGCGCTCGTCCACCCAGTAGTTGATGGTCAGGCCGTAGCGCTTGCCCGTGCCCCGGATAAACTGCCAGGGGCCCACCGCTTGGGCCTTGGAATAGGCCTGGCAGGAGAAGCCGCTTTCGATGAGGGCCAGGTAGACCAAGTCCTCGGGCAGGCCGTGCTCTTTCAAGATGGCCCGCATCATGGGCAGATAGCGGCCCGAGCGGGACAGCCAGATGCGAAAGCGCTTGGGAACCTTGGTCTGGAAATACTCTATGAAAAACTCCACCCGGGAGTTGATGACGATTGGGATGTCATAGGTGACCGTTTCCGCCTCGTCCGGCTGGGCGGCGGCCTGCTTCTTCTCGGTGACCATCTCCTTTTCGCCCAGATCCCTAAGCTCCTGGGCCACCTTGGCGGAGATTTCCTCCTGGGATGGCTTGAGGGGCTTACCGGTGATTACCGATGGTTCGGCGGAGCCGGTTTGGCTGGTTTGAGAAGAGGTGGTGGCGCAACCGGCGGCGGCCAGCATGGCCAGGCAGGCAACGGCTAAAATTGATTTAAAATGCATACATCCATCCGCTGGAGCGCACGAGAATACGCCCAATCATATTTCGGCTAAGATAGCAGAGCTGGGCTTAACTGTAAAGTATCTGTTTATATAAATGGTTGCGCCACACGCCCCCGCCGAATTATATGGTTTGACCCCCCGGCCGCCCTCGGGTATTTTTTTAGACGCGAGGGGACGACGCTTACACCCTTCCCAGGAGCCGAATTCAACAAAATGACCACACATGCATCCCTTAAGCGGCTCGGCGCGGCCCTGGCCGCTCTGGCGGTGTTTTGCCCCGCCGCAGCCCTGGCCGCGGGCGCAGCCGCCGCCTCCGACCCCTTTGCCGGCCAGAGCTTCTGGTGGGTTTTGGGCCTGGTTTTTGTGGGAGGCCTGGGGCTCAACCTCACCCCATGCGTATATCCCCTAGTCCCTATTACCATCGGCTACTTCGGGGGCCGCTCCACCGGGCGGGGAGGGCTGATCGCCGACGCCTTGGCCTACTGGCTGGGCATGGCCATCATGTACGCCGCCCTGGGCAGCCTGGTGGCCCTGGGCGGGGCCTTTTTGGGCGAGGCCCTCAGCCACCCGGCGGTGATCCTGTTCCTGGCGGCGGTGCTGCTGTTAATGGCCGCCAGCATGTTCGGCCTGTGGGAGCTGCGCCTGCCCGCCAGCCTCAACCGCCTGGCCGCCTCCAACCGGGCCGGGATTTTGGGCGCGCTTATCATGGGCCTGACCCTGGGCCTGTTGGCCGCGCCCTGCGTAGGCCCCTTCGTGGTGGGGCTCATGGCCCATGTGGCCCGGGAAGGCTCGGTGCCCTACGGCCTGCTGGTGTTCTTCATCCTGGCCGCCGGGCTGGGCCTGCCCCTGGCGGTGCTGGCCGCCTTCAGCAGCTCCATCCAGCGCCTGCCCGGCGCGGGCGAGTGGATGATCTGGGTGCGCAAATTCTTCGGCCTGGTGCTGGTCATCATGGCCGTCAACATCGCCGAGCCGCTCTTGGGCGCGGCCCTGGCCCGATGGCTGATGATCATCATCGGCCTGGCCGGGGGCATCTACCTGGGCTTCATGGAAAAGAGCGGCAAAGGAGGCTTCGTGAGTTTCAAACGCGTGATAGGCATAATCATCCTGGCGGCGGCGGCCAGCTTCTGGTGGTTCTGGACTCCCGGCGGCGCGCCGGACAAGACCGCCTGGGTGCACTTCTCCCCGCAGGTGTTGCAGGAGGCCCAGGCCCAGAAAAAGCCGGTGGCCCTGTTCTTCACCGCCGACTGGTGCAACCCCTGCAAGAAGCTCAAGAGCGAGACCCTGCCCCTGCCCGAGGTGCAAGAGCTACTGTCCCATTTCGTGCCGGTCAAGGCCGACTTCACCAGCGACCCGGGCCCGGACGCGCAGAACCTAATGCGCCAATACCGGGTGCGGGGAGTGCCCACCATCATTTTCCTGGACGGCCAGGGAAACGAGATCACCGAGAGCCGGGTGGTGGGCTTCGTGCCCCCGGAACGCTTCCTGCCCTTACTCAAGATGGCGGTGGCCCGCACTTCGGCCCCGTCGGGGAGCTAGTACATGGCCTTTCACCCTCGCCCCCTGGAACCCGCCGATGTAACCCGTCTGGCCCAGGTGGCTTTGGGAGCCCAGGCGGCCGATGCCGTCATTCGCCGGGCCAGGGTGGTCAACGTCTTTGATTACAGCATCAGCGAGCCCATCAGCGTGGCCCTGGCCCTGGGCCGGGTGGCCGCCCTGGGCGAGGAAGCGCCCGGCTGGCTGGGCCCGGACACCCAAGTATTCGACGCGGTGGGGAGCTTTCTGATCCCCGGCCTGGTGGACGCCCACACCCATCTGGACTCCATCTTCGAGCTGGGGCCCTTCGCCGAGTTGGCCCTGGCCAGCGGCAACACCACTGCGGTGAGCGAGATGGGCATGATGGCCGGGGCCTGGGGCGCCGAGGGCCTGTGGCACTTCGTTAGCGCGGCCCAGGCTTCGCCTCAGCGGGTTTTCTTCACGGTGCCCCCCCTGGTGCCGCCCTTCCCCCAATGGGAGACCAGCGCCGGGCTGGACCGGCAGGGCTTCCGCGAGCTGCTGGAGCACCCCGCCTGTTTGGGAGTGGGCGAGACCTACTGGCCGGCCATCACCGGCGGGGAGGAGCGGGCCGCCACCAACTACGCCCAGGCCATGGCCCTGGGCAAGCGCCTGGAGGGCCACGCCGCCGGGGCGCGGGGGTCCCGGCTCATGGCCTATGCCGCCGCCGGCACCACCAGCTGCCACGAATCCATCTCCGGCGAGGACGCGGCCCAGCGCCTGGCCCTAGGCCTGGCGGTGCAGGTGCGCGAGGGTTTCGTGCGCCGGGAGATGGCCCAGGTGGTGCCCACCCTGGCCGCCCTGCCCGAAAGCGGCCAAGTCATGCTGGTCACCGACCTGGCCGAGTTCGAGGAGCTGATCTCCTGGGGAGCCATGAACCCCCTGGTGGCCCGGGCGGTGGCCCTGGGGGTGGAGCCCGCCAGGGCCGTGGCCTGGTGCAGCCTCAACCCGGCCCGCTACTTCGGCCTGCAAAAGATGGGCGCGGTGGCTCCGGGCTGGGTGGCCGACTTGGTGCTGGTGGAGGACCTCAAGGAATTCCGCGCCCAGCGGGTGTGGCTGGAAGGCCGTCTGGTGGCCGAGGGCGGCAAGCTCACCGTGCCCGCCCCAGCCTTCGCCTATCCTCCCGAGTCCAGGCAGACCATGCAGTGCCCGCCCTTGAAAGCGAACGACTTCGCGGTGAGCGCTCAGGGGAAAACGGCGGTGGTCCGGGTGGTGGAGGCCAAGGACGCCACCATCACCCAGGAGGGCGAGGCGACTCTGCCCATCGTGGGGGGCAACGTGCGCCCGGACCCGGCCCAGGGGGTGGTGAAGATCGCCCACATCAACCGCCAGAGCCCGGAGTTGAAGATGGCCGTGGGCTTTGCCCGTGGCTGGGGGCTCAGCCAGGGAGCCCTGGCCAGCAGCCTGATCTGGGACACCACCAATATCTTCGTGGCCGGGGCCAACGAAGAGGAGATGGCCGTGGCCGCCGAAGCGGTGCGCTCCATGGGCGGCGGCTGGGCCGTGGCCAAAGGCGGCGAGGTGGTGGCCTCCCTGCCCCTGCCGGTGGCGGGCATCATCTCCACCCTGCCCTTCCCGGAGATACAACGCACTGCCGAGACCTGCCGCGCGGCGCTCAAGCAGATGGGCTGCCCCCTGAGCCGGCCCTTTTTGACCGCGCAGACCTTCTGCTTCACCGGCCTGCCTTTCATCCGCCTCACCGACAAGGGCCTGGTGGACATCCGCAAAGGCGTTTTCGTGGAGGTGGTCAAGTCGTGCGCTTGAGGGCTCTTCGCCTGACCGCTGCCCTGCTGCTGCTTGCCCTGGCCGCCGCGCCCGCTTGGGCCCTCACCGTGCAGGGCCGGGTGCTGGACGCCCAGGGCCGCCCCCTGGCCGGGGCCTATGTCAGCGACGGGGTGGGCGTGGTGAGGAGCGGGCCGGACGGGACCTTCAGCCTGGCCAGCGAGGCGGGCCGGGTGGTGGCCCTCACCGCCCCGCCGGGCCACGGCGACGGCCCCCACTGGTGGTGGCCCGTGGAGCAGGCGGCCCAAAAGGGCGAGTTCCACCTAAGCGCCGGGCGGACCCACAGCCCGAACCGCCTACCCCTGGCGGTGCTCAGCGATCCCCATCTTTACGACGCCCAGGCCGCGCCCGCCTGGTCGGGCAAGCTGGACCCCACCGTGCCCATGCGGGCCTGGCAAAGCGCGGCGAAACAGATCGGCTCCCTGAGCCCGGCCATTGTCCTGGCGCTGGGCGATCTGGCCATGAACGCCGACCGGGGCAAGCCGCCCTATGCCCGCGCCCAGATGACCCTTGCCCGACGGGCCGCGGCCATGCTGCCCGCTCCCTGGCGGGCCTGCCCCGGCAACCACGACGTGCGCTACGCTGAAGGCGGGGTGGACTATTCATTGTGGCGCGAATTTTTGGGCCCGTTGCGCAGCCTCAGCTTCGTGGGGCCGGTGGCGGTGGTGCTTCTGGACAACACCGGCCTGTCCACCCGGCCAAACGGCAAGCCCCGCCCCTGCGGCATCCTGCCGGAGCAGGCCCTGGCCTGGCTCAAGTCGGTGCTGGCCCTGCTGCCCCCGGACACTCCTCTGTTGGTGGGCAGCCACTATCCCCTGGCCTCACCCCTGGTGGGGGTGAACCCCCTTCGCAAGGGCTCGCTGGTCAAGGCCCCCGGCCCTACCGGGCTGGGCCTATGCAACGTGGACCAAAACGGGGTGCAAGCCATGACCCTTTTGGCCACGCGTCCCCTGGTGGGCCTGGTCAGCGGGCACCTGCACGCCTATAATCGTACGGTGCTGTACGGCCGGGACGTTCTGCTGCGTCTGTGGGGCGCGCCCGCCCTGTGCGGCCGTTGGTGGCAGGGGGACATGGACTATGGCCCGGTTAGCTTTCCCCCCGCCTATCTGCGCGGCGAGCTAACGCGCGGGGAGAGGGACTGGAGCCTGGAACTGAGCCAGGTGGTCATCCAGCCGCCGCCGCAACCCCGCTAAGCCCTGGCCGTCGGCACGAGGCTTTTGCTAAGTTAGAGGCATCGGAGGTCAAATCATTGGCAGGAGTTAACGACTTCGCGGTGCGCCGCCGCCGCATGGTCCAAGACCAGATCGCCGCGCGGGGCATTAGGGACCAGCGCCTGCTGGCGGTGATGCAGGAAATCCCCCGCCACCTGTTCATGGACCAGGCCCTTTGGCGGCGGGCCTATGAGGACCATCCCCTGCCCATCGGCGGCGGCCAGACCATCAGCCAGCCTTTCATAGTGGCCCTGATGAGCGACGCCCTGGGCCTCACCGGCACCGAAAAGGTGCTGGAGATCGGCACGGGCAGCGGCTATCAGACCTCCATCCTGGCCAAGCTGGCCGACTGGGTTTTTTCCCTGGAGCGCCTGCCCGAGCTTAGCCGCAAGGCCCAGCTGGTGCTGGAGGAGCTGAAGATTTTCAACGTGAACCTCATCGTGGGCGACGGCACCAAGGGCTGGCCCGCGGAAGCCCCCTACGACGCCATCATGGTCACCGCCGGGGCCCCGGTGATGCCTCGGCCCCTGGTGGAGCAGTTGGCCGAGGGAGGCCGCCTGGTAGTTCCGGTGGGCCAGCGGGGGGTGCAGACGCTGCTGCGCCTCACCCGCCGGGGTGACAAGGTCATTGAGGAGGACCTGGGCGGCTGTCGCTTCGTGGACCTCATCGGAGAATACGGATGGTAGAGGCGGCGCGGCTCATCAGCGTGATCGGGGCGGGGGCCGCCGACCAGCGGCAGAAGCAGAACGCCTTCCAGGTGGGCCGGCTGTTGGCCCAGGCCGGATGGGGGGTGGTCTGCGGCGGCCTGGCCGGGGTGATGACCGAGGCCTGCCGGGGCTGCGCCTCGGCCGGAGGCCTCACCGTGGGCCTGCTGCCCGGCAACCAACACGACGCGGCCAACCAGTGGTGCCAAGTGGTGCTGCCCACCGGGCTGGGCCAGGCGCGCAACGCCCTGGTGGTCCTGGCCGGGCAAGGAGCCATCGCCGTGGGCGGCGAAGGAGGCACCCTCAGCGAGATCGGCCACGCCATCAAGGCGGGCCGCCCGGTGGTGAGCCTGGGCTCCTGGCAGGTGGAAGGCGTGCCCCAGGCCGAGAGCCCCGAGCAGGCGGTGCGAATGCTTCTGGATATGCTGCCGCGCTGAAGCCGACCGGCCCGCGTTGACGAGGCCCGTGTTTTCATGCCATTCTTACGGCGGATTACCGCAAGGGGGGTCCGCAATCATGCCCAGCTTAAAAAACACCCAAGACGACTGGGACCTGATCCTGGCCAAGCTGCACCTTTTCGACAAGGCCAAGCAGCTTTGGGAGACCAGCCGCGACTGGGTGACCCAGGACCTGTTGGAGGTGGACACCCTCTACGAGCTGGGGGTGCTGGCCATCATCTTCGGGGTGTCCTGGTGGCTGGCCAAACGGCTACGGGCCCGTCTGATGCAGAGCTGGGCCACAGCCCTGGCCCTGGGCGACCGCAGGGCCCAGTGGCGGCGGGACTTCCTGCGCCTGCTGGGCCCGGTCATCTCCCTGGTGTTCCTCTGGCCCCTGTACATTTTCTCCACCAAAGCGGGCATGGACAACGACCTGTTGACCCTGTGCGCCCACGCGGTGGGGGCCTGGGTGCTCATCCGCCTGGTGGCCTCGGCCCTGTTCAAGCCCTTTTGGGCCCGTTTGTTCGCCGTGCTCATCTGGATCATCGCCGCGCTTAGCATCTTCGGCCTGCTGACCAGCGTGGTGCAGCTTTTGGACGCGATGAAGCTGACCGTGGGCAGCCTGAAGCTGTCCCTGCTGGACCTGCTGGAGTCGCTGCTTTTCTTCACCATCCTGCTGCGCCTGGGCATCCGGGCGGGCTCCTACCTGGAAGACCGCCTGGCTTCCAGCGGCGAGCTGGAGCCCTCCACCCGCACCCTCATCGGCTTGCTGAGCAAAACCGCCATCCTGGTGGTGGTGGGCATCCTGTCCCTGGAGATCATCGGGGTGGACATGGACATGCTCACCGTGTTCTCCGGGGCCCTGGGCTTCGGCCTGGGCATCGGGCTGCGCACCGTGTTCAGCAACCTGATCAGCGGGATCATCATCATGGTGGACAAGTCCATACGCCCCGGCGACGTCATCTGGATCGGCGACGTCTTCGGCAAGGTGACCGCGCTGCGGGCCCGCTACGCCTCGGTGGTAACCCGCGATGGGCAGGAGTACCTGGTCCCCAACGAGGACCTCCTGTCCCGCCAGGTGATCAACTGCTCCTACTCTTCCCGGGAGGTGCGCCTAAAGGTGCCCATCGGCATCGCCTACGGCAGCGACGTGGATCTGGCCATGTCCCTGGCCGTGCAGGCGGCCCAGGGCGTGCCGCGCATCCTGGAAAGCCCGCCCCCGGTCTGCCGCCTGGTGGGTCTGGGCGACTCGGCCATCAATCTGTCCATGCGCTTTTGGATAGCCGACCCGGAGCACGGCGTGTCCAACGTGACCACCGAGGTGCTCAAGAAGGTGCTCAAGCTCTTCGCTGAAAAGGGGGTGGAGATTCCCTTCCCCCAGCGGGACGTGCACATCAAGCAGGTGTCGGCGGAGCCGGAAGAGGCCTAGCTCAGGCGGGGCCGCCCACCTTGGCGGCCAACTCCCGCACCTTGGCCATAACCTCATTCACATCCATGGTGAGCAACGCGCCGTGGTTCACCACCTGGCGGCCGTTCACCACCACGTGGCGCACGTTGCCGCCGGTGGCCGCATAGACCAGGTGAGAGGCGGCATCGTAGCAAGGAGTAAGGCGCGGGGCGGACAAATCCATGACCACCGCGTCGCAGGCGTAACCGGGCTCTAGACGCCCCACCACGCCCTCTAGGCCCAGGCAGGCGGCCCCGCCACTCAGGGCCAGGTCCAGGGCCGCCTCGGCGGGCAGGGCGGCGGGGTCCCTGGTTTTCACCTTGGCCAGGCGGGCGGCCAATCCGATCTCGCCGAAAAGGTCCAGGTTGTTGTTGGAGGCCGCGCCGTCGGTGCCCAGGCCCACCGCGACCCCGGCGGCCAGCAGGGCGGGCGCGTCGGCCCAGCCCGAGCCCAGCTTGCTGTTGGAGCCGGGGCAGGCGGCCACGGCCACCTCGCGCCGGGCAAGCAACTCTTCTTCGCCGGGCTGGAGCCACACGCAGTGCACGGCGGTGTCCAGGCTCTCCAGGAGGCCCAGCTTTTCCAGGTAGGCCATAGGTGAGCACCCGTTGGCTTTGATGCTATCCCCCAACTCCTCGGCGGTCTCGGCCAGGTGAGTGTGCCACAGGCAGCCCAGCTCGGCGGCCAATTCGGCCACGCCGCGCAGGGTGGCCTCGGAGCAGGTGTAGGTGCTGTGGGCGAAGATGCCCGCGCTGAGCAGGGGGCTTTCGCCCTTCCAGCGCTCCAGGAAGCGCCGGGCCGTCGCCAGGTTGTCGGCCGGGTCGGGCACGCCGGGCGCGGGGAAGTCGATGACCCCCTGATACAGCGCCGCCCGGATGCCCGCCGAGGCGTAGGCCCTGGCCGCGCCGTCCAGGCAGAAATAGGAGTCGCCCACCGTGGTGGTGCCCGAAAGCAGCATCTCCGCCGCAGCCAGGCGGCTGCACAGCTCCACCATCTCCTGGCTGACCCAGCGGGCCTCGGCCGGGAACATGTGCTCCTCGAGCCAGACGTGCAGGGGCAGATCGTCGGCCAGGCCGCGAAAGAGCACCATGGCCCCGTGGCAATGGGCGTTGACCAGGCCGGGCATGATCAGCCCGCCCTCGGCGTGGATCACCTCGGCCTGGGGCGGCTTGGGAGCGCCCTCGGCGGGACCGGCGTAGGTGATCACCCCGTCCACCGCGGCCACCGCGCCCTGGGGCCAGAACTTGCCCGGCCCGGCCCACAGGGGCCCGCCGCTGATGATGAGGCCACGGGCCATCACAGCACCTCCCGCCCGGTGAGGGCCCTGGCCTGCTCCTTGGCCTTGGCCATGACCTCCTCCTGGTCCAGCGCCTCCACCTTGCCCTCGGCCATGAGCACCTTGCCGTGACACACGGTGTGCAGCACGTCGCCGCCCCGCGCCGCGTAGACCAGATGGCTCATGGGGTTGTACATGGGGGTTAGGTGGGGCTGGTTGGTGTCCACCACGATGACGTCGGCCAGGGCGCCGGGCTTCAGCACCCCCAGGTCGTCCGGGCGGCCAAAGGCCGCCGCGCCCCGGCGGGTGCACAGGCTCACCACCGCCTCGGCCGGGGCCACGGTGGGGTCCAGGCGCGAGGCCTTGGCCAGCTTAGCGCAGGAGCCCATCTCGCCGAAAAGGTCCTGGTCGTTGTTGCTGGCGCAACCGTCGGTGCCCAGGCACACCTTGACCCCGGCGGCCAGCATCTCGGGCAGAGGGGCCACCCCGTTGGCCAGCTTCATGTTGGACTCCGGGCAGTGGGTCACCCGCGCCCCGGCCGCCGCCAGTCGCTCTATCTCCGCCTGGTTCAGGTCCACCCCGTGGTTGATCCACAGGCGCTCGTTGACCAGGCCCAGTTCCTCCAGCACCGCCAGGGGCCGCGCGCCCCAGCTCTTTTGCACCTCCACGGTCTCGCCCGTGTTCTCGGCCAGATGGGTGTCCAGGGCCGCCCCGGTCTCGGCGCTGATGGCCCCGGCGCTCTCCATCAGGGAACGGGAGCAGGTGTACAGGGCGTGGGGCATCACCGCCGCGCTGAGGCGGGGATGAGGGGCCAGTTTGTCGATAAGCTCGCGGGTGAGGGCCAGGCCGTTTTCTATCTTGCCGTAGGAGGGGGAGTCGAAGTCGTAGAGCACCTCGCCCACCACCGCCCGGAGGCCAGCGTCGTGGGCCGCCTGGGCCACCTGCCCGGCGAAAAGGTACATGTCGCAAAAACTGGTGGTGCCCGAGCGGATCATCTCCAGGCAGGCCAGCATGGCCCCCCAGTACACCGCCTCGGAGGTGAGGTTCTTTTCGGCCGGGAAGATGTGTTGGCTAAGCCACACGTCCAGGGGCAGATCGTCGGCCAGGCCGCGCATCAAAGTCATGGGCGCGTGAGTGTGGCCGTTGATGAGCCCCGGCATGATCAGCCCGCCGCGGGCGTCCAGGTCGCGCCGCCAGTGGGAGCGGGGCTTGGTCTCGGACCCCGCCGGGCCGCAGTAGGTGATGCGCGAGCCCTCGATCCAGAGCATGCCGTCATGAATGACGGTGCCCGCCTCGTCCATGGTCAGGATGGTGCCGTTTTTTATGCACAGTTCTTTCAACTACCCGGCTCCTTGCTGGGGGAGATTGGCTGGCCATATAAGGTAGCACAGGAGCCGGAGCCTGGCGAAGGGTGGAGCCGCGCCGAGGCCCCCCGGCGCGGCGCTCCGCCGCCCCAACCGAAAGCCGCGCCTACCTGGAGTAGGCGCACACCGCGTTGTAGATGCTGGGGATGGCCGTCGCCTCCCTGGTCACGGTCACCGTGAGGCTGTCGCCCGCGCTAAGGTAGCCCCGCCCGAACAGGGAGGAGATGCCTTGGGAAAAACCGGCGGCGCTGCAGGTGTTGCTGCCGTCGGAGTTCATGTAGCTGTCCGGGCTGGATATCCTGAGCCCCTTGTCCAGGTAAAGCTGGTCGCCGCCGCTGAGTGGAGGCCAGGAGTTGAAGGTTCCCGTGGCGCCGATGGAAGTGGTGGTGCCGCTGCCTTGGCGGGTGCTGGAGCCGTTGATCACCTTGTAGCTGCTGTAGCCGAAGGTGATGCTGGCATAGGTGGAGTTGTTGACCACCCTCATGGTCGGTCCGTTGGGGCCGGCCACGCTGGCGTCCCCGTTGAAAACGACAGCGCCAAAGGCAAAAAGCAACATCGCGGCCAAAGCAATTTTATGCACCTTAAAGCTCCAAGCTCTATGTTGTGGATAACAAGACCAAGCGGCAATGCCGCTCAACTGGGCAGTCCTCAGATTCTTAGTTGAATACGCCACAAAGATCAACCTCCTTGTACCAGGAAACACCAAGGACCGCATATTTACGGCAAGAACCGCGAGGCCATAACCGGCGGGGCGCCATCTTCCCACTGGTGGCCACCCCGGTTTTGGGCGTTGACATCATTTTTTGAAACCCAGGACAATTAAACTATAGCCTCTCGCAAAGCAACCAGGCGCATCATCTCCGGCGAAACGAGGCGACACGCTCGGTTTCGGCCTCCGGGCCGGAGCCGTGGGCAAGGCCCCAAGAGAAAGGATGCCCCATGGACCAAGACGCCATTAAGATACGGCTGATGCGCAACGAGGATTTCGATGCCGTGGTGGGCATCGACCGCAAGATAACGCAGGACTCCCGGCGGCAGTACTACGAGCTGAAGTTCGACAAGCTGTTCAAGTCCAAGGACTACGTACCCGCCTCCCTGGTGGCGGAGGATGAAAACGGGGCAGTGGTGGGGTTCGTAATGGGGGAGCTATACCTGGGGGAGTACGGCATCTTGCAGGAAGAGGCCACCCTGGACACCATCGGGGTGGACCCGGACTTTCAGCACCAGGGCATCGGCGAGCGCCTGATGCACGAGTTCATGGAGCACATGCGCAGCCTGGGGGTGGAAAAGATAAACACCCTGGTGCACTGGAACGACGCCAACCTGATCCGCTTCTTCAGCGCCAACAAATTCAGCCCTTCCAAGACCATCAACCTGGAACGGGTGCTCTGAGGCCGAAGGCTTAGACTTCCGACAGGGCCTGATCCAAAACCGCGAGCATGAAGTCCACGTCCGGCTTGGTGATGCACATGGGGGGCTTTATCCTGAGCACGTTGCCATAAAAGCCGCCCTTGCCGATCAACAGGCCCAGATCCTTGGCCCGTTCGAACACCTGGAGGCATTCGGCCTGGGCCGGCTCCTTGCCGGTCCGATCCTTGACCAGTTCCACCCCGGTCATCAGGCCGCGACCCCGAACGTCGCCGATGATTTGATGCCGTTCCTTTAGGCGGGCCAGACCCTCCAGCAAGTAGCCGCCTATCTCGGTGCAACGCTGTTGCAGGTTTTCCCGGTCCACCACCTCCAGCACCGCCTTGCCCGCCGCGCAGGAGACGGGGTTGCCGCCAAAGGTATTGAAGTGGATGCGTTGGGCCAGGGCACGGGATATCTCCGGGGTGGTCACCACCGCCGCCAGGGGCAGGCCGTTGCCGATGCCCTTGGCCATGGTCACGATATCCGGGATCACCCCCTGGGCCTGGAAGCCCCAGTAATGATCGCCGGTGCGTCCGAAACCGGTCTGCACCTCGTCGGCTATGCACAGCCCGCCGGCGGCCCGCACCTGGGCGTATACGCTTTTCAAGTAACCATCGGGCAATGGCACCGTCCCACCCACGCCCTGTATGGTCTCGGCGAAAAAGGCCGCCACCACCCCAGGCGTGGCCATGCGGATCACCTCGCCCACATCCTTGGCATACTTGGCCCCGGCCGCTGGGTCGTCATACCCGTAGGGCCCCCGGTAGCAATCCGGGGCCATGGCATGGTGGACCCCCTGGCCATGGGGAAAATTGAATTTCCAGGTGCTGTGCGAAGTGAGCCCCATGGAGGCCCCGGCGCCGCCGTGGTAGCCGTTGCGCAGGGCGATGGCTTCGTAGTTGCCGGTGTAGACCCGGGCCATCATCAAGGCCAGATCGTTGGCCTCCGAGCCCGAGTTGACGAAATAGCTCACGCTGAGTTGACCGGGCATGCGCTCGGCCAGCATCTGGGCGTATTGGGCGATGACCGGATGCAGGTAGATGGTGGTGGTGTGCTGCAGGGTGTGAAGCTGCCGGCTCACCTGCTCGGTGATATAGGGATGACAATGACCGGCGCAAACGGTGACGATGCCCGCGAATCCGTCAAGGTAACGGCGTCCGGTTTCATCGTAGAGGTACTGCATCGAGCCTTCCACGATCATCACCGGCTTTTTGTAATAGGTCATTATTGCCGGGGAGAGATAGCGTTGCCGCAGGGCGAGCACGTCATCCAAGGAAGGCCCCGCATACGGAAGCGGCCGATGCTCGTAGGGCGGTAGTTTCATCTCGCTCATAACAACCCCTCCCCTTTCTTGCCTGATCGATCGCGCATACCGGATCGCGCCCGCCACCTACCGCCGCCAGGACGAAGCTCAGCAGCGCCTGCGAGATCAGGCCCGTCGCCTGTGCTTGCCCCAAGCGTCGGCGGCCTTGATGGCGTCCACCACCACCGCGGGCGAGGTTTCACAGGGCTCGTTGTGCATGGTTTCTCCGGGCGCGCAGGCCTTTTCGGCCACCCGGCGCAGCTCCTGGTCGGTGACCTCCTCGAGGCCTAGGTCGGCCAGGGTGGTGGGCAGGCCGACGGCTTGGCAGAAGCCGTAAACCTGCTCCATGAGCGCGGGTGACTTGTCGGTGAGGAACAAGGAGGCCAGCACCCCGAAGGCCACTTTTTCGCCGTGATAATAGGCCCTGGTTTGGGGCAGGGCCGTAAAGCCGTTGTGCACCGAATGGGCCGCGGCCAAACCGGCGCTCTCGAAGCCCAGGCCGCTCAGCAGGGTGTTGGCCTCCACCACCCGCTCCAAGGCGGGCGTAACGGCGTGGCCGGCGCAGGAGGCCAGGGCCACCGGGCCGTATTCCCTTATGGTGTCCCAGCAGAGCCCGGCCAGGGCGTAGGCGGTCATGGAGCCCAGCGCCCCGGCGATGTTGGGCGCTTGTTTGATGCGGCAGGACTCGGCCTCGAACCAGGTGGCCAGGGCGTCACCCATGCCGGCGGCCAGGAAGCGGGCGGGGGCATCGGCCACGACCTGGGTGTCCACCAGCACCGCGTCTGGGTTGCGCGGCAGGCAGTCGAGCCGCTTGAAGGTTCCTTGTGAGTCGTAGACCACGCACACCGAGCTGCACGGCGCGTCGGTGGAGGCGATGGTCGGGACCATGATCGCGGGCACCTTGGCCAGATGGGCCACGGCCTTGGCCGCGTCCAGGGTCTTGCCCCCGCCGATGCCCACCACCAGATCACCCCCGGCCTGCTCCAACAAGCCGGAAAGCCGCCCTATCTCCTCGTCGGAGCATTCGCGCCCGAAGCTTTCCACCGCCAGGTCGCACTGCTCCTTGATGCCCGGCAACACCGCTGGCAACAGGTGCTCCTGGGGATAGGGCGAGGCGATCACAAAGGCCTTGCGGCCCATCCTGGCGCATTCTTGGCCAAGCTTGGATAACGCGCCCCGGCCCTGCACATAGCGTCCCGGAAACAGGCTGATGCTTATCATGGGCTTTCCCGTTGAGAGGAGATTGAACCTGCCAAGTGTATGTCTTCGACCTCTGGGAGACAAGAGATTGCTTTGGCGGGTGGACGGCTTCGGGGAAGGAGTTTGGACGAAGATGCCGTGCACTGATTGCGTCCACCGAACATCTTCCCAACTAAAAACGGGGCCCAGCCATATGGCTGAGCCCCGCGAGCAGAAAAATTTCCCGGCCGGTCGGGGCCGCCTCTCAACCCTGGGTTTTGGCCGCCTTCTTGGGCGCGGCCTTGGGGCGAAGTGGCTTGCCGTCCCGAGTGAGGCTGGTACCCAAGTCGGTGAACTCCAGGAACCGCCAACCCTGAGGAGTTTTGGTCAACAACACCCGAAAACGGGCAGCAATGGCGTACTTGTGGCCGGGGTCGCTGAGCCGGGTGAATTGATGAAATTCCGAGTAGACCGCGCCCGCCTTGTCCTTGCCCTTGGGCCAGACCTTCTCCACCACGAACTTGCCGGTTACGTTCTGCCAGTCGGCAAAATCCTTGTCCACGGCTTGGCTCCACTGGTCCATGCTCATGGTGCGCCCGTCCCGGTATTTTATGATGGCCTGGGGGGCGCAGGTCGCGGTGACGGCCTTAATGTCCTTATTATTGAAGCCCGCCGCGGCTTGATCCAAAAGTGCCTGCACCTGAGACTTGAGCTTGGCCTCGTCCCAGGCCAGGGCTTGACCCGCTAAAAGCAACGAGACCAAGACCGCGAAAATCGCTACGCTCCAACGCATCCTCATGGCCGTACTCCCCGGCTTGGGTGGATGAGTCCATCCACTCCAGCAAACGCATGTTTTTATAAGTCGTTATTCGCGATGGTGCACCTGAGGTCGCGCTACCTCGCCACATGAGCTTTCTAATGCCGGTCCGTGTGTGGTATAGACCTCTGAACCCGCACCCAACCAAGTCCACACCCGCCGCTCAAGGGCTTGCTCCTCCGCAATCGTTTCAGGAAGCATCAAGCGTATTTAGAGGCAGATTAGTCCCATGTCATGGGCCAGTCAATCAGTACCTTGCCCTGTTGGCCCAGGCCAGACTGATATTTTTGGGCAAAGGAAATGGTGGGGGCACGCTCTTCCAATGATGCCGTCCGGTTTTTAAGGGAGGCCTATGATTTTGCTATTGAAATTATACTTGCCGCTAACTTTTTACCAGCGAGCGAAGATAAGCCGGCATTTTTGCCTCAAAGGTCATTTTCTCTTTTGTATGGGGATGTAACATGGTCAACGACGCCGCATGAAGCGCGAGTCTTTTTATACCCGTGCCTTTTTCCCCGTACACTTTATCTCCGGCCACGGGGCAACCTTTTTCCGCAAAATGGACCCGTATCTGATTTTTCTTACCCGTAAGCAGATCTATTTCAAGCAAGCTGTAGTTCTTGGATTCTTTCAGAACTTTAAACCCGGTCTTGGCAAGCTTGCCCTTTTTAGGATCATTGGTGGAATACATGCGATGTATGCTGTTTTCCGCAAGGTATGAGGTAATTACCCCTTCCTTCTCCGGCAAGGTTCCATGAACCACGGCATAGTACTTCTTGGTAAAGCCGTGCCACGCTTCCTGAAGATAACGCTTGGCATTTTCATTTTT
Organism: Pseudomonadota bacterium; assembly: GCA_018896025.1. Taxonomy (GTDB): domain Bacteria; phylum Desulfobacterota; class Desulfarculia; order Desulfarculales; family Desulfarculaceae; genus Desulfoferula. Next base: position 180,584 of record JAHIND010000035.1, read on the forward strand.
AGCAAAAACGATAACACCGGATGTGTCCCTATCCAGGCGGTGCACGATGAACACCCGGTTTCTTGATTTTGGATTACCTTTTCTCACGTAATTATTTAAAAGATAATAAGCTGTATTTTCCCTGACTTTTTCCGTGCTCACGGTTAATAGGCCGCTGATTTTATCCACGACCAGAATATCGTGATCTTCATAGAGAATGGACAGCCCTCTGGGCTGATATTTTTTGGGGGGGCTTTTAAAGCTTTTGGGGGGTTCCTGCATTTGGTGCATGGTATCCCCTGGCGCTTCCCCGGTCAAATCCGCATCGCCCCCATATGGTGCTCAACACCACCCGACGCCCTTAAATAAAAACGGGGTCCAGCCCTGTGGCTGAACCCCGCGATATTATTTGGCGTCCCCAACGGGATTTGAACCCGTGTCGCCGGCGTGAAAGGCCGGTGTCCTGGACCTGGCTAGACGATGGGGACGTTTCCACCAAAACTGGTGGGCCGTGCGTGATTCGAACACGCGACTCTCTGCTTAAAAGGCAGATACTCTACCAACTGAGTTAACGGCCCGTTTTTACAGAGGATGGTTTTTTACCACGCAAGGGGTGGGGTGTCAAGATAAGTAGAAGCAATCCCATGTTTACAGGACCCTTGTGTGGGAGCGTGATTCAAGTTAAATTCAATTATAGCCTAATGCACCGGCAATACCGCCGATTATCTCCCAGCTGTGGATGACGAGGTGCCATGTCTCAACCTACCGTGGGCCTAAGCGGCCAAAGCAGCAAGCTCGTGGAAACGGCCGATCTGGCCAGCGCCTTCGGCAACCCCGGCGCGGACGTTCTCTCCTCCATGACCCTGATGACCCTACTGGAGGGATCGTGCCTGGCGGCCCTTGACGGCTGCCTGGAGAACGGGCAGCTCACCGTGGGGGCGCGCATGGAGATGGACCACATGGCCCCCACCCCGCCCGGCTTCACGGTGACCGCCGTGGCCGAGCTGAGCGAGGTCAAGGGGCCCAAGCTGGTCTTCACGGTCAGCGCCCATGACGGGATGGAGCAGGTGGCCAAGGCGGTGCATGTGCGCTACGTGGTGGACAAGGAGCGCTTCTTTAAAGGCGTGAAGCAAAAGTCGGCGAAAAGGAGCCAAGCATGACCCCCCCGAAAAAGGCGGCGGACGCCAAGGCGACCGAAACCAGCCAGCAGCCCGAGCAGCACAAGGTCAGCTTTTATCCCGCCTGGTGCAAGCGTTGCGGCAACTGTTCCTCCTTCTGTCCCCGCGACGCCCTGGCCGCCGACCAGTGGGGCTATCCCTTCCTGGCCCGGCCGGACCGCTGCACCAGCTGCGGCCTGTGCGAGATGCTCTGCCCGGACTTCGCCATCAGCCTGGGCGAGCCCGAGCCCGGAGCCACGGTGTCCCCGGCGGCGCGGTGTCAACGCCCGCTCCAGCCGCCCAGCACCAGCCCCGAGCGCCTGGCCCCGGTGCCCGCCGAAGACAAGTAAGCGCGCCGTCCCTGCCATTGAACCCGAACCCACGGCCTCTCGGCGGGGCCGCCGCGCAACCGGCGCGGCCCCTTGCCCGTGAGGCGTGAAATCCTCGTTGACCCCGCTTGTTACTCCTGGTACATAATCAGCACCACTGAAAAAATCGGCATTTGCCGCAAACCGGCCCGGCCACCCTTGGCCGGGTTTTGGCGAGGAAAACTATGAGCGACGAGCGTCCCAAGCTGCAGCTTGACCAAGACTTCACTTTCGCCTGCCACAAGGGCCTGGAGTGTTACACCTCCTGCTGCGGCGACGTGACCATCATGCTTACGCCTTATGATGTGCTACGCATGAAAAAGGCCCTGGGGCTCACCTCCAGCGAGTTTTTGGAGAAATACACCCAGCTGGTGCAGGTGCCGGGCAAGGCCGTGCCTCTGGTGCAGTTCCGCATGAACGAAGACAATAACGACCGATGCCACTTCGTGGGCCCCAGCGGCTGCGCCATCTACGCCCACCGCCCCTGGGCCTGCCGCATGTTCCCCCTGGACGAGCACGCCCAGGGCGGCTTCCAGGTTGCGGTTTCCTCCCAGCGCTGTCACGGCCTGGCCAAGGGCGACCCCTGGAAGGTGCGCGAATGGCTCAAGGACCAGGGCGCCACCCAGTCCAAGGAGATGGACGGCTCCTACGAGTCCCTGGTGAGCCACGAATGGATAAACAAGCTGGGCGAGCTGGACAACCCCAAGGTCCAGCAGATGATCATCCTGGCCCTGTACGACCTGGACCGCTTCCGGGAGTTCATCCTCAACTCGTCGTTCCTAAACCGCTTCGACCTGGACGAAGACACTATCTTCGCGGTTAAGACCGACGACGTGGCCCTGTTGGACCTGGGCTATGCCTGGGTGCGCTTCGGCCTGTTCGGCCAAAAGACCCTGAAGCTCAAGGAGCAGCCCGCCGAGGACGGCAAATAGTGCTGCCCGACGTAGAAGACAACCGCTTCCATGAGCTGGGGCCGGAGGGCTTCACCTTCGCCTGCCATCCCGGGGTGCCCTGCTTCAACGAGTGCTGCCGCCGCCTGAACCTGGTGCTCACCCCCTATGACGTGATGCGCCTGAAGAACCACCTGGGCATGAGCTCCGAGGAGTTCATCGAGCGCCACACCGTGGTGGAGAGCGGCCAGAACGGCTGGCCCCTGCCCCGCCTGGCCATGGCCGACAACGCCGAGAAGACCTGCCCCTTCCTGTCCCCGGAAGGCTGCACGGTCTACCCCGACCGCCCCGGCGCCTGCCGCACCTATCCCCTGGGCCGCGCCACCAAGGGCGGCGGCGCGGGAGGCCCCCAGGAGGAGAGCTGGTTCCTGGTCAAGGAGCCCCACTGCCGGGGCTTCGAACAGGGCCGCCATTGGTCGCCCCAGGAGTGGACCAAGGACCAGGGCCTGGACGCCTACAACGCCTCCAACGACCTGTTCCTGCCCCTGGTGACCCGCCAGGCCCCGGCGGCCAGCGCGGCCGAGGCCCAGAAGAAGATGCAGATGTTCTTCATGGCCTGCTACAACATGGACCAGTTCAAACAGTTCGTCACGGGGAGCCGTCTGACCCAGCTCATCGACCTGGACCCCATTCGCCTGGAGCTGATCCAGAGCAACGAGGCCCAGCTCTTGAAGTTCGCCTTTGACTGGCTGCGCTTCTCCCTGTTCGGCGAGCCCACCCTGCGCCTTAGGCAAGGCTGAGCCTAGCCATCCTTTTCTTGACAAGCCGGGGGCCTAGGCCAGTATTCTAAGGGTCGCCAACCACGGCGGCCCGCTGGGGCCGCCTCACCCGGAGGAGGCCTCATGCCCAAGAAAAAGATCGCCAACCCCCGCGCCTGGATCACCGGCCTGATCAACGACTTTCTGGCCTCCTCGCCCACCAACGACATGGCCAACCCACCCGGCGAACCGGCCTGGGACCAGGCCCTGGTGGGTTTCGTGGCAGGCGCCGACCCCATCTGGCAGCAGTACAAGGAATACGTGGGCCCCTTCCACTGGACCCCCTGGGAGGTCTACAACCAGCACCAGCCTGGCCAGCCCGCCCCGGCCGAGGAACTCAGCGTGATCTCCTGGGTGCTGCCCCAGCGGGAGATGGTGCGCCTGGCCAACCGCCGGGCCAAGAAGTACCCCGCCGAGGAATGGGCCCGCATCCGCATCTTCGGGGAAAAATGCAACATCGCCCTGCGCAACCATGTGAAGGATAGCCTGAGCAAGGCCGGATATCCGGCGGTGGCCCCCATGCTGGTGCCCAACTGGACCATCGTGAATTCCCAGCGCTTTGGCTACGCCTCCTCCTGGTCCGAGCGCCACGCGGCCCACGCCGCCGGGCTGGGCACCTTCGGCCTGTGCGACGGGCTCATCACCGCCAAGGGCAAGGCCATGCGGGTGGGCTCGGTGGTGGTGCGCATGGTCATAGAACCCACCCCCCGGCCCTACGCCGACCATCACGCCTATTGCAGCTTTTTCGTGGACGGGAGCTGCGGCAAGTGCATCGACCGCTGTCCGGCCAGGGCCATAACCACCGCCGGTCATGACAAGGAAAAGTGCCGCCAGCACCTGGTGGCCAGCCGGGACTACGTGGCCAAGACCTACAACTTCACCGGCTACGGCTGCGGCCTGTGCCAAGTGGGGGTGCCCTGCGAGAGCGGCATACCGGTCAAGGCGGCCCGAGAGGCCCTGGAGCGCGGCGAGCTGCCGCCGCCGCCCGCGCCCCTGGCCTGAGACCGACCGGCCCTTACAACGCAGAACCGGCCCTTCACGGGGCCGGTTTTTTGGTGGGGTGGCCTAAAAGGGCTTGATGCGCCAAAAACCAAGGGCGGGGTTTGCTCCCCGCCCTCGCTTTTGGCCCCAAGGGCCGCCTGTGCGCCGCGCTTATTTGCCGCCGGTGTAGCCTGCCCGATTCTTGATGCGCGCGTCAATCTCCTCCTTGGAGTCCTGCAGCACGCGCATGGTCTTTTCACCCGCGGCCACCAGCTCGCTGCTGTTGCCCTCGGCGATGAGCCGCCCGGGCAGGAGCATCTGGCGCTTGGTCAAAAAGGCCACGATCTCGTCCTCGGCGTCCAACTCCACCCCGAAACGCTCGGACAGCTCCAGCAACTGGTCGCCGAACTCCTGGGGATGCTCCAACAGCTCCACCGGCAGGTTGGTTTCCCGAGACAGGGCCGCCGCCTTGCCCGGAGGCAGGGAGGAGCCGCAGATGAGGTCCGCCGCGTGGGCCAACTGGTGGATGATCAAGGAATCGTCGGCATCGGGGCTAAGCGCCAGGTACAGATGGGTGGGGTCCAGCACCCTGGTCTTGTGGGGATTCACCAGCACTCCGCCCGAGGTGGAGCGCGGGGCATCGCTGGCCCCGGTCTGCAACTTGGCGTAGGCGGCCAGGTCCACCAGTTTTATGGTGATAGTCTTGCCCGCCGGGGAGGTCAGGGAAAAATCGGCGATCATCTCCGCCGCGCGGGGATGGTCGCAGGCCGGAAGTTTGGTTATGGCCAGGGCGATTTGGCCGGGGTCTTGGTTCAAGCGATCAGTTACCAGATCCTTTTCGCGTCCCATATGACAGCGCTTGAACTTTTTGCCGCTTCCGCAGGGGCAGAGGTCGTTGCGTCCGATGTTGGAGGTGTCCATGTGTAGTTCTACCCGCGGCCAAGATCGCCCATTAGGGTTGGTTTATTCAGCTACGATGCAATCGCGACCCGCGTCCGGGGTGTTCACCGGGAAGGGCCCGGTCTGGCCGGTGTTGGGATCGTAGCGGTGACGGTAGCTGGCCTTGATGCCGATCTTCTTGAAGGTGTGGTCCCAGCCACGCTGATAATAGCCGCACTGGTCGTTGAAGCATATATACAGGCATTCGCCGCCCCAGCTATCCACCGCCGGGGAGACCCACTTTTGCATATGTTCGCCGCAGTGCGGGCAAATGGTCTTGCTCTCGTCTAATTCGGCCATGATGTCCTCCTTGCGAGGTTGGTGTTGTCTAAACAACCCGCGCCTGGGCGCTGGTCCCAGGCGCGGGCAATACGTCCTGCCTTAGAAGTTAATCACGCGGCAGCGTTTTTCAACACCTCGGCGGCCGAAACGATATTTCGGTCCAGAGCGGCGTCTTTCTTGAAGTCGCCGCCAAAGGCCAGGGCCATGAGCTGAGTCACGAAAACCACCGGCATGTCGTACTCGGTTCCCAGTATCTTATTGAGCCGGGGCTGGTAGATTTCCAGGTTCATCTGGCACATGGGGCAGGCGGTGACGATCATGTCCGCGCCCTTTTCCTCGGCCTCGCCCAGGATGCCGCCCGCCAGAGGAGCGCAGGTCTCCATCTCGGTGAAGAAAATGCCCGAGCCGCAGCACTTGGCCTTGTGCTCAAAGGGCACCACCTCGGCCCCCAGGGCCTCCAGTATCTCGTCCATGGTGTGGGGGTTTTCCACCGAGTCGTACTCGCCGTAGGGGCGGGTGGTCTGGCAGCCGTAGTAGGAGGCCACCTTGAGCCCGGTGAGCGGCTTTTTCACCGCCGCGGCCAGGCGCTCCACGCCCAGGTCGTGGTACAGCACGTCCAGGATGTGGCGCACCTTGACCCCGCCGGTGTAGTTCAGGCCGCCCTCGGCCAGGATCTGGTTCAGCTCCTCGGCCAGCTTGGGCTCTTCCTCGAACTCGTGGGCGGTCTTGATCATCTGGATGTAGCAGGAGGAGCAGGGGGCGATGATGTCATAGCCGCCTTGCTTCTGGGCCAGAGCCAGGTTGCGGGCGTTGAGGGTCTTGGTCTGCAGCTCGGTGCCGCCCACGTAGTGAATGGAGGCGCCACAGCAGTTCCAGTCGTCGATCTCCTTGAGGGTGAGGCCCAGGGCGTGGGCCACCGCCTCGACGCTGACCAGGTAGTGGGAGCCGCCGGCTTCCAGGGAGCATCCGGGGTAAAGGAAGTAAGTCATATTAACCCTCCTTTCCCGGGCTCATGGCCTTGGCTTTGTCCAGCATCTTCTTGAGGCCCTTCATGCCCTTGATCTTCTTGGAAGGGGGCAGGCCGGGGCCGATCTTGAACTTCATCCGCTTGTGGGCGAGAAGCGCGCGGCCGATGTCCATCATCTCCAGCATGTTGAAGATGCCGTGGATGGGACCGGCCATCAGGGTGTAGCGCATGGGCACTTCGGTCTCGTCAACCCGGCCGGTCTTGTAGATGCTGTCCCAAAAGGCCTTGCCGAATTTTGAGGTTTCCTTGCGCGGTACGATGCCCTGCTCCAGGGCGTAGTGAGCCAGGCCGTGCATCACGTCGATGACCTTGACCCCCCGGGGGCAACGAACCTTGCAGCTATAGCAAGAGGTGCACAGCATGATGTCCGGGCTGTTCATCACCTCGTCGCGTTTACCGGCGCGAATAAGGGACCAGAGCTGACGGGGGCCGTGGGTCATCTCCCCGCGCAGGGGACAGGTGATGCCGCAGACGCCGCACTGCATGCACAGCTTGACGTCCTCCCCCGAATCCACATTCTGGTACACCTCTTCGCGGAAGCTTTTGTCATAGGCCTTGGTGGCCATTGGTATCCTCACTGCAAAGCGGTTAAACGAAATATTGTCAAACCCTGAGAAGGTGAAGGGGGCCCACCAAGCGGCGGGCCCCCTTTTTCAGCTAAAAGCCCTTGTAGGGGTTGGGTCCCACTTCCTCGATGGTTTCCATGAACTCGCTGATGATCTCGGGAATGCGGTCCACTTCGTTGAAGCTGATTTCCTCGACCCGCACCCGGTCGCTTTCCAGCACCAGGCGGTCCAGAGTCTCGGAGATCTTGGACATGCGCACGTTGGCCAGCTCAGAGCCCTTGATGAAGTGGCACTGGTAGTCCTCGCCGTGGCGGCAGCCGAAGAGCATCACGCCGTCGATGCCCGAAGACAGGGCGTCGGCGATCCACACCAGGTTGACCGAACCCAGGCAACGCACCGGGATGAAGCGGATGTAGGGGCTCCACTTGTGACCCTTGCGCGCGGCCATGTCGATGGCCGGCAGGGCGTCGTTCTCGCAGGCCAGCACGATGACCCTGGGCTTTTCCTCATCCTCTTCGGGCACGTCGATGGACTTGATCATGGAGCCGATCATGTCCACGGAGTAGTTCTTGAAGCTGATGATGCGCTCGGGGCAGGCGCCCATGCACACGCCGCAACGGCGGCAGCGGGTGGGATTGGGCAGCGGGTTGGCCTTCTCGTCCTCGTTGATGGCCCCGAAGGGGCACTCCTCGGTGCAGCGCTTACACTGGGTGCAGCGCTGCATGGCGAACTCGGGGAAGCTCATGTCGCCGCTACGCGGATGCACCGCCACGCCCTCGGCCGCCGCGTGGGCCGCCTGGATGGCCTTGAGCGCCGCGCCGGTGGCGTCTTCCACCGCCTGGCTCACCCGCATGGGACGCCGCACCGCGCCGGCGGTGTAGATGCCGGTGCGCCGGGTCTCATAGGGGAAGCAGATGAAGTGGCTGTCGGGATAGGCGTACTTCAGGGTGGGCAGGTTGGGCCCTTGGCGGTACTGCAGGTTGAGCACCGACCAGGAGTCGCACTGCGCCTTGGACTCGGCGGCCAGCTTCTTGGCAGCTTCCTGGTCCATGCCCAGGGCCACCAGGGGAGCATCCACCACCTTGGGGTTGTTGGGCTTGAGGCCCGTGGCCAACACCACCATGTCCAACTCGTCGATCTCAACGGTGTCGTTGAGAGTCATGTCCTTGGTCTCGATGGCCAGCTTGCCGCCGGATTCGCTGATCTTGGGGTAGTCCTCGTCGCGGCGGATGAACACCACGCCCTTGCGCTGGGCCTCGCGGTAGACTTCCTCGCTCTGGCCGGGGGTGCGGATGTCCTTGTAGATGACATACACCGCCGCCTCGGGGTTGGCTTCCTTGACCATCATGGCCTGCTTGAGGCTCACGGTGCAGCACACCGCCGAGCAGTAAGGCAGGTGGTTCTGGTCGCGGCTGCCCGCGCACTGAATGAAGGCCACGCCGTTCAGGCCGCCTAGATCGCCGGCCTTGGCCTTGGCTTCCATGTCCACGTTGGTGATGATACCCGGGCTCGTGCCGTAGGCCAGCTCGTCGGCCAGCTTCTCGGGCTCGTAGGGCAGCCAACCGGTGGCCTGCACGATGGCCCCGCAGCGGAAGGTGTCGCCGCCGGACAGGGTGATGGTGAAGTTGCCGGGCGCGCCCGCGGTCTTGTCCACGGTGTTGCCGGTGTAGACCTTGATCTTGCCGTCGGCCTCCACCTGGGCCACCAGCTCTTCCAGGCCGGTGTCTTCCAGCTCCTGGTAGGGCGGGCTCTCCGGGGCCAGCTTGGCCATCTTGCCCAGGAAGCCGCCCAGGGCCGCTTCCTTTTCCACCAGGTAGACCTGGACGCCGGCCTTGGCGCCGGCCAGGGCCGCGTTGATGCCGGCCACGCCGCCGCCCACCACCAGCAGGGCGGTCTCGGGCTCCAGCTCCAGCTTGAAGGGCACGGGCACGTTGGACTTGGCCAGCTTCACCGCGCTCATGCGCAGGTAGTCGGCCGCCAGCATCTGGCGGTCTTCCTTGGCCTCCTCCTCGTCCGAGGAGCAGTACAGGGCCTGCTCGCGCAGGCTGGCCCGCTCCACGATTACCTGGGAGCCGAAGTTGAACTCATCGGTTTTCACCCGCGAGGAGCAGGCGCCGATGAGCACCGCGTTGACCCCGCCGTCCACGTCGGCCTGAATCAGGGCCACGCCGTCGGGGGAGCAAAGGGCGTCGTGGGTTTTAACCTCGCTGACGCCGGACTCGCCCAGGACTTCCTCGAGGTTGTCAAAATCCAGGGCCTCGCCGAGGCCGCAGCCTTTGCAGAGATAGCACGCTTGGTTCTTATCCATGATCACTACCTCCCGGCCACTACTTGAATAGCCTTGAGCGCCGCCGACGTTCCGTCCTGCACACTGACGTGCACCTCGCCGGGACGGCGAACCGTGCCCGCGCCGAAGATGCCCTCGGCGTTCTGCACGAAGCCGTACTCGTCATAGACCATATCGGCCGGAATCTTGCTCAGATCGGTGTTGGGTTGCATGCCCGTGGCCAAGACGACCAGGTCGTGTTCGGCCTTGAAGCGCTCGCCGGTGGTGGTGTTCTCACCCTCCAGCACCAGCATGCCGTTTTCGCCGGGCTCGATAAGGCCGATCTTGCTCTTTACGAAGCTGATCTTCTCGTCGGCCTTTACCTTGGTGTAGAAGTCCTCATTGCGGTCCATGGCCCGGATGTCGATGAAGTAGATGGTCACCTCGGCGTCCTTGAGTTGTTCGCGGACGTAGGTGGCCTGCTTCAGGCTGGCCAGGCAGCAAATGGTGGAACAGAAGGGAAGATGGTTCACGTCGCGGCTGCCGGCGCACTGGATGAAGGCCACCTTTTTGGGGGCCTCGCCGTTGCTCAGCTTTACGATCTTGCCGCCGGTGGGGCCGCCCGCCGCGGCCAGGCGCTCCATCTGCACGTTGGTGATGATGTCCGGGCTACTGTTGAAGTTGTAGTACTCCACCTTGGAGGCGTCGTAGGGGCTCCAACCAGCGGCCCACACGATGGCCCCGGCTTCCTCGATCGTCTCTTTGGGAGCGTCGTCCAGCACCACCGCGTCGTAGGGACAGGCCTCCTTGGCCTTGGCCCCGTCCTCGGTCTCCACGATGCTGGGATCGATGACGTAGCGGTAGGGGTAGGCCAGCTCGTGAGGCAGATAAGCCGCCTTGATCTCGCCCAGCCCGTAGTCAAAGGCGTTGGGGATGGTGGCTTCCACCGCCTCGCCGCACTTGCCGCAGACGGTGCAGCGCTCGTTGACGTAGCGGGGCATCTGGTTGATGGTCACCTTGTAGTTGCCCGGCTCGCCTTCGATGCCCGTGACCTCGCTCATGGTGTAGAGCTTGATGCGCGGGTTGGACTTGATGCGCTTAAAATTGATTTCCAGTCCGCAGTAGGGCGGGCATAGTTTGGGGAAGTATTGGTGGAGCTGGGCCACGCGGCCGCCGAGATAAGGATTTTTCTCCACCAGCACCACGTCGTAGCCGGCTTCGGCAGCTTCCAGCGCCGCGCTGACGCCGCTCATGCCTCCGCCGACGACCAGTATGGATTGGCCCATCGTGCTGTCCTCCTCGCAAGGGATATAGCTGTTGACCTAAATAAACAAACTGTTCCGCTCAACACATGCGCCCCGGCGGGGCGTTGCTTCCCCTGACCGGCCGCGCATTTTGCCGAACGGCTTGCCGGTTTCTCCAGAGAGACCGGCGGATAATCGATCACCGAATATACTATGGCCGCGCCGCCTCCGTCCAGAAAAACCGGCTCCGGCCGAAAGCATTTTGCCTAATTAGCACGGCAACTTCCCGGCGGTGGGCCCAGGGGGCTCCACCGAGCGGGGTCTTTTGTCCGTTCCGGGGCGATTTGCCCCGAAGCGGGCAAAAAACTCCAGGCGCCTAGGGGCGGCGCCTGGAGTTGCTGATACTTACGACATGGAAGTTAGCCGATCAGGTCGACGACTTCCTTCTTCTCGAACTTCCACTCACCGTCCTTGAAAGTGCAGTTCACGAAGCACTTCCAGTTGGCCTCATCCATGGTGGGCTTGTCGGCGCGGAAGTAGTATCCGGGCCAACGAGTCTCCTCGCGGAAGAGGATGGTGCGCACGTGGGCCTCGGCCTGCCACATGCGGTGGGTGTTCTCCCAGCAGCGCTCCAGCTCGTAGGAGTCCTCGGCGCCGAGTTTCTGGGCGTCTTCCTTCAGCATGTCCAGGAGCTCGAGACCGCGCTCCAGAAGGGCCTTGGAAGTCTTGAAGGCGCTGACCACGCCACCAGCGTACTCGTCCATGATCTTCTGCAAACGGAACATGAAGCTCATGGGACGGATGTAGTTGGGGTTGATCTCCGGGTCGGTGGTCATGCCCTTGTTGGCCTCGAAACGCGCCATGGGCGCGAGGCAAGCGGTCTTCAGAGCTTCCGTGTCACCGACGCTGGGCTGGCTGTTGTTATCCAGGATGAACCGGATAGCCTGCTTGCCCGCGTAACGGCCCTCGGCGTGAGAACCGCTGGAGAACTTGTGGCTGCTGGCGCCCGTGCCGTCACCGGCGCTGAACAGGCCCTGCACCGTGGTCATGTTGCCGTAACCCCACTTGTAGGGGGTCTCGAGGTCTTCGGGGCCGGAAACCCAGGCACCGGAACCGCCGGAGTGAGAACCGATGAAGTAAGGCTCGCACGCGGCGATCTCAGAGCGGCTCTTCTCGGGGTAGATGTTGCTGGCGGCCCAGAGGATGGCCTGGCTCACGGTCATGTCCAGGAAGTCTTCCCAGGCCTCGGCCTCCAGGGACTTCATCTTCTTTTTGAAGGCCTTCTCGTCGGGAGCGGCGGCGGCCAACTTCTGGATGGCCTCGGCGGTCTCCATGTACAACGGGCCCAGGCCCGCGTCTACGTCGAGCATGCCCAGGTAGTTACGCAGGTTGGCCGGGATCGGCTTCACCAGGCCATAGGGGGCCCAGTTCTGCAGCTCGGCTTTGCGCTCCACCATGTACTCGCCGCCGGTCGCGCTGGTCGCACGGCTCTTGAACAGCAGGAACCACGCACCCACCGGGCCGTAAGCGTCTTTGAAGCGCACGGGGATGAAGCGGATCTCCTGGCAGGTCATCTCGGCACCGGCCTGGATGGTGAAGTAGGCGCTGGAGCCGCTGTTGAAGGGCGGGTACCAGGAACGGCCCAGACCCTCGCCCACGCTCCGGGGACGGAACACGTGCACCGCGCCGCCCATCATGGCGCAAACCGCCTTGGCCTTGAATACGTAGAACTTGTTCTCGCGGGTGCTGAAGCCGTAGGCGCCAGCCACGCGATCGCCGTCCATGATGGGACCGACGATGAACACGCGCTCGATGATGTCGAAGCCGGCGTCGTTCATGGCGTTCTTGGCCGCTTCGGCCACGATCACCTTGTAGGACTCGCCGTTGATCATGATCTGCCAACGACCCTCGCGAACGTACTTGCCGTTCTCGTCGGTCCAGATGGGCAGACCCCATTTTTCAAACAGGTGCACGGAGCTGTCAACGTGACGGGCGATGTTGTACACCAGGTCGTCACGGGCGATGCCCATCAGGTCCTGTTTGACGTAGTTCACGTAGTCGGCGAGGGTGTTGTCGCCAGCGCCGTAGCCCACGTACTCGTTGATGGCGCTCAGGCCCATGGCCACGGCGCCGGAGCGGTCAAAAGCAGCCTTGTCGACCAAGGTCACCTTCAGGCCATTTTTCTTGGCCCAGTAGGCAGCCTCGACGGCCGTGCCCGCGGCAGCCATGCCACCGCCACAAATCAGAAGGTCAGTAGTGACCTCCACAGTCTCAAAATTCGCCATAGTTCCTTACCTCCTAAACCTTCGCGCCCCCTACAGGGTGGGCAGCGTGTCCTGGCCCGTGGAGGCCGGCTCGGTCATCAAGTTAGCGCTGTTGATGTCGCCATCGCCCGCATCAAAGCCGCCCAACGGAGCAGCCGAACCCTCAGAGGTGGTCCGGATGGGGAATTTGAAGCGTTTGACCGCGCCGTCGCGGAACTTGACGGTCCACATAATGTTGTCCGAGCCGCGCAGCGGCACGACGCTGGCGCCCATGGGCACGAAGTCGGCGTAACCGCGAACGTCAACCGCCTGCTGGGGGCAGATCTTGACGCAGTTGTAGCACTCCCAGCACATGCTGGGGTCGCGGTTGAAGGCCTTCATCTCGCCGAAGCCAAGCGACCCGTCCTTGTCCAGGAGCATAAGGTCGTTGGGGCAGATGTACATACAAGCGGTCTTATCCTGACCCTTGCAGCCATCGCACTTTTCTACAATGACAAAACTTGGCATTTATTCCTCCGTAGTGTTGACGGGTTGACCTTTTGCAACCTGCCTAAACGACTACCAAATGAGCCCTACCTCCCTAGGTGGGGCTAGTTCACGTCCCTAATTTCCCTACACCTCCTTCGAGTTTTATTACCCGAGCTTGGTTTCTGCCTAACCTTTATGGGACACGTCCCCAGGTCTGGACCTGGCGATGAAAACCATCGATTGTGCGTATTGGAACAAACTATCCCGCAATCGAACCCCGCATGTCAAGCTATTTCGCGTCACCCCTGTGGCCCTTGGTCCCGGGCGACCCTGCGCCACAAAAGGTTCGGCCTACTTTTTCCATGGGGTCGGCCTGTTCTAACGCAGACGTAACTTTGATGTCAAGAAAAATGTGTTAATAGTCACAAAGTCCCCCCGGCCAAGGCGGAGCCATTTCCAGGCGCCTGATCCCATGGTGGACCTCCTCGCTTTAAGGCATTAATTCCAGCTCTTAGCCCTGCGCCAACCCGCCGGGCGGCGGGGCGGCCCGTCGGGCCGCCGGTGAGGGCGCCGGGAGGTGCGCCGCCGTCTCCGGGACGGGCGGGCGGGCGCCTTCCCAACGGCCCCAAATCAAATCACCAAAAAAATTTTGGGCCCCATTCTAAGCAATCACCAGTGAAATTATGTTATTTAGGGATGCGGTGGGATATCGCCTGGGAGGGGAGGCTCCCCGCCGCCATACACCCATGGGGAGGAGAAGATGGAGCCGGACCCGCGCTACCGTGAAATGGCCGCCCGCATCGGCCTGGGGCAATCGCCGCGCATCGCCGCCTTGTTCGCCATGCTGGCCGACTCGGACGAGGCCGACCTCTTGCTGGCCCTGCCCGCGGACGTGCCCGGCGCGGCCCGGAAGCTGGGGCGCGAGCCGGCGGAGGTCCAGAAGATGGTGGACGAGTTGTTCCTCAAGGGCCTGGTGTTCCCCTCCCGCAAAACCGACCCTCCCCCCTGGCGCATGAGCCGCGACCTGGTGCAGTTCCACGACGCCACCATCCTCTGGCCCCAGGCCCCCCCGGAGTTCCTGGACCTGTGGCGCGAGTTCATGGACCAGGAATGGTACGCCATCGCCAAGACCATCGGCGCACAGGTGAAAAAACCCTTCACCAGGGTGATCCCGGTGGGGGTGGCCATCGAGGCCCGCACCTCCATCCTCGACTTCGACTCCGTGGCCAAGATGATCGAAAAGGCCAGGAGCCTGGCGGTGACCAAGTGCACCTGCCGCCTGAGCATGCGCAACTGCGACCGCCCCTTGGAGGTGTGCTTGCAGGTGGACGGCGCGGCCGACTACAACCTGGCCCGGGGCACCGGCCGGGCGATCAGCCGTGAAGAGGCCCTGGACATCCTGCGCCGGTCCGAGGAGGCGGGCCTGGTCCACGTGACTCTCAACCGCCACGAGGGCAACAACTTCATCTGCAACTGCTGCCCCTGCTGTTGCCAGACCATGCCGGTGCTCATAGAGGGGGGCATCCGGGTGGTGGACCCCAGCCGCTTCGTGGCCGTGGTGGAGGCCGAGGAGTGCACCGCCTGCGGGGCCTGCCTGGAGCGCTGCTACTTTTCGGCCATATCCCTGGGCGAACAGGAGGGGGCCCCGGCAATGGTGGACCCGGAGCGCTGCATGGGCTGCGGCCTGTGCCTGATCACCTGCCCCACCGAGGCCCTGAGCCTGGGCGAGGCCCGTAGCCCCGCCTTCGTGCCGGGAGCGGCCTAGTCCGCCGGAGTCGGCCGGGACGAGATGATAGTTAGTGACTATTCGCAATTGATGAGTTTTTTATAAAACAGCCCTAGTTTCATCAGAACGAGTTTTACATCCGAGCCTGGCGCAGCAGTTATGGAATTGGCGGGCTGGGAGGTGAACATGGAGCGCGCCCTCGGCGGAGTCAAGATCCTCGATCTGTCCCTGAACCTGCCCGGCCTCTACCTGGCCTGGCTCATGGCCTGCATGGGAGCCCAGGTCCTGAAGGTGGAAAACCCGGTGGGCGGCGACTACAGCCGAGGCCTCTCCGGCGAAGGGGAAGGAGAATCGCCCTACTTCGCGGCCATCAACCGGGGCAAGAAAAGCCTGGCCCTGAACCTCAAGGACCCGGCCGGGCGCGATATCCTGCTGCGCCTGTTGGAAGATTACGACGTGTTGCTGGAGGGCTTCCGCCCAGGGGTGATGGCTCGCCTGGGCCTGGACCATTCCCTGCTCAGCCAGGTGCAGCCCCGCCTGATCCATTTGTCCATCTCCGGCTACGGCCAACAGGGCTCCCTGGCTCAGCGGGCGGGCCACGACATCAACTACCTGGCCCTGGCCGGGGTGTTGGCGGCGACCGGGAGCTGCGACGGCGGCCTGGCCATCCCCGGAGTGCAGATAGCCGACCTGGCCGGGGGCTCGCTGTTGGGCCTCTCCGGGGTGTTGGCCGCCCTGTACCAGCGGGAGCGCACCGGCCGGGGCCAACACGTGGACGCGGCCATGTTCGACGGCTCGGTGTCCATGGCCACCCTGGTCTGGGCCGGGGTGCAGGCGGGCATCGACGCCCCCCGCCCGGCGGGCATGACCCTCAACGGGGCCTTCCCCTGCTACAACCTCTACCGCACCAAGGACGGCGGCTGGTTCTCCCTGGGGGCCCTGGAGCCCAAGTTCTGGCAGGCCTTCTGCGCGGCGGTTCAGCGCCCGGACCTTTTGGACAAGCAGTTCGCCGGGCCGGAGGTCACCCAGGAGGTGGCGGCCATCTTCGCCGGGCGCAGCCGCGATGAATGGACGGAGTTCTGGGCTGTCTACGACGCCTGCTGCGAGCCGGTGCTTTCCCTGCCCGAGGCGGTGGCCTCCCCCCTGGTGCGGGAGCGGGGCATGGTGGAGCCCCTGGACCAGGGGGTCCAACTGGCCTGCCCCCTGAAGATGTCCGGCTCACCCCTGGCCCCTACCGATCCACCCCCGGCCCTGGGCCAGGACACCATGGCGGTCCTGGCCGGGCTGGGCCTCAGCCAAGCTGAAATAGAAAATATGGCCGGACGGGGAGTGGTGGGCCTGGCCTAGTCCTGGGCCCCTTGGGAGGCCTCGCCCTGATTCTCGCCCTGGGGCTCACCCTGGGGCTGCTCGTCGCCGGGCTCGCTCTTGGACTTGGCCTTGGCCCTGGCCCGGCGCTGGGCTCCGGAGGGGCGGCGGCGGCGGCGCTTCTTGGGCGCGGCCGGAGCGGCGTCCTGGGCCGGAGCTTGGCCGTTGGGCGGCTGCTCCGTGGGGCTGTCCACCGGCTGGCTGGGCGGCTCCTGGGGCGGGGCTGCCGGGGCCTCGGGCTGGGGCTTTTCGCCGCCCGCGGCCTTGGCCTCGGGGGCGGGGGTCGGTTTCTTGCGGCTGCGGCGGCGTTTGCGCCCGCTGGAAGCGGGTTTGGGCGATGCGGCTTCAGCTTGGGCCGGCTCCGGGGGCCTCGGCTTGGGCGCGGAGGCGGGGGCGGAACCGGAAGCGGGCGCGGGCGGCGGGGGGGCCGCCTGCTCCTGGGCCTGGGGCGGGGCGCACACGGACCAGGGATCGCCGCAGGCTTCGGTCTTGAACTCGTCCAGGGCCACCTCGTGGTCGGCCACCAGTTCCAAGCAAACTCCGCTGCTGGACTCCAGGCGGGATAGCTCCACCCTTTTCACGTTTTGCAGGTGGTGGGTCGTCTCCGGGGCCAGGCGCACCTTGAGCCCCTTGCCGCCGTATCCCCTGAGCTTGAGCTCCAGGTCTCTGAGCACCTTGCGGCCCAGGGCCTCGCTGGTGAGCAACAGGCCCCGGCCCTGGCACACCGGACAGGTGCGGGTGGAGCCGAAATCGATGGCCGGGCGGATGCGCTGGCGGCTCATCTCCAGCAGGCCGAAGCGGCTGATGTGGCCCACCGTGGTCTTGGCCTTGTCGCCCTTGAGGGCGTCGCCCAGGGCCTTGCGCACGTTGCGCTGGTTGGCCCGGTCGCGCATGTCTATGAAATCGATGACGATAAGCCCACCCAGGTCTCGCAGGCGCAACTGGCGGGCTATCTCGGCCGCCGCCTCCAGGTTCACCGCCAGGGCGGTGTCTTCCAGTTGCCTACCCCCGGCGGTCTTGCCGGAGTTCACATCCACCGCCACCAGGGCCTCGGTGGGGCTTATGACGATGCTGCCCCCGGAGGGCAAGCGCACCGCGGGCTGGTAAACGCTCGAAATCTGCTCTTCCAGGGTGTACTTGGCGAAGATGGGCCGCTCCTGCCGGTATAGCTTGACGATCTTCTTGCGCCGGGGGTTCACCGTGCCCACGAAGGTGCTCACCCGTTCGAACACCTCGGGGTCGTCCACCAGGATCTCGCTGAGGTCGGAGGTGAACAGGTCGCGCACCGTGCGCACCGCCAGTTCCTCTTCCTTATGGATGAGGGTGCGGGGCTTGGCTTCCTTGCCCCGGTTCTCCAGGTCTTCCCACAAGCGCAGGAGTTGCTTGAGGTTGGTGGTCAGGTCCCGCTTGCTGCGCCCCTCGGCGGCGGTGCGGGCGATGACCCCCAGCTCCCCCGGCCGCTCCAGGGAATCGAGCACTTCCTTGATGCGGCTGCGCTCCTTCTCGTCGGCGATCTGGCGGGAAACCCCCACGTGGGAGTGACCCGGGGTAAGCACCAGGTACTGGCCGGGTATGGACAAATGGGTGGTCAGGGCCGCGCCCTTGTTACCGGTCTCTTCCTTGACCACCTGCACCAGGAGCTGGCGGCCCTTCTTGAGAACCTCCTGCAAGGGCGGCAGGCCCTTGGCCGGGGCCTGGTGATCGCCCCAAAGGTCGTTGCGCAGGTCGGCTATCTGGAGGAATCCGTGCTTGGGCCGCCCGTAATCTATGAAAGCGGCCTGGAGGCTGGGCTCCACGTTGGCCACCACACCCTTGTAGATGTTGCCCCTGGTCTGGGCCTGGGCGGCGGTCTCAACATAAAAGGCCTCCAAGCGGCCCTCCTCAACCACCGCCACCCGCAGTTCCTCAACCCCGGTGGCGTTTATGAGCATCTTGCGTGACATGTAGGCCAGCTTACCCGAATGCTTGAATTTTTGCTATGCAGTCGTAACAAAGTTTTTTATATGAATCCGCCGGGCGCCAAGGGGTCCGGACCCGGCGCGGCCAGGTCCGGACCACCTGTTTCGCCGTGAAAATCAGTTCTCGCGGGCCTGTTGGAACTGGCGCACTTGGTGCATGAAGGCCTCCAGGCGAATGCGGCTGCCGCTCTGCTCCTGGCCGTCCATGGCCATGGGCAAAAACGGCAGGTTGCCGTGGTCCTCCCGGAAGCGTTTCATCAGGGCGTTTACTATGGTGCCGGGCATACAGGTGAAGGGAATCACGTTGATTACCCCCGAGGCCCCTCGGCTGAGCATGTCCCGGCTCTTGCCCAGGGAGAGGATGGCCTCGCCCTCGAAGCTGGGCTCCAGGTAGGGGTGGGCCATCTTGAGCACCGCCTTGACCGGGGGCTCGTGCAGGGTCTTGAGGGACCCGGCCCAGGGTTTGGCCAGGGTGCGCTCGTCCTTGTGCTGGAAGTAGTTCTCCAAAAGGGTGCCGATGAGGGCCTGGCGTTTCTTGAGCATCCTGGCCCGCACCGCGGAGGTGTAGTTGGTGTAGAGCACCCACTCGCCGATGGTGGGGGTCCAGGCCTCGCCGCCCAGGGACTCCACGGTGCGCACGATGTCTTCGTTGGCAAAGCGGTTGGCCCGGGTGTAGATCTCGCCCACCACTCCCACCAGGGGCCGGTGGTTGTCCCCGGAGCGCCGAACCGCCGCGAACTCGCCCCTGGCCTCGGCCATCACCGGCTGGAGGTCGCCCTTGCGGCCCATCACCTCGGCCACCCTGGCCAGCATGTGACGGTAGATCTCGTCGCCATCGCCGGGGTTGGCCTCGTAGGGCCGGGTCTCGTGCAGGGCCTTCTCGAGCAGGTCCACCGCCACCATGCCCTGCCAGGCCAGGCGGGTGAAGCCGCTGCCCCCCACCATGCCCAGCTCCTTGTAGAACACCTCTGACTGGTCCGGGGAGTAGATGCGGGCCTCCTCGAAGCCCAGCTCGTCCAGGATCAGGCGGTGGTAGCGGTGATACTGGCCGAAGCGGCAGGGGCCGGTGCCGCCGGGCATGAAGAAGGCCACCTCCTTGGGCGGCACCTTCTTATCCATGAGCAGCTTAAGAAGGTCGCCGGTGGTCAGGGCGCAGGGGTAGCACTCCTTGCCCGAGGTGTAGCGGCGGCCAAGCTCCAGGGTGCGCTGGTCGCTCTCGGGCAAGACCTCGGCGTGGCCCCCGCAGGCGGCGAAAGCGGCGGCCACGGCCACCGCGTGGTCGGTCATGGGCGGGATGTAGATGGTGCGCTCGCCGGGCTTGATGTTGCGCCGCCTGGCCGGCTTGGCCGAGGGCGGGGCGGTGATCACGTTGCCCAGGGAGTCCAGGAAGGCCTCCAAACGGGTGATGGCCCCCACGTCGGCCGAGTGCTCGTCGATCTCTATCTCCAGGAAGGGCTTTCCCTCCATGATGCGTCTGAAGAAGTGGCCGATAAAGCTGTCCGGGCCGCAGCCGAAGTTGGTGATGTACACCGCGTGCAAACGGGGGTCTGACCGCACCTCCAAGGCCGAGGCCAGGATCTTCTGGCCGTAGCGCCAGTACATTTCCGACAGCTCGGGGTGGCCCATGTGCTGGTCCAGGTCCAGGAAGTCCATGGGTATGGAAAAGACCCCCAAATGGCGCATCTTCTGGGGGATGCCCAGGTTCAGGCCGGGGTCGGCCCCGTTGTAGGGGCGGCTGATCACCACCATGGCCCGGTCGCCGGGCTTCATGGAGGCCAAGACCTCCTTGCCCCGAGCCACCAAACGGCGGTTGAAGTCTTGCTGGGCCTCCCAACCGGCGGCGATGGCCTGGCTGAGCCCTCTGGTGCCCGCCCCCAGGCGCTTGGCCAGGGCCTTGAGATCGGAGCGCATGGTGCCCGCGTCATAGCCGAAGCGCAGGGCGGTGTCGATAAGCTCGCTCTTGCCGAAGTCCAGGGCCGCCGGGGCGGTGTAGCACAGGGTCTGGGCGTAGGGGCACACCTGGCCGTAGGTCAGCTCGTTGCCCGGCGCGGGCAGATTTATCAAGGAGGGCAGGAGAATCTTCTCCACCCCGGACTCGATTAGCTCGGCCAGGTGGCCGTGGGCCACCTTAATAGGGAAACAGGGCTCGTTGACCACCGCCTCCACGCCTTTGTGGATCAGGCGCTTGGTGCTGGGGCCGGAGACCTGCACCTCAAAGCCCAGGCTGTTTAAAAAGGCGCTGAAGAAGGGCAGCCACTCGCGGAAGAACATGGTGCGGGGGATGCCGATCACGCCCTTTTTGCGCACCGGGTCCACCGGCCCCGCGTAAGAAAGCAAGAGCTCCTCGCGCTCGGCGAACAGATCGGGGATGTCCTCGCGCACCTGGGCGTCGCGATCCACGTCGTATTTTTCGCAGCGGGAGCCGTAGAACAGGGGCTTGGCCAGGCCCTCCACCTTTACCTTGCGGATGGAGCAGGTGTTGGGGCAGCCGGAACACTCGAAGGTGGTGATCTCGTAGCCGGTCTCGCTCACCGCGAAGCCCTTGAAGGAGCTCTCTTTCCAGGTGCGCTCGCGCATGGACAACAGCGCCGCGCCGATGGCCCCGGTGACGTCGTGGTGGGGCGGCACGATAATGGGGCGGCCGGTCACCGCCTCGAAGGCGGCCACGATGCCCTGGTTGGCCGCCGTGGCCCCCTGGTAGAAGATGCGCTTGCCGATCTTGCGGTCTTCCACCACCTTGTTCAGATAGTTGTGCACGATGGAATAGCTGAGGCCCGCCACCAGGTCGTCGATCTCCGCCCCGGAGGCTTGGTGGGACACCAGGTCCGACTCCATGAACACGGTGCAGCGCTCGCCCATGCGCACCGGGTTGGACGCACCCAGGGCCCGGGAGCCGAACTCGCCCTTGATCTGGATGCCCAGCTTTTCGGCCTGCTCCTCCAGGAAGCTGCCGGTGCCCGCCGCGCAGACCTTGTTCATCATGAAGTCGACGATGGCCCCGTTTTCCAGGGAGATGTACTTGGAGTCCTGGCCGCCGATCTCGAAGATGGTGTCCACCTCGGGGTCGATGTGGGCGGCGGCGGTGGCCTGGGCGGTGATCTCGTTGCGCACGATGTCCGCCCCGATAAAGTCGGCGGTGAGGTAGCGCCCCGAGCCGGTGGTGCCCGCGCCCAGGATGGTCACCCGGTCGCCGATCTCGGCCCCGGCCAGGCGCAGGCCCTCCTTGACCGCCTCCAGGGGACGCCCGGCGGTGAGCAGGTATTGCTTGGAGAGCACCCTCCCCTGTTCGTCGATCACCACCACGTTGGTGGAGATAGAGCCCACGTCCACTCCCAGGTAGCCGACGAGTTGGCCCTCGGGCACCTGGATTTTTTGCAGGTCCTTGATGTGATGATCCCCCAGCTTGAGCCGGGGCAGGCGCTTGGTCTCGCCCGCCGCCTCGGCCGCCCGGCGCTGCAAGTCCTCCAGCCCGGTCATGGGGGCCACCAGGCCCTTGTCCTGGGCGAACAGGGCCGCGCCCATGGCCCCCACGCAGCCGAAATCCGGGGGCACCAGAAGCTCGCCGTCCTCCAGAGCCAGTATCTCCTTGAGGGCTCGGTGCACCCCCTGGTTGGCCGCCACCCCGCCGATGAAGGCCACCGGCGGCACCACCTTCTTGCCCTTGGCGATGTTGGACTTTAGGTTGCGGGCCATGGCAAAGCACAGCCCGGCCACGATGTCGTAGTCCGGGGTGGCTTCCTGCTGCAAATGGATCATGTCGCTCTTGGCGAACACAGAGCAACGCCCGGCCAGGCGCGGCGGATTGGCGCTGTTCATGGCGATCTCGGAGAACTGCTCGATGGTCAGTTGCAAACGGTGGGACTGCTGGTCCAGGAACGAACCGGTGCCCGCCGCGCACATGGTGTTCATGGCGAAGTCTTCGATGCGCAGCCCGCCGTCCGGGCCGGGGCTCACCAGGATGAGCTTGGCGTCCTCGCCGCCCATGTCGATGATGGTGTGGGCCTGGGGGCACAGCCGCTGCACTCCCCTGGCGGCGGCGATGATTTCGTTGACCACCTCGCCGCCCAGCAGGGGGGCCAGGGTGGGGGCTCCGCTGCCGGTGACCGCCACCGCAGCGAAACAATCGCGGCCGAAGCGCTCCAGCACTTCGCCCAAAACTTGGCTGGCCACGGCCAGGGGCCGCCCCTTGGTGCGGGTGTAGTCGGCCAACAGTATTTGGCCGTCATGGTCCAGCACCACCGTGTCCAGGCTGACCGAGCCCACGTCCAGGCCCAGGTAAAGTTTGCCCTTATCCGCCACTTGCGAGCTAACGGAGGATTCGCTCATGCCGCACCTTTCTTGATGATCCTACAAACCCCGATAAAAAATCTCGCCCCCGAAATCTTCCGCCCGCACCTTGCCTTGGCGGGCCAGTTCGTGCAAAAGCCGCTCAGCCCGCTCCGGTTGCACCCCGGCCATGGCCGCCACGTCGGAGATGGTGCAGGGCCTGCGCCGGGTCATCTCTTGCACCTGGCGCTCCAGGTCCCCCCGGTCGCCGGCGGACGCCGCCCGGGGCGGGGCGGTGACCGTGCAGGGCAGGCCGAAGCCCGCCGCTATCTCTTCCAGGCGCTCCAGGGAAAGGGCCCCCACTCCGGGAACCGCCGGTGGGCGGATAACCGTGTTGAGCTGAACCAACTCCGGACCGATCTCCTGGGCGGTGGCGGCCAGGGCCGCCAGGTGCTCCGGGGCATCGTTTATGCCCGAGGCCAGAAGAATCTCCAGCCACAGGCGCCCGCCGTACTCGCGGGCAAAGGCCTTAAGGCCTTCTATGATCTCGCTTATTATAAGCCCAGGGGCGGGCCTATTGATTGTTTCAAATATTTTTTGGTCCACCGCGTCCAGGCTGGGGATCACCACGTCGGCCCCGGTCAGGTCCCGGCGCACCTGGGGATCGGTCATGAGCACCCCGTTGGTGAGCACCGCCACCCGGCAAGGGCTCATGCGCTTGAGCTCGCTGATGACCCGGCCCAGCTCCAGATGCAGGGTGGGCTCGCCGCTGCCGGCCAGGGTCACGAAGTCCGGCGGGGTCTCCATCTCGCCCAGGCGCTTTTCCACCTGGGCCAACACCTCGTCGGCATCGCGGAACAGTCCGCGCTGGGCGGTGTGCATAGTGGTGCGTCCCAGCTCGCAGTAGATGCAATCCAGGGGGCAGGTTTTGGGATAGACCAAATCCACCCCCAGGCTCAGCCCCAACCTGCGGCTGGGCACCGGCCCGAAGACGGCCTGTTGGCCGCTGGAACCACTCACTTTTATTCCTCCCGCCTTCCAAGGTTTGGGGCCGCTTAAATGTTCGTCCTTGGCCGCCCGCATGTCAAGCGGCTCCCTGCCTTGGCCGGTTTACAGTTTGGAGGGCCTCAGGTAGACTCAACCCCATGCAACTACTGGGGCTTACACTGCAATCACCATTCGTGGCCGCGCCCATGGCCGGGGTGTCGGGCCCCGCCTTTCGTCTCATGGCCCGCCGGGCGGGCGCGGCCATGGTCTACAGCGAAATGGTCAGCGCCGCCGGACTCTTGCGCCACCAGCCCCAAACCCTGCGCCTGACCCGCAGCCTGCCCGGCGAGCGGCCTCTGGTTTTGCAGCTCTTCGGGGCCTCCCCCCGGCAGATGGGCGAGGCCGCGGCCATCGCCTGCACCCTGGGGGTGGACGCCCTGGACGTAAACATGGGCTGCCCAGCCAAAAAGGTGCGCCGTCCCGGCGCGGGCAGCGCCCTGTTGGAAGACCCGATATTGGCGGCGGAGATCATGGCCGCCGTGGCCGAGGCCTCCAGCCTGCCGGTGAGCGCCAAGATACGCCTGGGTCCCAAAAGCGACATCACCGAGGAGTTGGTGCCCCGCTTGGTAAAGGCCGGGGCCCAGGTTATCACCCTGCACGCCCGCACCACCCGCCAGGGCTTCGGGGGCCGGGCCGACTGGGAGGCCATCAAGCGCCTGGCCTCCTGGTGCCCGGTGCCGGTGATCGGCAACGGCGACGTGACCAGCGGCCGGGCGGCGGTGCGCATGCTTGAAGAAACCGGCTGCGCGGCGGTGATGATCGGACGCGGGGCCATGGGCGACCCCTGGATTTTCTCCCGGGCGGTGGCCCGCCTGGCCGGCCAGGAGCCCCAGCCGGTGACCCCGGCCATGAAGCGCCGGGCCCTGGCCGAGCATCTGGAGCTGGCCAAGAACCTGGGCGGCGAGGGGCACGCCATCCATTTCATACGCCAATTCATGATGTGGTATTCCCGGGGCCTGCCCGGAGCCTCCCTGTTCCGCCGCCAGGCCGGGGCCTGCCATGAGTTGGCTCCCCTGTGGGAGCTGTGCGACCAATTCTTCCTGGAGCCCGAGCAAATGGAGCCGGAGCAGCCGGAGCAGGCGGCATGAGGGTGCGCCTGGCCCGCCACGCCGGTTTCTGCATGGGGGTGCGCCGGGCCATGGAGCTGGCCCTGGCCCAGGCCCACCACGGCGAGGGCCCGGTGTTCACCTACGGCCCCTTGATCCACAACCCCCAGGTGCTGGAGCTTTTGGAGAGCAAAGGCATCCGGGTGCTGGGGGAAATCCCCCCCGAGGGCAGCGTAACCGGCGGCACGGTGATCATCCGGGCCCACGGAGTGCCGCCCCAGGACAAGGCCCGCCTCAAGCAGGCGGGCTTCAGCCAGATCGTGGAGGGCACCTGCCCCCGGGTGATAAGGGTGCAGGCCATCATCGCCCGGGCGGCCAAGCGCGGGGCCGACGTGGTCATCGTGGGCGACGCCAGCCACCCCGAGGTGGTGGGTCTTCTGGGCCACGCCCAGGGACGGGGGCGGGTGGTCTCCCGGCCCTCGGAGGTGGCCGGGCTGCCCCAGCTCAAGGACGTGGTGGTGGTGGCCCAGACCACCCAGACCGGCGAGAACTTCGCGGCCATCGTGCAGGAGCTGATCAGCCGCTTTGGCCCGGTGGAGGTGCACGAGACCATCTGCGAGGCCACCCACCACCGCCAGGACGAGGTAAAGAGCCTGGCCCAAGAGGTGGACGGAGTGGTGGTGGTGGGCGGCCGCAACAGCGGCAACACCCAGCGCCTGGCCCTGGTGGCAGCCGAGTCGAATAAGCCGGTGTTCGCGGTGGAGACCGAGGAGGAGCTGCCGCGCGGAGAGCTGGCCCACTTGGATACCATCGGAGTCACCGCCGGGGCCTCCACCCCCAACTGGCTCATCAAACGAGTGCTTAGGGAACTGGGGGCCATCCGCAGCGAGCGCGAGGGCGGCGGCTCCTATATCCTGCGCCGGGTGTTCCGCTTCTTCGTGCGCAGCCAGCTTTTGGTGGCCCTGGGCGCGGCGGGCATGACCTGCGCGGCCAGCCTGTTGCAGGGGCTGGTTCCCCACCCTGCCCTGGCGGCCACGGCCTTTTTCTACATCTACGCCATGCACATCCTCAACCACTTCCTGGACAAGGAAGCGGGGCAATACAACGACCCGGACCGGGCCCAGTTTTTGGCAAAGCACCGGGCGTTCCTCATCGGCTCGGGCATCTTCAGCGCCGCCGCCGCCCTGATGCTGTGCTTCATGATGGGCCTGTGGCCCTTTGTCATCGTCAGCCTGATCAGCCTGCTGGGCATCCTCTACTCGGTGCCGGTGGTGCCTCCGTCCCTAAAAAGGCGCCTGGGCTTCGCCAGCCTCAAGGATATCCCCGGCTCCAAGACGGTGAGCGCCGCCGGGGCCTGGGCGGTGGTGGTGGCGGTTCTGCCCGCGGTGGGATTCGAGGTCTGGCAGCCGGCTGCCCTGGCCCTGGCCTTTGTCTACACTGCGGTGCTGGTGTTCTGCCGTTGCGCGGTGTTCGACGTGCTTGACGTGCAGGGCGACCTGGTGGTGGGCAAGGAGACCATACCCATCATGCTGGGCGAGGCGGGCACCCTGCGCCTGGTCACCTGGCTGCTGGCCGCCTTGGCGGTGCTGGTACTCCTGGCCCCCCTGGCCGGGCTTCCGGCGGTGCTGTGTTTGCTGCTGCTCATACCCATCGCCGGGCTGGCCCTGATGCAAAGGGTGCTCAGCCGGGGCGATGTGCTGATCGGCGCGGCCAGCGAGGCGCTGGTGGATTTCAATTTCTGGCTGGCCGGGGTGTTGGCCCTGGCCTGGTGGATCATATAGAGCGAATAACAGGGAGGCAGACATGGAAACCCGGCAAGCTATCTGGAACCGGCGCTCGGTGCGCAGCTTTTCCCAGGAGCCCCTGGAACCGGCCCTGCTCCGCGACCTGGCCGACGCGGCCCGCCAGTGCCCGTCCTCGGCCAATCTGCAGCCCCTGGAATACGTGGTGGTCACCGAGGACCGGCAGCGCGAGGAGCTGTTCGGATGCCTGAAGTGGGCCGCCTACACCGCGCCGGTGGGCGTACCCGACGAAACCCACCGCCCCACCGCCTACATCGTGGTGTGCGTGCGCCAGGAGGACGTGGCCCCCACGGGCAGCGCCTTCGACGTGGGCGCGGCGGCGATGAGCATCCTGCTGTTGGCCCATGACCAGGGGGTGGGCTCCTGCTGGATACGCAGCATCAACCGCCCCAGGGCGGCCAAGCTGCTGGGCTTGCCCGAAGGCATCGAGGTGGACTCGGTGATCGCCCTGGGCCGACCGGTGGTGGAGGCGGTGGCGGTGGACCTGGAGCCCGGCCAACAGGGCAAGGAAGTCATCCGCTACTGGGACGACGAAACGGGCAAACACTTCGTGCCCAAGCGCTCCCTGACCAACATGCTGCATTGGCAGCACCACGGCGGCAAATAAGCCTCACCATGGCGTCGCGAAAACGATCTTAATTTTTCTGAAACACCGCCCCGCCCAGCGGCACAGCCAGGCGGCAGCGGGCGAGGCGTCCGGCGAGCGAAAGGCGCAGATGTAGCAGAGCCTACATCGAGCCTTGAGCGATGCCGGCAACGCAGCTATCGACTGTCTGGTGAAGCCGCCTACAACGTAGCTCTGGCGCGGCCTCTGAGTTCTTGAGCTCTGCGATCGAAGCGCCTGGCTACCTCCAGGTGGAAGGACTGGCCCAGGTAGCGGCTCTGCTCCTTGAGCTGGTGCTTGGCCCGCTGCCAAAGCTCTTCCAGCTCGGCGAAGCTGTTCACCCGCTCCAGGCGCGAGGTGAGGCGGGCCAGCACCTGGGAACGCAGGCGCTCGGCGTTCATCTCGAACAGGTCGCGCAGGCTTCCCTGGCGGTCCGGCCCCAGGGGCAACTCCTGCCCCTGCTCCCAGGCGATCTTGAACATCTCCTCCAGGCGGGCCAGCTCGTTCACCGCGGCCATGGAGACGCCAACCCGCTCCAGCATCTGCCCGCCCAGGCGCTCCAGGCTGGCCTGGAAGGCCTCTTCCAGGCGCTGCTGGTAGTCGGCGTTGCGTTGGGCGGTGAGGCTGAGCTTCTTGAGCTCCTCGTGGTAGAGGCGCTTTAGCTTTCCCGGGCTGGAGGCTCGGCGCACCGCTTCTATCTTGCGGTCCAGGCGCAGGGGGTCGGCGGCGGACAGGCTCAGCTTGCCGCCCTGTGGGGCCAGGGTCAGGGCCAGGCCCTCCTTGGCCCCCACCAGGCGGGCCAGGCCCTCGGGGTTTTCCACCAGGGCCATGGCGTCCAGGGAGCTGATCAGCTCGTTGATCATCTCGAACTTGCGGTCCATGACCCTGGCCAGGGGCGCAAAGCTCACGGTAACCGGGCGGTCGTCTTCCTGATAGGCCAGGCCCGAGGCGGCCAGGCCCAGCACCAGCAGCTTAATCTGGTTGGGGTAGGTGAGGCGCTCGGCCGCCGGGGCGAAAAAGGCCAGGCGCACCGCTTGGCCGCTGTCGCTCAAGGCCTGCAACAAGAACTCCTGCACCTCGGGCCTGAGCTGCTCCAGGCCCCGGAGCACCCGGCGGCCCTCGTAAAGGTCGCGCTCGAAGTGGGTGACCCCCACCGAGCGCAAGGCCTTGAGGCGGTAGATGTATTTGAGCGGCACCTCATTGTCGAGCATGAACAGGTCTTGCGAATCCACCAGCACCAGGCCCCGAAGCTGTAACAGGCGGTTGATGCCGGTGAGCACCCGGCCCTGGGCCAGCCAAATCTCGCGCCCCTCCTGGGGCAGGCGGGTGTTTTCCACCAAATGGCGCAGGCTGGCCGTGGGCGAGCCCTCGGGCTGCACATCCAGATAGCGCTCCAGGGCCAAACGGCGGCGGGCGTTGTCGGCCACCAGGTCGTCCTGGGCCTGACGGGCGGGGATGCGCCCCCGGCCCAGGCGGCGCGCCAAATCCAGCAGGGAGAAGTAGCGCTCCAGGATGTCCTCGGTGAGGTAGCCCTCCCGCCGGGCCCCGCCGCAGACCACGGCCAAGAGGAACAACACCTCCACCATGGGCGGGTCGTTGTTTTCCAGCAGGGGTTGCAGGCCCACCAGGCAGGCCTCGCCGAAGATCACCTGGCGGAACAGGCCCTGATGCTCCAGCAAGAAGGCCAGATCCTGGCGCTGGCTGGTGCTCAGGTCCAGGTGGGCCAGCATGGTCGAGGCCTCCAGGGTCTCGGGCGCGGGCGGCTCCTCCTCCTCGTAGAGCAGCAACGAAAGCATCATCAGCCGCCCCAAATAGGGCTGCACGTCCAGGAGCTGGGCCAGGCTGGCGGTGAGGCGCTGGAACTGCAAGGGGGTGGCCCCCACGATGCCCGCCGCGGCGGCCCCGAACTCCTGGCGGGCCATCTCGTGGCTGAGCTGCATGTCCTGGAAGCCCTCCAGGCGGCGCAGGTCCATGGCGCTGAGCTTGCCCGCGGCGGCCAGGCGGCGGCGGGTCATGGAGTGGCCCGCGCCCTGGGGCAGCAGGCGCTCCATGAGCCGGGGACAGCGCCTCAGCAGGCGGCCCAGGTTCAGGGCGAAGCGCGGCAGCACCAAAAGCTCGTCCAGCAGATAGCGCTCCAGACGGGCCCGGAGCCGCTCCAGGCCCTCGGACATGTCCGAGAGCTCACCGGTTTGGGGCTGGGGCTGGGCGGCCAAAAAGCGCTCCAGCTCGTAGCAGCAGCGGTCCATCTCGGCCAGGCGGCGGGCGGGCACCTCGGCCAGGGGCTGGCTCTGGGTGTGGCTGACCAGTTGGTTGAGCCGGGCCAGCTCCTGGTGGGGGTCCATGAAATGGGGCACCAGAGCCCCGGTGGCCGGGTCCAGGGTCAGGTAGATACCCGAGTCGCCCAGGTAGGCCTCGCCTCCGGCGGCCAGGTTGCGGCGCAAGCGGCCCAGTTGGTCCGGGGGAAGCTCCTGGGGCGAAAAGGCCAGCAGGGCCCGGCGCAGCTTGGCCAGGCGCACCCCCAGCTCGTCCTCGTCGCCGTTGGCCAGCAGGGGGTTGAAGTTGATCAGGTGCTTTTCGCTCAGGTGCACGCATATCCACAGCAGGGTGAAGCTGGCCGCCGTGCCCAGGCTGGGCAGCAGCCGCCCGCTGCCGTGCAGCTCGCAGGTGAGCAGCGCCCGGAAGAAATAGGGCCGCACCGAGGAGTCCCCGGCGTAGAAGTGCTCCACGAAGCGGCGCAGCTGCTGCACCAACTCGATGACCTGGGCGATGCGCTCCAGCTTGGCCGCATCAAAACCGGCCAGGGCCTCCTTTTCGCGCAGCCCGGCCAGTTCCAGGCGCTGCCAGTCGCCTAGGTGCTCGAACAGGTTGAACAGCTTAAGAAGCTTGCGGGTGGCCTTGGCCTGCACCCCACCCACCTGGCTTATCTGCTCGTCCAGGATGTCGGTCCAGGTGAGGTCCGGCTCGGTGAGCACCCGGATGCACTTGTCGTAGAGGGTGAACATCTCCCAGGCCTGGCCCCGGCTCAGGCCGTCGGGGCTGGCCGCCGCGGCCTCGGCCACCGAGAGCAGGCGGTAAAGGCGCACCACGGCCACTGCCTCTTCCAGGTCCTGGTAGCCGTTCAGGTCGGTCAGCGGCTCCAGGGAGCTTTCCGGCAGCTTGCCGAAGGTGACCCTGGTCATAGTGCTGTGGCCCAGGACCATGAGGTAGAGCTGGAGCAGGGGGGCGGGCTCCACCCCCATGAGGGAGAGCTTCTCCAGGTTGTCCAGCACCGGGGTGCGCGGCCCCAGCAGCTTGCCGGGGTTGAGGCGCTGCTCCAGGCGGGCCAGGCGGGGAGCCAGCTCCATGAGGCGGCGCACGTCCTTGAGCTGGCTCTGGTGCACGATGGTCTCGAAGGGCTTGCGCAGGCGGCTGAGCTCCAGGCCGGGCAGCTCGGTGTAGGTCCCTTGACGCACCTGCTCCAGGATGTCCAGCACCCGGAGCACGTAGTCGAAGGAGTCCTTGTAGGCGGCCAGAAGCTCCCGGTCGCAACCGGCGATGCGCTTGCGCCGCACCCGGCTGGCGATGGCCGCGGTGGTCTCCGGCGGCTGGCGGCGCGCCCCGTGGAACTGGCACAGGGTGTCCGGGAAGCTGCCCTCGATGTCGTACTGGGAGGCCCAGGCCCGCTCCTGGGCCTCGGGCAGGGACACCCCCAGGTGCTGCTGGCTGAAAAAGGCCCCGAACCAGCGGCTCCAGGCGGACAGGAGGCGCTCGTCGCTGCCCCGGGGCAGGGGCAGATCCTGGTAAGCCAGGTCGTCTATCTCCTGGGGCTCCAGATAGCCCAGGCTGCGGCCCTCCAAGAGCCCCTCCACCGTCTCGTGGTACACCCCCAGGCCCGAGAGGAAGGAGTAGAAGTCGAAGCGGTTGACCTCCATGGCCATGCCCGCCCCGCTCTGGTAGCGCCGTCTAGTGCGGTAGACGTGGCTGAACATCAAGAAACGCTTGAACTCCAGCTGGTTCTTGAAGGTCACCTGCATGGTCTCGTTGCTGCTGGACAGGGGGCGGTCGGCTAGGATGAGCAGCTCGCCGCCCTCGGCCAAAAGGTCGTAAAGACGGCTGGCCGCGAAGTAGCCCAGGTCTTCCCGCTGGCGGCGGTCCTGGTGGGTGTCCCAACCGGCCCGGCGCAAGCGCTCGGAGAAAAACTCCCAGGGCTCCTCCACCAGCACCACCGCCTCCAGGGGAGCCCGGGCGGCGGCCAACTGCTCCAGGCTCTCCAGCACCACGAACTCCAGGTGGGGCATGCGGCTGGTCAGCTCGGGCAGCAGCAGCTCGCTCTCGGCCGAGAGCAGGCCCACCCGCATGGTCTCTCGCAGGCGGCGCACCATGAGCCCGCTCAGGAAAGTGATGATCTCGTCGGCCCGCGCCCGCACCTCCACCAGGAAGTGGGCCACATATTGCCTTGGGATTAGGAAAAAGGGGCTGCCGTGGCGGGTGTAGCGGATCAGCAGCCCCAGGCGCTTGAAGATGTCGTTGAGCTGGCGGTAGTTGGCCGACACCGCCTCGGAGTCGGCCAGGTCCAGGCCCTCCACCAGGCGGGCCTGCTCCTGGGGCAGGGTGGCCTGCTCGAACAGGCCCAGGCCGTAGGCGTTGCCCCCCAGGCGGTCCGGCAAGAAGGGCGGGTGATCCTCGGCGGGGTAAGTGCCCAGGGGCACGTCCTCCGGGTCAATGCCCAGCTCGGCAAAGCGCTCTGGATCAATAAAGCGGTATAGCCCCGAAAATCTTCTGACTTCCGGGGGCAGGGCCGCCTTGGCGACAGAGTCGGGCACGGCACTCCTTTGGCCCGGGGTTCTCGGGGGGGGCAGCACACCTACTCCCGGGCGGACCAGCAAGGTGTCAGGAATGTTAACCCCTTGAATTGCAAGTGTCAACGCGCCTTGACCCCCGGCGGCGGGCGGGCTAGCCTACTGTCAGGCCCAAGGGGCTGAATTTGCATTCAACAGGGAGCTGACATGAACCAGGTTCACAAGTTGCTGGAACGCATAGACGCCTATGGCGACCAGATGATCGAGGCCCAGCGCGAGCTGGTGGCCATACCCGCCCTGGGGCCCACCAGCGGGGGCGATGGCGAGATGAAAAAAGCCCAGGTGGTCCAGGGTTGGCTGGAGGAGTTGGGCCTCACCGTGCACCACGAGGACTGCCCGGACCAGCGGGTGCCGGACGGGGTGCGGCCCAACCTCTGGGGGGTCATGCCCGGCGGCGGCGGCCCCAAGGTGTGGGTGCTGGGGCACCTGGACGTGGTTCCCGAGGGCGACCGCTCCCTGTGGTCCAGCGACCCCTGGACCCTACGGGTGGAGGGCGACCTCATCTACGGCCGGGGGGTCATGGACAACCACGCCGCCCTGGTCTCGGGCTTTTTCGCCATGAAGGCCCTCAAGGAAGAAGGCATGGCTCCGGCCGGGGACGTGGGGCTCATCGCCGTGTCCGACGAGGAGACCGGCTCGGGCTACGGCCTGGAGCACCTGCTCAAAAAGCGGCCCGAGCTGTTTTCACCCCAGGACCTGATCCTGGTGCCCGACGTGGGCGATCCGGACGGCAGCTTCATCGAGGTGGCCGAAAAATCCATGCTCTGGCTCAAGGTCACGGTGCACGGCAAGCAGGTGCACGGCTCCACCCCCCACGAGGGGGTCAACGCCCTGTACACCGCCGCCCGCATGATGATCGCCACCCGGGAGCTGGCCAAGGGCTTCGGGGCGGCCGATCCCCTGTTCGACCCCATGGTGAGCACCTGCGAGCCCACCCGCAAGGAGGCCGGGGTGTCCAACGTGAACACCGTGCCTGGGCGCGACGTGTTCTACATCGACTGCCGCATCCTGCCCGGAGTGGACCTGAATGAGGTGATGAAGGCCTTCGAGGACCGCTTCGGGGCCATCGCCACCGAAGAGGGGGCCTCGGTGGATTTGGAAGTGGTCAATCGCCTGCAGGCCCCCAAGGCCACCGACCCCCAGGCCCCGGTGGTCCGCGCCCTGGTGGAGGGCATCAAGCGGGTGCGCGGCCTGGAGCCCAGGGTCGGCGGGGTCGGCGGCGGCACGGTGGCCGCCTTTTTCCGCCAGCAAAACCTGCCGGTGGCGGTGTGGTATTCCTGCGAGCAGTCGGTGCACCAGCCCGACGAGTTCGCCAGGGTCTCTTCCATGATCGCCGACGCCAAGGTGTTGGCCCTTATCTATGCCGGACTGGCCTGAACCAGGGGGAGGACGAAGTATGAAGAAGTTCTATTTGGCAGTGGCCCTGCTCCTGGGCCTGGCCCTGGCCGCGCCTTCGGCCCAGGCCGGACCGGTGATCCAGCGCATCCTCCGGCAAAAGGAGCTGGTGGTGGCCACCAGCGGGACCTACCCTCCCCTGACCGCCAAGACCAAGGAAGGGGAGTTCATCGGCCTGGACATGGACATCGCCAAGGCCCTGGCCCAGTCCCTGGGGGTGCGCCTGAAAATAAAGCAGATGCCCTTTGACCGCCTGATCCCAGCGGCCGCCTCCGGCGAGGTGGACCTGGCCATCGGGGGCATCAGCGTGACCCCCCAGCGCAACCTGGAGGTCTACTTCGCCGGGCCCTACTTCGTCTCCGGTCAGACCCTGTTGGCCACCGCCAAGGTGGGCCAGGGCATCAAGGGCCTGGACGACGTAAACCAGCCGGAGTTCACCATAGCCGTGGCCAAGGGCACCACCAGCGAGCAGGCCACCCGCCAGATCATGCGCCGGGCCAAGATAATCGCCACCGACACTATGGACCAGGCCCTGGAGATGGTCCTGAGCGGCAAAGTCAAAGCCATGGTGGCCGACTACCCCTACTGCGCGGTGGCGGTGTTCCGCAACCCCGAGGCCAAGCTGGGCACCCTACAGAAGCCCTTCACCTTCGAGCCCCTGGGCGTGGCCCTGCCCCCCAGCGACCCCCAGTGGGACAACCTGGTCACCAACTTCCTGTTCAACATGGAAGGCGGAGGCAGGTTGAACTTCCTCAAGAACCGCTGGTTCAAAAGCCCGGCCTGGATGCGGCTGCTGCCTTAGCCCGCTAGGAACCAATATCGTCAACAAAGCCGGGGCCCTGCGCCCCGGTTTTTTTGGGCCTGCGGGCCGCTTTGGGCCGATTAACACTTGTCATCCAGCCCCTTCTAAGCCCATGATGATCATCATTCCTGCGATATTTTTTTTAAGGAGAGTTTCATGCGCAAAAGTGGAATCATCATCGCCTTGGTGGCGTTTTTGACCTTGACTCTGGCTTCGGCCGCCCTGGCCGGTCCGGTGATGGACAGGATCATGAAAAAGGGCGAACTGGTGGTGGGCACCGCCGCCGACTACCCCCCCTTCAACTTCAAGGCCGCCGACGGCACCATCATGGGCCTGGACATCGACCTGGCCACCATCCTGGCCAAGTCCATCAACGTTAAGCTGAAGATCGAGGTCATCCCCTTCCCCAAGCTGCTTGACGCCCTGAACGCGGGCAAGGTGGACTTGGTGATCTCGGGCGTGACCATGACCCCGGTGCGCAACGCCAAGGTGTTCTTCGCCGGGCCGTACTTCATCACCGGCCAGGGGGCCCTGATGAAGGGCGAGATGATGCAGAAGGTGCGCGACCTCACCGACTTCAACCACCCCGAGTTCACCGTGGCCGTGGCCAAGGGAACCACCGGCGAGATCACCGCCAAGCAGCTTCTGACCAAGGCCAATATCATGTCGGTGAAGGACATGGACGCGGCCCTCAAGGCGGTGCTGAGCGGCAAGGCCCAGGTCCTGGTGACCGACTTCCCCTTCTGCGTGCTGGCCAGCTTCCGCTACAAGGCCGACAACCTGGCCGCCCTGCAGAAGCCCTTCACCTTCGAGCCCCTGGGCGTGGCCGTGCCGGCCAACGACCCTTTGCTGCAAAACATGGTGGACAACTTCCTGGGCACCCTGGAAGGCGGCGGCGGCATCAACGAGTTGAAGAGGCGCTGGTTCAAGCAGTCCGGCTGGATCAAGAAGCTGCCCCAGTAGCCCCGCGATACACGTAACGCAAAAGCCCCGCCCATTTGGGCGGGGCTTTTTTTATCTGGTTTCTATCTTAATCCCAGAGCGTCACCCGCGGCACAGCCAGGCGCCGCAGGGCAAGGCGGAAACGAGCGAGGGACGCAGGAGTAGTAGACCTACCGTGGATCCCAAGCCCTCGTTACAGCACCGCCCCACATCCACGCCCCGCCAACGCCAAGGGCGGCACAGCCAGGGGTTCGCGGGCAAGGCGGCCGACGAGCCGGGTGCCGAAGCTGTAGGAAAACCTACAGCGAGGCTCACGCGAGGAGGCCAACGCAGCCCCCGGACCTCTGGCGAAGCCGCTAGTCCTGTTCGGCCTTGCACTCGGGGCAGACGGTGCCTGCCCCCTTCTTCTTTTCCACCACAAAGGCATGGCCGCAAGCAGGGCAGGGGGTGGGCACCGGCTTGCTCCAGGTGGCGTAGTCGCACTTGGGGTAGTTGTCGCAGCCGTAGAAGTTCTTGCCCC
This sequence comes from Pseudomonadota bacterium, assembly GCA_018896025.1. Lineage (GTDB taxonomy): Bacteria > Desulfobacterota > Desulfarculia > Desulfarculales > Desulfarculaceae > Desulfoferula. Next base: position 216,144 of record JAHIND010000035.1, read on the forward strand.
GGCGAGAGCGCTTCTCCACGATCTCGCCGCCGCACTGGGGGCAGGCCACGCCCACGGGCAGGCCCCGGCTGTAGCGGCACTTGGGGTAGCCCGAGCAGGAGATGAAGCGCCCGCCGCTGCGGGTGGGCTTTATCACCAGGGGAGCGCCGCACTTGGGGCAGTCTTCGCCCAGGGGCTCGGCGGCCGGTTTTTCCACGGCCTGGCCGTTTTCGTCCAAGGGCAAGATGTGGCTGCACTTGGGATAGGCGGTGCAGGCCAGAAAGGGGCCGTAGCGTCCTTTCTTCACGGCCATGGGCGCGCCGCACTTTTCGCAGGCGATGCCCGGGTCCGGGGCGGGCTCGTCGGGGATGATGTTGCCCTTTTCGTCCCGGCTGAAGTCAAAGGTGGTCTTGCACTCGGGGTAGCCGGAGCAGGCCAAAAACTCGCCGTTCTTGCCCAAACGGATGGCCATCTTCTTGCCGCACTGGGGGCAGTCCACTTCGGTGGCCAGGCCCTTGCCCTTGACCTGGCGCATGGTGGTCTTGGCCTCTTCCAGGGCCTGGGAGAAGGGCCCGTAGAACTCCTCCAACAGCTTGCGCCAGTCGCGCTTGCCCTCCTCCACCTGGTCCAGGCTCTGCTCCAGCTGGGCGGTGAAGTCCACCTCCATGATCTGGGGGAAGCTCTCCACCAACAGGTCGTTGACCACCAGGCCCATTTCGGTGGGAGCCAGTTGGCGCTTGAGCTTGCTCACGTACTTGCGGTCCACCAGGGTGCTGAGGATGGCCGAATAGGTGGAGGGGCGGCCGATGCCCTTCTCCTCCAGCTCCTTGACCAGGCTGGCCTCGGAGAAGCGCGGCGGGGGCTGGGTGAAGTGCTGCTTGGGCTCGATGCCCTCCAGCTTGAGCTCCTGGCCCTGGGCCAGGGGGGGCAGCAGGCCATCCTGCTCGGGCTCCTCGCCGTTGTCCTTGCCCTCCTCGTACACCGCGGTGAAGCCGGGGAAGGTCTTTATCTGGCCGTTGGCCCTGAGCAGCCCCTTGCCCGAAGCGATGTCGGCCTGGGTGCGGTCGAACAGGGCCGGGGCCATCTGGCTGGCGATGAAGCGCTGCCAGATGAGGCGGTAGAGCTTAAGCTCATCGCCACTCAGGTACTTGGCCATTTCCTCGGGGGCGCGGGCCCCGCTGGTGGGGCGGATGGCCTCGTGGGCGTCCTGGGCCCCGGAGCGGGACTTGTATACGTTGGGCTTGGGAGGCACGTAGTCGGCCCCGTAGCGCTGGCCGATTATGTCGCGGGCCTCGGCCACCGCCGGCTGGGCCAGGCGGGTGGAGTCGGTACGCATGTAGGTAATCAGACCCACCGCGCCCTCGGCGGTCTCCTTGCCCTCGTAGAGCTTCTGAGCCAGGGTCATGGTCTTCTTGGTGGTGAAGCCCAGCTTGCGGTAGGCCTCCTGCTGCAAGGTGCTGGTGATGAACGGCGGGGCCGGGCGGCGCTTCACCTGGCGCTTGTTGATCTTGGTTACGGTGAAGGGGCCGCCCTCGATGGCCGCCACTCCGGCCATGGCCTGTTTCTCGTCGGCGGGCTCGAACTTCTTGCCGCCCACCTCCACCAGCTTGGCGCTGAACTTGGGAGGCTCGTCCCCGGCCAGGGCGGCGGTGACGCTCCAATACTCCCGGGCGTCAAAGGCCTGGATGGCCCGCTCGCGCTCCACGATGAGGCGAAGGGCCACCGACTGCACCCGCCCGGCCGACAGGCCGCCGCGCACTTTTTCCCACAGCAGGGGCGAGATCTGATAGCCCACCAGGCGGTCCAGGACGCGCCGGGCCTGCTGGCTGTCGTAGCGGTGAGGGTCCAGTTTGACCGGCTCGGCCACCGCCTTTTTGATGGCGTCCTTGGTCAGCTCGTGGAACAGCACCCTATGGTAGCTGTCCAGGGGCCGCCCAAGCTGGTGGGCGATGTGCCAGGCTATGGCCTCGCCCTCGCGGTCGGGGTCGGGGGCCAGGTAGACCTCCTGGGCGCTTTGGGCGGCTTTCTTGAGCTCGCGGACCACCTTTTCCTTGCCCTGGATCACCTGGTACTCGGGCGTGAAGCCCTTGTCCAGGTCGACTCCCAGGCGTTTCTTGGGCAGGTCCACCACGTGTCCCACCGAGGCTTTGACCGAGAAGTCCGCGCCCAGGTACTTCTTGATGGTGCGGGCCTTGGCCGGCGATTCGACTATGAGAAGGTTTTTAGCCATAACGGTATAGGGGCTTTATCTCCGTTGCAGTGTCTCTACAGGTTAAGCACATAATGCTTGCCAGGCAACTCCACCACTCTTTCGGCCAAAACCAAGTTGAGCAAAAGGGTGGCCAAATCGCCGGGGGCCAGGCCGCTGGCCCGGCCTATCTGGTCTATGTGCTGCGGCTCCGGTCCCACCAGCTTGAGTAGCTCGGCCTCGGCCGGGCTAAGCTCTCCGGGCTCCTCGGGCCGCAGGGCTCCGGGCCCCGGCGAGGGCGGCAGGGCTCCGGGCTCGAAAAGATCCCGGCTGGATGTCAGCAGCCGGGCCCCTTCCTTTATCAGTTGATTGCTGCCCGCGCTAGTTGCCGAGCCAACCGGCCCCGGAACCGCGAACACCTCCCGCCCCTGTTCCAGGGCGTGGCGGGCGGTTATGAGCGAGCCGCTCTTGAGGCCCGCCTCCACCACCACCACCGCCCGGCTCAGCCCGCTTATCACCCGGTTGCGCACCGGGAAGTGGGCCGGGGCGGGCTGGGTGCCCAGGGGAAATTCGCTGACCACCGCGCCCTGGGCGGCCATGCGGGCGATGAGCTCGCGGTGCTCCCGGGGATAGGCCACGTCCAGGCCGCAGCCCAGCACGCCCACGGTGTGCCCGCCCGCTTCCAGGGAACCGATGTGGGCCGCGGCGTCCACCCCCCGGGCCAGGCCCGAGACCAGGCTCACCCCCCGGCGGGCCACGTCCCGGCCCAACTCACCGGCCAGACGGCGGCCGTAAGGGCTCATGGCCCGGCTGCCCACCACGGCTATCCCGCCCTCTTGGCAGGGGGAGAGGTCGCCCAAAACAAACAGCAGCGGAGGTGGAGCGTGGATGCCCTTTAAAAAGGGCGGGTAGGCCGGGTCGTCCAGGGTGAGCAAATGCCCGCCCAGCTTTTCGAGCCTGGCGAGCTGCTCCCCGGGGTCCACTTCCCAGGCCCGGCGGTGCACCGCCCGGGCCACCTGGGGCCTGAGGCGGGGTATGGCCTGCAAGGCGGCCAGGGGGGCGCCCAGGGCCGCGCCTGGGCTGCCGAAGGCGGCCAGCAGACGGGCGAAGGTGACGCTGCCCACGCCGGGAATGAGCTTCAACCCGAGCCAGTCGAGGAGTTCTTGGCGGTCCGCTGACGGTGATCGGTATCCCATGGGAAAAAGAAGCTAACCAGCCGGGCCGTGTCCGGTCAAGGGGTTTTTCCGCCGGGGGGGCTTCCACTATAATGGCCCGGCCCAAACGGCCGGCCCCAGGGCCTCGCCGGGAGCGCTCCCCGGCGGGAAAAGCGGCGGCTGGTTTATCAGCGTGTTCCTGGCGGCAAGCGCTCGGATTATCTGGCGTTCTTGCAGGCGGCCCTGGCGGCCGCGTCCATGCTGCCATAGTTGAAATTGCTGGCGAACATCCCAGTAAGATACCAACCGCCGTTGCTCTTCAGGAATTTGATTTGCACCTCTTTGTCGTCGCAGGAAATGGTGTAGTAGATCGCGCTGCTGTCTTCTGATTGCCTAATCACTTCATAGGCATGCGCGGCGGCAGCGGAGAGGCAGAGCAGCAGGACCACCAAAAGAAACCACTTTTTCATTCCAGATCCCCCTTGCTTGCGCCCTTGCGGCAACCGACCGGCTACCTCGCCCCTGGCCGAAGCTCGCGCCAAGGACCCCGGTCCGCCTTGGGGCATCTCCTATAATTAATCTACGCGCGGAGCCTGATCTCGGTCAATGCGGCAGGGGGCCGGCCCGCCCCCCCGAGCCCCGGGCGGCCCCCCAGAGGCGGCTCGCCGGACAATCCGTTTGAAAACGCTTGCAAATCATTGACAGCTCAGCACCCCCTGGGGTACTTTGACCTCTGCGCCCGCCACCGCACAATCAGGTGGGGCCTCACGGCCCCAGGAGGAGAACCATGGCCCAGGACCTTGGCGACCGCCCCTGGTACGGCGACTGGCCGGAAGGCGTCCCCAAAAGCATCGATTTCCCCGAAATAAGCCTCAGCGACTTGCTGCGGGAATCCGCCGCCTCCTACCCGGACGACAAGGCCATCGTGTTCTTGGACTCGGTGATGACCTATCGGGAGTTGGACGACGCGGTGGACCGCATGGCCACCGCCCTCACCAACCTGGGGCTGGCCAAGGGCGACGTACTGGCCATCATGCTGCCCAACTCCTTCCAGTTCGTCATCGCCTTCTACGCCTGCCAGCGACTGGGCATGGCGGCCACGGCCATCAACCCCACCTACAAGGCCCTGGAGATAAAGCACCAGCTCAACGACTCCGGGGCCAAGGCCCTGGTGGTCTTGGACTCGGTGTTCGCCGAGGCCGGGCGCATTTTGGACCAGACCAAGGTGAAGCACCTGATCGGCACCAACATCGCCGACCTGCTCAAGATTAGCGGGCTCAAAAAATGGCTGGGCAAGAAGCTGGGCAAGATTCCCACCGGCCAGTTGCCCACCGGGACCCTGAGCTTCAAGGAGATGCTCAATACCCCGCCCAATCCGCCCACGGTGGAGATCGACCCGGTCAACGACATCGCGGCGTTGCAGTACACCGGCGGCACCACCGGCACCCCCAAGGGGGCCATGCTCACCTCCTTCAACCTGGTGACCAACGCCCTGAGCGGCAAGGCCTGGATCGGCAGCAACTTCCCCAGGGACGCGGGCTGGGTGGGGGTTCTGCCCCTGTTCCACGTCTTCGCCATGACCTGCTGCATGAACTCGGCCATCGCCAGCGGCGGCTTCATGCTGCTGTTCCCCAAGCCGCCCGAGTCCATGCTGGAATGGGCCGCTGAGATCCAAAAGTGGGGCAAAGGCACCCAGATGTGCATGGCCGGGGTGGCGGTGCTGTTCAACAAGATCAACAACACCAAGGGCCTGGAGGCCTACGACCTCAGCCCCCTGACCGCCTGCCTCTCCGGAGCCGGCCCCCTGCCCCGGGACGTGCAGCTCAAGTTCGAAGAGAAGATCGGCTCCCGGGTGGTGGAGGGATACGGCCTCAGCGAGTCCTCCCCGGTGGTCACGGCCAACCCCTTTGTCATCACCGAGGGCAAAGAGCGGGTCATGGGCTCCATCGGCCTGCCCTTCCCCAACACCGACTGCAAGATCATGGACCTGGAGACCGGTGAGACCCAACTGGGCTACGGCCCGGATCAGGTGGGCGAGCTGTGCGTGAAGGGCCCCCAGGTGATGAAGGGCTACCTCAACCGGCCCGAAGAGACCGCCCGCACCCTGCGCGACGGCTGGCTCTACACCGGCGACATCGCCTACATGGATGAGCATGGCTACATCTTCATCATGGACCGGGCCAAGGACCTGGTGAAGTTCAAGGGCTTCAGCGTCTTCCCCAAGGAGGTGGAGGACTACATGTTCAGCCACCCCGACATCCTGGAGGTGGCGGTGATCGGCCTGCCCCATCCCAAGGTGGGCGAGATACTCAAGGCCTTCGTGGTGCTGCAGCCGGACAAGGTGGGCCAGGTGAGCGAGGATGACATCATCGCCTGGTGCAAGGAAAACATGACCCATTACAAGGTTCCCTCCATCGTGGAGTTCCGCGAAGAGCTGCCCAAGACCATGGTAGGCAAGGTGCTCAGGCGGGTGCTCAAGGAGGAAGAGGCCGCCAAGGGCGCTTAATGACTCCGGGCCTGGGGTTATATCTACATCTCCCCTTTTGCCCGGCCCGCTGCCCTTATTGCGACTTCAACGCCAAGACCTACGACCACGGCGAGGCCCGCCGCCTTCTGGCGGGCCTCGCCGTTCACATTAAGCGCATCGCCCCCAGGGCCCAGGGCCGCCCTCTGGCCACGGTGTACTTCGGCGGCGGCACCCCGTCCATGTTGCCCGCCGCGGCCCTGGCCTCGTTACTTAGTCAAATCAAGGGCATGGTGGGCCTGGATCCCTGGGCCGAAGTCTCCCTAGAGGCCAACCCCGGAGCCCTCTCCCCGGCCAAGCTGACCGCCCTGAGACAAGCCGGTTTCAACCGCCTGTCCCTGGGGGCCCAGAGCTTCAGCCCCGAGTTGCTCCGCGCCCTTGGCCGCCGCCACACCCCCCAGGCCACGGCTAAGGCGGTGCAGGCCGCCCGGCGGGCGGGCTTCAGCAGCCTGAACCTGGACCTCATATACGGCCTGCCCGGCCAGAGCGTGGCCCTGGCCACCGCCGACCTCATGGCTGCCCTGGAGCTGGGGCCGGAGCACCTGTCCCTGTACGAGCTGACCCTTTCGCCCGAGACTCCCTTTGGCCAACGCTTCCGCCCCGGAGTCGCGCCCCTGCCCGGTGATGAACAGATAGTGGACATGGAGCAAGCCGCCAAGGAGCTGCTGGAGGCTGCGGGCATAAAGCGCTACGAGGTGAGCAACTACGCCCGGCCGGGCTACGAGTGCCGCCACAACCAAGCCACCTGGCAGGGGGGCGACTATCTGTCCCTGGGGCCGGGAGCCCACGGCCACCTGGCCGGGGTGCGCTGGGCCTATATGGCCGATCCCACGGAATATTGCCGGATGGTGGAGGCCGGGGAAGAGCCCCTGGCCATGCGCGAGGAACTGAGCCGGGAGCAGCGGGCCTTGGAGCTTATCCTCCTGGGCCTGCGCACCGTGCGCGGAGTGGAGTTGGCCGCCCTGGCGGTGCTCAGGGGGGCCGACCCCCGCCGGGTCTACGCCGCTCCCCTGGAGGAGCTGCGCCGCCGGGGATGGGGCCGCCTAGCCAGGGGCCGCCTGATCCCCACCGAGGCCGGTCTGGCCATGGCCGACGCGGCGGCGGGGCTGTTTGCCTAAGGCGAAACCTCGGAGTACATTTTCACAATTGCGCTGATTTTTTTGCACTGAATTAACAAGGCTCGCACGCGAACAAAATGACCGGCAATGCTTTGCAACGCGCCGCCCTCACCCTGGCGGTGATCAGCTCCTTCGTAACCCCGGTGATGGCCTCGGCGGTGAACCTGGCCCTGCCCGACATGGGCCTGCGCTTCGCCCTGGACGCGGTGACCCTCTCCTGGGTGCAGACCTCTTACATTCTGTCCACGGCGGTGTGCGTGGTGCCCGCCGGGCGCCTGGGCGACATCCTGGGCCGCAAGCGGATATTCATTTGGGGCATGTCCACCTTCGGCCTGGCTTCTCTGCTGGCCTGCCTGGCCCCCTCCATCCTGGTGGTGCTGGTGGCCCGAGTGACCCAGGGCATGGGCAGCGCCATGGTCTTCGCCACGGGCATGGCCATCCTCTCCGAGGCCTACCCCCCCGGCCAGCGGGGCCGGGCCCTGGGCATCAACGTGGCGGCCATATACATCGGCCTGTCCCTGGGCCCCCTGCTGGGCGGCGTCCTGACCCACTACCTCACCTGGCGCAGCGTCTTCGCCCTGGTGGTGCCCCCCAGCGCCCTGGCGGTGTGGGTGGCGGTTTACAAGCTGGATGCCGAATGGGCCGAGGCCAAGGGCGAGCACTTCGACTTAATGGGGTCGGTCTTCTACGCCCTGGCCCTGGTGGGCCTCATCCTGGGCCTTACCCGCATGCCCACCTGGACCGGCGGGGCTTTCGCCCTGGCGGGCGCAATGTTCTTGTGGCTTTTCATGCGCTGGGAGGGCAAGAGCCCGGCCCCGGTGTTCCCGGTGCACCTAATAAGGACCAACCGGCCCTTCGCCTTTTCCAGCCTGGCCGCGCTGATCAACTACGCGGCCATCTTCGCGGTGACTTTTTTGCTGAGCCTGTACTTGCAGCGGGTCAAGGGCTTCAGCGCCTCCATGGCCGGGCTCATCCTGGTGGCTCAGCCGGTGATGCAGGCCATCCTCTCGCCCCTGGCCGGGCGCATCTCCGACAGGGTGCAGCCGCGCCTGGTGGCCTCGTTGGGCATGGGCCTCACCGCCCTGGGCCTGGCCGGGCTGGCCCTGCTGGACGCCCACAGCTCGATCCTCTACGTCGTCGCCTGCCTGATGCTCAACGGCATCGGCTTCGGGGTGTTCTCCTCGCCCAACATGAACGCCATCATGTCCTCGGTGGCCCCGCGCTACTACGGCATCGCCTCGGGCACCGTGGCCGCCATGCGCATGATGGGCCAGATGGTCTCCATGGGCATCGCCGCCTCCATGCTGGCCATCTTCGTGGGCCAGGTGCGCATAAGCCCCGTTGTTTTCCCGTCCCTGCTGAACAGCCTCAAGGCCACCTTCATCATCTGCTGCCTGTTGTGCGTGGTGGGGATATTCGCCTCGTTAAGTAGAGGCGAGCTTCCTAAGGGTGTGGAGAAATAAAGGGCGGCTGCGGCGTACCAGCGACCTTGCCTTAGGCTAGAGTTCCGGCGGCTTCTCGCGTTTGCCCTGCTTTTTCTTCTTGCGCCTGGCCACCCAGTCGTCGAAATCCACCACCTTCATGCTGCGCTGACAGCCGGTGAACACCTGCTCCACCAGGGCCAGGGCCCCTTGCAAGGACTCCAGGTTGCCCAGCACCAGCCCCCCCGCCCCGGCCCGCCGGGCCCGGGAGACCCGCCACCAGCGCATTCCCAGGGCCAAGGCCAGCCCCAGGAGCAGCCCCCCGGCCAAACCCCACAGCCATCCCTGGCTCTCCTGGTAAGACAGACAGGTGCCGGAGGCCAAAAAAGGCCCCTGGCCCGGCGGCCGGGATGCCACCTTGCCCAGGCAGGCGGGCGTCAGCACCAAACCCGCCAGTAAAAACCAAACCACAACCACTTGTCGCACCGATGTCCCCCCCTGCCCCCGGCGTGGGCAGGCCACAAGCATGCAAAAGCGCCGCCGGATGGTGCCGACTAAAATGTTCTATTAAATTCAGAGGCTTGATCCCCCCGGACCAAAAACGCCTGGAAGAAATATACCGAAAGGCTAGGACACGCTACCGTACCCCGGATATTCCACGAAGGTTGGGCGGCAATGAGCAACGAATCACCATTTATGAGTCCCCTATAAAAAAGCAAGCATTATCGGAATACGGGTTGTATCCAGACCGGCACAGCCAGGTGTTCGTGGGCAAGGCGTCCGGCGAGCGCAGACCGCAGGCGTATATGCTAATACGCCGAGGTCTAAGCGATGCCGGCAACACAGCCCACGGGCAGCTGGCGAAGCCGGGGGAATAATAAGGGGCCGCCGGTGACATACACCGGACGGCCCCAGGCAAGGGCTGTTTCAGGAAGCTACTTGGCCAGGCGCGAGGCCACCAGCTCGGTGATGTCCAGGACCTTGACCTTGCCCAGCTTCTCTTTGCGGGCCCTGGCCGCGGCCTGGTTCAGGGAGTTCTTGCAGGAGGGGCAGGCGCTGACCACGGTGTCCGCTCCCTGGGCGATGGCCGCCTTGATGCGCTCGAAGGCGATGTCCCCGCCCAGCTCGTTGGCAAAGGCCTTGACCCCGCCGCCGCCGCCGCAGCACTTGGCCAGGGTGCGGTTCTGGGGGAACTCCAGAAGCTCCACCCCGGGCAGGGCCTTGATCACCTCTCGCGGCGGCTCGTACACCCCCAGGTGGCGGCCCAGGTCGCAGGGGTCGTGGTAGATGGCCTTCACGGGCTTGCCGTCGGAATCGAAGCTCAGCTTGCCCTGGTTGATGAGCCTCTCCAGCAGGAACACCACGTGCTCGGGCTTGTACCCGTCGCCGTGGCCGTGCTTGGGATAGACGTCCTCGAAGGTCTTATAGCAACCCGCGCAGGTGGTGAGCAGGGTGCTGACCCCCTGTTCCTTGAAGATCTTGTCGTTGGCCGCGGCCACGGTGTGGAAGGTGTCCATGTCCCCCACCAGGTAGGCCAGGTAGCCGCAGCAGTTTTCCTCTTTGCCCAGGGTGGTGAAGTCGATGCCCGCCGCGTCCAGGATTTTCATCACCGCGGGGATGATCTTCACGTCCTGGTAGGAGGCCACGCAGCCCAGGTGCAGCATGGTGTCCGCCCCCGGCTTGGCCTCGTAACCCACGGGATAGGAGTCGGTGCGGGTGTCCCGGGGCATGCTGAAGGGGTTGCCCGCCTCGACCATGTCGCTCATGAGCTTGACGAATATCTCGGGCAGGAAGCCCTTTTCCACCAGGCGTTGCCGCGCGGCTTGCACCACGGCGGCCACGTTGATCTGGGCCGGGCAGGTGTACTTGCAGTTCAGGCAGAGCATGCACTTGTACAAGCGCTCGGCCATTTCCGCCGAGGGCTCCATGTGCCCGGACAACAGGCTGAAGGCCAGGGTGATGCGCCCCTTGGCGTTCATGGACTCCAGGTCGGTCTGGGCGTAGGTGGGGCAGCCCAGGCGGCAGAAGCCGCACTGAATGCAGGCCACGATCTCGTTGTCCACCTCGCCGAAGCTGGCCACGTCCAGGGAGCCGGTGCGCAGCGGCTCGAAGCCGCTGGTGTCGTACACGTCGTCGATGGAATCGCGCAAACCCATCTTGCCGGGGTTGAGGATGCCCTTGGGGTCCATGGCGTCCTTGATGGTTTGCATCACCTCCATGCCGTTGGCCCCCAGCTCCCTGGCGATCACCGGCGACTTGGCCATGCCCAGGCCGTGCTCGGCGCTCATGGTGCCTTCCATGGAGGCGGTTAGCTCCACGAACTCCAGCACGATCTTTTTCACCGCGTCCCACTCGTCGGCCTTTTTCACGTCCATGATAAAGGTGGCGTGCAGGTTGCCGTCGCCGATGTGGCCGAAGGTGGCGATGGGGAAGCCGTGCTTCTCGCCGATGGCCTGGATGCGCCGGATGGTCTCGGGGATCTTGGTCATGGGCACCCCGAAGTCTTCCATCAGGGGCACCAGGCGGTAGCCGGGCTTGAGACGGCTCATGGCCGGGACCAGGCGGTGGCGGGCCTCCCACAGGGGAGCCTTTTCCACCGGGTCGTCGGTCCACTTGGCGCTCAAGATGCTGTGCTTGGCCGCGATGGCGTCCACCTGCTTCACGTAGTCCTGAACCGCCGCCTTGTGGCCGTCCAGCTCCAGCATGATCATGCAGCCCACACCCTCGTCCACCTTCAGGTCGATGGCCTTGGCCAAAACCGCGATGGATATGTTGTCCAAAATCTCGCAGGTGGCGATGGGCACGCCGGTGGTGAGCATCTCGGTGACCGCGTCACCGGCGGTCTGGATGTCCGGGAACTCCAGGCGGGCGCTGATGGCGTAGGCCGGGGCGGGCATAATCTTCATGGTGGCCTCGGTAACCACCCCCAGAGTGCCCTCCGAAGCGCAGAAGAGCTGGGACAGGTTGTAGCCGCTGGAGGTCTTGGGAGCCTTGGAGCCGGTGTCCAGGATGCGCCCGTCGGCCAGCACCACCTTCAGCGCCATGACGTAGTCCTTGGTGGTGCCGTACTTCACCGCCCGGATGCCGCTGGCGTTGGTGTTGATCATGCCGCCGATGGTGGCGATGCCCGCGCTGCCCGGATCGGGCGGGAAGAAGAAGCCCTGCTCGGCCACCGCCGCGTTGAGCGCCCCGCAGACCACGCCGCACTGCACCCTGGCGTAGTGGTCGGGCAGGTTGATCTCCAGGATCTTGTTCATGCGGATGAGGTTCAACAGCACCCCGCCCTTGGGGGCCAGGGCCGCGCCGGTTACGCTGGTGCCGCCGCCACGGGCGATCACCGGCACATCGGCCTGGTGACAGGCGGCCAGAATCTCGCTTACCTGCTCAGTGGTCTCGGCGAATACCATCACCTGGGGCGGGGCCATGTGCACCGACATGTCCCGTGAGTAGGCCTGACAGTCGGCCTTGTTGGTGATTACGTTCTCCTGTCCCACGATCTCGGCAAGTCTTTGGTTGATCTCCATGATTCTCTCCTAATCCCCTCCCGCGCAAAAAACGGGCGGGGAGGGTGCAAACGCCCTCCCCGCCCCTGGCAGTCTTGCTTTGGCTATAGGTGCGCGGCCAAAGGCCGCCGCCTCCCACAGCCAAGGGACAATATCGATATGGCCGCGCGGCGCGCACGCCTAGGCCTGGTCCTTTTCCACCTTTGCGATCTCGGCGGCCACCCACTCTTTGTAGGCTTCGCCCTTCATCAGCTTGGACAGATCGCCGGTCAGGTCGCTGGGGGTGATCTTGCAGATCCAGCCCTCGCCGTAGCAGTCGGAGTTGATCAGTTCGGGCTCGTCCTCCAACTCCTCGTTGCCCTCGGCCACCTCGCCGGAGACCACGGCGTAGACCCGGCCCACCCATTTGCCGCTCTCGATGGAGCCGAAGGGTTTGCCCTGGTTCACCTCGTCGCCCTCCTCGGGCACGTCCACGAAGGTGATCTCGCCGGCCATTTTCTGGGTGAGGTCGGTGGTGCCCATGATCACCACGCCGTCCTCCACCTTGGCCCAGTAATGGTTTTGGTCGTAGTAGAGATCGTCGGGAAAGTTATAGCCGCCTACTTCCATGGACGCCATCCTCCTCGCCAACCCCCGTGGGGGTGTATTCAAGTGCTCTAATCGCCGGAAACCGGCAAAAGTTTTTTCTTATAGCATAGCCCCGGCCGCCGCTACCCGCCTACTCCTTAAAGGCGGCCAGAAGCTCCTTGGGTTTGGCCCGGTTCAGCTTGAAGCCCAACTCGTCAGGCTCCAAACCCAGGCCCAGGCCCAGCACCTGGGTCAGGTAAACCACCGGCACCTTGAACTTGGTGTCCATGCGCTTGGCGATGGCCTTTTGCTGGCCCTCGTACATCACGTTGCAAAAGGGGCACACCAAGACCATGGCGGTCACCTCCCGGGCGTTCAGCTCGGCCAGCTTGGCCCCGGCCAGGGACCCGGCCAGGTCTTCGTCCGCCCCCAACACCCCACCCCCGCAGCAGTCCTTGAGGCGGGGGTAGTTGTCCACCTTGGCCCCGGTGGCCTCGATGAGCCGGCCCATGCTGGTGGGGGCCTCGGGGTCGTCCAGGCCGCCGATGATCTCGGCGGGCTTCAGGTAGTGGCAGCCGTAGTGGGGGGCAAAGGTGAACTCGCCGAGATCGCGGGTCATCTTGGCCTTGATGGCTTCCAGGCCCACTTCCTCCAGCAGATAGCGCACCAGGTGGGTCACCCGCACGCCGGGTGCGTATTCCAGGCCCAGAGGGGCCAGCTCCGCGTTGACCCGCGCCGCCTCTTCGGGGTGGTGGGCCAGGTGATGCTCCGCCTCGGCCAGGGTGCCCGCGCAGGCCGAGCACAGGGCCACCAGGGGCAGGCCGTGGGCCCTAGCCTGGGCCAGGGCCCGGGCGGCGATGGTCAGGGCGTGGGCCTGGTCGGTGCCCTTGAGGGGGTAGCCGCAGCAGGCCAGGGCCTGGTCGTCCACCAGCTCCACCCCCAAGATTTCGCAGACCTTGCGGGCGCTCAGCTCGTAGTTGAGATTGCGCACCGGCACGGTGCAGCCCAAAAACAACAGCGCCTTCATCGCGGCTCCTCCCCGGCCTCGCCCTCAGCGGGCTTCAGGCCCAGGATGGCCTGAAAGTCGCCGGGGCGCTGCTCCACCGGGGGCAGCCCCAGGTCGGCCCGCTTGTCGTTCTCGAAATCGGTGACCTCCAGCAGGCGGCCCTGCTTGGCCAACAGCTCGGCGGTTATCTTGGCCGAGGGCGGGGCATGGCCTTCGCGCGCGGCGATGTTCTTGATGGCGGTGAGCACCTCGGTGAAGCGCACCTGTTGGGGGCACACCTCGCCGCAGGTGTAGCAGGAGGAGCACAGCCAGATCAGCGGCGAGGAGAGCACCTCATCGCGCCGTCCCAGCAGGGTGAGGCGAATGAGGCGGCGGGGGTCGTAGTCCGGGCGGTTGGCCCCCACCGGGCAGCGGGCGCTACACGCGGCGCAGGCGAAGCAGGCGCGGATGCCCTCCCCGCCCGGCTCGGCGGCCACTTCGTGCTTGAAGCCGGGATCGCAGTCGTTGAGCCGCATGCTTATTCCTCCCCAGCCGCTTGGGCCATGGCCGCCACCTTTTGAGCCAGCTCCCTGGTCTGGTTGGCGGCCAGGGGCAGGAACTCCATGGCCTCGGGCGGCAGGCCCAGGGCGGCCAGGTCGCCGCTCAGGGAGGTGATCTTGGCCATGGCCTTGTGGTTGCCGGTGACCGAGCGGCAGTTGCCCGGATGGCAGCCCGCCACCAGCACCCGCTTGGCCCCCAGCTCCAGGGACTTGAGCAACAGAAGCTGGCTCATGCGTGCGGCGCAGACCAGGGGATAAATCACCAGCCCGGCGGGCCACTCATGGCCCTGGGCCGAGAGGGAGGCCACGGCGGGCATGCCCGAGGCGGCGCAGGCAAACAGCACCATCTTGGGCTCCGGAGCCAGGGCCAGGCCCCACTCCAGGCTGGAGAACATCTCCGGGTTGCCCCAGCCCGGCGGGGCGATGGCCTCGGCCGGGCACTCCGCCGCGCAGGCCCCGCAGGCCACACAGGCGGCGGGGGCGCACTGGATATGCTCTCCCGCGTAGCGGGGCGCGCCGTGGGGACAGGTGCGCACGCAGGTGAGGCAGCTGGCGCAGAAGCTGTCGCGCACCACGGGCATGGGCACCACCTTGCCGGTGAGCACCTCGTGCATGGCCGCGGCGGCGGAGGCGGCCTCGGCCCGGCGGGCGTCGCCGGGCGCGGTGCCCCGGAGAGCGCCGGTTAGGTAGAGACCAGTGCGGCTGGTGCGCCCCCCGGCCAGGCGGGGGTTGTCCGGAACCAGCTCGTCCCAGGGCTTGATGAGCAGATCGTTGTCCAGCCAGGCGGGGCGGGGGGCCACGGCCTGCTGGGCCAAAACCAGAGCCGCCGGGGCCAGCTCCAGCTCCTCGCCCAAGAGGGGATCAAGCCAGGCCAGCTCGCGGCCACCGTCGCGCAGCGAGAGCTTGCCCGGTTCCACCCGAGCCATGAGCACCCCGGCCTCGCGGCAGTCGCGGAAGAGCTTCTCCCCGCCGGGCGCGGCCACCCGTGCCTCGCTGAACAGCAGGGTCACCTGCACCCGTGGCCGCCGGGCCAGAGCCAGGGCCGCCTCCAGGGCGGCGCTGAAGCTGTAGGAAGGCACCGGCTCGGCGGTCCCAGCCAACACGGCCACATGCAGCCAGCCGTCTTGCGGCCCCTCATAGTCCTCGGGGTTCAGCTCGCTCACCGGGCAGCACAGCGCCGGGTCCAGGCCGTCCACCTCGCAGCCCACGGCCAGCTCGCCGGGCGGGGCCAAAAAAACCGCCCCATAGGTCTGGGGCGCGTCGCCATTGGTGGAGAGCCAGACATTGAAGCCGCCCGCCCCGCCGATTAGGCGGGTCAGCTCACTATGAGGGACCAGCTCCACCTGGGCGGGAAGCTGGGCGGCCAAGAGGCTCACCGCCTCGGGGTCGTCGTCGGCACCGGCCTGAACAGCATCGTCGAAGGGCGTGGCCAGGGTGACCGGGTGGCCCAGGGCCGCCGCTTCCCAGGCCGCGGCCAGGGCGCCAAAACCCGCGCCCGCCACCAGCACGCTCTGGGCGGGCTGGGGGGCGTACACCGGGGGCAGGGTGCCCTTGGCCGCCCGCCCGGCGGCGCGCGACACCGCCACCGCCGCCCGGGCCAGGCGATGGGCCTGGGGCCCGCCGCCCACCTCGGCGGCCAGCTCCAGCCAGGCCACCGGCAATCCCACCAGACGCTGACGCAACTGCTTGGGGGCCTGCTCCAGGGAGGTGGTCACCACCGCCGCCTCCAGCAGGCCGCCCTGGTCCAGGGACATTCCGGCGGCCTTGGCCACCAGCGCCGGGTCCAGGTCAATGAGGCCCGGCGTAGCCACCCAAACCAAGCTGACCTTAGCCATGGCGCGCCTCCGTGAGAGAGGCCACCCGCGAGGCCGCCTGCGAGGCGGCCAGCCCGCCGTGCACCATGGATTCGTTCAGCGAGCGGGGACCGGCCGCCGCCCCGGCCACGAACACCCCGGCGGGGCCGCCGTCGGTGGTCAAGAAGCCGTCGGAGTCCTTGGCCGCGCCGAACAGCTCGCCCAGGGCCGAGGCCCCGTTGGGCGGCCCCAGGCCCACCGAGAGCACCACCAGGTCGAAGCCCTCCTTGATGGCCTGCTCCCCGGCCAGGGCGTAGGTCACCTCGGGCCTGCCGTCCCCGGCGGTCACCTCGCCAGGCATGGCCCGCACGAAGCGCATCTGTTTGCGCAGCTCGGGCAGCTCGTCTTCCCAGGCCCGGCCGTAGTCCTGCACATCCATATGGAAGAAAGTGACCTGACTCTCGGGCAACAGCTTGCGAATCACCCGGCCCATGCGCAGGGCGTAGCCGCAACAGACCCGGGAGCACCACAGACGGCCCAGAGAGGCGTCGCGGCTGCCCACGCACTGGATGAAAGCCACCTTGGCCGGGGCCAGGCCGTCGGGACCCAAAGCCCCCTGGGACAGCATGGCCTCCAACTCCAGGGCGCTGAACACCCCGTCCACCCGGCCGTGCCCAAAGCGGGTCTTGCCCGCCGGATTGAAGGCCTCGCCGCCCACCGCCAGGATCACCGCCTGGGTGTTCAAAGTGGTGCGCTCGCGCAGGGGACGGCCCGGACCGGGGCCGATTTCGCCGCCGGGCTGGGGAGACAGCTCCACCCGCCAGCCGTCGCCCTGGGGCTGGGCCGCCACGGCCAGGGCTGCGGTATATATGGTTATCTGGGGTAGGTGGGCCGCCTGGACGAGCAGCTCGCCCAAACGGCAGGCGCCGCAACGGGCGCAGGCTTCGGTGGCCTTGCAACAGAACTGGGACGCCCTCCCCCCCAGGCGGGGCTCCCGCTCTATAATGGTGGCGGCCACACCCCGGCGGGCCAAGTCCACCGCCGCGGCCAAGCCTGCCACTCCGCCACCCAGGATCAAGACCGGCGTGTCCAATTGGGCGTTGGTCAAAGTGTCCTCGACTGTTATAAGAGCTTTAAATGCCGGCCCGAGAAACCGCCCCCGCAAGGGGGGGCGAACGGCCCTAAGCGCCGGATTAAGCTCCGGAAATTAGCGCTTGACAAGCCTAACGGGCCTGCCTATAGTGCAAGTTAGCTAGATTGTAGCTAAGTTGTAACCACGTGTCCACCACTTTTGGCCCACTTTGCCGTGTTTCCGGCCTTGCACACCGGCAAAGTGTCGCATTGGCCGGAGACTAAGTCATGTCTGAAAAAACACCACCGATTCAAGCAACCAAAATGATGAAAAAGCTGATGGCCGACCACTTCCTGGCCCTTGATCGCGCCGCCGCCGAGGGCAGTCCCAAGGTGGCCTGGTGCACTAGCGTGGGCCCAGCCGAGCTGCTTATAGCCATGGGTTTCGAGGTGTATTACCCCGAGAACCACGGGGCCCTCTTGGGCGCTACCCGCATGGCCACCGATACCATACCGGTAGCCAACGCCCTCGGCTACAGCCCGGAAATCTGCTCCTACCTTACCGCCGACGTCGGCGCGTTCCTTAAGGGCATCACCCCCCTGACCAAGGCCTACGGCATCAAGGGCGTGCCCAAGCCCGACGTGCTGGTGTTCAACACCAACCAGTGCCGCGACGTGCAGGACTGGTTCGAGTGGTATGGCCGCCACTTCAACGTGCCGGCCATCGGGGTGCGCACCCACCGGGGCGTGGGCGAGGTCCGCGACTACATGGTGGCCGACGTGGCCCAGCAGATAAAAGACCTGATCCCCACCCTGGAGCAGGTCAGCGGCAACAAGTTCGACATCGACCGCCTGCGCGAGGTGGTTGGCCTGAGCAAGCAGTGCACCGAGCAGTGGCGCGCGGTGCTGGAGTACGGCGCCCGGGTGCCCGCCCAAATGAACTTCTTCGACCACACCATCCACATGGCTCCGGCGGTGGTGCTGCGGGGCCGTCCCGAGGCCATCGAGTACTACGACACCCTGCTGGCCGAGTTGGTGGAGCGCGAGAAGGCGGGCTATTCCGCAGTGCCCGGCGAGCGCATCCGCCTGTACTGGGACGGCATGCCCGTCTGGGGCCGCTTGCGCATGCTGGCCGAGCTGATGAACGAGCTCAAGGCGGCCATCGTGTGTTCCACCTACTGCAACTCCTGGATTTTCGGCGCTTTCGACGCCAACGACCCCTTCGAGTCCATGGCCCGGGCCTACACCGAGCTGTTCATCGTGCGCGACGAGGCCTACAAAGAAAATTACATGCTCGAGCATGTGAAGCGCTACGGCTGCCAGGGCATCATCTTCCACGACGCCAAGACCTGCCCCAACAACTCCAACAGCCGCTACGGCCTGCCCCAGCGTTTCGCCGAGGTGCACGGGGTGCCTTCGCTGGTCATCAACGGCGACCTCAACGACCTGCGCTGCTTCAGTGACGAGCAGGCCAAGACCAACATCGAGGCCTTCGTGGAGCAGATCGAGGAAGCGGCCGCCTGATGTTCTTCGGCGGCATCGACATTGGGGCCAGCGCCACCAAGGCGGCGCTCATAGACGACTCCGGCCGGCTCCTGGGCAGCGCGGTGCTGCGCTCGGGAGTGGATTTCACCGGCAGCGCGGCAAAGGGCATGGAAATGGCCCTGGCCCAGGCGGGCCTGGAGGCCGGGCAGGTGGAGGGGGTCTTCGCCTGTGGTTACGGCCGCAAGAACGCGGCCATGGCCCAGGAGACCCGCACCGAAATCGCCTGCCACGCCGCCGGGGCCTATCATCACTTCCCCCAGGCGCTCACCGTGGTGGACATCGGAGGCCAGGACAACAAGATCATCAAACTCAACGCCCAGGGGCTGCGCACTTCTTTCAAGATGAACCGCAAGTGCGCGGCGGGCACCGGAGCCTTTCTGGAGGAGATGGCCCTACGGCTGGACCTGCCTCTGGAAAGCCTCAACGGCCTGGCCGAAAAGGCCACCGAAGAAGCCACCCTGGGAGCATTTTGCACCGTATTCACCGCCACCGAAGTGCTGTCCAAGATACGCGACGGCGTAAAGATAGAGGCCCTAGTCAAGGGCCTGTTCCGTTCGGTGGTCAAGCGGGTCATGGAGATGGACATCTTTGAAGGCACGGTAATCATGACCGGCGGAGTCGCCGCCCACAACCCCTATCTGGCCGAGATGCTGAGCCTGGAGCTGGGACGTGAGGTCCTGTTGCCTCCCCTGCCTCAGCTCAACGGCGCCTGGGGAGCGGCGATCCTAGCCCGGGACTTTAGAGCCCGGCAACTGGCGAGCGAATAACTAAAGCCCAAGGGCCGGGGTGGTTTGAGGGGACCCCCCGGCCTGGGCTGAACCCCAACGGGAGAGGATGTAGTTATGAACCGCTGGCTCACCGTGGCCGACATTCTTCGAGTAAACGCCATCAAGTTTCCGGACAAGGAGGGAGTGGCGGATCTAAACCGTTCCTTGACCTTCAAGGAGTTCAACGAGCGCTGTTGCCGTCTGGCCAACGCCCTGGCCGACCGGGGGCTCAAAAAAGGCGACCGCATCGCCATGTTGGCCTACAACTGCCTGGAGTGGATGGAGTTCTACGGGGCCTGCGCCAAGGGCGGCTTCGTGGCCGTGCCCATCATGTTCCGCCTGACCCCCACCGAATACACCTACATCCTGGGCAACGCCGAGACCAAGGCCATCATCGTGGAGAAGCCCTTCGCGGCCGACGTGATGGACGCCAAGCCGGATCTGGAGACCATACCGGACAACGGATACATCTACTTCGGCGAGGGAGCCGCCCCGGAGGGTTACACCCACCTGGAAGACCTGTTCGCCGCCGGTTCAGCCGAAGAGCCCGCCACCAAGGTGTATGACGAGGACACCTGGATCGTCATGTACACCTCCGGCACCACCGGCCGCCCCAAGGGCGTGGTGCGCACCCACGAGTCCTTGGCGGGCAAGTACTGGACCAACATCGCGGCCATGGGCTACGACCGCGACGACCGCGGCCTGTTGGTCATGCCCATGTGTCACATCAACAGCGTGTTCTACTCCTTTGTCTTCACCTGCCTGGGGGCCACCGCCGTGGTCTACAACTCGGTGTCCTTCGACGCCGAGCACATGATCAAGACGCTAAGCGAATTCGGCATCACCTTCACCTCCCTGGTGCCCACCCACTACATCATGATGCTGGCCCTGCCCGATGAGGTGAAAAACAAGTACAACGTGGATTGCGTGAAGAAGCTCCTGATCTCCTCGGCACCGGCCCGGCGCGATCTGAAGCTGTCCATCATGGAGTACTTCACCAACAGCCAGCTATACGAGGCCTACGGCTCCACCGAGGCCGGTCTGGTCACCCTGCTGCTGCCCTCGGAGCAGTTCGACAAACTGGGCTCCATCGGGCGCGAGATTCCCGGCACCGACCTAATCAAGCTCTTGGACGAGGACAAGAACGAGGTGGCCGTGGGCGAGGTGGGCGAGCTCTACTCCCGGGGCCCGGCCATGTTCAGCGAGTACTGGAAGCTGCCCGAGGTTACCAAGGACTCCTTCGTGGGCGACTTCTTCAGCGCGGGCGACATGGCCTACATGGACGAGGAGGGCTACTACTACCTGGTAGACCGCAAGAAGAACATGATCATCACCGGCGGGGAGAACGTCTACCCCAGCGAGGTGGAGGACTGCCTGGGCGGCCATTCGGCGGTCAAGGACGTGGCGGTAATCGGAGTGCCCGACGACAAGTGGGGCGAGAGCGTAACCGCCGTGGTCATCACCCACAAGGGCTACGAGCCCGGCCCGGAGTTGGCCAAGGAACTCAGCGAGTTCACCAAGGGCAAGATCGCCGGATTCAAGCGGCCCAAGAACATCCACTTCGTGCCCGAGGATGAGATGCCCCGCACCGGCACCGGCAAGATTTTGCACCGGGTGCTGAGAGATCGCTACGGCCATTGGTCGGATAAATAGGCCCCAAAAACCACCAGTAAATTACAGGCTGCCATTATGGCTACCACCGTTTAACCGATACGGAGCAGACCATGTTCAGCAAAGCCTTTGTCCCCCACAAGGGGTACTGGTCCTCGCCTTTTTCCCGTTGGCAGGGATCGTTCCAAAACGAGCACCCCGTAAAACTGGCCGCGGCCACCACCAAGAAGTTCCTGGAGCTCAGGGGCATCGACCCCAAGGTGTTCGACGGGTGCACCTTCGGCATGACCATCGGCATGCCCTCCTGGTTCTATGCCAACCCCTGGTACTGCGCCCTCATGGGCAACGACCGCATCTCCGGCCCCACCGTCAGCCAGGCCTGCGCCACCAGCGCCACCGCGCTCTACACCGCCGCCGCCGGGCTGGAGTGCGGGGCCCACGAGTGCAACCTGGTGGCCACCACCGACCGCTGCTCCAACGGCCCCCACACCGTATGGCCCAACCCCAAGGGGCCCGGCGCCGAGGTGACCAGCGAAAACTGGATGATGGACAACTTCAACAAGGACCCCTACGGCGGCGAGGCCATGTTCATGACCGCCGAGCTGGTGGGCAAGGACAACGGCGGGGTCAGCAAGGAAGAGTCCGACGCCCTGGCGCTTAGGCGCTACGAGCAGTACCAGATGGCCCTGGCCGACGACCGGGCCTTCCAAAAGGGCTACATGATCCCGGTGGACATAAAGCTCAGCAAGAAAAAAACCGTCACCGTGGAGGCCGACGAGGGCATCATGCCCACCACCGCCGAGGGCCTGGCCGCGCTGCGTCCCATCCTGCCCGACGGCGCGCTGACCTTCGGGGCCCAGACCCACCCGGCCGACGGCAACGCCGGGCTCATCGTCACCACCCAGGAGAAGGCCAAGGAGCTTAGCGCCGACAAGAGCGTGACCATCCAGATCCTCTCCTACGGCTACGGCCGGGCGGCCAAGGCCCGCATGGCCGCCGCCGTGACCCCGGCGGCTCAGATGGCGCTGAAAAACGCCGGGCTGGAGGTCAAGGACCTGGCTGCGGTGAAGACCCACAACCCCTTCACCATCAACGACATCATCATGGGCCGCCTCATGAACATCCCCGACGACATCTTTAACAACTACGGCTCCTCCATGATCTTTGGCCACCCCCAGGGCCCCACCGGCGCCCGCTGCATGGTGGAGATGATCGAGGAACTGGTGCTCAAGGGCGGCGGCTACGGCCTGTTCGCGGGCTGCGCCGCGGGCGACACCGCCGCGGCGGTGGTATTCAAGGTTTCCTAAGCGCTCCCCAGCCTGCTCCGTTTTTCCTACCTTGGCGTGAACCATTCGCCGCCCGGCACCAGCCGGGCGGCGAATCTCTTTTAAGCCGTTGCGCCCAGGGCGCGGGTGGGGCAATCTGGGGTTATTCGAACACACCATCTGATGCCGGGAGGACCGCCGTGAACGTCAACCAAGTTCCCCTTTTGGTGCGCCGGGAGATAGAGGCCACGGTGTTGGCCCAGGTTTATGAAGTATTGCAAAAGCGCCTGGGCCGGGAAGAGGCCCTGGCGGTGATGACCCAAATGGTGGAGCAGACCGCCGAGGAGGCGGGTAAGGCCTTTGCCGCCGAGTCCAAGACCGGCCCCAGCCTGGAGCACTTCTCCACCATCTGGGACCGGCTAATGGCCGTGCCCGGCTCTTTGGAGACCGAGGGCTATGAGCTGGAAGAGGGCCGCATGAGCCTAACCGTGACCGGCTGCGGCTATTTGAAGCTCTACCGCAAGATGAGTCTGCCCCAGGAGCTTTTGCCGGTGCTGTCCTGTTGCCGGGACTTCGCCTTTGCCCGTGGCTATTCCCCCAACCTGCACCTGGAGCGCCCGGTTTTCATCGGCCAGGGCGACGAGGTCTGTCAGTTCGATTACACCTGGCAGGAGGACCTGATCGCCTAATTCGGTCCGCACCCAGCGAGGGCGCTTGCGGTTCGATCCTGCGGAAGATTCATCCAAGCGAGGGTTCAAGAGCCTTTAGTTGAAAAGACCACCTTCCCGGCACAGCCAGGCGGCTGCGGGCAAGGCATCAGGTGAGCGCAGGCCGGAAGCGTGGCAAAGTCACGCTGAGGCCTAAGCGAAACCTGTAACGCAGCCCCCGGCCGTCTGGCGAAGCCGGCCGCTAGGGCCTTACGGTGGTCAAATACTTAAACTTGCCGTCCTTTACTTGAAGAATAACCACCGGCTTGATGGCGTCGTGGCGTAGCAGAGTGAGCATGCCGGTGGCGCCGGGGAAGTCCTTGGTCTGATCCAAGGCCTTGGCGATGGCCGGGGGATCGGTGGTGCCGGCCCTGGTTATGGCGTCCAGCAGGACGTTGTAGGCGTCGTAGGTGAGCGCGCTCACCGACTCCGGGTCGTAGCGGAAGGTCTTGCGGAAGGCGGCCACGAATTGTTTACCCGCCGTGGTGTCCACGCCCTGGGGATGGAAGTGGGTGGTCAGGTATAGGCCCTCCACCGCGTCCCCGCCTTGGAAAATCAGCTCGTCGGCCTGGGCCCCGTCGCCGCTCAAGATGGGCTGGGTAAGGCCCATGGCCCGGGCCTGGCGGGCGATGAGGGCGTCTTCGCGGAAGTGGCCGGGCAGATAGACGATGTCCGGGTTGGCCTTTTTGGCCGCCGCCAACTGGGGCGCGAAGTCCTGGTCCCCGCTGTTGTAAAAGGCCTTGAGCACCACCTTGCCGCCCATATGCTTGAAGGCCTGCCTGAAGCAGCGGGTGATGCCCACGCAGTAGTCCTGCCGGAGGTCGGTGAACACCGCCGCGGTCTTGGCCTTCAGGCTCTCCCGGGCGAACTTGGCCGCCACCTGGCCCTGGAAGGGGTCCACGAAGCACACCCGGAAGACGTACTTGCGCCCCTTGGTGACCGTGGAGTTGGTGGCCCAGGGGGCCACCAGGGGCACCTGGGCCTTTTCGGCCACCGGCGCGGCGGCCAGGGTGTTGCCCGAGGTCAGGCAGCCGATGATGGCCCGCACCTTGTCCTCGCGGATCAGGCGGGAGGTCTCCCGGCAGGAGTCCACTTTGTTGCTTTGGTTGTCGGCCAGGATAAGGTCCACCGGGCGGCCCAGCACCGTGGGCCGGTGTTTGGCGGCCATCTTGAGGCCCTTGAGCCCGCAGTCGCCATAGGTCGCTTCCGTGCCGCTGAGGGGAAAGACCACCCCGATCTTGACCGGCCCGGCCTCCCCGGCGGCCGGGGCCGCCCCTGGGCGCAGGAGCGAGAGGAGCACCAGGGCACTGAGCAGCACCAAACCGGGCATGGCTGAAAATTTATTCAGACGCACCGCGTCCCCTCCGGCGGATACCGGTGAAATTGCCAAATTCAACTTAGTTAAGGGCCGGGAAGGTGTCAAGCCCGACGGCGGGCAGGCCGGTATCCGGAGGCTAGCCTTCGGAAGAGGCGGCCTGGTCTTGCTTGTCTTGGCACCGGCCCAGCCAGGTGATGAACAGGGCCAAGGCGATTGAGCCTCCTACGGTCACATAAAATTGCCAGTTCATGGCCGGATCCTCCCTGGGCGCTTGCTTTTGTTGGACACCTCACCATAACACCGGCGCGGCGCTGGGGGCAAGAATTGCCGCAACACCCCTAGGCGAACTTGGCCACCACCGGGGTGTGGTCGCTGGGCTTGGGCAGGCCCCGGGGCTCGGTGTCCACCAGGCACTCGCCGCAAGCCTCGGCCAGCGGCGCGGTGGCCAGGATCAGGTCGATGCGCCATCCCAGGTCGCGCTTGAAGGACTGGGGCAGGCGGTAGTCCCAGAAGGTGAACTGCTTGTCCTCGGGATGGTGCCGGCGAAACAGGTCGGTGAGGCCCCAGGCCTCGATGCGCTCCAGGGCGGCCCGCTCGTCGGGGTGGCAGCTCACCTTGCCGGCCATGCGCTTGGGGTCGTACACGTCCAGGTCGGTGAGGGCCACGTTCATGTCCCCGGTGACTATCACCGGCTCTTTGGGGTCGAAGCGCCGGGGCAGCATCGCCGCCACCTGGCCCAAGAACTCCAGCTTGTAGTGCCAGGCCTCGTGGCCCACCTCCCGGCCCTGGGGCACGTAGAGGTTCACCACCCAGCCCCAGTCCAGCTTGGCGGCCAACACCCTCGCCTGGCCGCCGTCGCCCGGCTCCAGGCCCTGCGCCACCTCGGCCGCCTCCTGTTTGGTGAGGATGGCCACCCCGTTGAAGGACTTCTGACCGTGGAAATAGGCGTGGTATCCCAGTTCCTCAAAGGCCTCCGCCGGGAAGTCGTCGTCCACGACCTTGGTCTCTTGCAAACAGGCCACCTCGGGCGAGGCTTTTTTCAGCCAATCCAGCAAAAGGGGCAAACGGGCCCGCACTCCGTTGACGTTGAAGGTGGCCAGGCTCCAGGGCATACGGCGCTTCTCCTTGCTGAGGGTGCAGGCTCATCATAGCACGGCCGCCGCGCCTTGCCAGGCCGGGGAGGGCGGTATAGACTAGTGGTTCCAATGATGAAACCAGGCCCGGAGAGAAGGACCATGCCCATTTACGAGTTCCGTTGCGAATCCTGCCAGAGCGTGTTCGAGCACCTGGCCATGACCTCCGGCGAGCTGGTGGAGATGAAATGCCCCGAATGCGGGGGCAACGAACTCAGCCGGGTGATGAGCACCTGTTCCTCGGTGGTCACCGGCTCCAAGAATGCCCCCGCCTCCAGCGGCCCCACGGTGGAAAACCGCTCCTGCGCCAACGCGGGCAACTGCGGCACCATCACCCTGCCCGGCATCGACTAGATCCCGGCCTAAAGTTCAAGGCCCCCGCCTGAACTACATTCCCCTTTTAAGCTTTTCACCGGCATAGCCTGCCGGGGCCACTCCCACACCGGCACAGCCAGGGAGGGTCAGGCAAGGCGGCGGCGAGCGCAGACCGCAGGCGTATTTCTAATACGCCGAGGTCTAAGCGATGCTGCCAACGCAGCATGGCGCTTCCTGGCGAAGCCGGGCGCTAAGGGATAGGGAACAGCACGAAGGCCGTGGTAGTCCACACGGCGTGGGAGATGATCACCGGCGGAATACGCCCCCACCGCCAGTAGAGCAGCCCCCAGAAGGCCCCAGCCACGGCGGCCGCCCCCATTAGCATGATATTGAGCGAAGGCAGGTGCACCAGGGTGTAGAGCCCGGTGGCGGCCAGCCATCCCTTGAGCGGGCCCAGGCGCTCCATGAGCCCGGCCTGCATGTAGCGCCGCCAGAACAGCTCCTCGCAAGGTCCGATTATAAAGAACAAAAGCGGGGCGATAAGCCACTGGGGCGTGCCCTGGCCCTTGGCGTAGATGGCCCCCACCTGATCGGCCAAGGCGGGGAATATCCAGGCGCTCACCCCCTTGGCCAGCCAGAAAATGAGCCACAGCACCGCGGCCGAGGCCAGGCCCAAGGCCAGGTCCTTGGGGCGAAAGGCCAGGCCGCCGGGCACCGGGGGCCGGAGGAACAGGGAGGTTACGGTGAGGATCAGGGCGGCGGCCGCGATCTTTAGCCAAAAGTTGCCCCCGGACCAGCCGAAGGCGAAATAGAACAACAGGGCGGCCAGGGAGGTCATGGCTCCCAGGGCGATCCAGCCCTGCCGTTTGGCTTTGAGATTAACCGCCCGCATCGCCTCTCCCGCCCCAAAAAGTTGCCTGCAATTTCAGATTAGAGCAGAAGATCACCAGTAGCAATGGGCCCGGCCCGCATCTGCTAAAATAAGACCGTCCCCAAAAAACACTTCCTTAACTCAGGGAGAGCATCATGAGCCGGTCGGAAACCACACGTCTCGACCCCTACGCCATGTCCTGCCGACAACTGGACGATGCCGCCGCCCATCTGGATATCGAACCCGGCCTGCTGGAGCGCCTTCGGTTCACTGAGCGGGAGGTGACGGTCAACTTCCCGGTGAAGATGGACGACGGATCGCTGAAAATGTTCACCGGCTACCGGGTGCAGCACAACGACGTGCGCGGCCCCTTCAAGGGCGGCCTGCGCTACCACCCGGACACCGACCTCAACGAGGTGCGCGCCCTGGCCATGTGGATGACCTGGAAGGCGGCGGTGGTCAACATCCCCTATGGCGGGGCCAAGGGCGGGGTACAGTGCGACCCCAAGAAGATGTCGCGCGCCGAGGTGGAGAAGCTCACCCGGCGCTTCACCTGGGGCATCGCTTCCATCATCGGGCCGGAACGCGACATCCCGGCTCCGGACGTGAACACCGGGCCCCAGGAAATGGCCTGGATCATGGACACCTATTCCATGCTCATGGGCCAAACCACCCCCGGTGTGGTCACCGGCAAGCCCCTGGAGCTGGGGGGCAGCCTGGGACGCTTCGAGGCCACCGGGCGCGGCGTGGTCATCTCCGCCGGGCGGGCGGCCCGCCACCTGGGCCTGGAGCTGAAGGGCATGACCGTGGCCATCCAGGGCTCGGGCAACGTGGGCGGGGTGGCGGCCCGCTACTTTGAGAAGGCCGGGGCCACGGTGGTGGCCATGAGCGACTCCGGGGGCGGGGTCTACAACCCCAAAGGGGTGAGCAGCGCCAAGGCCCTGGCCTGCAAGGACCAGTACTCCTGCCTACTGGGGCGCGAGGTCTCCGCCGAGGAGATCAGCAACCAGGAGTTGTTGGAACTGGAGGTGGACCTGTTGGCCCCCTGCGCCATGGAAGGGGTGCTGACCCAGGCCAACGCCGGCAAGGTCAAGGCCCGCCTGGTGGTGGAGGGCGCCAACGGCCCCACCACCCCGGAGGCGGACGCCATCCTGGAGGACAAGGGGGTGCTGGTGGTGCCCGACATCCTGGCCAACGCCGGGGGGGTGACGGTCAGCTACTTCGAGTGGGTGCAGAACCTGCAAAACCTGCTGTGGAGCGAGGACCAGATCAGTTTGCGCCTGGAGGAGATCATGGGCAAGGCCATGGACGAGGTGCTGGCCATCGCCCAGGAAAAGAAGGTAAGCCTGCGCACTGCGGCCATGATCTTGGGGGTGGGCCGGGTGGCCCAGGCCACCAGGCTCAGGGGCATCTACCCGTAGCCCATTCGGCTTCGCCAGCCGATGGCATACGGTGTTGCCGGCATCGCTTAGGCCTCGACGTAGCTTTAGCTACGCCTCCGGCCTGCGCTCGCCGGACGCCTTGTCTGCCGTCGGCTGGCTGTGCCGGGTTATAGGATACGGGGCATTACCGGAAAGGGCCTGCGGGTCTTTCACGGGGATCGAATATATTTTTAAAGGGAAAAACCATGGAACACGATTTGAGGAAACCGCCCGCCCTGCTCAGCCGCGAGCAGTGCCTGCTGGTGATCATCGACATGCAGCAGAAACTGGTGCCCATCATGGCCGACAAGGAACGCCTGATCGCCAACGTGTCGCGCCTGGCCCGCTTCGCGCGCATCGTGAACATGCCGGTGGTGGTCACCGAGCAGAACAAGCTGGGCCCCACCATCGCAGAAATAGCCTCAGTGCTGCCCCACTCGGCGGACCCGGTGGAGAAGACAAGCTTCGACTGCTTCGGCTGCGGCCCCTTCCAGGAAAAGCTGTGGGAGCACCAGAAGCCGGTGTTGGTCTTCGCGGGCATCGAGAGCCACATCTGCGTGGCTCAGACCGCGCTCAGCGCCCTGGTGGGCCACGAGGTGCATATCATCGCCGACGCGGTGGCCTCGCGCTACGAGCCCAACCGGGATGTGGCCCTGCGCCGCTTGGAGCAGGCCGGGGCGGTGATCAGCTCCACCGAGATGTTCATGTATGAGCTGCTGGGCGAGGCGGGGACCGAAGAGTTCCGCGCTGTACTGCCGTTGGTCAAGGAACAGCCCTAAAAAGCATGCGCCCTGGGGACTGGCGGTTGGGCAAAGGTCCGCCCGCCCTGCCCCCGGCACAGCCAGGTGGTGCTAGGCAAGGCGTCGGGCAAGCGAGACCCGCAGGCGTATATGCCAATACGCCGAGGAGGCGAGCGAAGCCCGCAACGCAGCATCGCTCCGTCTGGCGAAGCCGGCCGCGCTACTTTCGGGGTGTGTGCGGGGTAGATGGGTCCGCCACAAATCCGGCCAGGCGGTCGAAATAGGCCGTCCCGCCGACCATATACGTATCGTTGTGTCCTGCCCCCTGTAGGGTTATAAAACGCTTGGGCTGGGGCAGGGCCTCGTACAGTTCCTGCCCCAGGCGATAGGGCACGATCTGGTCGGCGTCGCCATGCAGCATCAAGACCGGGCAGGACACCTGGGGAGCGCGGCCCAGGCTGTTGAAGCGCCCCCCCAGCCAGCTTTCCAGGCCGGGCAAGGGGAAGAAGCTTTTGGCCATGGCCCCCAGGTTGGTGAAGGTGGACTCCAGGATCAGCCCGGCAGGCTGTTGGCGCGAGGCCAGATAGGTCGCGGCCACCCCGCCCAGGGAGCGCCCGAAAATCACCACCCGCCCGCCTTGGCTTTGGGCCTGGCCCTGGGCCCATTCCCAGGCCGCCTCGGCGTCCAGGTACATGCCCTGCTCGCTGGGCTTGCCCTGGCTCTGGCCGTATCCCCGGTAGTCGAAGATGAACACCGCCATGCCCGCCCGATTGAGCAGGGCCAGGTTTTCCAGGCGGTGGGAGATGTTGCCCGCGTTGCCGTGGCAAAACAGCACCAGGTTGGCCGCGCCCGGCGCGGGAAGGTACCAGCCATGCAGGCGCACCCCGTCAGTGGTGGTGAGCCACACGTCCTGGGCGGTCAGCCCGAAATCAGCCGGTTGGGCGTAGTACTCCCGTTCGGGGTAGAACACCTGCCGCTCTATGAAACCATCGCAGCCCAACAAGCTTAGCCCCATCAAGAGCAGCCCCAGGGCCGCCCTCACTTACCCTTCTCTGAATCAAAGGGCGAGATTCTGAGCACCTGCCCCGGCGCCGGGTTCAGGGTCATTTCCTTCTGGCGCAGATACACGTACACCGGCTCCTGCCAGGTGCCGCCTTCGTCCCAATAGTGGGTGACCACGCAGCTCCAGGTGATGCGGTAGCGGTGGGCCCCCGAGGGCACCGCGAAGGAGGCCACGCCCTGGGCGTCCATGCCCACCTGGGGCTTGGCCAGGCCGCCCAGGGGCTTGAGCGGCCAGATGGCCGCCGCGTCGCCCAGCATGTAGGCCTCCACCTGCCAGGTGGGCAGGCCCAACCAATGGTCCAGGGTGGGCTGGTCCTGCAGGGAGCCCACCTGCTGGAACACCGCCTGGTTGATGTCCTCTTGGGTTATACGCCCCTGGGCGACTATCTCCAGGCGGGCAGGATTCTCTCCCAAGGGAGCATAGAACCCGCCGCACCCGGCGGCCAGCAACAACAGCGCCAACATCGCGCCCAGGCAATTTCGAACCGCTGCGGCCATGCTCCCCCTCCAGACTTAATAGGTCGATTCCCTCATTATAGCCCCAAGAACCCATGCTTAGTCATTGACACCCCGGCGGGATGCTTTTAGCATGGTGAACACACTAAAATTCAATCCTGGCCCTAGCTTGGGAGGAACCCGATGAACAAAGACGATCTGGCCGCCAAACTCAAGGAAATGTACCCGGAGATCACCCAGCACGACCTGACCCTGGGTCTGGAGTTCAAGGCGGACAAGGACTACTGGGTGGTCAAGCTCTCCAAGGGCGATCATCTCATGCACACCCTGCTGGACCAGAAGGACGCCACGGCCTGTATCGAGGGCACCCAGTGCGTGTATCTGGGGGTGCAGATCGGCCAATTCGTCAAGAACTTCGAGTACTACGCCTAAATCCTAAGCGCCCGAGGCGACCGCTTTTGCCCCGGGGATTTCCCCGGGGCTTTTTTCATGCCCGCCCAGGAGACGAAGCGTGCTGCGCAACCAGCGCCTGATAACCGTCCCCTTGGACCAGGCCCAGCTACAGGAGCGTAACCGGGCCCTGTCGGTGCTTTTACAGCTTAGTAACTACCTCAGCACCCGCACCAAGCTGGAAGACCTTTTAGGCGGAGCCCTGGAGCTGATCATGGAGCAGCTCGGGGTGGATGCCGGACGGCTCTACCTGGCCGTGCCCGAGGAGGACTGCTTCCGCCTGGTGGCGTGCCGGGGGGTCAGCCCCGAGGGCCTGGAAACGGTGCCCGCCGGGGTGGGCTTCACCAGCAAGGCCGCCCGCACCCGCAGCTTTTTGGCTATGCGCGTGGAGGACTTGGAGGACGCCGAGCGGGTGGCCCTGCTGGCCTCCAAGGGCTTCAAAGGGGTCATCTGCCTGCCCCTGATCACCCGCGACCAGGTGATCGGGGTGATCAACCTGGCCTCCGAGGAGTTGATCCCCCTGGAGATGGCCACCATCGACTTGGTCATGGTCATGGGTAACCTGGTGGCCACCACCGCCGAAAGCGTGATCCAGGCCCAGGAGCTCATCGAGCAGGCCCGCCTCTTGGCCGAGCAAAAGGAGGCGGTGCAGTTTTTCGCCTACACCGCCTGTCACGACATGAAAAGCCCGGCCACCGGAGTGCACGGCCTGGCCCGCATGCTGGCCCAGCGGGCGGGGCACAACCTGGACGAAAAGGGCCGGGCCATCATCGGCCAGATCGAAAAGGCGGCCCAGCGCATCGAGGACCTGGCCCAGGAGGTTAACGCCTACATCCGGGCCAAGGAGGCCCCGCTCAGGTTGGAGGAGGTGAGCCTCAACCAAGTGCTGGCCTCGGTGGCCGGCGAGATGGCCGAACGCCTGGAGAAAAGGGGGGTCACCCTGGAGCTGCCCAGCGAAGAGGTGGTGCTGAGGGCCGACGGCAGCGCCCTGGCCCGGGCGCTGACCAACCTGGTGGACAATGCGCTGAAATACGGCGGCCCGGATCTCAGTCGCATCCAGGTGCTCCACCTGGACGACGGAGCCCAGCACATATTCAAGGTGAGCGACGACGGGGTGGGGGTGCCCGCCGAGTTGGCCGAGAAGTGCTTCACCCTGTTCAAGCGGGCCGACACCTCCCAGGGCACCGAGGGCACAGGCCTGGGGTTGGCCATCGTGCGCGAGATAGCGCGCCGCCACGGGGGCCTGGCCTGGCTGGAGACCTCCCAGCCCCAGGGGGCCTGCTTCTGCTTCTCCCTATCCCGCGACCTGCCCGTTAGCCCAAATATTTCATGAAGGCTATGCCGTAACGACAATGCATTAGCATTCATGCGTCGGTCACCCCGGCACAGCCAGCCGCCGTCAGGCAAGGCGACCGGCAAGCGCAGGCCGCAGGCGCAGCCATGCGGCCTCTGGCGCATCTAACTACCGGCACAGCCAGACGCCGCAGGGCAAGGCGGTAGGCGAACGAGGGACGCAGGGGTAGTAGACCTACCCCGAGGACCGAGTGACGCCGACAACGCAGCCATGTGGGGTCTGGCGCAGCCGGGCGAGGCGCAAAAATAGGGCCCCCGCCCTTAAGGCAGGAGCCCTCTCAACCGCCAAGCGGCGGAATTTACTTGAGCTTGTAGGGGTTGATGGTCAGCACCGGCACCGGAGAGTTGCGCACCACGTTTTCGGCCACGCTGCCGAATATGGCGTGCTCCAGGCCCTTACGGCCGTGGGTGGCGGTGATGATCAGGTCGATGTCGTGCGCCTGGGCGTACTTGATCACCTCGCTTGCCGGGTCGCCGTTGACCACCTCGGCGGTCACGCTGGGGAAGTCGGCGAAGTGTTTGGTGACGAACTCGTCCATCTTGCGCTGGGCGCCGGACTTGAGGTCGCTTTCCATCTTGTCCAGGGAGGGATGGGGCACGAAGAAGTTGGCGTAATGACCTAGGTCTTCCACCACGTGCAGGGTGTGCAGGTTGGCGCCGAGCTTTTCCACCATCTCTTTGACCATGGGCAGAACTTTGGCGTGATGCTCGGTGAAGTCCACCGGATACAGGATATTATTGATCTGGGCCATCTGAACCTCCGTGTCCTCTTCCTTATTGCCAAGCTTGGGCCAAGCTAGCCGAATCGCCCCCCCAAGTCAACGCCCAAGCGGCGGCGACCTTCTACCTAGTGGGCTTTTCCAAGGGCGGTTCGCCCTGGCTCAGGCGTTTAGCCACTGCCTGATAAACGTCCTGGGTCACCTGGGGCGAAATCTGGGCCATGGCCTGGCTCATGGCCTGGGCCATGCTTTGGGCCGTTTTGGCAGACATGCTCCGGGTGGCCATGTATCTCTTCTGGAACAACACCCTTTTTACCGTTTCAGCCTGCTGAATGTCCAGCAAAGTAATGTTCACCTCCAACTCCACCACCGGCCCGCCGGCCATGTCGTCTTCCCAGCACTTGACCAGACCGCCCTCCAGCATGAAACGGGGCATCTGGGCCGAGGAGGTGCCGAACACCGCGGCGAAGCGGCCCGAGTCGGCCATATCCCGGGCCAACAGTCCGGCTATCATGTCCGAGGGGAAGCCCTGCCAGAGGTGATCTATGTAGTGGTTCATCTTGTAGCTGTCGGGCCGGTAAAACATCCGCTGGCTGGAGAACTGGGGCAGGGCTCCGAAACGCTGCACCTTGATCGCCGCGTCCAGGGGTTTGACTCCCGCCGGGGACGACGGGGCATAGGCGAACACGTATTGCTGCACGTAGACCGGCGGCGAGCCGCCGCAGGCGCTTAGCATTGCCAGGGCGGCCAGTAACAGCAGTACGCCTACCAGCGCCGGGGGAACCATTTGACGATTCCGGCGTTTCATTGCTGTCTCCCTTCCTGTCGCGGCGAGGTGGGCTGCGGAGTGGCGAAGATGAGGCTGCTGGGATTGCGCTTGATGTTGTGCAGCAACTCCTTCAGGCTTTCCGAGGACTCGCGCAGGTTTTGCATGGTCAGCTGGGCCTCCAGGGCCAATTGGTAGCTGCGCTGCTCCAGGCCCTCGAAAAGGCGCCCGGCCCGCTTGCCGGTGTTGCCCAGGTCCATCTGCTTGACGTCCTCGGCCAGCTGATCGACCATGCCCTTGGCCGAAGCCACCGCCGCCTTGGCCTCGGTGAGCACCTTGCGGCTGTCTCCCACCAGGCCTTCCAAAGATTTCTGGTTGAGCACCCGGCTGACCCGCCCCACCAGCTCATCCACCTTCACCGAGGCGTCGGCGATGCGCTCCATGGTCACCTGCAGGCGCTGGTCGGTGAACAACTTCTCCACCCCTTGCAGGGCCTTGTCCAGACGCTGGCCCATCATCTTGAAGTTGATGGTCTGCACCTGCTGCATCACGCTGTCCAGGGTGGACACGATGCGCTGCAACTCCGAGGGGCGCGAGGGGATGATGGGGTATTCGGCCACGAAATCGATCTTGGGCGAAAGGTCCTTTTCGCCGGGCTTGCGGCGGTCCAACTCGATGAAGGTGATGCCGGTGATGCCCGCGGTGGAAAGCTGGGCCACCAGTTCCTTGGACAGATCGCCCTGGAACTGAATCTCCATCAGCACCTCGATGAGGCGCGTATCCGCGGCCACCCGAATGGCCTTGACCCGGCCCACTTCCACGCCACGGTAGCGCACGGTGCTGTCGCTTTGCAGCCCCTGCACCGACTCGTTGAAGAAGGTGACGTACTTTTCGGCCCCCTTCAGGTACTGGGAGGCTCCCAGCCAGGCTATGGCGCCTATTCCCAGGGCAAGGCCCAGGATGACGAACAAACCCACCTTGAAATTGGAAGCGTGGGTGGACATGGCTCCTCTCAGTTCCGGGGTCTGCGGTGGAAAAAGTTGCTCACCCTGGGGTCGGTGGATTTGTCCCGCAAATCCGAGGGCGGCCCTACCGCGATAATCCCCTTATCGCTCTTATCCAGCATAATAACCCGGTGGGCGATGGTGTAAATTGAATTGAGCTCATGGGTCACCACCACCATGGTGGTGCCCAAGGCGTGATTGATCTTGAGTATGGTCTGGTCCAACTCGGCGCTGGTGATGGGGTCCAGGCCCGCGCTGGGCTCATCGAAAAACAAAATAGTGGGGTCCAGGGCCATGGCCCGGGCCAGACCGGCCCGCTTTTGCATGCCGCCGGATATCTCCGAAGGGTAGTATTCCTCGTAGCCGTCAAGGTCCACCACCGCCAGCTTGAGCCGCACCAGCACCTGGCGGACGGCCTTGCTCAGGCGGGCGGTGTCGGCCAGGGCCAGGTCCACGTTTTCGGCCAGAGTCATGGAGCCGAACAGAGCCCCGCCCTGGAAGGCCACCCCGATCTTGCGGCGCACCTGACTGAGAACCTTTTCGTCAGCGCTGGTCACCTCCAGGCCCTCCAGCCACACCCGGCCCTTGATGGGCGCCAGCAGCCCCACCAGGCCCTTGAGCAGGGTGGACTTGCCGCAGCCGCTGCCCCCGGCGATGACCACGATCTCGCCGGGCTCCACCTCCAGGTTCACGTCGGTGAGGATGGGCTCGCGGCCGTAGCCCAGGGTCAGGTCCTTGACCACGATGGGCTTGACCACCGGCGCGGCCGGGGTTTGGACCATGGCTGGTTCGGTTTGGGTGACCACCGGTTCCACGCAAAAGCTCCTAGAGGAAGTAGTACTGCACGACGGCAAAAATGCTGTCGCACACCACTATCAGAAAAATTCCGGCCACCACCGCCGAGGTGGTGACCCGTCCCACCGCTTCGGCCCCGCCCTGGGCGGTGAAGCCCCGCTGGCAGCCGATGCCGCCGATCAGGAAAGCGAAGATCACCCCCTTGAAAGCGCCCAGCAGGATGTCGCTCACCGCCAGGGCCCCCAAGGTCTGCTGCACGTAGCCGTACACGGTCAAATTCAGGTAGGTGACCCCGATGACCAGGCCGCCCGAAATGGCCAAAAGATCGGAGAATAGAATGAGCAGGGGCATCATCATTATCATGGCCACGATGCGCGGCAGGGCCAGGAAGGTGGGCGGGTCGAAGCCCATCACCTCCAGAGCCTCCACCTCCTCGCGCACGATCATGGTGCCTATCTCGGCGGCGAAGGCGCTGCCTGAGCGGCCGGCCACCAGCACGGCGGTCATGATGGGCCCCAGCTCGCGCACCATGGCCAGGGCCACCAGGTCGGCCACGTAGATGTTGGCCCCGAAGTTCTTGAGCTGGATAGCGCTCATGAAGGCCATGATCAGCCCCAGCAAGAAGCTGATGAGCCCCACGATGGGCAGTCCGTCCACCCCCACCTGCTCCATGTAGAGCTCGGTGTCGCCCCAGCGCAGGGAGCGTGGCCGCCGGATGACCCGGCCCAGGGCCAAAAACAGGGTGCCCACGAAGCTGATCACGTCGGCCACGTCGGCTATAAGCTCGAAGGTGCCCTTGCCTATGGCTCCCACGAAGCCGCCGGGGGGGCGCTTGGGCTTGGGGGGCATGGGCTTGAGCTCGTCGTAGTGGATGATGTCCATCATCCCCTGGGCCTGTTGGCTCACGCCCTGGAGGGCCACCTGCACCTTGGCCTCGGCGGCCTGCTGCTGCAACACGTTCAGGGCCATGACCCCGCCGGTGTCCAGGTAGGCCACTTCGCTCATGTCCACGGTGAGGGAGGTGAGCCCGGCGGTGGAGGTGATCTGCTGGAACCTGGCCACCAAAAGGTCGGTGGCGTAGACGTCCAGGCGGCCGGAGAGGCTCAGGGTCCTGGCCCCGCCCTCCCCTTGCAGGACGGCCTGAAAATTCGGCATGTCTTTCTTGTGGATCATCGCCTCGCCGGAGTTTGCTGCAACTTAATGGCGGATTCAGTTGAAATTCAAGGATGCGAAATCTTCGTTGCTAACCCCCAACTCGTCGCGCAGGGTTCCTTCGAAGAAGGCTAGGCATATCGCACCGAAGCGCCCGTTTTCACCCAGCGGAGAACATATCATGTAAACCGCGCCGTCACTGGTGTAAAGGGTGAAATGGGCGTTACCCCGCGCTTTGATGGCCTGTTTCACCTTGTCGTACTGGGAGTAGTCCTTGCCGCCGGCGACCACCATCAAGCCGCCCTCGGCCTTGGGGTCGGGAAACGCGCCCATGAGCGCCTTGCCGTTGCCGTCTATCACCCCCACCCCGCAGGGCAGGGCTTGATTATTGGCCACCGAGTCCTTGTACAGCTCGCGCATGGCCTGGCTCAACTGGTCCTGCTTGTCTTGGGTAACCAAGGGGCCCAGGCGTTTCTTGGCGCTGCCCAGCAGGCTCATGGCCCGGGTGCGGAATTCAGCGGCCTTTTTGCTGACCGGCTTTTGTTCCGAACCGCAGCCGAGCCCCACGGCCCAGGCTAGGCCCAAAACCAGGCAAGCGGCGATCACTATGCGCGCGTTAGGAGGCACGGCCGGTTTCTCTCCAGGTTTGGGCAGGCTTACGAATGCTATCATAAGCTTTAGCCGCCATTGTAGCGTATTGCGGTGCTGGAACCTAGCCCCGCGTTAACCGGGAGGAAATCGGCCAGTCTATGTCCCGTGGGCAACGCTTCATCTTGCAGGGGGAGACGGTGGACGACCAGGCCACCGGCCTAGTGTGGAGCCGCTCGGCCAACCCGGCGGGCTGGCCCCTGTTCTGGGGCGAGGCCAACGGCGACCTGGCCGGGCTGAACCAGGAGGGGCACTTGGGTTTCAGCGACTGGCGCCTGCCTAACCGCCGGGAGCTGTTCTCGCTCATGAACTATGCCCAGGCCAACCCCGCCCTGCCCGAAGGCCACCCCTTCACCGAGGTGGAGCTGGCCTGGTATTGGAGCGCCACCCCTTACGCGGCCAACCCGGCCTATGCCTGGTATGTGCACGCCGAGGGCGGACGCATGTTCTATGGCGACAAGGGCCGCTCCTACTACGTGTGGCCGGTGCGGGGCCAGAGCACGGTGCTGCCGGTGACCGGCGGGCCGGAGCCGGCCAGCGGCGTGGCCTGGCCCAACCCGCGCTGGGAGGCGCGGGGCCAAACCGTGCGCGACCGCCTGGGCGGCCTGACCTGGAGCAAATGCGCCGACCTGGCCCCCGGTCCGGTGAGCTGGTTCCGGGCCATGGAGCTGGCCCAAGAAGTCGAGGCCGCGCGCCTGGCGACTTGCGTGGCTGGCGGCTGCCGACCATCGCCGAGCTGGAGCTTTTGGTGGACGCGGGCCGCGCCTTCCCGGCCCTGCCCAGCGATGCACCCTTTGAGCAGGTGCAGCCCCAGTATTGGTCCGGCACCACCAGCGGCTTCGACCCCGACTGGGCCATGGCCCTGTACCTGGACAAGGGCGGGGTGGGAGTGGGCATGAAGAAGGACGCCCACTATCACCTGTGGCTGGTCAGCGACCAAAACAAAGCGAATTAGCACAGCCCACTTGCCCCCAGGACGTTCCAGGCCCAGAATAAAAGCCAGAAAGCGGCGCCCCTCTCGCCGCTTGTTTTCCATTTAAATCATCACAGAGGTAATCATGAAATTTTTAGGGTTCCTATTGGGGGTGGCGGCAGCCGCCATCCTGGCGGCGGTCCCGGCGTCCGCCTGCACCGGCATCACGGTAAAGGCCCAGGACGGCGCGGTGGTCCACGCCCGCACCATGGAGTTCGGGATTGCTCTACAGTCCCAGGTGCTCATCATCCCGCGCGGCTACGCCATATCCGCCACTGGTCCGGGGAACAAGCCTGGTCTGCAATGGAAGGCCAAGTATGCCGCCATGGGCATGGACGCCTTCGGCCTCACCGCCCTGGCCGACGGCATGAACGAAAAGGGCCTGGCCGCGGGCATGTTCTACTTCGCCGGTTTCGCCAAGTATCCCGAGGCCGCTCCGGCGGACCAGGGCAAGTGCCTGGCTCCTTGGGAGGTCTCGGTGTGGATGCTCACCAACTTCGAGAGCGTGGCCCAAGTGAAGGCCGCCCTGCCCAAGGTGAAGGTGTGGCCCGCCGCCCTGGCCCAGATGGGCCCCGAACCCCTGGGCATACACTACATCGTGACCGACAAACAAGGTAACAGCATGGTGGTGGAGTACGTGGACGGCAAGCTGCACATGTACGACGACCCCCTGGGAGTCATCACCAACGCGCCCACCTTTGACTGGCACATGATGAACCTGCGCAACTACGTGAACCTCTCGGCCAACAACGTGCCCCAGCTGGACCTAAAGAACTTCACCATCTATCCCACCGGCCAGGGCTCGGGCATGCTGGGCCTGCCCGGCGACGTGACCCCGCCCTCGCGCCTGATTCGGGCGGTGGCCTTCTCCCAGGCGGTGCTGCCCTCCCCCAACGGCGAGGAGGCGGTGATGAGCGCCCTGCGCCTGCTGGACTCCTTTTTCATCAGCAAGGGCATGGCCCGGGCCTACAAAGACGGCAAGGTGGGCTACGACATCACCGAGTGGATGGACGCCTGCGACCTGAAGAACCACAAGTTCTACTTCTCCACCTATGACAACCTGACCCCCAAGGTGGTGGACATGAACAAGCTGAACCTGAACGCCGCCAAGTTGCTGCGCATACCCATCAACTCCGGGCCGCGTTTTGAGAACGTGACGGGTTTGGCCAAGTAGATAAGACTGGGTAATAGAGGGGCGGCCGGGTTGGTGCCCGGCCGCCTTTTTGTTGAGATAGTATCGGGTGGCCCAGACAGCTTGGCTGTCTGGGCCGCGAGGCCTCAGGCCGAGCGGCGAGAGGTCGGAGGAGGTGGGTACGGAGCGGCCTAACCGGTTCGTGACCTGGTGCCGGACCTCTTGTTGCCTCGCGAGGCTCGGCAACCCAGACAGCATAGCTGTCTGGGCTACCCGGGACGGAATTGTCTGGATGATCGGTGTAGGGGCGGGGTTTATCCCCGCCCTCCCCGCTATTGCGTGGGCACCTGCTGGAGGGCAGAGATTGCTTCGTCGCTACGCTCCTCGCAACGACAAGCGGCCCTTCCCTACCCCAACCGCCCCATAAGTTGCTGCCGCAGCCCTTCCACCGCCATATTGAGCAGCGGCTCCAGGTTCACGATGTCGCAGGCGTTGTATTGCAGCAGGGTTCTTAGGGCGTCGGGGTCGCCGGCCAGGTGGTCCTGCCAGAGCATAACCGCCATGTAGCCGCCCATGTCCCCCACCTCTTCCGGGCGGCTGATACCCAGGCGCTTTTCGATGCGCTTGAGCCCGCCCTTGTGCCCCAGGCGCCTGAGCACCCAGCGCAGATCGATGTGCACCGGCGGCACGATGAAGCGGGGGAACACGCTCCTGAGCACCGGCACGTCGAAGCTGGAGCCCGCGAAGCTCACCACCACCTCGTACCCGGCCAGGGCCTGGGCCGCCTCGTGCAGGTTCACCCCGGCCACGTACTGGGTCACCTCCATGCCGTCGTACACCCCCACCACGGTGATGCCGCCGAAGTCCTCGGGGTCGCCGCCGGTCTCGATGTCCAGATAGGCCACCCGGGAATAGCGGGGCCAGAAGCGCCAGTGCTCGGCCGGAGGGATGGCGGCGGCCAACTCGGCCAGGCCGCCGGGGCTCTTCAGGGCGGCCAGGTTGCGCTCTATGATCGGGCGGCCCAGGTTGTACACCTGGCGAGGAGCCAGGGACTCGCCGCGCTCCAGGAAGTCCTGCCAAGTGGCAAGCCCGGCTTTCCACAAGGACCGCTCGCGCTTGGGGCCCACGCTGGGGATGTGCAGGAAGGTGCGGGTTAGCATCGGCTAAGGCGGCGCTCTCTAGAACAGCCGCTTTTGGGCGCTGTTGCTGGGCCGCAAATCTAGATGCTCGTAAGCACGGGCGGTCGCCACCCGCCCGGCGGGAGTGCGCTTGATGTAGCCCTGCTGGATGAGATAGGGCTCGTAGACCTCTTCTATGGTGTGGGCTTCCTCGCCCACCGAGGCGGCCAGGGTGTTGAGCCCCACCGGCCCGCCGTCGAACTTGACCGCGATGGTGTTCAGAAGCTCGCGGTCCAGGCGGTCCAGGCCGGTGGTGTCCACCCCCAGGCGCTTCAGGGCGTAGTCGGCCATCTCCTGGTCCACCTTGCCCCTGCCCTCCACCTGGGCGAAGTCGCGCACACGCTTGAGCAAACGGTTGGCCACCCGCGGGGTGGAGCGGCTGCGCCGGGCTATCTCGGCGGCCCCGGCGGCGTCCATGCTGAGCCCCAGGATGCGGGCCGAGCGGGTGACGATCTGGGCCAGCTCGTCCACGGTGTAGAAATCCACCCGTAGCTGCACCCCGAAACGGTCGCGCAGGGGCGGGGTCAAGAGGCCCACCCTGGTGGTGGCCCCCACCAGGGTGAAGGGGGGCAAGTCCAGCTTCACGGTGCGGGCGCTGGGCCCCGCGCCGATCACCAGGTCCAGGTGGAAGTCCTCCATGGCCGGGTAGAGCACCTCCTCCACCACGTGGTTGAGGCGGTGAATCTCGTCCACGAACAGGACGTCGCGCTCCTCCAGGTTGGTGAGGATGGCGGCCAGGTCCCCGGCCCGCTCCATCACCGGGCCGCTGGTGGCGGTGATGCCCACCTCCATCTCCGAGGCCAGGATGTGGGCCAGGGTGGTCTTGCCCAGGCCGGGGTGGCCGTGCAAGAGCACGTGGTCCAGGGCCTCGCCTCGCTGGCGGGCGGCGGCGATGAACACCTTGAGGTTGGCCTTGGCCTCGGCCTGGCCCACGTACTCGTCCAGGGACGAGGGCCTCAGGCTCTCCAGGGCCTGGTCCTCCTCGCTGGGCGCTCCGTCCACCAGGCGGCCGTGTAGTTCTTCGGGGTTGCTCACCTAGGGCGCCTACTCCACTTCGATCTTGGTGACTCGCGGTTCGCC
Source organism: Pseudomonadota bacterium (assembly GCA_018896025.1). Lineage (GTDB taxonomy): Bacteria > Desulfobacterota > Desulfarculia > Desulfarculales > Desulfarculaceae > Desulfoferula. The sequence continues at coordinate 257,468 of JAHIND010000035.1, forward strand.
CTCGCCCTGGGGCTCGGTTTCCATCTTTTCGATGCATTCGTCCATCAGGGCGCGGATGCCCTTCATCACTTCCAGGTGGGCGTTGTGGAAGTGGCCCATGGCCGGCGACTTTTCGCGCCAGCGCCGGGCGGCCTCACCCAGGGCGCAAAGGGGGCAGTCGCACCTGGCCTGGGACTCTTGTTTGGTCTCGCTTTGAGCTGAGCTCATGACTCCCCTCCCGAATGGCTACTAAAGTCTATCAAAAGATCGTCTCCATGGAAGGCGGCTTTTACCGGCTGGGCCAAAACAAAGCTGTGGGGCAAAGCCAGGTGCTTGCGGAACACCCCCACCTCCACCACCAGCTCGTCGCCCACCTTGTGCAGCTTCACCCCGCCCTTGCCCACGTTGGGCAGGTGCAGGCGCACCTGGAGCTTGCCGTCGGCCTTTTCAAAGCTCAGCGGCTGGCGGTCGTAGAGATGGGCCGCCGGGTCCTTTTCGCCGTACAGCGCCCGCCCCAGCTCCAGCAGGGGGCCGTGGCCCAGCACTTCTTTTTGCTGGTGAGCCACCGGCAGGATGGGCAGGGGCGCGAAAATCTCGGAGGCCTGCTCCAGGTAGGGCTGTTGCAGGGCGGCCATCTGCCCGGCCAGGCCCTGGCCGCCTTGGGGCCATACCCGGTTCATGATCACCGCCTCCACGGCCAGGCCGTAGAGGGAGAAATAGGTGTAGGCCCGCTGGGACTCCTTGAGCACCATCTTCTCGGGGTTGCATATCAGGCGCACCGTTGTGCTGGTGTGGTCGGTGAGCAGGCGGTCCACTCCCTCCAGCTTCTTGAATAGGGCCTCCAGGTTGGCGAAGTAGTCGTCTCCGGGCAGGGGCACGTCGGTCAGGCGGGCGGCGATGGGCCGGGCCACCTTGAGCACCGCGCGCTCCAGCTTGAAGACCTTCTTCATGTACCACTCCAGGGCCGAGGGCACCGACACGAAACGCATTGACTCGGCCGTGGGGGCGCAGTCCAGAATAAGAAGGTCGTAAGTTTTTTCGCGCACGTACTGGTTTATGTAGAGCAGGGCGCTGATCTCCTCCATGCCCGGCAGCACCGCGATCTCCTCGGCCACCACCTCCTTGAGCCCCGCGCTGTTGAACAGGGCCGAGAGATAGGAATGCACCTGGTCCCAATACTCCTCGATGGCCAGGTTCACGTTGATCTCCTGGATGGCCAGGCGTGGGGCCACCTGGACCGGCGCGCCGCTCAAGCCCAGCAGCTCGCCGCTCAGGTCGAAGGCGTCGGACAGGCTGTGGGCCGGGTCCAGGGAGATGACCAGGGTGTTGAGTCCCTGCTCCGCGCAAAGGGCCCCGGTGGCGGCGGACATGGAGGTCTTGCCGCTGCCTCCCTTGCCGGCGAAAAGGATCAGGCGCATAAGGCGGTCGGCTCCTTGCTGGGGTGGTGCGGGGCGGCTGTCTATTAAGAATACCCAGGGGCGGGGGTAAAGGCCAGGAGCGGGTTGGCCCGGCAGCCTTTTACGGCAAAGCCTAACAGGTTACGGGCCGGGAAGATAGCTCCCGCCCCGCCCCGCCATCCCCACCATTCCCTGGGCCATTGCACACCGGCCCGGGGGGGATGTCGGCTAATTGTCTACGGCGCGTCACCGATACGTAACAAGCCACCACTAACATCCAGGCCAAGAGACAAGCGTTTAATGCCGTGCACGAGGCACGGTCGCATACACACGTATTTAAGGAGGAAAGAGAAGCAATGAAAAAAGGCAACTTGGCTAAAGGCCTGTTGGGTCTGGCCCTGGGCGCGGCCATGCTTATGGGCGGCACCGTCGCTCAAGCCAGCGACAGCATCACCATCACCGGTTCCACCACCGTGCTGCCCATCGCCCAGAAGGCGGCCGAAGTCTACATGAAGCAAAATCCCGGCGTGCGCATCAGCGTGGCCGGCACCGGCAGCGGCGACGGCATCAAGGCCGTGATCGACGGCACCGCCGACATCGGCGACGCCAGCCGCGACATGAAGAAGAAGGAAATCGCGCGGGCCGAGGCCAAAGGCGTGCACCCCAAGCGCTTCACCGTGGCCCTGGACTGCATCGTGCCGGTGGTCAACCCGGCCAACTCCATCAGCGACCTGAGCATCGCCCAGCTTAAGGACATCTACACCGGCAAGATCAAGAACTGGAATCAGGTCGGCGGCAACGACAAGCCCATCGTGGTGATCAGCCGCGACAGCTCCAGCGGCACCTTTGAGGTGTGGAACCACCGGGTGCTGGGCAAGAAGACCCGCGTGCGCCCCGACGCGCAGCTCCAGGCCAGCAACGGCGCCGTGGCCCAGGCCGTGGCCGGCAACAAGTACGCCATCGGTTACGTTGGCATCGGCTACCTCAACGACAAGCTCAAGGGTCTTACCGTGGGCGGCGTGACCGCCAGCGCCAAGACCGCCATGGACAACAGCTACCCCATCGCCCGCGGCCTGTACATGTTCACCAACGGCGAGCCCAAGGGCCAAACGGCCAAGTTTATCGCCTTCGTGATGAGCGATGAGGGCCAGAAGATCGCCAAAGAAGAAGGCTTTGTCCCGGTCAAATAACTAACCTTCCTGTCCTGAGATAGCCCACGGCCCTTGGCGGGGCCGTGGGTTCAAGCAACCATAGCCGGCGGTCCGCCGGGACGGCCGACTACGCCCAAAACAACCGAAAGGAGAGGCTAAATATGAGAGGAGTTGGCAAGGTAGCTGGAGCCATTTTCATGGCGGCTACGATGGCCATCGGCTTTTGGTCGGCGGCTCCGGCCAATGCGGCCACCCAGGCCGAGTTGGAAGCCAAGATCAAAATGATGGAGCAGGCCCTCAACGAGATGAAGGGCCAGCTCAACCAAGTTCAGACCACTCAAGTTCAGCAGCAGCAGGCGGTGGAGATGGCCGCGACCAGCAAGCTGCCTTCCTGGGTGGAGCGCATGACCTTCTACGGCGACACCCGTTTCCGTTATGAGCACACCAGCTACAGCGACACCGAAATCGAGGGCAAGACCAAGGTTAAGAGCGGCAAGGACCGCTTCCGCGTCCGCCTTCGCTTTGGCGTGCGCAGCCAGATCCACGACGACGTGGAGCTGGGCTTCCGCATGGTCACCGGCGCCGATGCCGACGGCACCAGCACCAACCAGACCATGGGCAACTACTTCGGCGAGTACAGCAACTGGGGCCTGGACCGCGCCTACATCAAGTGGACCCCCTCCTTCGTGCCTCAAAAGGGCCTGGCCTTCAGCTTCGGCAAGGTGCCCCAGCCCTTCATGACCTCCAAGGTCATCTGGGACGGCGACGTGGTCCCCGAGGGTGGCTTCCTGCAGTACACCTTCTGCAAGGGCGGCGCCTGGCAGCCCTACGTGATGGCCGCTTACATGACCGTGGAGCAGGCCGGCGAGTTTAGCGACAACGTCCTGGCCCCGGCGGCCCAGATCGGTGTCCACGGCAAGGTCGGCGCCTTCAAACTGCAGGCCTCCACCGGTTACACCTCCTGGGGTGACTTGGGCGACGTGGGCAAGGTGCCCGACAACACCAACGGCAACCCCACCTGGACCGAGGGCGGCGGCGAGCAGATCACCAACTTCGGTGTGTGGGACATCTACGCCAAGGGTAGCTTCAAGTTCAGCGAAAAGGGCTCCGTGTTCGCCTGGGGTCACTACCTGACCAACCAGGACTCCGACGGCCCCTACAAGGACAAGGACAGCGGCTGGGGCGCCGGCGCGGGCGTCAAGTACCAAAAGTTCGGCTTTGACGTTTGGTACAAGTACGTGGAAGCCAACGCGACTCCCGGCTTCATCGCCGACAGCGACTCCGGCTACGTCAACCGCAAGGGTTTCGTGGTTTCGGCCAGCTACCAGATGTGGAAGTACGGCAAGGTTCAGCTGAGCTACTACAACACCGAGCCCATCGACAACGAGATCAACGGAGCCACCAACGACTCCCAGACCTTCTTCGCGGACTTCGTGTTCAAGTTCTAGACCAACCCACCTCGGGATCGCGGCCCCCACCCAACCTGCCGCTATCCCTCCTCGGACCCAGGCCTGGGGCTCCTAGCCCCGGGCCATCTTTTTGCCCTTTTTCGGCCTCCCCGAGCGCGTGTCGGTTCCCTTTACAGTAAAGATTATTTGCATCTTGACGGCCCCGCCGGGGCTGGTGCACCATATTTGGAATAGTTGTGAATGTAAGAACAATTGGATGACAGCCAAGCCTCGCATTGCAACCTCGAGTTGTTTTATACTGGAATCGGTAAGCAGGAGAGGAGAACAGTGGCAAGCATGAAAAGGCTAATGATGGTAGCGGCCCTGGCCTTGGGGCTGTGCATGCTGCCCTCCACTTGGGCGGCAGCGGCCACCCAGGCGGAGTTGGAAGCCAAGATCAAGGCCATGGAGCAGACCCTACAGGAGATGAAGGCCCAGTTGGGCCAGGTGCAGCACAGCCAGCAACAGCAGCAGCAGGCGGTCGAGGCCGCCGCGGCCAACAAGCTGCCCAGCTGGGTGGAGCGCATTACCTTCTTCGGGGACGTGCGTTTCCGCTACGAGCACACCAGCTATGACGAACTGAACGGCACCGACAAATCCGACCGGGACCGCTTCCGGGTGCGCCTGCGCTTCGGGGCGCGCAGCCAGATCCACCCCGACGTGGAGTTGGGCATGCGCATGACCCTGGGCAGCGACGACGACCCCACCAGCACCAACCAGACCATGGGCAACTACTTCGGCGAATACACCACCTGGGGCGTGGACCAAGCCTATGTGAAGTGGACCCCCTCCCTGGTGCCGGACAAGGGCCTGACCTTCAGCTTCGGCAAGGTGCCCCAGCCCTTCATGACCACCAAGATCATCTGGGATAGCGACGTGGTGCCCGAGGGCGCGTTCATCAACTACACCTTCAACAAGGGCGGCGACTGGCGTCCCTTTGTCACCGCGGCCTTCATGACCATCAACCAGCCCGGCGACTGGAGCAACAACACCTACGCCCCGGCCGCGCAGATCGGCGTAAAGGGCAAGGCCGGAGCCTTCTCCATGGAAGGCGCGGCGGGCTTCACCTCCTGGGGAGACCTGGGCGATGCGGGCAACCTGCCCCCCAACCTGCACGGCACGCCCACCTATGTGGAGGGCGGCGAGACCCGCACCACCAACTACCAGGTGTGGGACCTCTATGCCAAGGCGGCCTTCAAGTTCTCGCCCAAGGGTTCGGTGGGAATGTGGGGCCAGTACCTGCAGAACTCCGACGCCGAGGGGCCCTATCAGGACAAGGACACCGGCTACGGGGTAGCCGCCTTTGTCACCTACGACAAGTTCAAGTTCGAAGTGCTCTACAAGAACGTGCAGGCCGACGCCACCCCGGGCTTCATCGCTGACAGCGACTCCAGCTATGTCAACCGCAAGGGCTGGCAGGTGGAGGCCCAGTACAAGATGTGGAAGTACGGCAATCTGGTTGTGACCTACTACAACACCGAGCCCGAGGATGATTCCATCCCCGGGACGACCAATGCGTCCCAGACCATATTCGTCAATACTATCTTCAAGTTCTAGCCCAAGGGCATGGCGCCTCCGGCCTTAACCGGCCGGGGGCGTTTTTTTCTCCCAAAATTCCCTCCCCGGCCCTCTTTGTCACATGTCTGTAACATTACAGTCACCGTTAGGAAATATCCGGGCATTACATTTAGCGCAAAGTTGATGTGTTTTGCCAAGGATGATATCCAATGCTGCAAATTCCTGAGGCCCAAGTCATCGTCGGAGACAACGCCCCGCCGGTGGCCGTTGCCCCTTTGACCAAGCGCAAGGTGACCAGCACCGTGCAGGAGGCGCGCATCCGGCGCGTCTTCGTAGTGTCCGGTTTCTTCTCGGTCATCATCATGGCGCTCATCGTCCTGTTTTTGTTCAAGGAAGGGCTGGGGCTCTTCTCCACGGTGAGCGTCAAGGACTTCCTTTTCGGTGAGTTTTGGTATCCCACCTACGATCCGTCTGATTTCGGCATCTTGCCCCTGATCGCGGGCTCCATGGCCGTAACCGTCATTTCCTCGGCCATCGCCGTGCCCCTGGGAGTGGGCGCGGCCCTGTATCTGGGCGAGGTGGCCGGGAACCGCACCAGGGAGATACTAAAACCGGCTGTCGAGCTTTTGGCCAGCCTTCCCTCGGTGGTCCTGGGCTTCGTGGGCATGGTGGTCATCGCGCCCCTGATGCAACAGTGGTGGGACATCCCCACCGGGCTCAACGTGCTAAACGCCTCCATGATGCTGGCCATCATGGCCATTCCCACCATCGCTTCCATCTCCGAGGACGCCCTGCACTCGGTGCCCCGTGACCTGGTGGAAGCCTCCCTGGCCCTGGGAGCCACCCGCTTGGAGACCCTGACCAGGGTGATCATCCCCGGCGCCATATCCGGCATGGGCACCGGAGTTATCCTGGGCATGAGCCGGGCCATGGGCGAGACCATGGTGGTCTTGATGGTGGCCGGCGGCGCGGCCCAGATACCCACCAGCATCTTCGAGTCGGTGCGGCCCCTGCCCGCCACCATTGCCGCGGAGATGGGCGAGACGCCCTTCGGCTCCGAGCACTATCACGCCCTGTTCGCCATCGGCATCGTGTTGTTCCTGTTGACCATGGGCTTCAACCTGGTGGCCGCCTACATAAGCCAGCGCTTCCACCAGAAAGGAGCGGCCACCTTATGAGCCGCCATTCCCTGGCCTCGCGCCACTTCAGCCAAAACCTGGCCTTCACCATGTTCCGCCTCATCATGCTCACGGTGCTGGCGGCCCTGGGGGGCATCCTGATCTACGTGTTCATCCACGGCATCAGCGCCATAAGCTGGGAGTTTCTGACCTCCGAGCCCACCAACTCCATGACCGCCGGGGGCATCTTCCCGGCCATCATGGGCACCCTGTACCTCACGGTGGGGGCCATCTTGGTGGCCCTGCCCTTGGGCGTGGCCGCGGCCATCTACCTCAGCGAGTACGCCACCGACGGCAGGGCGCTAAGGGTCGTGCGCCTGGGCATCCAGAACCTGGCCGGAGTTCCCAGCGTGGTCTTCGGCCTGTTCGGCCTGGCCCTGTTCGTGGGCTACTTCCATTTGGGCATCTCCATCGCCGCCGGTTCCCTGACCCTGGGCCTTCTTATTCTGCCCACCATCATCGGGGCCAGCGAAGAGTCCCTCAGGCAGGTGCCCAGCACCTTCCGCGAGGCCTCCCTGGGCCTGGGGGCCACCCGCTGGCAGACCATCCGCAAGGTGGTACTCCCGGCGGCCTTGCCGGGCATCCTCACCGGATCCATCCTGGGCATCGGCCGCGCGGCGGGCGAGACCGCGCCCATCATGTTCACCGCGGCCACCTTCTACACCATCGGCCTGCCCCGCTCGCCCCTGGACACGGTGATGGCCCTGCCTTATCACATCTACGTATTGGCCACGGCCGGGACCCACATAGAGCAGACCCGGCCCCTGCAGTACGGCACGGTGCTGGTCCTTATCAGCATGGTGCTGGGGCTGTCCCTGGTGGCCATCATTATCCGCACCCGCATGCGAAAGACCAAACAATGGTAAAAGCCAGCGCCGCCGCGCAAAGCCTGGAAGACACCCAAGGCCGCCCCTGCGCCAAGCCGGAAAGGCCCATCATCGAGGTCCGGGGCCTGAACTTCTATTACGGCGATTTCCAGGCCCTGACCGACATCAACATGACCGTGAAGCGCAACCAGGTGACCGCCCTCATCGGCCCCTCTGGCTGTGGCAAGTCCACCTTTTTGCGCCTGCTCAACCGCATGAACGAGCTGATCCCCGGCACCAGGGTGGAGGGCGAGCTACTTTTCGAGGGCATCAACCTCTACGACCCCCACGTGGACCCGGTGGACGTGCGCCGCAGGGTGGGCATGGTCTTCCAAAAGCCCAACCCCTTCCCCAAGACCATCTACAACAACGTGGCCTACGGGCCGCGCCTGCACGGTCTCAAGGAAGCCAAGAACCTGGACAGCATCGTGGAGCGCTCGCTCAAGTCCGCCGCCCTGTGGGACGAGGTCAAGGACATCCTGCACCAGAGCGCCCTGGGCCTCTCCGGCGGCCAGCAACAGCGCCTGTGCATCGCCAGGGCCATCGCCATGTCGCCCGAGGTGCTCTTGATGGACGAGCCCACCAGCGCCCTGGACCCCATCGCCACCAGCCGCATCGAAGAATTGGTCAAGGAATTAAAGCAGAGTTATACTGTCATAATTGTTACCCACAACATGCAGCAAGCAGCCCGGGTCAGCGACGACACAGCCTTTTTCTACATGGGCCGCCTGGTCGAGATGGGTCCCACCGAGGGAATCTTCACCAAGCCCCAAAAGGAACAGACCGAACACTACATCACCGGCCGCTTTGGTTAGACCGCCCCTCGGGAGAAAACGTCAATGCAAGGGCTATCGTACTTTCATCGTCGCATGCAGGAGGTCAAGGAAGACCTCCTGAAAATGGCCGGCCGGGCAGAAGAAGCCGTTTACACCGCCACCCAGGCCCTGGTCAAACGCGACCGGACCCTGGCGCAAGCGGTTATTCAGGGCGACCGGCGCATCGATCTGATGCAAAACGAAATCGAGGAACGCTGCATCAGCCTTTTGGCCACCCAGCAGCCGGTGGCCGTGGATTTGCGCTTTTTATCGGCGGTGATCAAGATCACCAGCTTTTTGGAGCGCATGGGCGACCAGGCCGTCAACTTGGCCCAGCGGGTGGAGGTCCTGGCCGAGATGAGCCCCAGCGAGACCCCGGCCACTCTGCTTCAGATGGGCGAGATCGCCCGGGATATGGCCAAGTCCTGCCTGGACGCCTTCGTGGCCGAGGACGTGGCCAAGGCCACGGCGGTGCTGGTCCGAGACGACGAGCTGGACCACCTGTGCCGCACCTTCCTGGAGGAGATGATCACCTGGATGACCGAGGAGCGCCGGGTCATCCGCCGAGGCGTGGAATACGTCCTGGCCAGCCGCCATTTGGAGCGCATCGGCGACGAGGCCACCAACGTGGCCGAAGAGGTGGTCTACCTGGTGGAAGGCCGCATCATCCGCCACGGCGGCAAGCCCGAAACGGCGGTGTGCCCGCGCTAGCCCATCTTGATTGCCAATCCGACCGCGGCTGCCTTCGGGCGGCTGCGGTTATTTTTGGCCCCTCGCCATCCGGACGGGGGCAAGGGGCCCCGCGCCCATCTGTGATGCCAGACCCAACCCGCCCTTGCGCCGGGTGGTCTTAATGGGCTTGCAACCGGACCGGTATGCGGTTATTAATCCAGACTCGACTTTGGAAGTCGATTGATTATCCCTCCGAGCCAAAGGTATTAATTAATTGAGCGAGATCTCCCCGGCCAGCGAACAAAACCTCATTCAAATAGCCAGTGAACTGGGCATCTCCCTGGGCCAGGTGCGGGCCACCGCCGACCTGCTGGAGGAGGGCTCAACCGTCCCCTTCATCGCCCGCTACCGCAAGGAGGCCACCGGCTCCCTGGACGAGGTGGCGGTAATCGCCATCCGCGACCGCCTCACCCAGCTCAAGGAGCTGGACGCCCGCCGGGCGGCGATCGTCAAGTCCCTCACCGAGCGCAACCTGCTGACCCCCGAGCTGGACCAGAAGGTGCAGGGAGCGGCCACCATGGCCGAGCTGGAGGACGTGTACCTGCCCTTCAGGCCCAAGCGGCGCACCAAGGCCATGATCGCCCGGGAGCGGGGCCTGGAGCCCCTGGCCCAGTTCATCCTGGCCCAGGAAGCGGGCAGCGACCCCCAGGCCGAGGCCCAGGGCTTCATCGACCCAGAAAAAGAGGTGGCCAGCGCCGAAGACGCCCTGGCCGGGGCCCGGGACATCATCGCCGAGATAATCAACGAAGACGGTGAGGCCCGCTCGGCCATGCGCGCCCTGTACCAGGACAAGGCCATGCTCACCAGCAAGGTGATCACCGGCGAGGAAGAAAAGGGCCAGAAGTTCAAGGACTACTTCGACTCCAGCGAACCGGCGGCCACGGCGGCCGGGCACCGCATCCTGGCCATCCGCCGGGGGGCCAAGGAGGGGCACCTGATCATGCGGGCCGCCCCGGCCCAGGAGGACGCCCTGGCTATCCTGGAAAAGATGTTCGTGCGTGACGACGGCCCCTGCTCCGAGCAGGTGAAGCTGGCGATCATTGACGGGTACAAGCGCCTGCTGGGCCCGGCCATGGAGATCGAGCTGCGCCTGGTGCTGCGCAAGCGGGCCGAGGAAGAGGCGGTGAAGGTCTTCGCCGAGAACCTGCGGGAGCTTCTTATGGCCGCGCCCCTGGGCCCCAAGCGGGTGCTGGCCCTGGACCCCGGCTTCCGCACCGGCTGCAAGGTGGTCTGCCTGAACCGCCAAGGCGACCTTTTGCACCACGGGGTGATCCACATCCTGGGCGCGGGCCAGGTGCGCGAGGCCGAGGCCACCCTGCGCCATCTGGTGGACACCTACAAGGTGGAGGCCATCGCCGTGGGCAACGGCACCGCCAGCCGGGAAACAGAGGCCCTGGTGCGCTCCTTGGAGCTGAAGGAGGTCACCGTGGTGATGGTCAGCGAGGCCGGGGCCAGCGTGTACTCCGCCTCGGAGGTGGCCCGCCAGGAGTTCCCGGACCTGGACCTCACGGTGCGCGGGGCGGTGTCCATCGGCCGCCGCCTCATCGACCCCCTGGCCGAACTGGTGAAGATCGACCCCAAGTCCATCGGGGTGGGCCAGTACCAGCACGACATCGACCAGGGCCAGCTTTCGCGCAGCCTGGACGACGTGATGGCCAGCTGCGTCAACGCGGTGGGGGTGGAGGTGAACACCGCCAGCCCCCAGCTTTTGTCCTCGGTGTCGGGCCTGGGGCCGTCCCTGGCCCAGAACATCGTGACCCACCGCGATGCCAACGGACCCTTCAAGGAGCGCGGCGAACTGCTCAAGGTGCCCCGCCTGGGGCCCAAGGCCTTTCAGCAGGCCGCCGGGTTCCTGCGCATTCGGGACGGGGTGAACCCCCTGGACGCCTCGGCGGTGCACCCGGAGTCCTACCCCCTGGTGGAAAAGATGGCCCAGGACCTGGCCTGCCAGCTTGAGGACCTGATCCGCGACTCCAAGCTGCGCCAGGGCATAAAGCCCGACGCCTACGTGAGCGACGAGGTGGGCCTGCCCACCATAACCGACATCCTGGCTGAGCTGGCCAAGCCGGGCCGCGACCCCCGCCAGAGCTTCGAGGCCTTTTCCTTTGCCGAGGGGGTGCACACCCTGGAGGACCTCCAGGTGGGCATGCGACTGCCCGGCGTGGTCACCAACGTCACCAACTTCGGGGCCTTCGTGGACGTGGGGGTGCACAACGACGGGTTGGTGCACATCAGCCAGCTGGCCGACCACTTCGTGCGCGACCCCCGCCAGGAAGTGAAGGTGCAGCAGACGGTGCAGGTGGTGGTGATCGGCCTGGACCTGGCCCGGGGCCGGGTGTCGCTGTCCATGAAGAGCGACCCCTTCGCCGACCTCACCGGCCGGGAAAACGGCGACGGCGAGGCGCGGCCCCCCCGCCGAGGCAAGGCCCCCCGCCAGCCTCGGCAGCAGCAGCGCCCCGAGCCGCCCAAGCCCTTCAACAACGCCTTTGGCCGGGCCTTCGAGAAGCTGAACAAGAGCTAGGGGCGATCAGCGACGCCTGGCCCTTGGGCCGGTTTCGGGCCGGGCGTCGCATATAACCTAGCTTTGGTCAGCCAGCGACTTTTTTAAGAGGAATCACGTTAGACTGTGAATGATTTGAATAAGTATCCCAACTTGGCGCATAATCTTCCGCTTGGTCCCCCCAGACAAACCAACCCTTTCTCGGCCCACGAGCAAAGAGTTCAACAAAAGGTCCAGGGCTACAAGATTCAATCAAATCATACTGCTCGTCAGGCTTTCTACTATGTTCTCTTTTTCTTGATGAAATGATATTTTCCTGGCTCCTGCCAGGCTGTAAGGTTCTGGCATTTTTACCTCTTACTCCAAACAAAACCATTTCGGTAACATTTCTAAAATAAAACCCAACACCCCTACGATCTGGCCCACCATCTTTTCTAATTTTGTACCAAACCAAATTGGTCTTATACGTAAAGCCCCAATGCTCCATAACCTTTAAGCCATCCGCCAACAAGGCATTAGGTACCCACAAATATAAATGAGCAGTGTCGTGCACGATAGCTTCCACGGGAAGATCCTTAATATCTTGAAGCGACATAGTAGAATAGCGGGAAAGGCGTTTATGTTCTGGGGCCATTTTCCCGGTTCTGTTTTTAAACTGCCACGGGGGATCAGCTAAAACAGTATAGAATTTTTTATTGCCAACCTTAGCCAGCAAGTCGTCTGATACATTCATCCCATTATTCCCCGTTAAACCAAGGGCCAATCGCTGACCAAGTGAGGCGTAATACCAAAAACCAATACAGGGCAACCACCATTGCGCCCTGCATTTAACCTATAAAGTAGCTTACCCATCCACGTTGTACTCGCACCATATTTTTCTATACACATTCTATTCTTACCATTTCTTTGTTCCGGGCTGCCGTCTTTGCCCTTCAAAGGAAGTGCGTGAAATATTTCATTCAATTTGGCGCTGCGAGTAATCAAAATTGCAACGCTAATAATATTGCACTCATGGAACATCTTAAACGCATACAAGTCCCTATCAAATGTTTGATCTTTACTGTTCCATTCTAGATCTAGGGCGACTCTACCCTTAACATAGTCAATCTGATGGCCATCAATATAATTAGCCAAAACAACAGGGGACCTTTCTGGAAGAATAATATTTTTTATCCTTCCATTTTCTAGAATTTCTTCTCTTTTTTCAATTATTCTTACTACAAGATCACCCTGAATACGGGTTTCGTACCACCCGCATGGCCGAAGCATTGTCGAAAATTTTTTCGGGATTATAGATTCGTTACCGCCAGGCTGGGCTATGTCGGAAGTTGTTATTTTAAATTCACGTAGTGCGGCTTCAACTTCCGCCAACTGTTCAGGAAAGGAGTTACCCATGATAGCCGCAGCGTGCCGGTAACTATATACTTCATATGATTCGAGGATATCATCACTAATATTTTGTTGGACTTCGCCACTACCATCGGCTTCTAGCCCTGGGCCAATGATCGCATCCTCATTGATTTCGTTTGGAGTCAAGTGGAACGCCCCCTTTTCTACTCGGCACCTTACGCTATCTCTTTGTATAGCATTGTGGTCCCATATTTCAACCACAATCTCTCTCATCCAATCAGTTCACATTATCGTGCCCAGAGCAACCATATATTTTTAACCAATGTATAGTTAATTAATTATCCCAGCAAATCTGTTAGTTACCTTGCCCACCCTGCTTCTCCACATAAACCACTCATTCATACGCCTGCTACCGGGCCGCCACATTGTCTAGATATCCCCATAAGCGTACATAACGACCCGACGCCAACGGGGGGCGATTTTTCATCGGCAGGAAAGCTGCGTTCAGGCCGCCTCCACCCGGCAGGGCACGTAGCGGTGCAGCGGGGTGCCCAGGGGGTCGCGGTGGGAGGCCTGGGTCAGGTAGTTCACGTTGAGCCCGTAGACCTGGCCGTCGTAGTTCAGGCCGAAGCCGTGGGGGATGAGCACCGTGCCCGGCCGCACCTGGCCGCTAACCTGCAACTCGCCGCTCTGGGTCCCCGCCTGGGTGGTCACCTTCACCGCCTGGCCGTCGCTCAGGCCCAGGGCCTGGGCGTCGGCCGGGCTCAGGGCCACGGTGCAGGCCCGCTTGCCTTGGTTCCACTCGGGGTTGCGCATCATGGTGTTGGCGTTGTAGTCCATGTGCCGCCCCGCGCTGAGCACCAGGGGATAGACGGGGTCCGGCTCCAGGTCACGGGCCTCGGCCTGGGGGCTCAGGGCCTCGGCCTCCTGGGCCAGCTCGGGGATGTACACCTCCAGCTTGCCCGACTCGGTGCGCACGTCGCCCCAAGCCTGGGCCGGGTCGGCCTTGCCGACCCACAGGCCCTGGGGGTTGTCCAGGATGGCCTGGAACACCCTGTCGCCCAGGTCCGGCCCCGGCGCGAAGCCCGCCCGGGCCGCGTTGGCCGCAAAGGCCTTGGGCGCGGTCATGAGCATGCCCCACAGGGCGGCCAGAGCCGCGCTGTCCCACTGTTGCCCCAGAGTCTCGGCCAGCACGAAGGGCAGCATCGTCTTGGCTCCGGGCTTGTCCGCGGCCCACTGCATGAGCTGCATGCCAAAGGCCAGGCGGTTCCCCTTGGCCGCTTCGCGCAGTTCGCCGGGCACCTGGGGCACCAGGCCCAGCTCCTTGGCCAGCAGGCAGTAGATCTGCGAGGCCTCCTTGCACTGGGCCGGCGGCTGCACCACCGGACGCCGCATCTGGAAGTACACCTCGGGGTAGGTGTTGGGAAAGAAGGTGCCGTCCCAGGACTCGTAGAAGGTGCGGCAGGGCAACACGTAGTGGGCCAGGCGGGCGGTCTCGCTCATCACGATGTCGCTGACCACCAGCAGTTCCAGCTCCTTGAAGGCGCGCTCATAGGCCGCGGTGTCGGGGTAGGCGCGCAGGGGGTTGCAGGCGCTGACCAGCACCGTCCGCAAACGCTCGGGCAGGCCGCTGGTGATCTCCTCGGGCATGGCCGCCGGGGGGAAGGAGCCCGCCGCCGCGGGGGGCAGGTTGCTGGCCACGGTGCGCCAAACCTTGGGGTCGCGCTCGTCGGCGTGGTAGCCCATGGGCATGATCATGCCGGGCACCAGGTTGCCCCCGGTGCGGCAGAGCACCCCGCCCGCCGCGCACAAGAGCATCAGCAGATAGGAGTTCAGGGTGCTGCGCCGACCCATGTACAGCCCCAGGTCCGGGTGCACGCTCCAGCGCTTACTGCCCAGCAAACGGCAAAGCTCCAGCACCTGGTCGTGGTCCACCCCGCAGACCTCCAGGGCGGCGCGCGCGTCGAAGCCCGTGAACCAGGGCTTGACCTTTTCCCATCCCTGCACCCGGCGGGCCAGGTAGTCGGCGTCCTCCCAGCCGTTTTGCACCATCAGGGCGATCATGGCCTTGAGCAGCAGGGCGTCGCTGCCCGGCCTGAGGGCCAGGTGAATGTCGGCGATGGCCGCGGTCTCGCTGCGCCGGGGGTCCACGGCCACCAGAAGGCGCTGGGGGTCCTTGCTTATTTCGCTGAGCACCGCGCGGGCCCGGGGCATCTGGTGGCTCATCATGCCGTTCCAGCCCCAGGCCAGGAGCATCTCGCTGCGCGGTTCGTCGGGCTTGGTCACGTTGTACTGGCGGCCCAGCATGCGGCCGTGCACCCACCAGTGCCCGCTGAACTCCTGCCCGGCGGAGGAATAATAGTAGTGGGAGCCCAGGGCGCGGATGAGGCGCACCCCGAAGGTGGCCTCGAAGCTGCCCCCCGGAGCCCCGCCGCCCATGTAGGCCAGGCAGCGGGGGCCGTAATGGCCCAGCAGGTCTTTGAGGCGGCCCGCTATCTCGCTTATGGCCTGCTCCCAGCTTATGGGATGGAAATCGCTTCCCACCCGCTTGAGGGGCTGGGTGAGGCGGCCGGCGGGGTATTGGTGATAGATGACCTTGAGCCCCTTGCGGCAGGCGTAGCCCTTGGAGCGGGGGTTGTCCTTGTCCGGGCGCACCTTGGTAAGGCGGCCCTCCTCCACCAGCATCTCCAGGCCGCAGTTCTGCGCGCAGAGCACGCATCCGGTCTTATGCCACGAGCCCATGGCCACCCTCCTCTTGCGGTTGACTCAGCCGTCAATTTGGTTCGAATACGAACGATATCCTCAAAAAAATATAGCCCTACTCCGGGCTGGCCAGGTCCTTGAGCATGCGCCCCAGGAGCAGGCGCTCCTCGCTGCTCAGCCCGGCCAACAGCTCCTGGTTGGCCTCGCGGCGCTGGGCGGTCAGCTCCCCGCGCAGCCCGTCGGCCTTGGCCGAGGCGAACAGGCGCATCATGCGCCCGTCGTCAGGGTCGGGCCGTTTTCCCAGCCATCCCCCCTCGCCCATGCGCTCCAGAGCGCCGGAAAGAGTGGCCTTGTCGATGGTCAAGTCCTTGCCCAACTCGGCGGCGCTGGCCCCTGGGCGGGTCCAGAGCATCTCCAATATCACGTATTGCAGGTTGGTGAGGCCGTAGGGCTTCAGCCGGGCCTGCACCAGGCGGTGCCCCTTCTGATAGGCCTTGGACAGCAGGAATACGTAGCACTCAGAGCTCACGGGCCGTTTGCGCCTTTCGCGGAATTAGTTTGCATACTAACTTAACTCAGGAGCGGGACGGGTGTCAACAGCCGCCTGCCCTCCGCTTTCACCTTCCCTTCATACCCCTGTTACCTCACCGTCACATAGCCTTGGTATCCCTATAAGCATCGAAGGCGGATCAGCGCCAAGGGAGATGCGGCATGGGAAAGATAGACGGAAATCTGGTGATGTTCTTGCTGCTAGCCACAGCCACCTGGGTATGGTCCATGGTCGTCTTCGCCGGCTGGAGCCTGCGGCGGCGGGTGCGGGCCGGCCTACCCGGACCGGTAATCCACGATCACCTGGTGCAAATCACCCTGCGCGGCACGGCCCTGTTACTCCTGGCAGGCCTGCTCAGTTTGGTGGCCCTCTCCTAAAACCTGCGACCTCGATTCGTTCCTGTCTCCTGACTTCCCTCCCCTTGCCAGCCCCGACCGGCCACCCTTGGCCGGTCGGGGTGTTTTATGGCCCTATCGCCTCGTTCAAGCGGTATTATATGGTATTACATGTAGAGAACCGGCAACCAAGAGACACATATGAAAAAAGGCAAACCAGAGGTAATCACCTTCAAGGCCGATCCCGCCCTGGTGGCGGCCATGGAAGGTATAAGCAACCGCTCGGAGTTCATCCGCTCGGCCATCCTGGCCGCCTTGGACGGGGTGTGCCCCCTTTGCCAGGGCACGGGCATCCTCACCCCGGAGCAGAAACGGCACTGGTCCGGATTCGCCCAACACCACCGGGTGGAGCGATGCTCCACCTGCGACGCCCCCCACCTGGTCTGCGACGCCCAGAACAGCGGACCCTCGGACCACTAGGGAAGAGAGCCCTTGGCCCTTATCGATATTAAAGGGGTGGATTTCGCCTACAACGGCCGCCCGGTGCTGGCCGGGGTGGATCTCTCCGTGGCCCAGGGGGAATTCCTGGCCCTGGTGGGCCCCAACGGCGGGGGCAAGACCACCCTGGTCAAGCTGATCCTGGGACTGCTCACCCCCCAGAAGGGCTCGGTGCGGGTCTTCGGCCAGGCTCCGGCCAAGGTGCGCCGGCGCATGGGCTACCTGCCCCAGCACGCCCCGGTGGACCCCAGCTTCCCGGTGTCGGCCCTGGAGGTGGTGCTCATGGGCCTCATGGGCATGGGCTCGGGCCTGGGCCTGTGGCGGCGGGAGCAAAAACGGGCCGCCTTGGAGGCTTTGGACAAGCTGGAGGCCGCCGACCTGGCGGACCGCAGCTTCGGGCGGCTCTCGGGCGGCCAGCGCCAGCGGGTGCTCATCGCCAGGGCCCTGGTGGCCGGGCCGGAGCTATTGCTCTTGGACGAGCCCACCGCCGCGGTGGACCCCAGGGGCGGAGTGGATCTGATGAACATCCTGGCCGGTCTGCAACCCAAGGTCACGGTAGTGCTGGTCACCCACGACCTGGGCTTCGTATCCCCGGCGGTGAGCCGGGTGGCCTGCATCAACCAGAGCCTGAGCATCCATCCCACCCAGGTGATCAACGGCAGCCTGATCAGCGAGCTGTACGGCGCCCCGGTGCGCATGGTGCGCCACGACCACGACCTGGAGCACGGGGGACATCATGAGTGAGTTCCTCGCGGCGGTGGCCGGGCACGCCTTTTTGCAGCAGGCCCTTTTGGCCGGGGCCCTGGCCAGCCTGGCCTGCGGGGTGGTGGGGGCCTACGTGGTGGTCAAGCGCATCAGCTACATCGCCGGGGCCATCGCCCACAGCGTGTTGGGGGGCATGGGCCTGGCCCGCTATCTGGCGGTGGTGCACGGCTGGGGCTGGCTGCATCCCCTGCACGGCGCGGTGGCCGCCGCCCTGGTGGCCGCCGGGGTCATCGGCCTGGTGAGCCTGCACGCCCGCCAGCGCGAGGACACCATCATCGGCGCGGTGTGGGCGGTGGGCATGGCCACCGGCGTGGTGTTCATAGCCCTCACTCCCGGCTACGACGTGCAGCTAATGAGCTATCTTTTCGGCAACATCCTCATGGTCACTCCCGAAAACCTGTGGCTCATGGCCGGGCTGGACCTGGTGGTGCTGGGCGCGGCCCTGCTCTTGTACCGCCAGCTTTTGGCGGTGTGCTTCGACCAGGAGTTCGCCCGCCTGCGCGGCCTGCCCGCGGATTTCTACTACCTGCTCCTGTTGGGGCTCACCGCGCTCACCGTGGTGCTGTTGTCCACGGTGGTGGGTATAATTTTGGTGATCGCCCTACTCACCCTGCCCGCGGCCACGGCGGCCAACTTCTTCCGCCGCCTGGGGCCCATCATGGCCCTGGCCACGGTGCTGTGCCTGGGCATCACCTGGGGCGGCCTGGCCCTGAGCTACGGCCCGGACCTGCCCGCCGGAGCCATCATCGTGCTGCTGGCCGGGGCGGTCTACCTGGTGTCCCTGGGCCTGGGGCGGCTGGTGCATAATAGGGGATGAGCCCGGTAGGCTTAGCTCCTTGGGCCAAAGCCCAGGTTATGCTAGACTGACCTTGCCCCGCGGGGCTTAACCGCAAAAACCACCTATGGGGAGTCTAAAAATAATGAGCAAGTTCGGCTCTGTGGACGAAGTATTGGATTTCGCGATCGCCCGCGAGGAAGAAGCCTGCGCCTTTTACCTGCAAATGGCCCAGCGCATGGACAAGCCCTGGATGAAGGAGGCCTTCGAAGGCTTCGCCGACCAGGAGCTGGGGCACAAGGACAAGCTCATGGCCGTGAAGCAGGGCAAGACCCTGGCCCCGGCGGCCAAACAGATCACCGACCTCAAAATCTCCGACTACGTGGTGGCCGCGCCGGTGAGCCCGGACATGAGCTACGCCGACGCCCTGACCGTGGCCATGCAGCGGGAGAAAAAGGCCTTCCTGCTCTACACCCGCCTGGCCGACAACTGTGGCATCCCGGAGCTGAAAGACACCTTCGAGGCCCTGGCCCAGGAAGAGGCCAAGCACAAGCTGTGGCTGGAGGTGGAGTACGACGACAAGGTGCTCACCGAAGACTAAGCCCACGCCCGCTTAAATAATCAGCCCCCGCCCGGTGCCGGGCGGGGGCTGATTTTTGCTTTGGGTTGGTCAGCGGATGATCTGGTTCTGCGGGCAATGGCCGCAGCGCAACTGGCCGTTGCAGTTGTTCAGGTCGTTGCAGCCTCTGAGGTTGACCCGGCTGCCCCGCCAGTCGCCGTTCTTGGCCCGGCACTCGGCCCACAGGTTGTCGCCCTCGATGCGGGCCTTGCGGCAGGAGCCCCGCCAGGAGCCGCCGGGCATCTTCCACTGATGGCCCTGGCCTTCGCAGACCAGGCGGCCGTCCAGGTTGGACAGGTTGCCGGGGCACTTGTTAAGCGATACCCAGGACTGCACCCATTTGCCGTTGCCGTTGCGGCACTCGGCCGTCAGCTCGTTGCCCTGCACCCGCCCGTTGCGGCAGGACTCGCGCCAGGAGCCGCCGGGCATGCGATGGTATTGCCCGCCGCCTTGACCGCCGCAGGTGAGCCAGCCGTCCACGTTGGCGATGTCGCCGTTGCAGCGGGTGTAGTGGATGCGGGTGTCGTTGCGGCCGTCGCGGCCGTTTTTGCAGCGGCAGTTCAGCCAGCCGTTGTCCACGTAGCAGTCCTTGCAGGAATTGCGGTAGCTGCCCGGCGGCAGCACCTTGGCCTCGGCCGGGACCGGGGCCGGGACCACAAACAGGCCGAGCATCAAAATAGCCAGGCAAGCGCCCAGGGCCGCCCTGCTGAATAAACCTTTCATATCCTCATCCTCCCTAAACTCGATTTAACTGAGGCCCCGGCCGCCGGCTACCAATAGCCGTAGGGTCCGGCGAACCAATAAGGATATGGCCCCGGGCCCATGGGCCACCACGCCGGACCGGCGCCGAAGCCGCCGTAGAATCCGCCGGTGGGATAGACCTGCACCACATCGGGCCGCATTTGCCAAAGCTTGACTTCCCTGCCCCTTAGCAGGACGTACTTGTATTTTATCTCGCCCACAGGCAGCAGCTCCACGCCCACCACCTGGCCCACCACCGTGACCTCGCGGTTCTTGTGGTAGATCTCCGGGTCCAGGAATCCCTGCATGGCCACGATGAAACGGCCCGAGGATTCGTAGCCGGTCTTGGGCCGGTCATGGGAGTCCAGGGCGATTTGCAGCACCTCGATGAGGGTGCCCTTTTTCTTGTTGACCGTGCGGATGATCCGCCCGCCCCACAAGACCATCTTGTTCATGTTTTCCTGGGGATTGTCGCGCACCTGGGGCAAGGTGAGCTTTTGATCCACCTGCTCCAGTAGCTCCTGCGGCACCACGGGGGGCGCGCATCCGGCAAACAACCAAAGGCAGGCGGTCAAGGCGAGGGCCAGGCAAAGGCCCGCGCTGCGCTGAAACATGCTCTCCTCCCGAGTCGTGGTTACTAAAAATGATTATAAGCCAGGCCGCGGCAGGCCCCTAGGAAAAAGCGGGAACCAGCCGGGCATTGCCCGCCGCAAGACAAAGGCCCTCTTATTTGGCCTTGGCCGGAGGGCCTATCAGCTTGTCCAAGGGAAAAGCATAGTAAATCTGGGAGATCTCATCCAGGGTGTAGGCTTGATCCACCCCGATGGTGAAGCTGGCCACCTGGGCGGGCAGAAACACAGTGAGGTAGGTGAAGCGGGGCCAGTCCCCGGCTTGCAGATATACGGCGGTCCGACCTTCCAGGGTGATCTTTTTCCCCTCGCTCTCGTCCACCGATTGATCCGGGTTGTCCAGGTCTAGGCGGTACTCCAGATAAGCGCCGTGATCCTTGAAAATGGCCATGAGCTGGGGGGCGCAGGAGCCGGCGGTGCGCAGGCTGCCCGAGTCGCTGAGCTTCCAGCCCGGCGGGGCGGACTGCACGGCCAGGGAGCGGAACTCGCCCAGGGTGGGAGGCCAAGCCGCGGCGGGAGCGGCGCTGAGCAGCAAAATAAGCAAAGCCAACAGAGTGCGGCGCATAAAATCCTCCGGACCCTATTGTGGAGCACCAAGTGCCTTTGGTAAAGGGCTTTTCGGCGGGTTGCCGCCGAAGAGTCAAGGATAGACGGGCAAAAAGGACCGGCCCCGCCCGAAGGCGGAGCCGGTCCATGAGCATGCCAAGGGTTACGACGCTCCTAGATGGCGTCGATGATGTCCAGGGCTTCCTCGCGGTAGGCGTCCATGATGTGGTCCAGGCCGGTGACCAGGGCCGCCTCGTCGCTCAGCGCGGCCAGGTCGCGGCGCTCGATGAGGTCCACCCGCCACTTGCGGGCCCCGGCCATGAGCTGCTGCAGGCCCACCTTGAGCTTCTGGCAGGCGGTGTAGATGCCCACCGCGCCCAAGGGGATGTTGTCCATTTCAGACCCGAACTGCTCCTTGAGCTCTTCGTAGCACACGAAGATCTCTTCCTTGCTGGCGCCGTACTTGCTCACCGTGCTGGGCAGGCCGCCGTCCTCGCCGGCCAGCCAGCGGCCGATGTTCTTGCCCACCATGCCCGGAATCATCAGGGCCCGGCCCATGCACACCGCCTTGGTGAAGGGCGCGCCCAGGGCCAGGGCCTTGAAGATATGGTCCTCGGAGCTGAAGCCGCCGGCAAAGGCGATGTCCGGCACCCATCCGCCACGGGCGGCCAGGCGCGAGCACAGCTCGTAGGTCATGCTGTGCAGGTACAGGGCAGGCACGCCCCACTCACACATCATGCGCCAGGGGCTCATGCCGGTGCCGCCGGGAGCGCCGTCTATTGTAAGAAGGTCGATCTTGGCGTCGGAAGACCAGCGGATGGCCATGGCCAACTCGCGCATGGGGTAGGCCCCGGTCTTGAGGGTGACCCGCTTGGCCCCCAGGGCCCGAAGGCGCTGAACCTCGGCCATGAAGCCTTCCTGGTCCACGAAGCCCAGGCGGCTGTGGCGCTCGAACTCGGTGATGGCCCCGTCCTTGAAGGCGGCCTGGATGGACTTGCGGTCCGGGTCCGGGGTGACGATGTAGCCGCGCTTTTTGAGCTCCTGGGCCCGCTCCAGGCTTTGCACCTTGATCTCGCCGCCGATGCACTTGGCGCCCTGGCCCCATTTCAGCTCGATGGTCTCCACGCCCAGCTTGTCGATGACGTACTCGGCCACGCCCAGGCGGGTGTCCTCCACGTTCATCTGCACCAGGATGTCGCCGTAGCCCTGGTGATAGCGGCGGTAGGCCTTCACCCGGCGCTCCATGTCCGGGGCCTTGGCCACCTTGCCCTGCTTGTTGAACTCCAGGCCGGGGTCGATGCCGCAGACGTTCTCGCCGCACACCAGGCTGATGCCGGTGATGGCCGCGCCCACCGCGAAGTGCTCCCAGTTGGCCCGGGCGATCTCGGTGGAGCCCAGGGCCCCGGTGAAGATGGGCATGGTCTGTTTGACCTGGTTGGCCGTGCCGAAGCTGGTCTCGGTGTTAACCGACGGGAAGGTGGCCACGTCCGGGTTGGCCTCGCAGCCCTCGGCCCCCAGGGCGTAGCCCATGATGTTCAGGTGGCTGTAGTCCACCGGGTAGTCTTTGTCCGCCCCGGCGGTGATTTCGCCGAAGGGTCCGGGATAAAGCAGTTCGCGGCCCCGGAAGGTGGCGTTGAACATGTCGCAATTACCCTTGCAGCCGTCCACGCAACGCGAACAGATGCCCGACTGGGGGGCTACGCTGCGCGAGCGGTTCTTGGTCTGCAGGGCCTCGTTGGCGTTGGGGCGGTGCAGGTTCATGATTTCCTCCTGATCCGTGTAAGGCGGCGGCAATTCTTGCCGCTGTTTTTAGTTTTACTGAAAGGCAACTACTGCCTTATCTGACAAAACCACATGGTTTGTCAAGCCCCACCCCGGCCCAAGCCTTTTTAGACAACATATTGTTATTTTTATATTTTAATCGATTGGCGGGAGGGGAAAGCGGGCATGTCGCCAGCGAATAGCCTAGCTTTTGCTCGGCCTTTTGCGGCAATATTGCCTTATTATCTGGACTTAATTCATACTGATGCGGCATGCCGTTTTGGCGGGAAGAAAACATTATAAAAAATTAAAAAATAGTGGATATTTTTAGTAATACGAACAGTTGAGACTTGCCCTGGTTAATAACAACTTAAACGCGGCCCGCCACGCAACATGACGCCGCCCGGCCCAGCTGTCCGGCACAGCCAGCCTCCGCAAGGCCAGGCAGCACAACGAACAAAGAGCCGCGTTGCGGCCGGGGCCGCGCCATGCGACGACAACGAGTTAACGGATTTGCCAGGTGTTCGTGGGCTAGGCGGCCCAAGGCTTGGGCGGCCAAGGGGGTTTGGCGGGAGCGGTTACCGTATGTGGGGGCACCTAGGCTGTCGACCCGATCCGCCGCCAGCGGCACGCTGGCGAGCGAGACCCGCGGGCGTATATGCCAATACGCCGAGGAGGCGAGCGAAGCCCGCAACGCGGCATAGCGCCGCCTGGCCCGGCCGACCGGCACAGCCAGACGCCGCAGGGCGGCGTTGTCGACGTCACTCGGTCCTCGGCGTAGGTCTACTACGCCTGCGTCCCTCGTTCGCCTGCCGCCTTGCCCTGCGGCGTCTGCCTGCGGCGTCTGGCTGTGCCGACTAGCTGATTTTGAGCCAGAGCAGCCTGGCAGGCCCCCGGCCGGGGTTGGTCCACTGGGTGGGCATCTCCGAGGTCAGGTAGACCACGTCACCCGCCTTGAGGTTGTGCACCGCCTGGCGTAGCTTGAGCTGCAGGCGTCCGGCCAGTAGATAGCCCACCTCCTCGCCCTTGTGCACGAAGAAATGCGAGGGCACCGATCCGCCCGGAGCCACCTCGATGATGTAGGGCTCGGCCTTGCCCGCGAAGTCCATGGGGGTGAGCAACTGGGCCTGCACCACACCCTCGGGCAGGTCTTCCAGGCGCACCTCGGAGGCGTCTTCGGACGAGAACACCAGACGGCGTGAGCCCCCGGCGGCCTCGGAGAAGAAAGAGGCCACCTCCACCCCCAGCACCTCGGCCATCTTGAGCAGGGCCGGCAGGGAGGGATAGATGTGGTTGCTCTCCACCTGGCTGATGGTGGAGGGGGTCACCCCTACCAGGCGGGACAGCTCGGTCTGGCTGAGGCCCTTTTTGGCGCGCAGCTCCTTGAGGCGCAGGCCCAGCTCCACCAGGCCGGTGGCCCGGCGCTGCTGGTCGAAGACCACGGTGTGCTCGCGCACCCAGTAGTTGTGGGGCTGGTGCTGGCTCTCCAGGGAGCGGTTCTCGGCCTTGAGTATGGTCAGGCTGGTGGTGCCGCGCTTGATGGACAGCTCGATCACCACCTGGGCGATCTGGCCGATCTGGGCCTTGAGGCGGGTGGAGTGGGCCTCTTTTTCCATGATCCAGTAGGCCACGGTCTGAAGCTCGTAGAGCCGGGGGCAGGCGTGGCCGTAAAAGCGCAGGATGGCCTCCTCGCCGCCCCACAGCTCGCTCATGCCGGTGATGCTCTCGAACACGAAGCGCACATCGCCGCTCAGCTCGCCGTGCAGGGCGTAGAGGGCCTCGCCCACCGCGCCGGGGTCCTGGGGCCGTTTCATGGGCTCCACCCGGCAGGGGGCCTCGGTATCCTGGTAAAAGCGCTGGAATATCTCGCTGCCCTGGCCCTTGCCCCAGGTGAAGCAGTCCAGGATGGTCAGGCCCTGGTAGTGGGCCAGGCTGCCCAGCTTGTCCAGAAGGTTCTTGGGAGAGCGGTCGAAGGTGACGTAGATGATGGGGCGCTGCTGGGCCTGGGAGGCCAGGATGAAGTTGTGGCAGAATTCCCAGGCCAAAGAGCCCGCGTCGTCCTGCCAGACCACGTTGTCGCCGATGTGCAGCCCGCCCAGCAATTTGTCCAGTTGGCTGACCCCCGAAGCCACTCTCTGCGTTTGCGCCGTCACAAACCCTCCCCATTAGACCCGACAATCATTAATCAACAAAAAGTACAGTAGGGCCGATCTGTTATAAGCCCCAGCCCAGTCAATCAGGTCTTATTATAACCTCTACTTAAATACGAAGCCAGCCTGTGACATATCGTCTTACGCGATGCTTGGCCGAGCCTTCCATATATATTTCCTATTTTACAAGTACCTGATTGCACATTACTTTCAGGTGTAACCAAAACCCGCCCCTTTACCATTACCCCGGGAGCTGCGATTGCCCCTTTTGGCAGATGCGCAAAAATGGCTTTTCTCCCCCTGGCCCTACCGCCTGGCGCGCTGCGCCCTGGGGCTGGTGTTCATCTACGCGGGCACGGTCAAGCTCATGGACCCCGGCGCCTTCGCCATGGTCATCTCCCGCTACGCCATGGCCCCGGAGTTTCTGGTGCCCGTGGCCGCCCTGGGGCTTCCGGCCTTGGAGGTCATGGCCGGGGCGGGCCTGCTATTGGACCTCAAGGGCAGCCTGAGCACCATCTTCGCCATGCTGGTCATGTTCGCGGTGGTGCTCTGGTTCGGGGCGCTCAATGGCCTGGACATCGACTGCGGCTGCTTCAGCACCAGCGACCTGGCCGAGCACGACTCCCTGCGCCAAGCCCTTTACCGAGACCTGATTATGCTGGCCACGGCCGTATACCTGTACCTCTGGCGCTGGATGCGCCGGGAGGCGCGGGAAGGCGCGGGCTGGCGTTACGTCTATCAATCAAACTCAAGAGAGGTGCGTACGTGAAAAAATTTGCTCTGATTACCGTCTTGGCCCTGACCGCCGTCCTGGCCCTGGGCTCCCTGGCCAGCGCCGGGCTGTTCGGCGACAAAGAGCTGGAAAACGAAAAACTGGTGGTGACCTTCTACAACGAGGTCAAACGCGGTGGTTACGACGTGGTGGACACCGAGACCCTCAAGGGCTGGGTCGACGCCAAGAAGCCCATGATCATCGTGGACACCATGCCCTACGAGGCCTCCTACAAGAAGAACCACATCCCCGGCGCGTTGCAGTTTTTGTTCCCCATCCCGGACGTCACCGAGATGAAGCCCGAGGACAAGGCCAAGTACGCCAAGCTGTTGGGCGACAACAAGGACATGGTCATCGTGGTCTACTGCGGTTTCCCCAAGTGCACCCGCAGCCACAACGGAGCCATGTGGGCCAAGAAACTGGGCTACAAGAACGTGTACCGCTACCCCGGCGGCATCAAGGCCTGGATGGAAAAAGACTACCCCGCCGCCTCCGTCAAGTAGCCGTTCAAGCTGGTCGAAGTGCAAGGTCCGGGGCCCCGCGCCCCGGATCTTTTTTCGTTTGAGCGGAAGTGTTGGGTTTCGCTTCGCTCTACCCAACCTACGCCAAAACTTCTGCGGCCTGAAAACCAACCGGCCTAAATTGGGCAATAGGCTCCGCTGGTAAAGACCTCTTTCGGGCGGGGATAAACCCCGCCCCTACATCCGGAAAACAACTCTTTGCGTAGGGGCGGGGTTTATCCCCGCCCTCTTTTTTCAGCTATAGCCGTCATCGCGAGAAGCATCTCGGAAGAGATGCGACGTGGCGATCTTCGTCTTCCCCCAGGCGGGGCGGCATCGCGCCAGGGCCGATGGTTGGGCCTTGCCATTTAAACCAAGGCCTGACGAGGGAAAAGGAAGATGGCCACGGCCGGGCAGACCGAGCGGCCTTGTCCTTCTGCGCCCTTGCCTCTGCCCGGCCTCGCCATGACGGCTATTGGCTAGAGACAGGCGGCGGAGCGGGCGTGGCTTGGTCGGGCCTTGGCGTTAGGAGGGACCGTCTCCCGCGGGCAGAGATTGCTTCGTCGCGGCCGGGGGCCGCTCCTCGCAACGACAAGGGATTAGCGGCACAGCCAGGCGGTGCTAGGCAAGGCGGCCCAAGGCTTGGGCTGCCAAGGAGGTCCCAACGGGAGCAATTCCCGCATGTGGTAGCACCTTGGCTCTCGACCCGATCCGCCGCCAGCGGCACGCTGGCGAGCGCATACCGCAGGCGTATTCTTATATACGCCGAGGTCTAAGCGATGCCGGCAACACAAGCCCACGGGCAGCTGGCGAAGCCGCAACATAGCGCCGCTTGGCGAAGCCGCCGCTATATCCGGGGGTCGTCGATGTCGGCCGACTGCAACAGCACCGCCCGCCGGGCCCGGCCAAAGGGAATGCCCGCCTGGTCGAACTCGGCCTTGATGCGCTTGAAGCACTCCACCCTGGTGCGGAAGGCTTTTACGTTGGGCACCCAGCAGCGGCCCGAGATCTCCACCCCGCTGTCGCCGAAGCGCAGCACCCAGAAGCGCGGCGGAGGCTTGGGCAAGACGTTCTCATGCTCGCTCATGATGCGCAGCATGATCTCCTCGGCCTTTTCCAAGTCGGCCTGGTAGCTCACGGTAACGTCCAGGTCCACCCTGAGGTTGGGGGTGAAATGGAAGTTGACCACAGTGCCGTTAAGAACCTTGGAGTTGGGGATAAACACGGTGCGGCCCTTGAAGGTCTTGAGCCGGGTGTGGAACAGGTTGGTGCCCTCCACCTTGCCGAACAGCCCCTCGATCTGCACGGTGTTGCCCACCTTGAAGGGCAGGTTGGGCAACAGGGGCTTGAGCAGAAAGGCCAGCACCAGCGCGGTGATGGCCGCGGCCAGCATGAGGCGCACCACCAGGCGGGGGTCCATGCCCATCAGGCGCAGGCAGAAGGTAAGCGCCACAGCCACCACCAGCACGAACAGCACCGCCCCCACCAACCCGGCGGTGCGCGGCTGCATACCCAGGCGGGGCAGATAGCGGCGGCACAACCAATACAAAAACTTGGCCGCCGACAGACCCAGCAGCAACAGGGCCAGGTCCTTCAAGACCAAGGGGCCGTAGGTCACGCTCAGATCGCTGAATTCCTTTATGTGCGCCTCGATGCCCATATCGTCTCCTTGCCTGATATCACCTAGGCTATTTTGAACCCAATGGGCCCGGGTTTAAAGGCCTTAATGCCTCATCCCTTGACAAGCACCCCCCGCTCTGAACAAATTGGGGACAAGGGAGGGGCCGGGTGGCCTTTTCCCAGGTATCGACCCCAAGCGACAATGACTTTTCCCAAGGAAGCAATAACGTGGAAAGAACCCTGATTCTCATCAAACCCGACGCCATGGCCCGCGGCCTGGCCGGCACGGTGCTTTCGCGCTTCGAGGCCAAGGGCCTCAAGATCGCGGGCATCAAAATGATCCAGCTTGACGAGGCCCTGCTCAAGGCGCACTACAGCCACCTGGCCGACAAGCCCTTTTTCCCCACCATCTGCGAGTTCATGAGCCGCACCCCGGTCATCGCCCTGTGCCTGGAAGGCCTGGAGGCGGTGGAAGTGTGCCGCAGCCTGTGCGGAGTCACCAACTCCCGCAAGGCCGCGCCGGGCACCATCCGTGGCGACCTGGGCATGAGTATGCAGGCCAACCTGGTGCACGCCAGCGACTCGGTGGAGACCGCCAAGGCGGAAGTGGCCCGTTTCTTCAACGACAACGAGCTGTTCGGCTACGAGCAACCGGTCATCAACTTCCTCTACGCCTCCGACGAGCGCGGTTAAGCCCATGCCCCACGACGCCCCCACCCACCTCAGCGAAGAGGAAATCATCAACCTGGTGGCCTCTCTGGCCGGTGGGGCGGGGGGGGATCTCACCGTGGGCATCGGCGACGACTGCGCGGTGTTGGGCGGGGCCCAGTCCGGGCTGGTGGTGACCACCGACCTGCTGGTGCAGGGGGTGCACTTCGACCTGGGGCTGATGAGCCCGTCCGACGTGGGCCACCGCTCCATGGCCGCCAACCTTTCGGACCTGGCGGCCATGGGGGCCGACCCGGCCTGGGGCTTTTTGTCCCTGGGACTACCCGCCCGGCCCCAGGCCTCTTTCGTTTCCGAGCTGGTGGGCTCCATGGTGAGCCAGGGCCGGGCCTACGGCCTGAAGCTGGCCGGCGGAGACACCGTGAAATCCCCCCAGGTGGTCATCAACCTGTGCCTGCTGGGAGCCATGGGCGCCCTCACCCCGGTGCTGCGCTCCGGCGGACGCCTGGGCGACGCGGTGTGCGTCACCGGGCGGCTGGGGGGCAGCGGGGCGGGTCTGGCCTGGCTGCAGGCGGGCCGCGACCCGGACGACCCCGCCGCCGCCGGCGCGGTGGCCGCTCACCGCCGCCCCATCCCTCGGGTGGCGGCCGGGCGGGCATTGGCCGAGTCCGGGGCGGTGCACGCCATGATGGACCTGAGCGACGGCATGGCCAGCGACCTGCCCCGCCTGGCCCGGGCCTCGGGCCTGGGGGCGGCGGTGGAGGCCGAGCGGGTGCCCGTGGACCCGTCGGCAATGGCCGTGGCCGTGGCCCTGGGGGGCGACGCCCTGGGCTGGGCCCTGGGCGGGGGCGAAGATTTCGAGTTGATGTTCACCTGCGACCCGGACCGGGTGGAGCTTTTGGCCGATCTGGTGGCCGAGGCCGCCGGGGGCCTGGCCGTAACTCAGGTGGGCCGCCTCACCCCCGGACCGGGGGTGACCCTGATCCGGCAAGGAAAACAGGAGCCCATCACTTACATGGGCTACGACCATTTTAGGGAGCCCGCCCCATGAAGCGGCTGTTTGCTTTCCTAGCCGTGCTGGCCCTGCTGGCGGCATGGGGCGCGCCCGCCCCGGCCCGTCAACCCACCGGCCTGACCAAGGCCGACGCCCCGCCCCCCGCCGCTTCCCCGGCCTCTCCCACGTCCCCGCGCTATTTAATCCCCAAGCTGCCCGCCAAGCTGAGCCTGTGCGGGGTGCGGGTTCCCCTGGAGCGGACCATGGTGTCCGAGCAGTTGGAACGGGAGTTGATAATCGTGGTCAACGACCCGGCCCAGGTGATCATGTGGCTCAAGCGGGCCGGGCGCTACTTCCCCTACATCGAAAGCCGCCTCCAGGCAGCCAAGATGCCCCAAGATCTCAAGTACCTGGCCGTGGCCGAAAGCAGCCTGATCCACTACATCCGCTCCCCCGCCGGGGCGGTGGGGCCCTGGCAGTTCTTGGCCGCCACCGGCAGGGCCCACGGCCTCAGGGTGGACCGCTGGTACGACGACCGGCGCAACTTCATCTTCGCCACCAAGGCTGCCCTGTCCTACCTGAGCGACCTACACCAGGAGTTCGGCTCCTGGCCCCTGGCCATGGCCTCCTACAACTGCGGGGAGCGCCGGGTGGCCCAGGAGATAAAGGAGCAGGCCACCAAGGACTACTTCGAACTGGCCCTGCCCCGGGAGACCCAGCGCTACATCTACCGCATCCTGGCGGCCAAGCTGGTCTTGAGCCAGCCGACGGCCTACGGCTACTTCCTGCCGCCTTCGCAGCGCTGGAAGCCCCTGACCGGCGAGAGCGTGACCCTCAGCCTGAGGCGGCCGGTCCACCTCACCGTGGTGGCCAAGGCGGCGGGCACCAGCTACCGCCAACTGCGCGAGCTAAACCCCGAGTTGCGCCGCCGCTACCTGCCCAAGGGCCGGGTCACCATCGTGGTGCCGCCGGGGGAGGCCAAGGGCCTGGCCGTTCGCCTGCAAAAAGGCGGGCCCTCGCCCACGCTGGAGGCGGAGACCTACACCGTGCGCCCGGGCGACAACCTGAGCGCCATCGCACGGCGCCACGGGCTGACCCTAGATGAGATCAAGGACGCCAACGAGTTGGAGGGCGAGTGCGTTATCATGCCGGGTCAGCGGCTCAACATTCCGGAAAAATAGACAAAAATGACGGCGAAGGGGTTTTAGGCCCTTCGCCGTCTAAAAGTCCCCCCACCGGGCCGCAGCCTTGGCGAACCCTTCCCGATGAGGCAGGCAGGGGGCTGCTTGCGCGCCCCCCAACTTGATGCCCGCGTAATTTGTACGGAGGCAACTAAGTCCTGTTTTGCGGACTGGTGTTCAATACCAGTCCGTTTCACCCTACGACACAGCTTTATAAAAGTCAAGATCCCAGCCGGGGAATAAGCTGGTCCAGGCTTTTGATGAAACCGGCCACCCCCGCTATCTCGGGAAAGTTTTCGTTCCCCCGTGGTGCCATGATCCAGGTGGTGAGCCCGGCACCGGTGGCGGACATGGCCCCCATGGGGGCATCTTCCACGGCCAGGACCTCCCCGGCGCTGAGCCCGCTGAGGTTGAGGGCCAGCAGATAGGGCTCCGGGTCGGGCTTTCCCCGGTGGATGTCCTCCACCGTGACCACCGCGTTCACCATCTCGCGCAGGCCCTGGTGGGCCAAGAAGCCCTCGGCCACCGAGCGCAGGGTGCTGGTGACCACGGCGGTGAACACCCCGCGCTGGGCCGCGGCGGCCAGCAGGCGGCGGCCGCCGGGCATCACCGTGGCCTGGTCCGTGTAGGCCTGGTCCACCAGCTTATAGTAGTGCTCCACCAGATCCTCCACCGAGGCCTCCAGGTGGTTGTGCTCCTTGAGGGCTCCCATGATGTCGTAGGGGGTGCGCCCGGCCCAGCGGTGAGGGCCGCCGCCCATGCGCTCCAGGCCCAGATCCTTGAGAAAACGGTCCGTGGCCTCGGTCATCACCCGCATGCTGTCGGCCAGGGTGCCGTCCAGGTCCAAAAACAGCCCTCTCGCAGAGGTTTCCGGCAAAATTTTCCTCCCTCGCGTCCACTCGGGACATGGCAGGCTAACTGCCTTGCATGTATATCTTAATTTAGACTTTACCCTTTTGAGGGCCCCATGGCCAATGTTCATGCAAAAGCCATTGCCCCTTCCTTGACTTTACAGGCGGCCAAAGCTAAGATAACCGCAATATGATGGGTTAGGTGTATCAATGCATAACTATATCTTGGGATTTTTGGCCGTCTTCGCTCCCACTCCCGCCCTGGCCGCCAATCTGGGCGGCAGCACAGGCGCCGACGTATGGCAAATGGTGTGGTCCGCCGGACCGGTGGTGCAAGGCGTACTGTTCATTCTCATTGTATTCTCGGTGGTTAGCTGGGGACTCATCCTGGCCAAGCTCAAATCGCTGCGCGAGGCCAAGCGCCAGAACCACGAGTTCGACAACCTGTTTTGGAACGCGGGCAGCCTTTCGGCGGCCCAGGCCCAGACCAAGCACCTGACCACCAGCCCTCTGGCGGGCCTGTTCTCGGTGGCCTACGGCGAGTTGGACAAGGTGATGCGCATGCGCCGGGGCGAACCCGGCCTGCCCGCGGGGGTGATGCCCAACCTCAAGCGGGCCCTGGACCGGGCCCAGGCGGCGGAAAGCACCCGCTTGGGCAAGGCGGTCACCTTTTTGGCCACCACCGCCAACACCGCCCCCTTCATCGGCCTGTTCGGCACGGTGTGGGGCATCATGGACGCCTTTAGAGGCATCGGGGCCACCGGGGCGGCCAACCTGGCCACCGTGGCTCCGGGCATCGCCGAGGCCCTGGTGGCCACGGCCACCGGCCTGTTCGCGGCCATCCCCGCCGTGGTTTTCTACAACCACTTCAACCGCCGCCTGGTGGTCTTGGAGGCGGAGATGGACTCCTTCAGCCAGGATTTCTTGAACCTGGTGGAGCGCGACCTCATGCGCCGCCACGGACCGGCGGTGGAGGTGGTGCGCCCCTCCGAGCTGGAAGGGACCAAGGGCTAGGGCCATGGCGGGCGTTGGCAACAAGGGCCGATTTCTGGGGGAGATCAACGTGGTCCCCCTGGTGGACGTGGTCCTGGTGCTGCTGATCATCTTCATGGTGGCCGCGCCCATGATGGTCCAGGGCCTGGACGTGAAGCTGCCGGCCACCGACAGCGGGGCGCTCAAGACCTCCGACGAGCTTTTGGTGCTCACGGTCACCCAAAAGGGCGAGGTGTTCCTGGACGAGTTCCGGGTGGGCCTGGACGGGCTGGCCGGCAAGCTCAAGAACATCACCTCCCGCAAGCCGGGCACCAGGGTCTACCTTAGGGCCGACAAGGACGTGCCCTACGGGGTGGTGGTTCAGGTATTGGCCGAGGCCAAGAAGGCCGGAGTGGACAACCTGGGCATGGTGACCGAGCCGGAGCGGGTGCCCCCGCCCCAAAAGAAGAAAAAGTCTTGAGCAGCGCGGTCCTGAGACACTTCAACTTTTGGGACGGTGAACAGGTGGCCTGGGCCATTGGGGTCAGCCTGGGGCTGCATCTGCTGCTGGTATTGTTGCTGGCCTTTTGGCCCGGCTGGCGCATCAGCCGCCCCAAGGTCTTCGCCCCGGTGTACAACGTGACCCTGGTGAGCCCGGCGGTTTTCCGTCCGGCCCCGGCCCCG
Organism: Pseudomonadota bacterium; assembly: GCA_018896025.1. Classification (GTDB taxonomy): domain Bacteria; phylum Desulfobacterota; class Desulfarculia; order Desulfarculales; family Desulfarculaceae; genus Desulfoferula. The sequence continues at coordinate 290,714 of JAHIND010000035.1, forward strand.
CCCGCGCCCAAGGCCGCCCCGGCCAAACCGGCGGTCAAGCCCGCCCCCGCGGTCAAAGCCAAGCCGGAGCCCAAGAAAGAGGCGGTGGCCCTAAAAAAGGATAAGCCCAAGCTGCTCAAGCCCAAGCCGGTGGCCGAGCAGCCCGACCCAAGCAAGCTGTTGGCCAGCCGCCTCAAGAAGCTGGAAAAAGAGGTGGCCGCCGAGCGCAAGGCCGAGAGCAAACTGGCCAGCGCCCTGAACCGCCTGGAAAGCAAGGTGGCCACCCGCCAAGCCGCCTCCGGGGCCTTTGCCGCCGGGGCCGCCGCCGCCGACACCAGCAGCCTGCGCTTCCAGGTTTACTACACTGAGATATGGGAGCGGGTGCGCCGCCAGTGGGTGCTGCCCGAGGCCCTGGTAAAGAGCCGGGCCAACCTGGAAGCGGTGGTGGTGGCCCGTATCAACCGCGACGGCGCCCTGGCCAAGCTGTGGCTGGAAAAAAGCTCGGGCAACAGCCGACTGGACGCCAGCGCCATGCGCGCGGTGGAAAAAGCCGCCCCCTTCCCGCCCCTGCCCAGCGTGGTCAGGGGCCGCGACCACGAAATAGGTTTACGTTTCCGGCCCGAGGACCTTAACGGCTGAGTTTCAGCGGAGAGATAATGCGCCGCCTAATCGCCACCCTGACCTTGACGCTTCTAATCCTGGGGATGGCCCTGCCGGCCAGCGCCCGGGTCTACATCGACATCACCCAGCCCTTCAGCAAAAAGCTGCCCTTGGCCCTCAGCCAATTCCAGCCTCTGCCCGACGCGGCCCAAGACCCCATCGGGATCGAGGGCACCCAGATGCTCCAGCGTTATTTGAGCTACACCGGCTTGTTCGACTTCATGGACCCCAAGAGCTTCCTGGGCGCTCCGGCCCTGGAAAAGGTGGACTACCGCCGCTGGAGCCGCATCGGGGCCGAGCTACTCATCACCGGCGGCTACAAGCTTACGGGCGGCATCTTCACCCTGGAGCTGAGGCTGTTCGACATCACCGAAGGCAAGCTCTTGGTGGGGCGGCGCTATGACGGGCGCACCGCCGACCTGGGGGCCATGCTGGCCCGCTTCAGCGACGATGTGATCATGGCGCTCACCGGCGAGCGCTCCATCTACTCCACCATGATCGCCTTCGTGGGGGCCCGGGAGCGGGTCAAGGAAATCTATTTGATGCGCTTCGACGGCTCCGGGGTGCGCAACCTGAGCAAGAAGGGCGACATCAGCCTGTACCCCGCCTGGAGCCCGGACGGCTCCCTGCTGGCCTACAGCTCCTACGTCAAGCGCCGCCCGGCCATTTTGGTGCACGCCCTGGCCGGAGGCAGCGGCAAGGTGATCATCAACAAGCCCGGCGTCAACCTGACCCCGGCCTTTAGGCCCCAGCACCAGGGGCAGTTGGCCGCGGCCCTGTCCTACACCGGCCAGAACAACATCTTCCTGGCCGACGTGGCGGGCAAGGTACTCAAACGCCTCACCGACGGCTGGGGCATCGAGGTGGCCCCCTCTTTCAGTCCCGACGGCAAACGCATGGCCTATGTGAGCGACCGGGGCGGCAATCCCCAGATCTACGTGCTGGACCTGGCCAGCGGCACCAACCGGCGCATCACCTTTGGCCATAAATACTGCGCCGCTCCCTGCTGGAGCCCCCGGGGCGACCGCATCGCCTATCAGGCCCAGGTGAACGGCACCTTCCAGGTGGCCACCATCCGGCCCGACGGCAGCGACGTCAAGGTGGTCAGCTCCGGGTTCGGCGGCGGCGAAGACCCCACCTTTTCCCCGGACGGCCGGCTCATCGCCTATGCCGGCCGCCGCACCGGGCGCTACCAGATCTATCTGATGACCGCGGGGGGGGAATTCATAACCCGGCTTACCAACCTGCCCGGAGAGCAGACCGACCCCGCTTGGTCTCCCCGGGGAATCATGGTTAAATGAAACAGACAACCCACTTGGCGGGAGGCTTTGACGTGAAAAAATATCTGCTTTGGATGGCTATGGCGGTGCTTTTGGCAGGCCTGGCCGCTCCCCTGGGATGCAGCAAAGACACGGTGCCCAGCCCCGGCGCCACCATGACCCAACAGGAAAAGGCCCGCCTGGAAGCCGAGCGCGAGCGTCGCTTGCGCGAACAGCGGCTCAAGGAGGCCCAGCTCAAGGAGGAGCAGGCCCGCGGCGCTGAGGCCCAGCTCAAGGAGGTGTTCGTCAACACCGACGTGCACTTTGACTACGACCGCTACGACCTGAGCCCCGAGGCCAAGCAGACCCTCAATGAGAAGGCGGCCTACCTGCAGCAGCATCCCTCGGTGCAGGTGATCGTGGAAGGCCACTGCGACGAGCGCGGCTCCAACGCCTACAACATGGCCCTGGGCGAGAAGCGGGCCAAGGCGGCCGAGGCCTATCTGGTGGCCATGGGCATAAGCCCCCAGCGGATGGAAACGGTGAGCTACGGCGAGGAGCGGCCTTTGGTGATGGGCCAAACCGAGGAGGCCTACGCGGCAAACCGCCGGGGCCACTTTGTTATAAAGGACTGAACCGGGCGGCCGGACCGCTCCCCGGGAGGATTAAATGAAGGCAAAAGCGCTGGCCCCCCTCATGCTCGTGTTGTGGCTGGCTGCCGCCCTGGGCGCAGGCTGCGCCACGGTGGAGCCGGAGCAGTTCGCGGCCTTGCAGTCCCAAGTGACCCGCCAGCATCGCCAGATCGCCCAGCTTGAGCAGAAGATCGACGCCCTGGACAAGCAGATCGCCGAAGGCCGCAAGCCCCAGGCCGATCTGGTTTCCCAGGTGGCCAGCCTGCGCCAGGACATGATGCGCGTGTCTGGCCGGGTGGAGGAGAGCGAGCACAACCTGGGCCAGGCCATCAACCAGCGCAACAGCCAGGAAGCGCAGATGGCCAAGGAAAGCGCGGCCAAGGCCCAGGCCCAGACCGACGAGCGCCTGAAGCGCCTGGAAGCCTACCTGGGCATGGCGTCGGGCAAGGCCGGGGAAAAGGCCGAGGCCAAGGCCCCGCCGGGCAAGGCCGCCGCCCAGCAGCCCCCGGCCGAGCCCAAGCCCAAGGACATCTACGACCTGGGCATCAGGCTGTACAAGCAAAAGTCCTACGGTCCGGCCCGGGACCGCTTTGCCGAGTACATCAAGAAGTACCCCAAGAGCTCCTTGGCCGACAACGCCCAGTACTGGGTCGGCGAGTGTTTCTACGCCGAGAAAAAGTACGAAGAGGCGATCCTGGCCTACAACCAGATGATCAAGCACTACCCCAAGAGCGCCCAGGTTCCCGCCGCCCTGTACAAGCAGGGGCTCTCCTTCCGGGCCCTGGGGGACAAGCGCACCGCCAAGATCGTCTTGGGCAAGCTGGTCAAGGACTACCCCAAGAGCTCCCAGGCCAAGCTGGCCCAGAAGGTGCTCAAGAAGCTATAGGCCCCCAAGCCTCCTGAAAGACCAATCCCCCGCCCGGAGTTCCGGGCGGGGGATTTTTTTGCCGCAGCATAGCGCATTGCGCTGCCTGGCGAAGCCACTCGGCAAAGTCAGGAGGTGCTAGGCAAGGCGTCGGGCGAGCGAGACCCACAGGCGTATATGCCAATGCGCCGAGGAGGCGGCGCGATGCCCGCAACGCAGCATAGCGCCGCCTGGCGAAGCCGGCCTAGCCTAATACCCGCCGCCGGGGCAGCTCCAACCCTTGTCGCCGAACTTCTGGCGGCACTGGAGCAGGAACTCGTCGCGGTCCTGGGACAGCTTGCCCTGGATCTCGCTAAGATCCTTGGACAGCGCACGTATCTTGGTTTGGTCCGGCTTGGGCTGGGCCCACAAAGTTTCCAGCTCCATGTGCTTGGTCACGAACTCCTGGCGCAGCTTTAGGGTGCTCTGCCGGTGCTCTTGGAACATCTTTTGAAGTTCCTGACGGTCTTGGGGAGACAGGTTCTGCCACGCCTGGCCCATGCCGTAACCCTGGCCCATGCCCGGCCCATAACCCTGGCCCATCATGCCGGGTCCGCCCATGCCCGGCCCGTAACCCTGGCCCATCATACCCGGCCCCATGCCCCGACCGTAGCCTTGGCCTTGGCCGGGGCCGTAATAGGTCTGGGGTTGCTGCCCTTGGGAAGAGCTGTCCGACTGGGCCCAGGCCAGGCTCCCGAAGACGGCCAGGGCTAAAACGCACATGGCGACGATAAGAGATTTGCGCATGAAATGCCTCCAATCAGAGTTTCAAGCTATGCTTTCAGTCTGAGGCAAGGCGCACGGTCAAACAAGGCGGCCCGCCAAAGGGCCGCCCATCGCGTAAAAGCCTGAATTTGGGGCCGGGGCTCAGTCCAGGGGCCACTGCCCCCGCTCGGTGAGCACCTCTTGCAGCACCTTGAGGCCTTGGTTGACCACGGGCATGCCCGCGTAGATGGCCACCTGGAAGATAGTCTCGGCCACGTCGTGGGGGTCGCAGCCCACGTTGAGCGCCGCCCAGATGTGCAGCCTGAGCTCGTCGCTGCGCTCCAGGGCGGTGAGGGTGGCCACGGCCACCAGTTGGCGGGTGGGGTGGGGCAGCTTTTCGCGGGCGTACATCTGCCCGGTGATGAACAGGCTCAAGTCCTTGGCCAGGCCCTTGTCAAAGCTCTTCCACAGCTCGTAGGGCCGCTCGCCCTTGTAGCCGTCAAAATACAGCTTGGCGGTCTGGCCGGTCTTCTTCTTGAGGTCTTCGATGGACATGGGGTGCTTCCGGGTTAGGGGTGAAGGGGGACAGTGTCTTTTCCCGCTTTATTCTGAAGGCGCGAAGGGTTGCAGGACGGCGACAAGAGTGGGCAGATCTTTCTGGACCGTCTCCCACACAATCGCCAAGTCGATGCCGTCGTACTCATGGATCAGGATGTTGCGCATGCCTATCAGGGAAGTCCAAGGCAGGCCGGGAAGGGAAAGGCGGGTTGCTTCCGACACCCGGCGAGCCGCCTCCCCGATTATCTCCAAGCGGCGCACCACTGCGTCCTGGCACTGCTGGTCGTTTAGAAAATCCTCCTTTTGCTTATCAGCCAAATAGTCCATGGCACGGCGGGCTGACAAAAGGATGTCGGTCAGATGGGCTTGATCACGCTGCATGCACCACCTGGGCGCTGGAGAGGATGGCCTCGCGGCGCAGCCGGTTGGGGCTGGACTCCATGCCCCGGCGGGTGAGCAAATCCACCGGACGACCGAAGATGTCGGCCAACTCCTGCTGCATGGCCGCCAGGTCCAAAAGGGTGGGCCGGGCCTCGGGCGCAAAGTCCAGCAGCACGTCCACGTCGCTCTCAGGCCCCGCCTCGCCGCGAATCATGGAGCCGAACAAGGACAGTTCGCGCACCTGACGGCGCCGGCAAAACTCGCCCAAGCCCTGCCTGGTTTTTTCGTCTAAAGCCAACATTGCTCGCCCATCCGTTTTTCAAAACCGTTTTCTATGATTTTACATAACTTTTTTCACAGCAACGCGCAAGCGGCATACATCCTCTCACCGCACCGAATCGTCTATCCGGCACTCGTGGCAGCCGCAGTGGGGGCACTCCACGCCTCGCAGCACCTCGTTTCCGTGGCCCTGATGCTCCTCGGGCAGGATGCGGTCCACGTAGGCCTTGAACCCCTGGCCGCACTCGGGGCACAGGGCGTCCACTTGCTCTTTTTGGTTTTGCTCGCTCATGGGCGCTCCTTGGCAAATTAAGGAATCGTTGGGTTTCGGGCTGCGCCCTCTACGCCAACCTACACTAGGCCAGGATGTTCGCGGGAGCGTCTCCCGGCGAACAGATGGGCTGCTCTCAGCCTAACACGCAACACACACTCAAAAAAACGCCGCAATATTGCGTGAGCAATATTGCGGAACGCTTTTTGGGAAGGGGTCCGGGGAAACCTTTTTTCACTGAAAAAAGGTTTCCCCGGTTATCTTACTAACCTCGCCTCAGCCCTTGATGATCCTGGGGAGCATCATGTGGTGGTGGGGGCACAGGGAGTTGGGGTTCTGGTAGGCCGCCTCGGCGAAGGCCTCCAGGTAGCCGCGCAGTGCGGGGTAGGGAACCACCTCGTCCACGAAGCCCCGGAAGGCGCAGTACCAGGGGCGGGACTTGTCGTAGTACTCCTGGGCCAGGTCGTTCATCTTGTCGATGACCGGCTGCAGGTCGCGGCCCGCGTCTTTCTCCTTTACCAAGCGGCGGGAGAAGGAGGCGGCGGCGGCGGTCTCGCCGTGCATCACGTAGATTTCGCTGGTGGCGGTGCCCAGGGTGAAGGCGTTGTGGTTGTTGGCCGTGGGGCCGCCCATCACGTAGTGGGCGGCGGCGGTGCCCTTGCGCAGCAGCACCAGCATCATGGGAACCTCGGTCTGCTCGATGGAGTAGATCAGGCTCTGGCCCAGGCCCAACAGCTCGGCCTGCTCGGCCACGTCGCCCACGTCGATGCCGCTGGTGTCCTGGAACCAGATGATCGGCACCCGGTCGCGGCCGCAGAGGGTCACGAACTCGTTCATCTTGATCAGGCCCTGGCGGTAGAGCTTACCGCCGATGCCCATGTACTCGCCATTGGCGTATTCGGGATAACCGGCGGGCAGGAAGCCCTGGCGGTTGCCGATGACGCCCATGACCAGGCCGGAGACCTTCACCAGGCCGGTGTAGATCTCAGGCCCGTAGCCGGGCTTGAACTCCATGTGCTCGGAGCCGTCCACCAGACGGGCCAGGCACTGGTCGAAGTCGTAGGCCATCTTCTGGTTAAAGTTCACCAGGTAGTACAGGTCGTCCGCCGGGAAGATGGGCTCCTTGGGCTCGTCCACCCTGAAGAAGTCCAGGTCGTAGGCGGGCATCTGCTTCATATGGGTGCGGATGGCATCCAGAACGCCTTCCTCGGTGTCGTGCACTTCCTTGAAGAAGCCGGTCTTGTCGTAGTGGATGGGGGTGCTGCCCGGCGGCACCTCCTTGAAGTGGCGGGTGGCCTCGATGAGCTGCTCGGCGCCCTCGACGTCGAAGCCGCCCTTGGGGCTCATGCCGCCCACGATGCCGCCGCCGCCCACCGCTATGTTGCAGTCCTTATGGGCGATGAGGTAGGTGGGGCTGATGCCCTGGTAGCCGCCGCCCGCGGGGTTGGTGCCGTAGATGCCCGCCAGGATGGGGATGCCCAGCTTCTCCAGCTCGGCGTGGCGGAAAAAGGTGGTGCCGTTGCCCCGGCGGTCGGCGTAGACCTCTTCCTGCTCGGTGAGCTTGACGCCCGAGCAGTTGACCAGCCACACCAGGGGAATGTGCAGGCGTTTGGCCAGGTCGGTAATTCTGAGCTGGTTCTCGGCTTGGCCCGCGATCCAGGCTCCGGCCATGACTTTGTTGTCAAAACCGGCCAGCACGCACCACTTGCCCCCGATCTTGGCCAGGCCGTCCACCACGCCGGTGGTGCCTTCCACGTTGTTCTTGGGGTTGTAGAGAATGTGCAGAGGCCGGAAGGTGCCGGGGTCCACCAGGTGCTCGATGCGGTCCCAGATAGTCATCTGGCCGCGGGAGTGGACCTTCTCGGCGGGCAGACCGGCGTTCTTGACGCGCAAGATCTCCTCGGCGATCTTGGCCTCGACCTCCAGGATGGATTTCTTGTTGTCTTCGGCCTTGGCCTTTTTCTTGTCGGTCAGGACCTTGCCGAAGGTGGGCATATTCTTGAAATACGGATGCATGGTTCATGTCTCCTTAGGGAGCTGGTTATCCATATCCATAAAGTCGATAAGAGAAACACCCTTTGTCGTTGCGAGCGAAGCGAAGCAATCTCGGTTCAGGGTGAGGAGTCTCGCACCGTTGCCTTGGCGCAGGTGTCACCAAAGATCCCCGCTCAAGTCTCGCCAGTAAGGATTCACTTCCTTTATCAACTCGATTTTCTTTTGCCGCGAGCCGCCCTTGATTTGCTTCTCGCGGGACAGGGCCTGGTCCACGTCTTGGTAGGTCTCGGCATAGACCAGCTTGTTCACGTGGTACTTTGCGGTGAATTTGCTGCGGCCCTCCAGGTGCTCGGCCAATCTCCGGGTGAGGTTGCCGGTCACGCCCGTATACAGGACTTTGTTGCCCTTGTTGGTCAGGATGTAGACCCAATATTGCTTTGGCGTGACCATATTCCATGAGCAGAGATTGCTTCGTCGCTACGCTCCTCGCAACGACACCGCGCTTTTTTTGCCCGGCTGGCTGCAAGGATTAAAGGCAAGGCCGACCAGCGGGGCGCTTTTGGGGCTCCACTGGCGCGACCTTGCGTATTCTCCTTACTTGTTGGCCTTGCGCAGGCCCAGCGCGTCCATGGCTACGATGAACTTGCAGATATTGGCGCTACCCTCGACCATGAAGTAGGTGGGCGCGTCGCGGTAGAAGCGGGCCACCGAGTACTCGGTGCTGTAGCCGTAGGCGCCCAGGATGCGCATGGCGTAGCCCGCGCACATGTTGGCCGTCTCGCCGGCCTTGTACTTGGCCATGGCCACCTCGAGGGTGTTGCCCAGCATGCCGTCGTCCTTTTGCACGGCGGCCTTGTAGACCAGCAAACGGGCGGCCTCGATCTCGATGGCCATCTGGGCGATCTGGTCCTGGATCATCTGCAGGGTGCCGATGGGCTTTCCGAACTGCTCGCGCTCGTTGGCGTACTTGATGGACTCGTCCAGGCAGGCCTGGGCCAGGCCCACGCCGCCGGCCGCGGCGGACAGGCGGGTTTGGTTCAGTGAACCGAAGACGATCTTGGCGCCGTCGCCCACCTTGCCCAGCATGTTCTGTTTGGGCACCTTCACGTTGTCCAGGTAGATCTCGCCGGTGGGGCTGGAGCGGCTGCCCATCTTGTCCAGGTCGGTCACGCTCACGCCCTCGGCCTGGTCGCCGTTTTCGTTGCGCAGGTCCACCACGAAGGCGCACAGCTTCTTCTTGTCCTCCACGGTGGCGTAGGCGTAGTAGATCACGCAATGGGCGGTGGAGGCGTTGGAGATCCAGGTCTTGGAGCCGTTGAGCAGCCAGTAGTCGCCCTTGTCCTCGGCGGTGGACTTCAGGGACATGACATCGGAGCCCGCGTTGGGCTCGGTGATGCCGAAGCCGCCCATGTACTCGGCGGTGACCAGCTTCTCGATGTATTTCTTCTTGGCCTCTTCGGTGCCGTAGCGGAAGATGGTGAAGGCGCAGCCCAAGGTGTTCATGTTGATCTGCACGCGCAAGCTGCTGCTGGCGCGGGCGATCTCCTCGGTGATGATCATGGCCGCCAGCCAGCCCATCTCGTTTCCGCCGTACTCCTCGGGAATAACCGTGCCGAACAGGCCCAGCTCGGCCATCGGCTTGACCACTTCCTCATAGGGGAAGTAGTGTTTTTCGTCCCATTCGTCGGCATAGGGGGCGATTTGCTCTTTGGCAAAATCGGCCACCATGTCCCGGAGCATGGTCAGCTCTTCGCTCAGCTTAAAATCCATTTCGCTTAATCCTCCCTAAAAGTAGGGGCCGTCCTCTGGTCCCCTCGGTTTGGGCCTGGTATGTGTTTGGCCCGGATTAACCGGGCGTCCTATACGAGCTCTCTGCCCTTGGCGGCCAGGTTGCGGGCCACTATCAGGCGTTGGATCTGGTTGCTTCCGTCGAAAATCTGAATGCCCTTGGCCGCGCGGAAAAGCTGGGCCGAGGCGTTTTCGGCCCGGGCCATCTCGTTGCCCAAGACGTTGTAGGCCAGGTCGGCCACCTTCATGGCCGTGTCGGCGGCGAAGCACTTGGCCATGGAGACCATGGACTCCACCTGGCGGGCGCTGGAGCGGTGGTCCTCCACCAGGCGGCACACGCGGTAGTTCAGGCTGCGGCAGGCCTCGATGTTCATCTCCATGTCGGCCAGGACGAAGGCGATGCCCTGCTCGGAGAACAGCCGGTTCTTGGCGGCGTACTCCAGGCAGTCATTGAGCACCCCCTGGGCGGTGCCCAGGGCCAGAGAGGCCGCGCCCCACACCCGCATGGGGTTGGACACGTCGGCCAAGACCCGCCAGCCCTCGCCCTCGGGCCAAAGCAGATTTTCCTGGGGCACGAAAACCTTGTCCATGAACATCTGGCTGGTGATGGAACCGTGCAGGCCCATCTTCTTTTCCGGGGGAGCGAAGGTCACGCCCGGCGCGTCGCGCTTCAGCAAAAAGGCGCTGATGCCCGCCGCCCTGGGGCCGGGGCCGGTGCGGGCGAAGACCAGGTAGTAGCGGCCGTGGGGGCCGATGGTGATGTAGGTCTTGCTGCCGGTCAGCAGATAGCCGCCCTCGGTGGGCTCGGCCTTGGTCTGCAGGCTGGCCGCGTCGGAGCCGAAGTCGGGCTCGGTGAGGCAAAAGCCCATGGGCACGTCGCCGCTTTTCAGCTCGCCGAACAGGCGCTTCTTCTGCTCCCTGGTGCCGGTGATGGCTATGGTGCGCACCACCGCGTTGGTCACGAAAACCATGAGGGCCGAGCTGGGGCTGGCGGTGGCTATGGTCTCCACCATCAGGGCCAGGCTGGTGGCGTCGCCTTCCGCGCCGCCGTACTCCTTGGGCATGGAAAGGCAGAAAAGCTTCTCGCTGGACAGCGCCTGGTAGGCGTCCTGAGGGAACTCGGGCGTGGCCTCGATGCGGCGCGCGATGGGGGCAATCTTTTCGCGCACCATGGCCTTGACCCGCTGGTGCAGCTCATGTTGTTCAGGAGTCAGAAAAAGCATGCAATCTCCCCGCAAAGGGCTTACCGCCCTTTAGGCCTAAGGTCTAACCTTAGTAATTTCCTTATAGCCCATTTAGCCGGGGTTGACAACAAATCGCCCCCGCAATGTAGCTATAATGTGACTGTGTTGTAAATCTTTTTTTATAAAAAACCCTTACCTGTCCCGACGGGGGCTTGGTGCCCGCCACCAAGTGAGGTTAGAATTTTAGTCATGATCCGCCTAATATACTTACCATCCCTGCTGTTGGCGAGCCTGTTGGCCGCCGCGCCCCCTCCCGTTCTGGCCCAGGAGAAGACGTCCCAGGTCCCGCCCGCCGTGGACGGAGAGCGCGAAATCACCGAGGGGGTGCGCTCCGGCCGCCTGGGCCGCGACGAGCTTATCGCCAAGGGCCGGGAATTATCATATTTCCAAAAGCTCCGTTTATACTACTATGCTCAGGAGTTGGAGCCATATTTCCTGGGAGTGGAGGAGGCCATCCGCGACCTGGCCCGCACTCCCCCAGCGGACAGCCAGGGGATCGCCGCCGCCCGCCAAGCCCTGTACCAGGCCATGGAGCGCTCCTACCAGCGCCTGGCCGCGGCCAAGCGCCCCAGCCTGGATCTGGAGTGGCGCCGGGGCCTGACCGGCCTGGTCTACCTGGACTACGACTGGCGCGACCGGGTGTACGAGCAGAAAAAGGACGAGATCAAAAACCCCTACGACTTGGTGGCCCTGCTGGACTGCCTGGACGCCAAGCTCAGGGGACTGGCTCAACAGAATTTGGACGCCTGCCCGGCCCTGGCCGGGGCCGCCGAGGGAAAACAGCCATGAAAACAAACGACCGGCATCACGAAATCGCCCAGCTGGAAACCGAGATCGAGGCCCTGGCCCAGGAGCAGGCCCAATGCGCCGCCCAGGTCAAGGAGCTCATGATCGCCGAGGCAACCCACGGAGAAAACCACGCCGCCGAGATTCACCACCTGAAGCAGCAAAAGATGATGCTGGGCACCCAGATGCAGCATCTGCGGGCCAAAATCGGGGCCATGAAGCTGGGCATTATTTAAAGGAGGAGCATGGTGGACAAAAAAATCCTGGTGGCGGTGGACGGCTCACCCGCGGCCCTCAAGGCAGTGGACTACGTGGGGCTTATGGAAGGGGCCATGATCCGGGAATTGAAGGTCACCCTGCTCTACATCATGAACCCGGTGCCGCCCTATTTGCGCCGGGAGGGCCAGCGCGACCCCGAGTCCTTCAAGCGCCTGCGCGAGTTGGAGACGCGCAACCGCAAGGAGGCCGCCGTGGTGCTGGACAAGTGCACCGAGCACCTGGTGCGCCACGGCATGGACCCCGAGGCGGTGGAGAAAAAGCCCCTGCCCCGCAGCAGCGACGCGGCCCGCGACATCCTCTTCGAGGCCGAGCAGGGGCTATACGACGCCCTGGTGCTGGGCCGCCGGGGCATCTCCAAGGCCCAGGAGCTGTTCCTGGGCAGCGTGACCAACAAGGTGGTGCAGCACTCCGAGCGCCTGCCCCTGTGGGTGGTGGGCGGCCAGGTGACCAGCCTGAAGGTGCTGTGCCCGGTGGACGGCAGCGAGGGCTCGCTCAAGGCGGTGGACCACTTGGCCTTCATGCTGGGCGAAAACCCCGAGTGCAAGATAACCCTGCTGCACGTGGGAGCCTCCCTGGGCAACTACTGCACCCTGGACTTCATTGAAACCGAGCTGGCCGAAGGCATTGAGGCGGACATCATGCACTCCGACGCCCAGTGCATGGACGACTTTTACGCCAGGGCCCTCAAGGTGCTGGATCAGGCGGGCCTGAGCCCCGACCAAGTGGAGACCAAGACCATCGAGGGCGGCATGTCGGTGTCCGGGGCCATCATGGACGAGGTGAAAAAAGGCGATTACGGCACCGTGGTCCTGGGCCGCCGGGGCGAAAACCGCTCCTTCTTCCTGGGCCACGTCAGCGACAAGGTAATGGGCAAGGCCAGGGATATTGCCGTCTGGATCGTAGGTTAAGGTTGGGGTTTTAAGCAGGCCTTGCGCGCGGCTTCGCCGGCCGCCAAGAGCAGGCCGGGCGGGGATAAACCCCGCCCCTACATCTGCCGCCAGTAAAAAACAGCCTTGTCGTTGCGAGGAGCGGCGTCCCGCCGCGACGAAGCAATCTCTGTAAAAAGCAGGCGCTATCACTCTCCGAGCCATAGCGTAGGTTGGGTTGAGCGGAGCGAAGCCCA
>JAHIND010000004.1 GCA_018896025.1 Pseudomonadota bacterium
AACCTCGGAGGAAAGAAATGAGCGGCTGGGGCCATGGCTGGATTACTACAACCAGACAAGGCCACACACCGCTCTTAAATACAAACCGCCAATCTCAAGACTGGCAAACTGTGAACAACGTCCTTGCTAACAACAGCTAGGCCAAGGCTTATAAATTAAGCAGGGCGTCCGGTGCATCCGGACGCCCTGTTTTTTTGCACCCGCCTCTTAAAACCCCAGGGTCTGCTGCTTTTCCGAGCCCTTTTTCACCACAAAACGCTGGTACCAGGCCCAGGCCAGGCAGGTGAAGGGTATGGCCAGCAAAAGGCCCAAAAAGCCCAGCAGCTTGCCCCAGACCGACAGCGACAGCAGCAGAAAAGCCGGGCTCAGGCTCATGGTGCGTCCCACGATGCGCGGAGTGAGGATGGCGTCCTGGATGACCTGCACCACCGCGAAGACTCCGGCGGTGAGCCCCAGCATGAGCCACACGCCCTCCCCGCTTTGCAGCGCGGCCAAAATGGCCAGGAAAAAGGCGGGCACCAGACCCAGCATTTGCAGATAGGGCACCATGTTCAACAGGCCCATGAACAGGCCCAGCAATATGCCCAAGGGCAGGCCGATAACGGCGAAGCCGATGGCGAAAAGGATGCCCACCAGGCCGGCCACCGCGGCTTGGGCCCTAAAATAGTTGCGGAGCGCTCCGGTGAAGTCCTCCACCAGCTCCAGGGTGCGCTGGCGGTAGGCCGGGGGAAGGGAATCTCGCCAGCCCTGGTTGATCTGGTCCAGGTCCAGCATGAGGAAAAACATGTAGAGCAGCACCACCACCAGCCCGGCCAGGGCCGCGAAGAAGCTGCCCACCTGGCTTAAGAGGCCCCACAGGCCGGGAAGTATCTTGCGGGCCAGGGAGCCCAGCATGCTCCACATGTCGCTGGAGCCCAGGAACTCCTTGACCGCCGGGCGGTCCAGGATGGACTGGATCATGGGCCACAGCTTGGCGGGAAGCTCATGGGCCGCCTTTTGGGCCAAGGCCGAGTTGTTGGCCAAGTCCTGCACCAGCACGGCGGCCCGGCTTATCTCCTGGCCCACCAGGGGCAGCACCCACCACAGCAGGGCCACTCCAGCGGCCAGGCACAGGACCAGGCTCAGGAGCACCGCGGTCAGGCGATTCTTGACCAGGCGCTGCAACAGATCCACCAGGGGATTGAGCAGATAGGCCAGCACCAGGGCGGCGGCGAAGGGTATGAGCACGTCGCTGAGATAGGACAGCAACCACACCAGACCCACCAGCACCGCCCCGCCCAGGGCCAGGCGCACCACCCGGTCAAGGGTGTAGGGCCGCTGGTTCATCATTGCCGCCCCCCGAGGCGATGGGCCACGGGCCAGGGCCTTTTCAAGCTAAACATCTGAGCTCCCCTCGGCTTTTGGATCAAAACGACCTGCCCCATGGTAAACGCCGCGCACCGGCCAGGGCAAGCTCCCCCGGATTCGGTTGACCGGGGGCTGGTCGGGCCTTAGTATTAGGGCGAGTTGTGACCATATATCTAATGGATTTAATTGATCACGGAGTGTTAGCCGATATGCAAACCACCTTCACCCCTCCGCCGCTACCGGCCGCTCTCAGCACCCAGCAACAGGAGATAGTCAGCGCCTTCATGCGCCGCGTGTACAATTGGATGGCCGGCGGCCTGGCCCTCACCGGCCTGGTGGCTTGGTGGGCCCAGAGCAGCGAAGCGGTCATAGGCGCCTTGTTCAACCCCCAGACCGGCGGCCCCACCATGCTCTTCTGGGTGCTGGCCATCGGCGAGTTGGCCCTGGTCTTCGGCATCAGCGGCATGATCAACCGCCTGAGCTCCTCCACGGCCGGGCTCTTGTTCGCCCTGTACTCCGGACTCAACGGCTTGACCCTGTCTTTTATATTCCTGCTCTACACCCAGGCCTCGTTGGTAAGCACCTTTTTGATCACCGCCGGGACCTTCGGCGCGGTCAGCGTATGGGCCTACACCACCAAGCGCGATCTCAGCGGCTGGGGCCAGTTCCTGTTCATGGGCCTCATCGGCATCATCATCGCCTCGGTGGTGAACATGTTCATGGCCTCGCCCATGATCTACTGGATCGTGAGCTACGTGGGCGTGGGCCTTTTCGTGGGGCTCACCGCCTATGACACCCAGGCGCTAAAGCAGATCGCCTTGTCCGGGCAGATGGATGAGGAGACCGGCAGCAAGATGGCCATCGTGGGGGCGCTGAAGCTCTACCTGGACTTTATCAACCTGTTTTTAATGCTGCTTCGGGTCTTGGGCGACCGGCGCTGACCATCACATTTTCCCGAAGCTGAACCGGGTTCACCACGCGCCTTGACAGGCGCGTGAACCTGCCTATAGAATCTTGACTTCGACCTGCATGAGAAGGCAATTTTACAAGGAGTTTCCCATGATTGAGGTTCGTTTCCATGGCCGTGGCGGCCAGGGGGCTGTCACCTCGGCCGAGCTGATGGCCCTGGCGGCCATAGAGGAGGGCAAGTACGCACAGGCCTTCCCCAGCTTCGGCCCTGAGCGCCGCGGGGCGCCGGTTCAGGCCTTTCTACGTATAAGTGACAAGCCCATCAGGCTGCGTGAAAAGATTTACGAGCCGGACGTGGTTCTGGTGTTGGATCCCTCCCTCTTGGCCACCGGCGGGGTGAAGAACGGGCTCAAGCCCGGCGGCACCCTGGTGGCCAACAGCGCCAAGGACGTCAGCGCGGTGCGCGGCGAGTGCGGCTTCAACGGCCGCACCGCGGTGGTGGACGCCGGCAAGATCGCCGAGGAGGAGTTGGGGGTGCCCATCACCAACACCACCATGCTGGGCGCTCTGCTAAAGGCGGCGGGTCTTATCGATTTGGCCTCCATCAAGGGGCCCCTAGAGCACCGCTTCGGCAAGATCGCCGCAAAAAACTGGAACGCCCTGAATCGGGCATATTCCGAAACCGTAATCGAGGAGTAGGATCATGGCCGACGAAGGCATGACTCCATGGAAAGATCTGGCCTTGGGTTGCGCCGGGACCGAACCGGGCTCCAGCCGCCGCTTTAACACCGGCGACTGGCGCAGCCGCCGCTACCCGGTGACCGACCGGGAGACCTGCATCAAATGCGGCCTCTGCTGGATCATCTGCCCAGATATGGCTTATAGCCCCGACCCCAAGGACGAGGGCTATTACACCTGGGATGGTTACTACTGCAAGGGCTGTGGCATCTGCATTGAAGAATGCCCAAAGGACGCCATCAGCTGGAAAGAAGAGAAGGAGGAGGACAAATATGGGCCGGCGTGTGGGGCTTGAGGTATCTTTGGCCTGCGCCGAGGCCGTTGGACTTTGCAACGCGGACGTGGTGGCGGCATATCCCATCACTCCCCAAACTCATATAGTCGAGCATCTGTCGGAAATGGTGGCCGACGGCCGCCTGGACGCGGAGTTCGTACCCGTGGAGAGCGAGCACTCGGCCATGAGCTGTTGCGTGGGCAGCAGCGCGGCGGGCGCCCGCACCTTCACCAGCACCAGCAGCCAGGGCCTGGCCCTGATGCACGAGATCCTTTTCATCGCCGCATCCCTGAGGATGCCCATTGTCATGGCCACGGCCAACCGCTCCCTGAGCGGCCCCATCAGCATCTGGAACGACCACAGCGACATCATGGCCGAGCGTGACATAGGCTGGATCCAGACCTTCGCCGAGAACGGCCAGGAGGTCGTAGACCTGACCATGCACGCCTTCAAGGTGGCCGAGGACAAGCGGGTCTGTCTGCCGGTGGCGGTCAACCTGGACGGCTTCATCCTGACCCACGTCATCGAGCCCATCGAGATGCCGGACCAGGAAGAGGTGGACGCCTATTTGCCGCCCTTCGAGCCCAGCCAGAGCCTGGACCCGGCCAAGCCCATCTCCATGGGAATCGTGGGCATGCCCGAGATCTACACCGAGGCCAAAAAGGCCAACATGGTGGCTCTGGAAGAGTCCTATGAGGTGATCAAGGAGCATTGGGACGGCCTGGCCAAGCAGTTCGGCCGCACCTACAAGCCCATCGAGTCCTACCGCACCGACGACGCGGAAGTGCTGTTCGTGACCATGGGCTCCCTGGGCGAGACGGTCATGACCGCGGTGGACCAGATGCGCGACGACGGCATCAAGGTCGGCCAAGTGCGCATCCGCCTGTGGCGGCCCTTCCCCCTGGACGACTTCATGGAAGCCATCGCCGGGGCCAAGACCCTGATCGTTATAGACCGCGCCCTGTGCCCCGGCATACCGGCTGGTCCGGTGGCCACCGAGCTCAGGGGCATGATGTACGCCAAGGGCGCCAAGCAATACGTGGCCAACTTCGTCTGCGGCCTGGGCGGCCGGGACGTCACCCGCTCCCAGTTCGTGGAGATGGTGCAAGAGGCCCAGAAGGCGGCGGCCAACGGTGAAGAGATGACCTGCCGGATGGTGGGGGTGAAAGAATGATTAGCGCAGCCGAAGCACTAAAGGACTTCCAGAAGATAACCCCCAAGACCATTCCCTTGGTGGAGCCCTTCAGCAAGGGTCACCGCGCCTGCCAGGGCTGCGGCGAGGTCTTGGCTCTGCGTATGGTGGCCAAGGCGGTGGGCATGGACATGATCGCGGTCAGCGCCACCGGCTGCATGGAGATCATATCCTCTTCCTACCAGACCGCCTGGGAAACCCCCTGGATTCACGTGGCCTTCGAGAACGCGGCCGCCGTGGCCAGCGGCGTGGAAGCCGGGCGCAAGGCGCTTATCCGCAAGGGTAGGATCAAGGACGTGGGCGCCAAGGTGGTGGCTTTCGCCGGTGACGGCGCCACCGCTGATATCGGCCTGCAGGCCCTGTCCGGGGCTCTGGAGCGCGGCCACGACTTCACCTACATCTGCCTGGACAACGAAGCCTACATGAACACGGGCATCCAGCGTTCCAGCTCCACCCCCTACGGGGCCATGACCACCACCAGCCCTCCGGGGCCCCATTCCAAGGGTCAGATGACCTGGAAGAAAAACATGCCCATGATCGCGGCGGCGCACAACGTACCCTACGTTGCCACCGCTTCCCCGGCCTGGCATGTGGACCTGATGAACAAGGTGAAGAAGGCGGTGACCATTCCCGGTCCGGCCTATATCCACATCTACAGCCCCTGCCCCACCGGCTGGCGCTGCGGCCCCGAGACCTCCATCGAGGCGGCCCGCCTGGCGGTGCAGACCAAGGTGTTCCCCCTGTTCGAGGTGATCGACGGCCAGTTCATCCTGAGCCGCGACATCAAGAAGCCCAAGCCGGTGGAGGAATACCTCAAGGGCCAGAAGCGCTTCAGTCACTTAAAACCGGAAGATATCGCGTACATACAAAAACGTGTGGACGCGGACTATGACCGTCTGCTAAAGTTAGTACAGGTCACCACCCCGGAGGCCTAATTACATAGCCCCCCACCCCTGCGTGCCGCCGTCCGCTTTGTAAAATTTTTACTGGGCGGTGGCACGCAGGGATTCTTTTTTTAGCCCTTCTTAAAAACCTAACTATACCTAGATACTAGTCAAAATACGGGGATGGGCCTTGATGGCCGGGGTTCGGACTGCGCCGGTGTGGACGGCGGCGGCGGTTAACCTCGGCGTGGTTGGCCAAATGGCAGGCCCCCTCCCCTCTCGCCGCGAAGTGGATGCCTTCCCAGCATCCTTGCTCAATTTTTTGGTTATGAAAAAAAGAAAAGCGGCCTGGGGCCGTTTTCGGTCTACCCAAAAACCAACCAATTTATTTTTTCATTCCAAACCCCAACCACCCCCAGCGCCAGAGCCACGATGGGGCGGGCCACCTAGGCAAACACGATCCATCCATTTTGTTCGGCCATTTCCCCCTCCGGATTAGACCTGATTCTTTCCCACCTCTACTCCCGCCACCTAGGCACCAGCTCGTCCGTGGCCGAGGCCATGCCCTGCACGAACCCCCGGTACAGGCCCAGGCGCTCCAGGGCCTCGGTGGCCTCTTGGTACTCCTCCCGGTTGATGCGCCGCTCCAGGCCCGACGTCTCCATGGCCTTGTAGGTGGGAAAGTACTGGCTCATGAGGCTGATCCAGGCGCCGGGCCCGCAGATTTCGGCGATCTCGGCCAACACCTGCGGGGTGCCCGAGAGGCCACTGGGCAAGACCAGATGGCGCACCATCACCCCCCGAAAGGCGGTGCCGTCGTCCTCCAGCTTGAGGTTGCCCACCTGGCGGTGCATCTCGGCCAGGCCGGAGCGGGCGCTGGCCACGTAGTTGGGGGCCTGAGACAGGCGCTCGGCCACCGAATCGTCGATGTACTTGAAGTCGGGCAGGTAAATGTCGATCAGGCCGTCCATCTGGCGCAGCACCGCCGCGCTTTCGTAGCCCGAGGTGTTGTAGACCACCGGCAGGGCCAGGCCGTAGCCCCGGGCGATGGCCAGGGCTTTGAGGATCACCACCAGATGGGGGGTGGGGGTGACCAGGTTGATGTTGTGGGCCCCGGCCATCTCCAGGCCCAGGAAAACGCCCGCCAAATCCTCGGGGCTGGTCTCCTCGCCGCCCCCGGCCTGGCTGATCCGCCAGTTCTGGCAAAACAGGCAGGCCAGGGTGCAGCCCGCGAAAAACACGGTGCCCGAGCCTTTGGTTCCGCTGATGGGCGGCTCCTCGCCGTAGTGCAGTTGGCTGGTGTTCACCGCCGCGGTGGCGGCCCTGGCCCGGCAAAAGCCCAGCTCGCCTTCCAGGCGGTTTACCCGGCAGCGGCGGGGGCAGAGCACGCAGGAACGCAGGGCCTTTTCCAGGCGCGCGGCGGCGCGCTCATAGGTCTCCGGAGGGGCGAAAAGCTCGGCGGACATTCATTCCTCAGTCGGCCCGAAACATGCGGGGCAGCAGCTTGATGAGCTTGCGCAGCCCTGCCATGCGCCGCTCCAGGCCGTGGCCGTAAAGAAACTCGATGAGGCCCTTGAGGCCCTGGTATTGTTCACGGCTCTGAGGATACCACCACAAGTCCCGCTTGGCCCAAGGCATCAGGTCGTTCACGATGGCCTGCACCTGGGTCATCTCGTTGAAGCCGTCGCGCCCGTGGCTGCGGCCCAGGCCCGAATTCTTGAAGCCGCCCCAGGGGGCCTCGGCTAGGCCGTGGCTCATGAGGTGGTCGTTGATCATCACCACCCCGGCCTTGATGCGCCGGGACAGGCGCAGGGCCGCCCGGCGGTCCTTGGACCACACCGAGCCGGTGAGCCCCAGGTCGCTGTCGTTGGCCAGGAGCACCGCCTGGTCCATGTTGCCCACGGGCATTACCGCGATCACCGGGCCGAAGGTCTCCTCGCGCATCACCCGCATGGAATGGTCCACCTGGGTCAGCACCGTGGCGGGCAAAAAGTTGGGCCCCTTGGCGCAGGCGCTCTGGGCAAAGATCTTGGCCCCGTGGGTGAGGGCGTCGGTGATGTGGGCCTTGACCAGGTCCACCTGGCGGGTGGTGGTCATGGCCCCCAGGTCCACGTTGAAATCGGTGTCGTAGCCCACCCGAAGCGCCTTGACCTTGGCTCCCAGCAGATCCAGGAATTGGCTGGCCACGCTGTGGTGCACGTAGATGCGCTCCACCCCGCCGCAGGTCTGGCCGGTGTTGACCATGCCGCCCCACACCGCGCCGGCCGCCGCCCGCTCCAGGTCCGCGTCCGGGCACACCAGCATGGCGTCGTTGCCCCCCAGCTCCAGGTTCACCGGGGTCAGGCTGGGCGCGGCCAGGGCCATGAGCTGCTTGCCCACCCCCACCGAGCCGGTGAAGAACAGCTTGTCCACCCCGGCCTCCAGCATGGCCGGGCCCGCCTGGCGTCCGGGCAGGTTGAGGCAGGTGAACACCCCCGGCGGCAGGCCAGCGGCGGCCAGGCAGCGGTTCATGGCCTGGGCCACCATCTGGGTCTCGCTGGCCATTTTGAGCAGTACACAGTTGCCCGCCAACAGAGCGCAAACCACCTCGGAAAAGGGAATGCTGAAGGGATAGTTCCAAGGGCTTATGATGCCCACCACTCCCCAGGGCTGGCGCACCAGGCGAGTGCGCTTGTTGGCCAAGAGCCACAGGGCCGGGCCGGGCTTTTTGTCCCCCAGCCACTTGGCCGCTTTTTTGGCGTAATAGTGGGCCGCCGCAGTGGCGGGCAAGACCTCGGCCACCAGGGCGTCGGTGCGGGTCTTGCCGTTGTCCCGGGCGATGGTTTCGGCCAGAAGGTCGGCGTGGTCGGCCAGATAGTCGCGCACCTTTTTGATGGCCTTGGCCCGCTGCTTGATGGGCGTGGCAGCCCATTCCGGCTGGGCCTGGCGGGCGGCCTGGGCCGCGGCAACGACGTCCTCGGGACCTTGCAGGGGCACCCGGCCCAGCTCTTCACCGGTGGCGGGGTTAAGGCATATGGTCTCGTCCATGCTCATGACATTCCCTTCCGGCAGGATCAACCCATCAACCGGCTGCCCAAGCGGCCGGCTCTCATGCGTAGATAGGCCAGGTTTACGGGCAGCAGCATACGCGTATCGAAATTGGGATTGGCCACCCCGGCCAGGGCCGAGAGGTAGTGCACGTGGTCGGCCACGCTCATGGTGCATGACGGGGCGTGCAGCCAGCGCCGCCCACGGCTGGCCACGCAACGGCCCAGGGCCTGGGCGGTCTTGAGGACCATGTCGTTGCTGGGGCGGCGGTGGGGGTTGTGGGCCTCGGGCGGCAGGTAGCTGGGTTTTATCACCACCAGCTTGCCGTCGATCTCCCCCTGCCAGGAGGTGCAGGCCCCGGCGAAGAGCACCTTCTCGTCCGGGGCCAGGTTGAGCGGCCCCTCCACCCGGCCCACCACGTAGCGCACCTTGCCCATCTTGCGCTCCACCTCGGGGTCGAAGCCCCGTAGGATGTGCATGGCCTCCTGCAAGGCCCCCGGACAACCACCCCAGCAGTAGTCACGGGAATGGGCCTCGGGGAAGCTACCCACGGTGCAGGTGAGCGGGCCGCCCTGGAAGTAGTGGTCCACCCGCTCCAAACAGAACTGGAAGTTCTCGGTGCGCCGCTGGACCTCCTCCAGGGGGAAGTCGCCGCTGATCTCTATCTGTTCAAGATCCAGCGGCCCCAGGCCTCGCTCACTGGCCATCTTCAGGTGGATGAGCTGGCTCGGGTCCACCCGCACCATGGCGCAGCCCACCGCGTCCACTGCGCAGGGGTTGGTGCCCATGACGATGGCCCCCAGATCGAAGGGGTCGGGGGTGAGCATCATCTTCTGCCCGGCCACGATGCCGTCAATGGCGATGAAGTCCTGGCGGGCGGCCTGGTTAAGGTCAACGATCTTGTGCTCCAGAAAGCTGTTGTGATCCAGCAGGCGGTGGCAGTCGTCTTGGATGCCGATAAAGTTCTTGAGGCTCAGGGTCATGCGGGTCCAGGGGTGGGCCTTGAACTTGGGCAAGTTGAACAGGAAGTCCGCCTCCACCACCGGCTTGGGCAAATAGATCTCCCGGCGCAGCCCTCCCTGGCCCACGCTGACCCGCTGGTGCGGGGTTTCGTCAAAGTAATAGGCCTTGGCCCCCTGCCGCCGCAGCACCGCCGGATAACCCGCCTCGCTGAAGCAAAAGCGGGTGGGCACGGTGATGCCCGA
The DNA here is from genome assembly GCA_018896025.1 of Pseudomonadota bacterium. Taxonomy (GTDB): domain Bacteria; phylum Desulfobacterota; class Desulfarculia; order Desulfarculales; family Desulfarculaceae; genus Desulfoferula. Next base: position 9,577 of record JAHIND010000004.1, read on the forward strand.
GCGCTCACCCACCCCCAGCTCGCTTATCTCCGGGCCGCCCACCTTTTTGGCGGCCATGAGCGCGCCTTCCAGAAATTCGGGCCGGGTGTAGGCATAGGGGAACACCTCATGGTGGGCCAGCACCACGTTGGGCTTGGCCAGCACCTTGCCCCTGGGCTTCACCCCTAGCTCGGCCATGCCCTCGGCGATGATCCCGGCGATAAGGCCGGGGTCGTAGTGGTCGCAGCGCCTGATTATGACCTTGGGCTTCATGGCTTCCCCCTAACCAAAAAGGTTTCCCGGCAGGGCCACCGGCTCGATCAGCTCCGGCCCCTCGCTGGCCGCCGAATTGACCCGCTGGGACACGGCGAATGCCTCCATGTCCTGGGCCGCATAGGGTCTGAGCAGCTTGACCAAGGCCTCGGGCGAGGCCTCCGGCTCCAGCCACAGGCCCTCGTCCCCCGGCGAAAGCATTACCGGCATGCGCTCGTGAATGGGCTCCACCACCTGGTTGGCCTGGGTGGTGAGGATGGTGAAGCTCCGGAGCTTGTCGCCCTCGGGCCCGCTCCACTGGTCCCAGAGCCCGGCCAGGGCAAATGGCTCCCCATCCTTGCGGGCCAGGAAAAAAGGCTGCTTGCCCCCGGCGGCCGGGGCCCACTCGAAAAAGCCGTCCGCCGGGATCAGGCAGCGGGTGCGCTGGAAGGGCCCGCGATAGGCGGGTTTTTCGCTCACAGTCTCGGCCCTGGCGTTGATCATCCTGTAACCCACCCGCTCCTGTTTGGCCCAGGAGGGCACCAAACCCCAGCGCAGCATCTCGCCCCGCCGCCCCTGTTCCCCGGTCAGCACGGCCAAGGCCTCCTGGCCCGGAGCCAGGTTGAAGCGGGGCGCGTACTCAAGCGGCCCCGCGCTGAAGCTGAAACGGTCCTGGTATTCGGCGAGGCTTTTGCTTTGAGTGAAACGGCCACACATGGTGGGCCTATTTGAGCATAGCGGGAGCCGGGAATCAATCGCCCGCCGCGTCCCGGTCAAGATAAAGAACCAGTTCCTCTTGGGGCCGCACCAGGGCGGCGGGCAGATCAGGAGCCTCGCCTCCGCGCAATCGCTCCACCACTGGGGCCTTGGCCGCGCCGCTTATCATGAGCAGCACCTGGCGGGCCTGGTTGATGGCCCACAGGCTCAGGCTCACCCGAGGCACCTGTGGCTCTATTCCTGAGGGGGCGGCCACGGGGATGACCCAGGCGCTACCTTCGCTCAGGCCGGGGCCGCCGGGGAACAGACTGGCCACGTGGCCGTCCGGCCCCAGGCCCAGAATCACCAGGTCGAACGCGGGCCGCCCCTGCTCCGCGAAAAAGCCCTTGAGCCGCCACTCGTAATCCTGGGCCGCTTCCTGAGGGGATAGCCGGCCCCGGATGGGGTGGATGTTGTCCGAGGGCAGCGCCTCGGGCGGGCCCAGGGCCTTGAGCGCCGCGCCCCGGTTGCTGTCCGGGTGCTCGGCGGGCACGCAGCGCTCGTCGCCCCAAAAGAGTTGGGTCTCGCCCCAGGGGAAGGTGGGGTCTAGGCCTATGAGACGGTAGGTCTCCAGGGGGGTGGAGCCCCCGGCCAGGGCCAGGCTGAAAACCCCGCGCTGGCGAACCGCCTGATCCGCCGCGTCCTTGATGAAGGCGGCGGCGGCCTGGGACAGGGCCGCGCGGTCCGCGAACACCTCCACCCGCACGGCCTAGCTCACCGGGTAGTTGTAGGGGTGGCCGGGCCAGAGCTTGGCCGCGTCGCGTGGCCCCCAGGTGCCCGCCCGGTAGCGGTGCAGCCGGTCGGCCCGGTCGCCGCAGCTTTCGCAGGCCTCCAAGATCGGGTCCAGGAAAGCCCAGCACAGCTCCACCCCGTCTTGGCGCCAGAACAGCATTTGGTCGCCCAGCATGGCGTCGGCCAGGGCCTTTTCGTAGGCCTCCGTCCCCTGCTTGGCCGCCTGGTCCTGGTAAGAAAAGTGCAGGCGCACGGTGCGCAGGGCCACCTGGGCCCCCGGCTGCTTGGCCTGAAAGTAGAGGGTGATCTCCTCCTTGGGCTGGATGTCCAGCACCAGGCGGTTGGTCTGGATGTCCTCGCCCAGCACCTGGCGGAACAGGGAATGGGGCACCTCGCGGAAGTGGATCACGATGCGGGTGAGCTTTTCGGTGAGCCGCTTGCCGCTGGTCAAATAGAAGGGCACTCCCTGCCAGCGCCAGTTGTCCACAAACACCTTCATGGTGGCAAAGGTGGGGGCCAGGGAGCTGGGGTCCACCCCCGGCTCGGCCCGGTAGGCGGGCACCGGCTGTCCGTCGATCTCTCCGGCCTCGTATTGGGCCAGCACCAGGTAGCCGTAGAGGTCTTCCAAGGGGAAAGGCCTCAGGCTGCGGAACAGCTTGGTGCGCTCGTCGCGCACCCGGTTGGCCTCGAACAGCGAGGGAGGCTCGGCGGCAACCAAGGCCAAGAGCTGCATCATGTGGTTCTGGAACATGTCCCGGAGCACCCCGGCCTGCTCGTAGTAGCCCGCCCGGTGCTCCACCCCCAAGGTCTCGGCGGTGACGATGGACACCTGATCGATGTAGTTGCGGTTCCACAGAGGCTCGAAGATGGCGTTGGCGAAGCGGAACATCATGATGTTCTGCACCGTCTCCTTGGCCAGGTAGTGGTCGATGCGAAACACCTGGTGCTCGGCGAAGCCCTGGCAGATGGCCCGGTTCAGCTCCCGGCTGGAGTCCAGGTCGCGGCCGAAGGGCTTTTCCACCACCAGCCGCCGCCAGCCGTGCTCCTCGGAGGCCAGTCCCGCCTGGCCCAGGGTGAGGGCCACGGTCTGATACATGGTGGGCGGGATGGCCAGCTCCAGGATGCGGTTGCCCTTCACCCCGTGCAGGGCGTCCAACTCATCCAGGCGAGCGGCCAGGGCGTGGTAGGTCTCCACCTGGTCGTAGACCACCGGGTGGTAGTGCAGGCAGGCGGCGAAGCGCTCCCAGGCGCTCATGTCCACGCCCCTGGCCTCCACCGCTTGGTGCATCTTGTTCTGGAACTCCTCCCGGCTCATCTCGCTGCGCGCCGCGCCGCAGATATAGAAGTGCTCCGGCGTGGCCCCGGAAGCGAACAGGCGGTACAGGGCGGGCACCAGCTTGCGGCCGGTGAGGTCGCCCGAGGCCCCGAAGATGACCACCGCGCAGTCCTCGGGCCGCCGGGGCACCAGGGACAGATTGATTTGCTCCTCAGGCATGCTCTTCTCCGTCAGTCGCTTTTCTTGACCGCGTGGCCCCCGAACTGGTTGCGCAGGGCGGCCAGCACCTTGTCGCCGAAGGTGTCATCCCGGCGGGAGCGGAAGCGCTCCATTAGGGCCAGGGTGATCACCGGGGCGCTCACCGCGCTCTCCACCGCCTGCTGCACGCTCCAGCGCCCCTCGCCCGAATCCTCCACGTAGCCCGCGATGCCCTCCAGGCCGGGCCGCTCCTCAAAGGCGTTTTGCAACAGCCCAAGCAGCCAGGAGCGCACCACGCTGCCGTTTTGCCACAGGCCGCAAATTGCCGCGAAATCGTGGTGCTCGCTGAAGGGCCCCTGCTTGAGGAGTTCGAAGCCCTCGGCATAGGCCTGCATCATGCCGTACTCAATGCCGTTGTGGATCATCTTCACGAAGTGGCCGCTGCCCACCGGGCCGGTGTGCAGATAGCCGCCGGGCGAGCACAGGCTGGCCAGGGCCGGTTCCAGGCGGGCGAAATCATCCGGCGCGCCCCCGGCCATGATGCAGTAGCCCTCGCTCAGGCCCCAGACGCCCCCGCTGACCCCGGCGTCCAGGTAGGCGATGCCCTTGGCCCCCAGCAGCGGGGCCCGGCGCAGGTCGTCCTTGTACAGGCTGTTGCCGCCCTCCACCACCAGGTCGCCGGGCTCCAGGATCTCGGCCAGCTCGTCCAGGTGGGCGTCCACCGCCTCGGCGGGCAGCATGAGCCAAACCACCCGAGGGGCTTGCAAGGCGTCCCTGAGCTGGGCCAGGCTCTCCACCGGGGTAATGCCGTTTTCCTCGGCGGCCAGGTCCCGCGCCTTTTGCGCGGTGCGGTTGTAGGCCGCCACCTGATGGCCTCCCCTGGCCAGACGCCTGGCCATGTTCATCCCCATGCGCCCCAGGCCCACCATGCCTATCTGCATCGACCGCCTCCCGCCGCCGGGCCAAGCCCGCGCCCGCAAAGTTGATTCGTCAATATCTAGAATAGCAGACCAAGGCGGCCGCCTGGTGGGCCCAAAAACAAACCCGGACGGGAGGCGTGCTCCCATCCGGGCCGATATTCGCGAGGGGTTGCCTTATTTCTGGATAAGCTCCAGGGCGGTGTCCACCACGTTGTCCAGGTTGAAGCCCAGCTTGTCCATGACCATGGGGCCGGGGGCGCTCTCGCCGAAGCGGTCCACGCCGATCACCGCGCCCTGGGAACCGACCCAGCGCTCCCAGCCCAGGGACACCCCGGCCTCGATAGCCAGACGGGCGGTCACCTTGGGGGGCAGCACCTTGTCCTGGTACTCCTTGTCCTGGGCCTCGAAGATCTCCCAGCAGGGCATGGACACCACCCGCACCAACACGCCCTTGGAGGCCAGCTTTTCCGCTGCGGCCAGGGCCAGGGTCACCTCGGAACCGGTGGCCATGAGGATAAGCTCCGGCGTGCCGTCGCAGTCGGTGAGCACGTAGGCTCCCTTGGCCACGCCCTTGGCGATGGGGTGGGCCTCCGGGTCCAGGCAGGGCAGCTTCTGGCGGGTGAGGATCAGGGCCACCGGGCCGTGCTTGTGCTTCATGGCCACGCGCCAGGCGGCGGCGGTCTCGTTGCCCTCGGCCGGGCGCATCACCGTGAAGCCGGGCATGAGCCTCAGCGACATGAGCTGCTCCACCGGCTGGTGGGTGGGGCCGTCCTCGCCCACCCCGATGCTGTCGTGGGTGAAGACCCAGATGCTGTGGCAGCCCATGATGGCCGACAGCCGAAGCGCCGGGCGCATGTAGTCGCTGAACACGAAGAAGGTGGCCCCGTAGGGGATCACCCCGCCGTGCAGAGCCATGCCGTTGACCACCGCGCCCATGCCCAGCTCGCGCACCCCGAAGTGGATGTTGCGCCCGCCGGGCTCCTGATTGGCGCGCATGTCACCGCTGCCCGCGATGAGGGTCTTGGTGCTGGGGGCCAGGTCGGCCGAGCCGCCCACCAGGTTGGGCACCTTGAGGGCCAGGGCATTAAGAACCTTGCCGCTGGCCGCGCGGGTGGCGATCTTCTCGCCCGCCTCGAACACCGGCACCTCGGAGTCCCAGCCCGAGGGCAGCACCCCGGCCAGCTCGTCCTGCAGGCGGGCGGCCAGTTCGGGATATTCCTTGCTGTAGCGGGCAAAGGTCTTTTGCCAGGCCTCCTGCTGCTCCATGCCCCGCTTCTGCCCGGCGCGGAAAAACTTCAGGGCCTCCTGGGGGATGCAGAAGCTGTCCGGGGAGCAGCCCAGGGTCTTGCGGGTGGTCTCCAGGGCCTCGGCTCCCAGGGGCTCGCCGTGCACGCCCGAGGTGTCGATCTTGGGGCTGCCGTAGCCGATGTGGGTGCGCACCGCGATGATGCTGGGCCTTTCGGTCTCGGCCTTGGCGGCATCCACCGCCTGGGCCATGGCCTCCAGGTCGTTGCCGTCGGCCACCTTTTGGGTGTGCCAGCCGTAGGCGGTAAAGCGGGCCATGGCGTCTTCGGTGAAGGCCAGCTCGGTGCCGCCCTCGATGGAGATGTGGTTGTCGTCGTAGAGGTAGATGAGCTTGCCCAGGCCCAGGGTGGCGGCCAGGGAAGCGGCCTCGCTGGCCACGCCCTCCATCAGGTCGCCGTCGCTGACGATGGCGTAGGTGTAGTGGTCCACCACGTTGAGGCTGGGGCGGTTGTAGGTCTGGGCCAGGAAGCGCTCGGCCAGGGCCATGCCCACGCCCATGCCGAAGCCTTGGCCCAGGGGCCCGGTGGTGGCCTCCACGCCGGGGGCCACGCCGTACTCGGGGTGGCCGGGGGTCTTGCTGCCCCATTGGCGGAAGTTCTTGAGGTCGTCCAGGGAGAGGTCGTAGCCGGTCAGGTGCAGCATGGCGTAGAGCAGGGCCGAGCCGTGCCCCGCGCTGAGCACGAAGCGGTCCCGGTTGGCCCACTGGGGATCGGAGGGGTTGTAGTGCATGAAGCGGGTCCACAGCAGATAGGCCATGGGGGCCGCGCCCAAGGGCATGCCGGGGTGGCCGCTGTTGGCCTGCTCGACCATGTCGGCGGCCAGCATGCGGATGGTGTTTACAGCCAACTGCTCCATATCCTTGTCGCTCATTACGCCTCTCCCGAGGTTCGGGTGCAGAAAACAGCGCCACGTCCGGCCTGAGCGGCCGGTAGGCATTTTCCCGGATTGTGATTATCTCCTAGTGACGGGCCTTGGACCCGTTTCCCCAAGACTATGCCAAACGCTTCGGCATGACAATAGTCTTTGCCGCCCCCAAAACATGGGCGGCAAGGGCCCTAGCGGGCCATGGCCTCGGTGGTGGCCTGGGTGATCAGGTCCCGGATTTTTTGGTATTGCGCGGGCCCAAGCTTGCGGGTGTCCGGGGCCAGGTAGCGCAGCTTGCCCCCCGGCCCCACCACCAGGAAGCTGGAGCCGTCCTCGGGCAGGCCGTAGGCCTGGCGCATGTCCCCTTCCCAGTCGCCGTACACGGTGAGGCCCTCTTTTTGGCTCGCCTCCTTCAGGCCGTCGGCCCAGAAGCCCTTGGTGATCCAGTTGGCCGGGGAGCAGTCCACCACCGGCACCCGCTTAACCAGCTTTTGTATCTCCGGCGGCTGATCGTCGAAAAAGCGGTTCAGGTCATTTTTGAGAGCCCGACTGTATTCCACCTGGTCCTTGCCCTCATAGAACACCACCACCACCTTGCCCTTCAGGCCCGCCAGGGTGAGCGCCTGCCCCTCCCCGGCGCTCACCTTGAAGTCCGGGGCCGCCTGGCCCAAGGCCAGGCTCCCGGCCAGGGCCAGGCCCGCCCACAGGGCGGCCACCAGCCCCAGCCCCAACATCCGATGCCATATCATGGTCTCATCACCCCAAGCCGTCTCAGCGGGTGGAGAACAGCTTGTTGAAGCGCACCAGCAAGGTGATATCCCCCTCGGTCTGGTATTTGCCGCTCATAAAGGCGGCCTGGCCGTCCAGGCGGCCCTGGGAGATATCCAGCCACACCTGGGCTGGCGCCTTGATCACCAGGTTCGGCTGGGCCGCCGCGCCCTCCACAAAGGCGCACCTGCCCCCGGCGATGTCCAGATGGGCCACGAACTCCTCGCCCCCGCTGATGTTGAACTGCACCGTGGCCTTGAGGTCCCCCGCCTCCTGGGGATTGAAGCCCAGGGGCATCATCTCCAGAAGCTCCCGGCAGGTGGAGGCCATTTGGGGTCCAGGTGCCTGCTCGGCCTTGGGTTCGGGCCTGGGCGGCGGGGTGGCGCCCCCCTTGCGGGCCTTACGTTCGGCGATCATCTGCTTGATCCAGGCGTCGCGGGCTTTTCCGCCCAGGCCCTCGACCTCGGTCCATTGTTGGTTCACGTATTTCTCAAAGCCCTGGTAGAAGCCCTTGTCCTCCCAGTGGCGGTAATCGTCCTTCATCACCCCGTTCTTGTTGGAGTTCACCAACCAGCCCATGTGCAGATAGAAGAACAGATCCTGGCTGGTGACGGGGTAGCGCCTCTTTTCCTTGACCGCCCGGGCCAGGTCGCGAGCCAGGTCCTGGGCCCTGGCCTGAACCGCTTCCTTGCCCAGGAAGCCGCCGGGGCCGGTGGCCATGGCGGTGAAGGTGCCCACCGAGAAAGCCCCGTACACGTGCAGCAGACCCGCCAGATAGTCGGCCACTTCCACCTCCTGGAAGGCGGCGGCCACGCTGATGGCCAGGCCGGGCTTGTAGGTGTCCCGGGGCTTGTGCCCCCAGGCCAGGCTGCGGTCGATGAAGGTCTTCATCTGGGCGGTGACGTGCAGGAAATACACCGGCGAGGCCAGAATGATGCCGTCGGCGTCCAACAGCTTTTTCACTAGGCCTCGGTGCTCGTCGGGAATCCAGCACTTGCCCTTTTCCAGGCACAGGGCGCAGCCGGTGCAGTAGTCGATGTCCTTGTCGTGCAGGGTTATCACCTCCAGGGCCAACCCTTCGGCCTCCAGGGTGGGGCGCAGCATCTCGATCATCTGCGAGGTGTTGCCGATCCCTCCGTGGGGTGAGCCGTTTATGGCCACGATGGTTTTTTGTCCAGACATGGTTTCCTCCCGGATTGGGCGCGGCGCGGTGGCCTGCGCGGGGATCGGAGCAGAGATCGGGGCCGGAGGTTTCTCGGCGGGAAGGGGATCAGCCACAACTCCCACCGGCTCCAGGCCCAGCTTGCGTTGGTAATGGGCGGGATAATTCTTGGTAAAAGGCAGCCCGATGCCCAGCATCAGAGCCACTGGTATCACCCCGGTGCACAAGGCCTGGGCTAGAGGCCCGTTCAGGGCGGGCAGCAGGGCGGCCATGGTGGCGACCAGAGCGGCGGCCAAAAACAGCAGGCACCACACCAGGGTCATGTTGCGGTTGATGCGCTTGAAGACGTCGGTCTGCCACACCGCCTCTGGGGTGGTGCGCTTGGCGAAGGCCTCGGTGAAAGGCGGCGCGCCAAAGGCCCAGGGCAGGCTGGCCCCGGCCAGGAGCACCCAATAGACCCAGGCGATGGGCCCGGCAGCCACCGCCCGGCCCAAGCCCGTGGGCCACAGCCAGAACCCGGCCGCCGCGAGAAGGACAAAGGCCCCGAAGCTCAAGCTTATGGCCGTGGCCCGCCCCGCCCGGCGCAGGGGAATCAGGACGGCCACGCACAGGGCCAGCATGAGCAGAGACAGCCACCGGGCGGTGGCCAGGGGCCAACCGGCGGCTTCGCCCACGGCGATCAGGATCATCGAGGCTGCGATGGGCGCCAGGCCCATCAACCCCCAGCGGCGCTCAGGGTTCATGACAGCATCTCCTCGTCTTTAAGGTGACGCGCACCGGCCACCCGGTGCTGGAACAGGCGGTCGATCACATAGCCCCGCATGGCCCGCGCCCCCTGAGTGAGGGACAGGGTGAGCTCGGCGTCGGCGGTAGGCGGCAGGCCCTTGGTTATGCGCGAACGCAGGGCCATCTCCTCGTCCACGATCTTCTTGCCCAGGCGGTGGTAAAAGGCCAGGTCCCCAGGGGCCACCCCCCGCTCCTGGCCCCTGGCCAAGAGCCGCCCCATGGCCAGGTCCTGCTGGTCGAAGCGCCCCGGCTCCAGGGGCAGGAGCAGCCCGGCGGCCTGGAACTCCTCCAGGGCCTTGCGGTTCAGGCCGCTCTGGCGCATAAACTCCTGCTTGCCCAGCAGGGGCCCCTGCTCCCGCCCGAACACCTCCTGGCCCAGGGCGATGAGAGCCTCCGGGTCCTGGCCCTGGGCTTGGGCCTCCAGAACTACCCTTATCTTGCCCAGCGGCAGACGGTGCTGGTTCTGCATGCGCTTGATGAGTTGGGCCCGCTCCACGCAGGCCTCGTCGTAATAGGCCATATTGGGGCTGGTCTTCACCGGCGGAGGCAGCAGTCCCTGCTCCACGTAGTAAAGGAGCGTGGACTTGGGCAGGCCGGTGGCGGCCATGAGTTGATTCATGCGCAGACCCAGGGCGGCGAACTTGCCGGCGGGCGCTTTTGGTTCCTGCTGTTTGCTTGCTTTGCTCATGGGTCCAGGTTAAACAGAACTTGATCTTTATATCAAGTAAAAAGTGCCACCTTACACTTTTTACTATTGGGAGCCATTCTCACCCCGCAAGCGCTCTTGCCAGGCGGGAGTGGCGGAGATACCATGGTGCCGGAGGTAAACCGGCCATGAGCCTTATGGGCCAGCTCAAATACGCGGCGGGCATACTTTTGGTCTGCGCCCTGCTCCTGGCCCCGGCCGGGGCCGAGGCCCTGACCAAGGTGAGCCTCCAGTTGCAGTGGGTGCACCAGGCCCAGTTCGCCGGTTTCTACCTAGCCCAAGACCTGGGCCTGTACCGCAAGGCCGGGCTGGAGGTGGATATCCGCCCCGGCGGGCCGGGCATCGACCCCTTGAGCGAACTGGCCACCCTGCGTTGCGACTTCGCCCTTTCCTGGCTTTCCGAGGCCCTGGTGGTGCGCTCCAAGGGGGTGGACCTGGTCAACCTGGCCCAACTGGTGCAGCGCTCGGCCCTCATGCTGGTGGTGTTCAACGACCGCGGCATCCGCAAAATCAAGGACCTGGACGGCCGCCGGGTGGGGTTGTGGCAGCGCCAGTTCGCGGTGCCGCCCCGGGCCCTGTTCGCCAAACTGGGCATCCACGTGAACGAGGTCAGCCAGAACGTTTCCATGGCCCCCTTCCTGCAACGGGCGGTGGACGCGGCCACGGCCATGCTCTACAACGAGTACCATCAGCTCTATCAGGCCGGAGTGGACCCGGACGAGATCACGGTATTCGACTTCGCCGAGCAGGGGCTGAACTTCCCCGAGGACGGCCTTTACACCCTGGAGGACACCTGGCAGGATCGCCCCGAGGTGTGCAAGGCCTTTGTGAAGGCCAGCCTGGAGGGATGGCGTAAGGCCTTCCTGGACCAGGACCTGGCCCTGGCTTCGGTGATGAAGCGGGTGAACGCGGCCAACCTGGCCAGCAACCTGGCCCACCAGCGCTGGATGCTCAAAAGTATGAAGGACCTCTACACCCACCGGGTGGGAACCGTGCTCATGGGCCAGCTATCGCCCTATGACCTGTTGCAGGTGAACCGGGTCCTGGTGGCCCAAGGCTTCATCCCCGAGCCCATAGAGGCCAAGGGGTTCGTGGCCGAGGCCTGGAGGTAGCCGTGAGCAACGAAGGACTGAAACCACGCTGGCTGCGCCTCAGGGCCCGCTTCGTCATCTTCGTGCTTTCCGGGGTGGCGGTGGTGTCGGCGGCCATGGCCATGGTCAGCCACCTGGAGGCCTCCCGCGCCCTGCTCAACTCCAGCCAGGAGCAGCTGTTGGACCTGGCCTCCTCCCAGGCCGCAGAGCTGGCCCGGCGCCTGGAAAAGGTGAGCGCCCCGGCCAAGGACCTGGCGGTGGCCCTGGAGGTGGTGGGGGTGGCCGGCGAAGCCATGGCCAACGAACTGGTCAGCCAAAACGTGGTGGCCAACCCCAGGGTCTACGGCATGGCCCTGGCCCTGGCCCCCTACTCCTTCGCCCCGGACCGCCGCGCCTTTTCCTCCTATGCCTACCGCTCGCCCCAGGGTCTCAAGGTCACGGACCTCAACAGCCAGTCCTATGACTACCCCAGCCAAAACTGGTATTTGGTGCCGTCCTTGCTGGGCCGCGGGGTATGGAGCGAACCCTACTTCGACGAGGGCGGCGGCAATATCCTCATGTCCACTTACTCCGCTCCCATGGTCAAAAAAGGCAAGGTGCTGGGGGTGGTCACCGCCGACGTGGACCTGGGCTACCTGGGCCGGGAGGTGCGCTCCCTGGCGGTGACCGAGGGAGGCTATGCCTTCCTTATAACCCATCAGGGCAACTTTTTGGCCGGACCCAGCGACAAGCTGGTCATGCGCCAGAGCATCTTCTCCCTGGCCGAGGAGCTGAACAGCCCCAAGCTGCGCCAACTGGGGCGGCGCATGATTCGCGGGGCCAGCGGAGTGGTCAAGATCAAGGACCCCATGAGCAAAAAAGACGCCTGGCTGGCCTACGCTCCGGTAAAGGGGGTGGGCTGGAGCTTCGGGGTGGTGGCCCCGGAAGAGGCGGTGCTGGCCCCGGTTAACGATCTCACCCGCCACCAGATCTACTTCGCCCTGGGCGGCCTGGCCATCATGGGCATCGTGGTGCTGCTCATGGTGGTAAGCCTGACCAAACCGGTGAAGATGCTCACCCACGGGGCCAAGCGCCTGGCCGGCGGCGACCTGCTCACCAGGGTCACCGGCATCCGCCCCGGCGACGAGGTGGGCGAGTTGGCCCACACCTTCAACACCATGGCCGGCGACTTGCACGCCCACGTGGAAGAGCTCAAGCGCAAGAAGCAGGAACTGGAAGACAGCCTGCACCGTATCGAGCTTTTGGAAAATATCCAGAACACCCTGAGCAAATTCGTGCCCACCTCGGTGAAGGCGCGCATCGACGAGGCCCCCGAGGCCCCGGACCTTAACAAGCGCGAAACCGATGTGTCGGTGCTTTTCCTGGACGTTGCCGGTTACACCAAGATGAGCGAGCAGGTCAACGGCGAGGACATGAACTTCCTCATCGAGCGCTACTTCTCCAGCTTCCTGGACGACATCTACCAGAACCACGGCGACATCAACGAAACCGCCGGGGACGGGTTGATGATCATCTTCCAGGACGATGACCCAGTGCAGCACGCGGTCAACGCGGTGAACACCGCCTTGGCCGTGGGGGGCAAGGTGGCCAAAGTCAACCAGGAGCTGGCCGGACGCTTCCAGCCGGTTCTTATCAACATAGGGGTGAACTCGGGCACCGCTTTGGTGGGCAGTTCGCGCTTCGAGGGCATTGCGGGCACCCGATGGACCTTCACCGCCAGCGGGTCGGTGACCAACAACGCGGCGCGCATCGGCGCCCTGGCCACCGAGGGCAAGATCTTCGTCGGCCCGGAGACCGCCAAACGGGTGGGTGACCGTTTCGAGCTCACGAGCATCGGCCCCCAGCGCCTGAAAAACGTGGCCGAGGCCATCGAGGTATTCCAGGTTTTGGGAGTCAAACAAGCCTAGGCTAAATCGCAGCCGGGGCCCTTATTTGCCCCACAGCTCTTCCAAGCGCTGATCCCGGCCGCAACTCCAGCGGTAGTACTTGTAACGTATGGGGTTCTTTTGGTAATAGTCCTGATGGTAATCCTCGGCCGGGTAAAAGGGCCCGGCGGGCACTATCTCGGTCTGGATGGCCCCCAGCTTGCCACCTTTTTCCAGGCGCTGCTTGGATTCCAGGGCCAGGCGCTTCTGCTCATCGTCATGATAGAAGATGGCCGTGCGGTACTGGTTGCCCACGTCGCAGAACTGGCGGTCCTTTACCGTGGGGTCGATGTTGCGCCAGAACACCTCCAGCAACTGGGCGTAGCTGATCTTGGCCGGGTCGTAGACCACCTGGAGCGCCTCGGCGTGGCCGGTGCCCCCGGCAGAGACCTCCTCATAGGTGGGGTTTTTCAGGTGACCGCCGGTGTAGCCGGAGGTGGTGGAGATCACCCCGTCCAGTTTGTCAAAGGGAGGCTCCATGCACCAGAAGCAGCCGCCCGCGAAGGTGGCCGTGGCCGTCTTGCCTTGTTTGTCGCTCATATTTTTCCCCATGGCCGTGGCGGCCATAAGCACACTTACCGCCAAAATGACGGCCCACAGCCAATTCTGGTTTAGTTTGCCCACCTTCATGCCCGCCTCCTAGAGAATCCCCCTACCCTTTTAGGATAGGTTCTCATCAAGCGCGAAGCAATCTTCTCGCGTGGCTAATGGGGAATTAATTGGAGGCAGGGATTCAGCGGGATTCCAGGTCGTCTTCGTCCAACTCACGGCCGCAGGCGGGGCAGCGCTCTATTTCTTGTTCGCCCGGCCCGAAAAAGCGGCAGCGCCAGCCGTGTGCGCCGTGCAGGTATTCGATCCATATTTCCTGGCCACAGGGGCAATAGCCCACGCCGCTGTAAACCATGACTAGACCTCAGGCAGCTAGGCGATGCTCCTAGTACTCCACGCCTTTTTGGGCGGGCACCCCGTTGTCGGCGGGGTGCCGCCAGGGCTCCATGACCGTGACCATGTCGGCCAGTTCCATGATCTGTTGAGGGCAGCCCCGGCCGGTGAGCACCAGGTGCAGCTCCGGGGGCTTGTGCTTGATAAGCTCGGCCACCTCGTCGGGGTCCACGAAGCCCATGGTCATGGCGTTGTTGATCTCGTCCAGGATGATCAGGTCCCAGTTGCCCGAGGCCACCTCGGCCTGGGCCATCTCCCAGCCCCGCTGGGCCGCCTCCTGGTGGGGGGTGCGGTCGGTGCCGGGCATGATCAAGCCCAACCCGGTGGCCCTTATCTCCACTCCAGGTAGCTTGCCGGCGGCCTCGAACTCGCTGTAGCCCTTGCCGCTCTTGATGAACTGGATGATGAGGATGCGCCAGCCGTAGCCCGAGGCCCTGAGGGTCAGTCCCAGGGCGGCGGTGGTCTTGCCCTTGCCGTCGCCGGTGTTGATCATCACCAGGCCTTTGCGCTGCGCCATGATGTCTCCGTGGGGTTGGTTTATGGAGCTAACCACACATACGCTGGGGGATGCGCGGTGTCAAGCCCGCGCCGGACGGCCGCGCCGATGGATCAGTTCGGATTTTCATGAAGGGAGGGCGGCAATTATCCCCGAGTTTCCGGCACAGCCAGGCGCCGCAGGGCAAGGCGGCAGGCGGAAGAGGGACGCAGGCGTAGTATACCTACGCCGAGGGCCGAGAGGCGCCGACAACGCTGCCATGCGGGGTATGGCGCAGCCGCACGAACGGTCCTTTTGAAAACCCAACCTTAAAACAGGTCCCAGATTTCCATCTGTTTGCGCAGGGTCTTGATGAACTGCTCGGTGCGGCGTTTGAGGCGGTTCTCCAGGATGCGCACCACGCCTTCCATCACCTGGTAGCCCATGGTGTGGTCGCTGTCCATCACCTCCTTGAAAGCCGCACCTCTGATCACCAATACCTCGCAGGGCTCGGCGCAGGCGGCTTGGGAGGTGTAGTCCAGCCCCAGCAGGGATGACCAGCCAAAGGAATAGCCGGGCTTCACCGCGCCCAAAGAGATGGTGATCGCGGCGGATATGTCCACCTTGAGCAGCACCTTGCCGCTGACCAGCATGAAAAAGTTGTCCGCCGCCTGGCCTTCTTCAAAGATGACGTCCTTTTCCTCGTACTGCTTGATCTGGGCCAGGGGGGCCAGCCTCTCCAGCATCTGTTTTTCCAGATTTTGAAGCAGGTAGATTTGTTTCAGTTCATCGATCGAAGCCATGGCTTCTCTCCTTCAAAGGCTCGAATGGTTGGTTCTTTACCAGCCCGGATATTTCATGAAGGCAGGGCGTCCGGCTGCGCCAGCCACCGGCATACGGCGTTGCCGGCTGCGCTCGGGCCTCGATGTAGCCTTGGCTACGCCTACGGCCCTCCCTTGTCGGTCTCCTTGTCTGCCGTCGGCTGGCTGTGCCGGTGCCGGGTACAAATCGCACCCCGATAGGGTTGATGCTGCTTTCATGAGGGCTCCATAAATACTGGTTCGTTGTTCGTTGCCGCCCAACCTTCATGAAATAACCGAGCTAGCCTTTCTTCTATGTTACGCCAAAAGGTAGAGCACAATCAGCATTACGGCGGCGGCCAGGGCTCCCACGCCCACCGGTAAGGCTCCCCGGGCGAAGCCGCGCTCCAGGGCGCGCTTGCGCTGCTCCAGGGGCCAGCCGCGCACCTTGAACATCCACCACACCGGCACCAGCACCAGCTTGGACATTACCGCCGGGGCCTGGCGGGCGAAGCGGTTCACCGCCCCGGTGGCCCCGTTCACCAGCCAGCGGTCGCTGGCCGCGTTAATGCTGTTTAGCCCCCAATCCACCAGGCGGTAAAAGGCCCGGCCGCCCTTGCGGTAGAACCAGTCGAAGTCCAGGTTGATGGCCCGAATCTCCGCCGGGTAGTAGCCGGAGTATATCAAGAGCACGAAGGCCAGGGCCCCGAAGAGCAGGAGCTGGAGTTGCCCCACCACGTGGGCCCCGGTGTAGGGGGCGTAGTCCACCGCGAAGGGCAGGATGTTGTACAGCGGCTGAGGGAAGATGCCGATGCCCAGGCAGAACACGGCGGCGATGCCCATGGCCCAGGTCATGTTCCAGGGCGGGTCGCTGGCCCTGATCCCGGAGTCGTGGCCGAAGAAGGTGAAGTAAGGCACCTTGATGCCCGCGTGGTCGATGACCCCCACCGAGGCGAACTGGAGCATGAACCAGATGGTGGTGAGGTGTTGCAGCCCGGCCGCGCTGACGATCATGGACTTGGACACGAAGCCGCTGAACAGGGGAAAGGCGCTGATGGAGGCCGAGCCCACCATGCAGAACACGGCGGTAAGCGGCATGGTCTTGTACAGCCCGCCAAGGTCGGTGCAGCGGCTGCGCCCGGTCATGGTGATCACGCTGCCCGCGGCCATGAACAGCAGGGCCTTGTAGAGGATGTGGCAGAATGCGTGGCTCACCGTGCCGTTGATGGCCAGGGTGGTGCCGATGCCGATGCCGCACATCATGTAGCCCACTTGGTTCATCAGGCTGTAGGAGAGCACCCGGCGGATGTCGTTTTCCAGCACCGCGTAGAAGATGGGGAAGATGGTCATGATCGCCCCCACCCATATCAAGACCTCGGCCCCGGCAAAGGTGCGGCACATGAGATACACCGCGCTCTTGGTGGTGAAGGCGCTCAGGAAGACGGCCCCGGTGGGGGTGGCCTCGGGGTAGGCGTCCTTTAGCCAGGGGTGCAGGGGCGGGATGGCCGCGTTTAGGGCGATGCCCAGGAAGATGAGCCAGGACGCCGCGCTGTCGAGCTTCAGAGCCCCGATGGCGATGGGCCCGCCACCGGCCAACAGCAGCATAATGCCCGCGAACAACAGCAACCCGCCGAACAGGTGCACCAGGATGTAGCGCAGGGCCGCCGCCCTGGCCGCCGGGGTGCGCCGGGCCAGGATAAGGAAGGTGGAGGCCACGGCCATGAATTCCCAGTACACGTACAGGCTGAACCAGTCGCCGCACAGGGTGACTCCCAGGGCCCCGCCCGCGTAGATGAGCGCCGCGCTGTGCTGAAGATCGTCCTCCACCTTTAGGGCGAAGAGGAAGCCTATCACCGAGATGATCAGGAAGATGTAGGCAAACACCCGGCTCAGGCGGTCCAGCTTCATCAGGACTATCTGGTAGTCCAGGAAGCTGAAGCTCCAGTAGGTGCCCAGGGGGGTGTTGTACAGCAGGTACAAGGCGAACAGGGGCAGGGCCAGCATGAAGGCCTGCTTGAAGCGCTGGGGCAGCAGCGGCACCAGGGCCGCGCCCGCCAGGAACAACAGCGCCGGAGGCAGACCGCTAATCATAGTAGTCCTCCGGGCGCTTGATGAAGCGGCGCAGGACCTTGGCCAGGGCGATCAGCACCAGGTAGCACAGGAAACCGTAGGCCGCGTAAAACTCCGAGGCGTTTTCCCAGGAGAAATGGCCGTGTTTGTGGATGAAAAAGTCGGCCGCCAACAGCCCGGCCAGGAAGACATACAGGCATATGAGCAGGCGCTTTACGTTCACCGCCTTGTCGAATATCTTCAGCTCGCGCATGCCCGCTCCTTAGCCCGGATATTCCGTGAAGGCCGTGCGTCCAGCTGCGCCAGTCACCGGCATACCGCGTTGCTGGCAGCGCTCGGGCCTTGACGTAGCCTTGGCTACGCCTGTGGCTCTCGCTTGCCAGACGCCTTGTCTGCCGGCGGCTGGCTGTGCCGGGCCCAGATACAAATCATGCCCCCGCAAGGAAAAGTATTTTTTTAAAAGGGTCGCATAAATAATTTTGTTGTTCATTGCC
Source organism: Pseudomonadota bacterium (assembly GCA_018896025.1). Lineage (GTDB taxonomy): Bacteria > Desulfobacterota > Desulfarculia > Desulfarculales > Desulfarculaceae > Desulfoferula. Next base: position 27,078 of record JAHIND010000004.1, read on the forward strand.
GCCCAACCTCCACGAAATACCCGGGCTAACCCACGGCCCCGGTCAAGACCAGCGCCAGATACACCACCGCCACCCCCACCAGAACCCACAGCACCGGCCGGTAGCCTGGCTCGGCATCGTGCTTCAGTTCGCGCAGCTCACCACGGTCCATGCTCAGCCTCCGAACAGACTGGCCACGGCCATCTGGGCCAGGCGCAGGAATGGTTGGGGATAAAAGAACAGCGCCAACGAGCAGGCGGCGGTGACCAGCGGCGGCACCCAGGCCGCGGCCGGGCCCTCGCTACGGCCCTCGGCCCAGGCCGCCTCGGTGGGCGGCTTAAAATAGGCCCGGTACACGATGGGCAAAAAGTAGGCCGCATTGAGCAGCGAGCTGACCAACAGCACCACCAATAGGGCCACGGACCCGGCCTGCAAACAGCCCAGGGCCAGGTACCACTTGCTGATGAACCCGCCGGTTGGAGGCAGGCCGATGACGCTGAGGCTGCCCACCAAAAAGGCGGCCATGGTCCAGGGCATGCGTTTGCCGATGCCGGTCATCTCGCTGATGTTCTTCTTGCCGGTGGCCACGAAGATGGCCCCGGCGCACATGAACAAGGTGATTTTGCCGAAGGCGTGCATGGCGATGTGCAAGGTGCCGCCGGTCATGCCCTTGGGGCTGAGCAACGCCAGGCCCAGCACGATGTAGCTGAGCTGGCCGATGGTGGAAAAGGCCAGACGGCGCTTGAGCCCGTCCTGGCTCAAGGCGATAAGCGAGGCCACGATAATGGTGAAGGCGGCCACCCAGGCCACAGCCATGCCCAGGTCCAGCCCCTTGAGCAGGTCCACCCCGAACACGCCGGTGATGATGCGCAAAATGGAGAAGGCTCCCACCTTGACCACGGCCACGGCGTGCAACAGGGCGCTCACCGGGGTGGGGGCCACCATGGCCGCGGGCAGCCAGGAATGCACCGGGATGATCCCGGCCTTGGCGAACCCGAAAATGAACATGAACAACAGCACCCCGGCCATGAGCGGGCTCACCTTACCGGCCAGGATGCCCGCCGGGGAAAAGGCCAGGGTGCCGGTCTGCTGGTAGGCGATGATCATGGCCGGCAGGGCCAGGGCGATGGAGGTGCCCATGATGTAGAAGAGGTACTTGCGCCCCGAGGAGCGGGCCTCGGGGTCCTGGTGATGTGTCACCAGGGGATAGGTGGCCAGGGAGAGCATCTCGTAGAAAAGGTACATGGTGAACAGGTTGGCGCTGAAGGCCACCCCGATGGTGGCCGACAGGGCCACCGCGAAAAAGCAGAAGTACCGGGTCTGGGAGTGCTCGTCCAGGCCGCGCATGTAGCCGATGGAATAGGCGCTGGTCACGATCCACAGGCTGGAGGAGACCAGGGCGAACAGCAGGCCGAAGGCGTCCACCTTCAGAGCCAGGGGCGCGCCGGGCAGCACCGGGGCCAGGGTGATGCCCACTTCCTTGCCTGCCATCACCAGGGGCAACAGCGAGGCCACCAACAAGAGCTTGATGCCCGCGGCTATGAAGGTCACCGACTCCCGGGCGTTGGGCCTCTTGCGGCACAGGATGATGAAAGGCACCGCGGCCAGGGACACCAGCACCGCCAGGAGCGGGGTTATGGAGTGCACCAACACCACGCCCCTACCCCAGGCCTGCCGGAATTATGGGCAGGATGATCTTCTCCACCAGGGGCCCGGTGGCCAGGCCCAGGGCGATCAGCCCCAGGGCGGCGGCCATCAGGGGCAGCAGCATGGACAGCGGGGCCTCGGCCAGGGCCACCGGCCCGCCCTGCTCCCCGTGACCATCGTGCCCGCCGTGGCCGTGGCTCATGGGCTCGAAAAAGGCGATCTCGAAGATGCGGAAGAACAGCACCACGTTGACCAGGCTGGAGAAAAGCAGCGCCCCTACGAATCCCCAGTGCCCCGCCTCAAGGCCGCCCCGGATGAGGTACCACTTGGAGAAAAAGCCGCAGAAAGGCGGCACCCCTATCATGGCCAGAGCCCCGGCGGCCAGGGCGGTCATGGTCCAGGGCATCTTCTTGAACAGGCCTTGCAAGTCCTCGAAGGCAGTGCCCCTGGTCTTCTGGTAGATGCAGCCCGCGGCCAAGAACACGCAGAAGGTCATCACCGCATCGTTGATGATGTGCAGGATGGCCCCGGTCATGGCCAATTTGTTGCCCAGCCAGGCCCCGCCCACCATATAGCCCACCTCGGCAACCACGATGTAGGCCAGCATGCGCTTCAGGTCGCGCTGGCCCAGGGCCAAGAGCCCCCCGGCCACCATGGCCGCCACGGCCAGCCACACCACGAAATGGCTCAGCGCCACCTCGCTCAAGATGAACTCCACGGTGAACACCGAGATCATCACCCGGATCATCACGTAGACCATCACCTTGGTCATCAGCGGGGCCAAGAGGGAGGCCGCCGGGGACGGGGCGAAGCCGTAGGCGTTGGGCAGCCAGGCGTGCAGGGGGAAGAAGGCCATCTTCATCCACAGCCCCACCAGGGTTATGGCAAAGGCGGCCAGCAGGGCCAGGGAGCCGTGGAGCGGGGTGAGCAGCTTGGCCAGGTCGGCCATATTCAGGCTACCGGTGACGATGTAGAGATAGCCCACCCCCAGCAGATAGAAGCTGGCCCCGATGGTGCCCAGGAACAAATAGTTCAGGCTGGCCAGGGGCGCCCGCCCGCCTCCCAGGCCGATGAGGGCGTAGCCGGTGAGGGAGGTTATCTCCAAGAGCACGTACAGGTTGAAGGCGTCGCCGGTGACCACCATGCCCAGCATGCCGGTGACCGACAAGACGTAGAGGGTGTAAAAAGGCCCGATCTTTTCGGGGTAGTCGGTCATCACCGCGCGGTAGCTGGCCACCAGGTTTGTGAGCGCCACCCAGGAGACCAGGGCGGCCACCACTGCGTTTAGGTTGTCCACGTGGTAGACGATGCCCCAGGGAGGAGCCCAGCCGCCCAGGCGGTAGGTCACCGGGCCGTGGGTCAGGACCTGAGCCAGCAGGCCGGTGGAGGAGGAGGCGGCGATGCCCAGGCCCAGGAGAGCCAGGGGCAGGCACAAGCGGGGGCGCAGCCAACCGGCCACGCTGACCAACAGCGCGCACAGCAGGGGGCCGATCACCACCAGGGCTGGGTATTGCTCGCTCATGACTCCCTTAGCTGCTCGAGTATCTCGTCTTCCTCCAAGGTGCGGTGGCGGCGGTGAATCTTGATCACCAGGGCCAGGGCCACCCCCAGGGTGGCCACCGAGACCACGATGGCGGTGAGCATCAAGACATGGGGCAGCGGGTTTATGTAGTCCGCCGCCCGCACCGCCGCCTCGTGGCCATGCCCCGAACCGTGCTGGATTATGGGAATGGTGCCCCCGTACTTAGCCCCGATGGAAACGTAGAACAGGATGATCGCGGTCTGGAAGATGTTCATGCCCACGATCTTCTTGACCAGGTTGTTCTTGGCGATCATGGCCCACAGGCCGATCATCATCAGGGCGATGTAGACCCAGTAGTTGTACTTGGTGAGAAACAGCGGGATGTATTGCTCCATGCTTAGAGCCCCTGGTCCAGGCGGCCCTCGGAGGCCAGGTTCTTATAGATCAGCACCATGGTGGCCATCACCGCCAGGCCCACCCCCACCTCCACGAAGAAAATGCCCAGGCTGCGCGCGGCCACAGGGTCCACCCTGAGTATGGGGGCCAGGGCGGCGTAGTCCAGGAAGTTGCCTCCCATGGCCAGGGCCAGAGCCCCCACCCCGGCGTAGATGAACACCCCGATGGCGCTCATCAGGCCGGTGGCCACCTCTTTCATGCGCAAGCTGGCGGTGCGCAGATCCCAGGACAGGGCCAGCAGGATCACGCTGGCCCCCAGGATCACTCCACCCTGGAAGCCGCCGCCCGGGCTGTGGTGGCCGTGGGCGATGACGTACAGGCCGAAGAGCTGGATAAAAGGGATGAGCAGACGGCATACGTTCATGACGATGAGGTCGTGGGGGGTCCAGTCGTCGTCGATGCGCTTGAACACCTCGGGCGCGGGTTCGGTGTCCGGGGCCTGGCTCATCTCCACGATCACCCCCGAAGCCCGGTGGCGGTATACCCGCGAAGGCCCCGGCCGGGGCTCGCGCCGCCGCAGCAGCAGGAAGCAGGCCACCCCGGCGGTGAACACCACCGTGGTCTCGAACATGGTGTCAAAGCCACGGTAGTCGGCCAACACCGAGGTGACGATGTTGGGCACCGAGGTCTCTTCCATGCTTTTTTCGATGTAGCGGGGCGATACGTGCAGGGCGGCGGGCGAGGCGGGATCACCCCAATCGGGAAAATCCACGGTGGCCGATATCAACAGTCCCCCCACCAGGACAACTATGGCCAGAGCCAGAGCCTTCAATCCTTGCTCCTCCGGCTGGTGCGGAAAACCGCGGCCACGAAAAACACGGTGCTCACCCCCGCCCCCACCGAGGCCTCGGTAAAGGCCACGTCCACCGCGCCCATCACCGCCCAGAGGATGCACATGAGAAAACTGTAGGCCCCGAAGAGGATAGCCGCGCCCATCAGGTCCTTGACCGCCAAGGCCCCCACCGCGCAGATCAGCACCAGGATCAAGACCGCCAGGTCGATCTGCCAGATCATGAACCCGCCCCCCGCCCCGGCTTTTGCCAGGCCGCCTGCCCCGCCCGGATGCCCGCGTCCACGATGGCGTGGGTGGCGGTGGGGCTGGCCAGGAAATAGAACACCACGATCAGGGCGATCTTGATGGCCACCAGCACGTTGTCCAGGGTGAAGGGGTGCAGGTGGTACAGGGCCAGGGCCCCCAGCATGAGGAAGCTGCCCAAGGTGTCCATCTTGCCCGCCGGATGCAGGCGGGAATAAAAATCGGGAAAGCGCAGGATGCCCACCGCTCCCCCCAAGAAGAACACCAGCCCCACTCCCAGGATTATGCTTACCGCCAGGTTCATGGGTTTTGTGTCGTGCCTCCCCTCAGCGCCCCAGGCCGCCCCGTTTCTGGAAATAGCGCGACGCGGCCAGCACGGCCACGAAGTTCAAAAGGGCGTAGGCCAGGGCGATGTCCACGAACATGTCCACCCGGTGAAACAAAAGCCCCACCAACACCAACAGCACCGTGGTCTTGCTGCCCACCGCGTTGACCCCGATCAGCCGGTCAAGGACGCTGGGGCCCAGCACGGCCCGGTACAGCGAGAGCACCATGATCAGGCACAGGATCAAACCGGTGTAGAGGAAAACCTTGTCCATCAATCCTCCCCAAAGGTGCGCGCCAGGCGCTGTTCCATCTCTCCGGGCAGGGCCTCGCCGGAAAAGCGGTCGATGGCGTGCACCACGAAATCGCCGTCAGGGCTCACCCGGACGGTGATGGTGCCCGGGGTCAGGGTTATGGAATTGGCGAAGGCCAAAAGGGCCATCTCGCTCTTGAGTTTGCTGCGGAAACGGACCATGTGGGGATCGATGAGTTCAGGCATGCGGGGGTGGAAGGTGAGGTAGAGCAGGTGCAGGTTGGCCAGAAAGATTTGGTAGAGCAACCAAGGCACGTATAGGGGGAAGCGCCACCAAAGGCGCAGGGTGAGGCGGGGATGGGGGGCGTGGGGAAACAACAGGTCTCCGGAGAAAAAGGAGACCAGGGCGCAGGAGATGACCCCCAGGGAAAGGTGGAAGGCGTCGAAACGCCCCGACAGCACCACCCAAAGGGCCATAAGCGTGGGAAATGTGAAGAGAAAAGTATAGGCGCGTCTGGCAGGTCGAACTTGACCCGAGATTACTTGTGCTTCAGCTTCGTACCGCTCCTCGGGGGTAGGCGGCTGCTGCATGGACGTTCACCTCTTGGGGCTGCGGCGGTTGGGCTGTCTCAATGGAGGGCGCCAGGGCCGAGCTTAATCTATGCTGCTTGGGTTATGCCTTGGTCGTCCTCGTAACCTCAACTCTAGTTCGCATATCAACTTCCCGCCGGGCGGCCGGGCAATCATCCCCCAAACCCAGCGGTCAACTTTCATTCGGAAACCAGTATAGGCGAGCCGTGGCCGCCTTGGCAACCGGCGATTGTTTTGGCGGCGTCTCCGGGGGTAATTGCCATACGCGCCGGCCATGGTTTATGATGAAAGAACCAATTAGGGGGGCCATCAAGGGAGAATTGCAGCCAGGGGGATAGTTCAAAGCGAACCAAGTCAAGGAGGTCGGCGCATGGCGGTGGTCAGCATCTCGCGGCAGTTCGGGGCCGGGGGCAGGACCTTGGGGGTTCTGGTGGCAGCCGAGTTGGGTTACCACTTTTTGCATGAATCCCAGCTGGACCAGCTGGCCGACAAAGCGGCTGGAGGCACTGCCGCCTCGGACGAGGGGCACAGCCAATACCACCGGCAAGTGGTGGAGCTTCTCACTTCCTTGGCTCCCAGCAATTTCATGGACCGCTGGACCGGGGCCGAAGGCGACGACAAGGGCCATATACAGCGGCTCACCCAGGTGATCCAGGAGCTGGCCGACGAGGGCAAGGTGGTGATGCTGGGCCGGGGTAGCCAGTTCATCCTGCGCTACCGCCCGGACACGGTTCGCATCCTGCTGGTGGCCGAGCTGCCCCACCGCATCGGTTTCATGACCAAGCACTACAACCTGGACCTGCCCACGGCCAAGCGGCTCATCGAAGAGGCCGACAAAAAGCGGGCCAGGTTCCTCAACAACTTTTACCCAGGTGAGCCGGACGAAGCCAGCCTGTATCACTTGGTCCTGAACACCAGCCTGTTGTCCCTGGAAGGGGCCACCACCCAAGTTACCAAACTGGTCAAACGCATCGAATCTGAATATAAACGGCAGGCCCTGGCCTGAGGTGCGCCGCACAAATGCGGCGGCAGCCAATCAAGATTAAAGCGGAGTAGCTAAATGGCGGTGTTGACTATTTCCAGGCAGTTCGGAGCAGGCGGCAAGACCTTGGGCGCTCGGGTGGCTCAGCGTTTGGGATACGAGTTCGTGGACGAGGGCCTGATGCACAAGGTGGCGGAGAAGGCCAACGTTTCCCTGAAGTGGGTCGAAGGGGTGGAGCGCGAGGCCGGCGGCCACTTGATGCGTTTTTTGACCACCCTGGTGCCCTCCAGCTTCATCGACCGCCACCTGGGCGAGAGCGGCTCGGACTTTGACGAAAAGCGCTACGTGGAGTTCCTCACCCGCATCATCGAAGACCTGGCCAAGGAGGACAACGTGGTCATCCTGGGCCGGGGCAGCCAGTTCATCCTGCGCCGGAATCCCAACGTGCTCAGGGTGCTCTTGGTGGCCGAGCGGGCCGACCGCACCAAGTTCATGGTGCGCACCTACAACATGGAGCCGGACAAGGCCGAGGCCATGATCAACCGGGAGACTCGCAAGCGCGAACGCTATCTGTCCAACTTCCACCAGGGCGACCCCAACGACCCCAGCCTGTACCACATGGTGCTCAACACCAGCCTGGTCCCCCTGGAGGCCGCGGAAGAACAGCTTACCGAGTTGGTGCTCAGCGCGGTGGACCTCACCGCGGCGCCTATCTGGGACTAATTTCCATCCGCTCCGGGCGGCGCGCCAACCGCCGTCCGGGGCGGCCCATCCTGACGAGGACACATGCCCCCCACGCCATCCCAGCCCCGGGATCAAGAGACCATTTTGGACGGCCTGAGTCTGCTGGCCCGTTTCTATTGGGGCCCTGACCAGGAGCTTTGCGAAGAGCTGGCCAGCCCGGCGGGCCGCGACCTTTTCACCCGCCTGGCCCGTTTGCTGCCCGCCGCCGCCCCCACCCTGCGCTCCATGCAGGCCCTGCTGCAAGGGGCCGAATCCCCCGAGGCGCTGTGCGAGGAGCTGGAGACGGCCTACGTGGCCACCTACGTCAACAGCCCCGATGAGACCAGGGCTCCCCTGTACCACTCCTGCTACGTGGGCCAGGGCTTGGTCATGGGCCCGCCCGCCGGGGCCATGGCCCTGCGCCTGGAGCAGGCGGGGCTCAGCCTGGGGGAAAAGAGCGGCGAGCCCCCGGATCATCTGGCCGTGGAACTGGAGTACCTGATCTTTCTCTTGGAGGAAGGCCTGGCCGGACGGCGGGAGCAGGGTCTGAGCGAGGCCGGGGATCTGGCCCGGCGCTTCATGCTGCCCTGGGTCAAGGATTTCGCCCAGCGCCAGGAGGGCGCGTCCAGTACCCTGCTGCCTTTGTCCGCCAAGCTGTTGGTGGCTCTGTTGGAAGACGTGGCCGAACGGGCAGGGCCGGAAGCTCCCTAAGGCGCGGCGGCCGCGGCCAGGGCCGCCCTGATGCGCGCCAGCACCGCCTTGGTATCGCCGATGTGCCCCGCCAGCATGGAGAGTATCTTCCAGCGCCCCTTGGCTGTGCGCTGGATCAGGTAGGCCACCGGCAACTCAGGCTCACCCAAGCAGTGGAAAACCTCCCGCCCCTTGTCCGCGAACAAGGGGAACCGCACGTTCTTCTCCCGCCTGAAGCGCTTCACCTCGCGGTTGAGGCTGCCCACCCCCAGGCCCAACATCTTCAGGCGGCCCTTGAGGGAAGGGTCGTTCTCGATGTCCTCAAACAGGGCGTTGTAGGAGGCCACTTCTTTCAGGCAGCCGTAGCAAAGCTCGTTGTAAAGCTCCACGAACAAAAAGTCGGCGTCAACGTCCTCCAGGGCGAAGCTGGGCTCGGTGTGCTTGAGGCCCAAATAGGCCCGGTCGCTGGCCTTGTCCAAGACCACCAGGCGGCAGGAGGGGAAGTAGTCCCCGGCCCGCAGCCCGCCGGGCTGGGCGTCCGGGGCCACCTGCCCTTGCAGGGCCAGCCAGCCGTGCCAACCGGCGGGGTAGCGCAGCACCTGCTTGTAGCCCATGTCCACCGCCCAGCGGGCGGCGATGCCGCTGCGCAGGCAGCGGAAGCTGCGGCAGTAGATTATCAGGGGGCGATTCTTGTCCGGCCCCACCAGTTGGGCCATGCGCTGGGCCTTGGCCGGGTCCAGGGTGGCGCGGTCGCCCAGGTGGAACTCCAGGTTGAGCGCGCCGGGGATGTGGGCCTGGGCGTACTCGTAGTCCGGCCGCACGTCCAACAGCACCGGGGAGGGCTTGGCGGCCAACAGGGCCTTGAGCTGTTTGCCGTCGATGATGCGGTAGCCCCCCTGGTCGGCCTCGACCTGGACCTGGGCCCACCAGGCGGGCGTCTGGGCGGCATTGGCGGGGGGAGCGAAAAAAATGAGCAGCAACAGCAGCAACCCGGCAAGCGCTGCGCCCGGCCCTCCCCAACGGAGGGCCGGGCCGCGCATCAGCAATGAGAGGTAGCCGCGCAACCGTAGCCTACTTGGGCGGGCTGATCTTGCAGCTGCCGTCGGGGTTGAAGGTGATCTCGCCGTCCACGTAGTACACGTCGGTCATGGCCGGGCGCTTGTCCTTGATCATGTAGTAGGCCTCGCCGCTACGCGCGCCGGTGCCGCAGACAAACACCACGGGCTTTTCCTGGGGGAGCTTGTCCAGGTTCTTCTCCAGCTTGTCCACCGGGATGTTCACCGAGCCCTTGATGGAGCCCGCCTTGAACTCGCCGGCGTCGCGCACGTCGACCACGTAGATGCTGCCGGGGTTCTTGGCCAGGGTCTGCTGGAAGAAGGCGATGTCCACGCTGCCCTCTTCCTTGCCCGGCTTCAGGCTGCCCTTGGCCTTCTTGGCGGCCTTGGGGGCGGCTGCGCCGGCCACGCCCGCGCCGTAGACCTTTTTCCAGTCCGGGTAGCCTTTGGCGTAGACCTTGACGTTGCTGTAGCCCATGGCCTGGGCCTTGAAGGCGGCCTTATGGCTAAGGGCGCACTTGAGGCCGCCGCAGTAGAAGATGACCAGGGCCTTCTTGTCCGCGGGCAGCAGGCCCTTGAGCTTGTCGAACTGGCTGGTGGGCAGGGACAGGGAGCCGGGGATGTGGCCCTTGTCATACATCTTCATCTTGGGCCGGGCGTCGATGACCAGGCCCACCACCTTGCCGTCAATCACTTCCTTGACCGCCGCGGCCTCCACGATGACCGGGAAGGTCTTGAAAGCGGGCTCGGCCTTGGCCGTGGGGTTGGGGCCCATCACGCCGGGGCCGTGCAGCTTCTTCCACTGGGGGTAGCCCTCGTCGTAGACCACGATGTTGTCGTAGCCCAGGGCCAGGGTCTTGAAGGCGGCCTTGTGGCTGAGGGCGCACTTGAGGCCGCCGCAGTAGAAGACGATCAGGGCGCTCTTGTCCTGAGGCAGCTTGCCAACGTTCTTGTCGAACTGGGTGGCGGGCAGGTTCACCGCGCCGGGGATGTGGCCCTTGAGATACTTTTTCTGAAAGGGGCGGGCGTCGTAGATGTAGCCCTTCACCTTGCCGTCGACCACGTCCTTGACAAAAGGCGCGTCCACGGTCTGGGGATAGCGCTTGAAAGTCGGCTCGTCGGCGGCCAGAGCCGGTACGGCCAATGCCACTGCCAGGAGCATGACCATGAGCGCCGCGGCGCTTTTGCTGAGAAACCTCATGTCTGAAAACCTCCTCTAAAAAACCTCCGAGGGTTTATTTTTCTTCCAACTCCTCGTACCAGAGCTGGTGATGGTGTTTGGCGTACTCGGCGGGAACCGTGCCGGTGAACATGGAGATGAAGGCCGGGCGCTCTTCCTTGCTGATGGCGGCCATGTAGATGTGCACCATCAACAGGGCGGTGGTCACTCCGGCGGCGATGAAGTGCACGGTGATGGACCACTGCACCAGCCAGGTGTCGGCGGCGCCCAGGAAATACTTGCTGAAGAGCATGATGAACCCGGTGCCGATGAGCACCAGGGCCCCCATTATGATGCCCTGGGCGGCCAGCTTCTGGCCCGCGTTGTAATACTCCTGGGGCGGCAGGTGGCCGTCGTAGCCCAGGGGACCCACCAGCTTGGCCATCATCTTGTAGCCCAGGGTCATCTGCAGGTTCTTCTTGATCATCCACTGGATGTCGCGGTTGGGTTCCAGGCTGAAGGTGGAGTTGAGGAAGGGGGCCACGAAGCGGCTCATGCCCCAGAAAAGGTAGACCACCCACACCGCCAGCCAGATGAGCGCCACCAGCCAGTGGGCCACCAGCAGGTAGGCCCCACCGCCGAACCCGGCGCGCACCGCCCCCGGATACCAGGCCCCCAGGGGGTTCAGCCCCGGGTTCTGGATGAGGGCCAGGCCGGTGAAGAGCAGGAAGAACCAGCAGGCCGCGTTGAACCAGTGGATGAAGATGCCCGCCCTGGTGTGGCGTTGGATCATTTTGGGGCTACTCATGGCCGCCCTCCTCGCCGTGCTCCTCCGGGGGAGGGGCGTCGTTTTTGAGCATAAGCTGCTTGCCCAACATGGCCAGCACTCCCAGGCCGGTGAGCCCCACCACCACCTTCACCGCAGGGTCGGCCAGGTTCTTCCAGAACTCGAAGGCCCCGGGCATCTGGGCCTTGACCGGCCAGGACTTGAGGCCCGCGTCTCCCAGGTAGTAGAGGTTGGGGTCGGTGTTGCTCTGGGCGTTGACCACCTGGGTGGCCTTGCCCTTGTTGCGGGCCATGAGCTTGCCCGCCGGGGAGGCGGGGTCGTTCAGGTCGCCGAAGGCGCGGGCCTTGGTGGGGCAGGTGCTCACGCAGGCGGGCTCCAGGCCCACCGCCCGGCGGGAGGAGCAGAAGTCGCACTTGTCGGCCACCTTGAGCTTTTCGTTGCGAAAGCGCGCCCCGTAGGGGCAGGCCTTGATGCACTGGCCGCAGCCGATGCACAGGCCCCGGTCGATGACCACCACGCCGTCGGCCTTGCTCTTGTAGGTGGCCCCGGTGGGACAGGCGCTCACGCAGGTGGGCTTGTCGCACTGCATGCAGTTGCCCGGCTGGAACACCATGCGGCCGCGCTTCTTGGCCTGCCAGTCGGCGTCGCCGCTTTTTATCCAGTTGCGCCAGTTGTCTCCCGGCACCTCGTTGGCCACCTTGCAGGCGGCCATGCATCCCTTGCAGTCGATGCAAAGCCCGGCGTCGACCACCATGCCTAGCTGTTTAGCCATCAGGCCGCCTCCTTGCCCACCCGCACCCAGGTCTCGTGCATGGCCATGTTGCCGGTGATGGAATCAAAGTCGTCGTTAAGCACCTGGGCGATGCAGGCGCCCTTGCCGTAGATGTTGGCCAGTCCGGGGCTCAGCACCCCGAAGCCGGTGGCCATGTACACCGTGTCCGGCCGGGTCTCGTAGGTCACCTTGGCCTTGATGCGCTGCTTGCCCGCCTTGCTCTTCACCCACACCCAGTCGCCGTCGGTGATGCCCAACTCCTGGGCCCGGTCCGGGTGTATCCACAGGTGGTTGGTGGGCTGGAACTTGGCCAGCAGGGCGTTGTTCTGGCTGGAGGACTGGGTGATGACCGCGTTGCGCCCCACCACCATGCGCATGCGGGCGAAGCCGCCGGGCTTGGGAGGGCTGTACACCGGCATGGGCTCCAGGCCCATCTCGGCGTAGCGGCTGTTGAACAACTCGATCTTGTGGGACTTGGTCTTGTAGATCTTGCCCTCGTACACGCCGTAGAGCTTGGAGGGGTTGTAGTAGACCCCGTCGCGCTCCAGGGCCTGTTTGGCTCCGGCCAGACCGGCCAGTTGCTTGTCGCGGAACTGCTCAATGGTGAAGTCGAAGTACTTGCCCATGCCCAAACGCTGGGCCACCTGCTGCATCACCCAGAACACCGGCTTGGACTCGTACAGGGGAGCCACCACCGGGTCGCGCATGACCACGCAGGCGCAGGCGCTGGAGCCCTGCTGGGCCGAGCAGGGGTCCTGGCGCTCCAGGTAGGTCTGGCTGGGCAGCACCAGGTCGGCCATCCAGGCGGTGTCGCTCATGTGGATGTCCATGGCCACCACGAACTCCATGGAGCCCAGCATAGCCACGGTCTTGGAGCGGTTGGCCGCGGTCTGCATGGGGTTGGTGTGATACAGGAAGAAGCCCTTCACCGGATAGGGCTTGCCCTCGAGCACCGCGTCCCTGGCCAGCTTGAAGGAGCCCTCCTCGGGGAACATGAGGGTGGCCTTGCCCGCGTCGATGCGGTCCTCGGGGTTTTTCTCGTAGAAGGGGGCCTCGAAGGGGATGCCCCCGCCCAGGCCCACCACCCTGGCGGCGGTGAGGCCGCCGGGCCGGTCCCAGTTGCCCAGCAGGGCGTTGACGATGGCGTAGGAGCGGCGGATCTGGGTGGAGTCGGTGTAGTTGGAGCTGCGCCGTCCGGGGTAGACCATGGCCGCGGGCGCGGCGGCGGCCAGCTCACGGGCGATGCGCTCGATGTCCCCCGCCGGTATGTCGCACTGCTCGGCCGCCCACTGGGGAGTGTAGGGCTCCACGTGCTTGGTGAGCTGCTCGATGCCGTAGGTCTTGCCGGCCACGAATTTCTTGTCGTAGAGGTTCTCGGTGATGAGCACGTGGGCGATGGCCAGCATGAAGGCCATGTCGGTGCGGGGCTTGATGGCGAACCACTCGTCGGCCTTGGCCGCGGTCTTGGTGTAGCGCGGGTCCAGCACCACCAGCTTGGCCCCGTTTTTCATGGCGGTCATCAGGTCCATGCTGTCCGGGGTGACCAAGGACTCGAAACGGTTGGCCCCGGCCATGACCACGTACTTGGTGTAGAGCATGTCCGGGATGGGCACCTCGCCGAAGGTGTCCAAAAAGGCCCGGGTGCCCGCGATCAGGCACATGGACTCGTGGCTCAGGGTGTTGTAGGAGCCGTAGGCCTCGGCGAAGCGGTGCACGAAGGTGGACTGCATGTCCGAGCCCGCCATGAACATGAAGCCGCAGCGGGTGTACTGATCGCCGATCTGCTTGAACTTGGCGGCCATGAGGTCCAGGGCCTGGTCCCAGGAGATGCGCTTGAACTTGCCCTCGCCGCGCTCGCCCACCCTGAGCAGGGGGTACTTGAGGCGGTCGGCCCCGTAGACCTGCTCCACCCCGGCGTTGCCCTTGGCGCAGAGCATGCCCCGGGACTTGAGGAACTTGGGGTTGGGGTCCAGCTTCTGGATCACCCCGTCCTGCACCCTGGCGATGAGGCTGCACTTGTTGAAGCACATGTCACAGACGCTGTACTTGCTCTGAAAACCGGGCTTGATGCCACCGGCGGCCTGGGCAGGCCTGGGCCCGGTGACACCACCGCCCACGGCAGCCGCCGCGCCGGCGGCTCCCGCCAATTTTAAAAAGCCCCGCCGGGAAATGCCTCGGCTGCTTGTGTGGGCCATTATCGACTCTCCGCTGCTGATACCGCTGTAAAGCCGGGATGCCGCGGCCCAGGGGCCGCGGCGCCGGGATCAACTACTTGCACTTGGCCGGGGAGGGAGAATCCTTGGCGTGGCCCCAGAGGTAGGCGTAGATGTCGCCCAGGTCCTTGTCGGACATCTTGGCCCACTCGGCTTTACAGGGCACCTTGTCGCGGGCATCAAAGGTCGTCTTCCACTGGGCCTGGGTCTTGGAGATGGGGCTCAGCTCCTTGGCCTTGCCGTTTTCCACGTGACATACCCGGCAGTTTTTGCGGTAGAGGTACTTGCCCTTGCGCGAGTTGCCTGTGCCGCCGGAAGCCAGGGCCAGGCTCAGGCCGGCGCCGATGAAGCCGAGGACCAACAGAACCGCGATCAGACGCTTTAGCATTGCTTTGTCTCCTTACGCCGCATCCGGCCCGAAGGCCGGAAGTTTTTTACAGAGGTAATTTACGGTTGCTCACCCTGACGGTTGGAATCGTCCATGGCTCCGGGAACAAAGCAACAGGCGTGCCACGCATTGCTGATATTTAATTTGATTAGATATAAATGGTAGTTACACGTTTTACCCGGCAGGCTAAACTGTTAACGCAAGGGTGCAATGTGTTAATTTTATTAACAGCTATTAATAGTTTGCACCTGGGCTCACTTGGGTATACCTGGGGCGGTACGACCAGCCCCGGCGCAGTCACGGTGATAAGTGATTGTTATAGGCTAGTTATTGGACATGGCCTTGCAATGTAGGCCTTTAAATAGACTTGAGCTATGGCCGACTTGGGGAGCGGTTTGGACAGCTTAACACCCGCCCGCCGAGCAGGGCAGCAGGGCCTCCGGGGCTGGACTATTTTATGTTTTTAGCATAAATAAAAAGTGGTTACGCTAAAGAACGCCACAGGCGGTCATGTAAAGGAGGCGGGCGGGTGTTAACCCTTAACAGGAGCCCCCGGCTCGGCCTGGAGTTCGGCGCAGAAGGCGGAGCCGGCGAGGGTGTATAGCTCGATATCCCGGTCAAGTCCCTTGGGGCGCACCGAAAAGCTGCGGCCCACATGGATCTGCTCGGGCAACAGGTCGTGCAACTCCTGGGAGATGACCACCTCGCCACCCTCGGCCTGGGCCTGGATGCGCTGGGTCAGGTTCACCGGGCCGCCCACGATGCCGTACTTGGTGCGGGCGGGGGAGCCGATGTTGCCCACCACCACCTCGCCGAAGTTGAGCCCGATGCCGGTTTCCAACTGTGGGTGGCCCTTTTCGGCGGCCTCCTTGTTGAACTCCTCGGTGGCCTCCAGCAGCTCCAGGGAGCAGCACACCGCCAGGCGCACCGCCTCGGCCTCGCCCTCCTCCAGGCTGTCGAAAAAGGCCAGCACCGCGTCGCCCAGGAAATCCACTATGATTCCATCGTGGCGCTGGATCACCTCGATGACGCGTGAAAGGTAGCGGTTTATCACCACGATGGTCTGCTCGGGGCTCAAAGTGTCGCACAGGGCGGTAAAGCCGCGCACGTCAGTCATCATGATGGCCACCTTGCGCTTTTCCCCGCCCAAGAGGGTGGCCTCGGGCCGGGCCATGAGGCGCCGCGCCACCGCCGGGTCCACGTAGCGGCCGAAGGTGTCGCGGATGTAATCCTTTTCCTTGAGACCGGCCACCATGGTGTTGAAGCTGTGGGCCAGGCGCAAAAACTCGTCGTTGCGCCGTGGCGTGGGCACATCCTGGTAATGGCCCATGGCCACCTCGCGGGCGGCCTGGCACACCTGGCGCACCGAAGCCGCCACCTGGCCGGTCACCGCGAATATGAGCAAGAGCACCAAACCGATGCAGACCAGGCCCGCCGCCGCGTAGGCCCGGAGAAAATCCTGCACCGGGGCCAGCACCGCGTCGCCCCGAGCGATCATCACCAGGGACCAAGGGGCCCTGCTGAGGTGATAGAAGCCGGCAACCTCCTTGACCGGAACGCCCGGCCCCATAATGGTCCCCGAGGTCTTGGCCAACAATTCGGTGAGCAGCTTGATTTGGAAGGCGTCGCCCGAGCCTCCCAAGCGCCCTCCCAGGGGAAGGGCCTCGGCCCCCTTGGCCAGAACCCGGCCGGTGTTGTCCACCAGATAGACGTCGTCGCTCTGCCACCAGTTGAGGGTCTTCAGGCCCTCCAGAAGGTGGGCGAAGCTCATCACCACCTCCAGGCGGGCCACCGGATGCTTGTCTTCGTCGTTGAGGTCGAAAATCAAGGTAACCGTTTCGGCGCCCACGGCGGCGTCCAGGCGAGGGCTGGTCACCTTGGCCACCTCCACCTGGTGGAAGCGCATGAAGCGCATGCTCCGGCCGGCTACCGCCGCGCCGACGCCTTGGGCCCCGCCCTGCCCACGGCCCATGCCCATGCCGGGTGTGAAACTGCCGCTGGGGGGCGGCATGGCCCCATCAGCCTCATCGTCTGTTTCGGTCAGGGTCAGCTTGGCCCGGGTCACTCCGGGCAGGCGGACCAATTGGTCCTCCCACTCCTTGGCGCTGTTAGGGGCCACGCCGGTGAGGTTATTGATGAGTTTGACCGCATCCTCTGGCTGCTCCAGGCGCATGTCCACCGCGTGGGCCGCCCGCTCCAGGCTGAACACCGCCGAGCTGCGCCACTGGTCAAGAAGGTTGCCCCGGGCATAAAAAAAGCCCACCGCCCCCAGGCCCAGCAAAAGCAGTGCCACGGGCAAGAGCAACAGCACCATCAGGCGCTGGCGCAGGCTGGTCAGGCCGAAAGCCAAGGCTTATGCTCCTCTCCCCCGCCGGAGCCGCCGAGGGACGCGATACACTTACCATAGTATATACGAACCCGGAACGCACCAAACAAGCAAACCCCTAAAATTTATATATCATTACAGGCTTTATCACCCAAAAAAGGACGGCGCGAATCCCGCCGGAATGATAAAATTCATCCCGTAACCAACTCAAGCGAGGGCATAAATCGGTTTTCCGCGCCAGGCCCATAAATTGCCTTGGCCGCCCGCCCACCGAACCGGCGCGGCCCGCGGGCGCGGCTGAAATCCTCACCTTCGTACCTACACCGCCTACGGCCACCAGGAAGGTTTTTCACCACGGCCCCCCTGGAGACTTTGCCCCATGCCCAAAGACAAAAATCTCGAGCTAAAGACCCGCACCCGCCCCGTGGCCCGAGCCACCTTTCTGCTCTACGCCGCCCTGATCCTGGCCGCCCTGCTCATCGGCTACGTCAGCTATCAATACTCCTTCAACATGATGGAGAAGAGCTACCAGAGCTTTTACTTGAACAAGGCCCAGATGATCGTGCACGCGGCAAACACCCACGCTGGCAAGTCCGACCGCGAGTTCCTGGACGCCTTGAATCAATACTGGCGGGATGCCGGCAACAAACCGGCCGACGAATACATCTGCGTGGTGGATCAAAAGGGCGACCTCCTGCTGCACACCGCCCAGCCCAACTCGGTGGGTAAGTACGCTGGCGACAACCCCATTTTGGACGGCTCGGCCTCGGACCCCAAAAAGCTCTGCGACCTGGTGGTGGCCCAGTCCAACTACGCGGGCAAATACATCTCCAGCGAGGGCAAGGACCAGATCGCCGCCTTCCACGCCATTCCCGGCCGCAAATGGATGCTGGGGGTGCACCGCTCCCGCTCGGCCCTCTACGCCGAGATCGAAGACGGCTTCCGGCCCCTGCTGGTGGGCTTCCTCTCGGTGTGCGGCATCCTCATGCCGGTGTTCTTGTTTCTGCTGTTCCGCACCTACAGCGGAGCCCAGCGCAAGCAACTCGTCTCCGAAAACGCCATGCGCGAAAGCGAGCAGCGCTACCAGTCCCTGGTGGACACCATGCCCCAGGGACTGTGCCGCACCGACCGCGAAGGCAAGCTGACCTTTGCCAACCGCTCCCTGCTGGCCGACCTGGGCAAGACCCTGGAAAGCTGCCTGGGTAAGACCCTGCACCAGATCTACCCCGGCCCCGTGGCCCAAAAATTCGTGGCCGACGAGCTGGAGGTCATCAGCAGCGGCCGCACCTTGGACGTGATTTACGAACAGCATCCCACCGACGGTGGCCCGCACCGTTTCGTGGAATCGGTGCGCCATCCGGTGTACGACGCCGACGGAGCCATCGTGGGGGTGCAGAGCATCTTCTGGGACGTGACCGACCGCAAACTGGCCGAGGAAAACCTCAAGCGCACCAAGGCTCAGTTGGAGACCGTGCTGCAATCGGTGCCCTCGGGCATTTTCGCGGTGGACGACCAGTGCTGCTTTACCATCGTCAACCAGCAGGCGGAAAAGCTCATGGGCTTCGACCAGGCCGACGCCCTGGGCAAGCCGGCCGCCCAGTTCATTCCCGACACCAAGCTCCACCGGGTGCTGGAAACCGGCAAGCTGGAAATGGGCAAGCCCTTCGCCCACAACGGCCGCACCTTCCTGGTGAGCCGCAGCCCCATCCTGGAGCAGGGCGACATCATCGGCGCGGTGTCGGTGTTCCAAGACGAGTCCGAGCTGGAGGCGGTGCAAAAGCAGGTGGAGGAGCTGAGAAGGCTCAACGACGAGCTGTCCTCGCTGATCGAAAACTCCCACGACGGCATCCTGATCACCGGCACCGACCAGGTGCTCACCGTGAACCCCAGCTTCGGGCGCATCACCGGCCTGGCCCCCTCCTCCCTGGAGGGCCGCGACATCAGCGCCCTGGATTCGGAGCGCCACGTGTGCATGGCCGTGGTGCAGGCGGTGTTCCGCCACGTCAAGAGCCACCGTTCCTCGGTCACCATGCGCCGCAAGCTAAAAAGCGGCAACGAGATATTCGTTACCGGCAACCCGGTGCTGGACAACTTCGGCCAGGTGGTGCGGGTGGTGATGAACGTGCGCGACGTCACCGAGCTGCATTCGTTGGGCGAGCGCATCAAGATGCTCTCCCTGGCCTGTCTGGACGACGACCCGGCGGCCGCCGGGCCGGAAGCGGCCTACGGCATCGTGGCCGAGAGCCCGGCCACCCGCAACCTGCTGGACCTGGCGGTGCGCGTGGCCCAGGTGGACTCCACGGTTCTCTTGAGCGGCGAAAGCGGCGTGGGCAAGGACGTGTTGGCCAAACTCATCCACAACCTGAGCAAGCGCCACGACAAGCCCTTCGTGGGCCTGAACTGCGGGGCCATCCCCGAGCACCTTTTGGAGAGCGAGCTGTTCGGCTACGAAAAGGGCGCCTTTTCCGGGGCCGACCGCTACGGTAAGCCGGGCCTGCTGGAAGAGGCGGCCGGGGGCACCGTGTTCCTGGACGAGGTAGGCGAGCTGCCGCTCAACCTGCAAGTGAAGCTGCTCAAGGTTTTGCAGGAGCAGCGCTGCCGCCGCCTGGGCAGCGTGAAGACCGTGGACCTGGACATCCGCATCCTGGCCGCCACCAACCGTGACCTCAAGCAGATGGTGGCCGACGGCCAGTTCCGCGAGGACCTTTTCTACCGCCTGTACGTAGTGCCCATCGAGGTGCCGCCGCTTAGGGAGCGCCGCGAGGACATCCTGCCTCTGGCCCTGCGCTTTTTAAAAACCTACAACAAGAAGTACGAGGTGAGCCGCGCCCTGGGCCACGAGCTTTTGCGGGTGCTGGAGACCTACCAATGGCCGGGCAACGTGCGCGAGCTGCAAAACGTGGTCGAGCGTTTGGCGGTGACCGCCGACGCCGACGTTCTGGAGCCGCGCCACCTGCCCCGCAACATGCACCAGGGCCAGGAGGAGGTCCCGGCCCCGGTGGTGTGGGTCACCGAGGGCATGAAGCTGCGCGAGGCCCGCGACGAGTTGGAAAAGCAGCTCATCCAAAGAGCCCTGGCCCAGACCAAAAACACTCGCGAGGCGGCCAAGCTGTTGGGAGTCACCCACTCCACCGTGGTGCGCAAGGCCCAAAAGTATGACCTGCCCATCGACGGCGGCGCGACTTTGCATTAGACATACGCAGTTCTCGTTGGAAAAGGCGGTGGCGGGTCGGAGTGGCCCTGCCGGCGAACAGCGAAGTAGTTTGCTTTCCCACCGGCACAGCCAGCCGCCGGCAGACAAGGCGCCTGGCGAGTACGGGCCGATGGCGTAGCCAGGACTACGCCGAGGACCAAGCGCAGCCAGCAACGCAGTATGCCGGTGGCTGGCGAAGTCGGGCGCATGGCCCGCATGAAAAACTAGGTTATGCGCGCCACCACAAAGCCACTGCGGTGACTAAGAGCATGATGAAGACTACGTAGCGGTAGAGCCGATTGGAGGCCTTGGCAAAGGCCCAGAAGCCCAGGGCCGAGCCCGCGATCACCGCCGGGCTGTAGATCAGGGTGCCCTTGAACACCTCCCAGGAAAACATCCCGCCGATCCCGTAGACCAAGGTCATGAGAATGAACTGGGCGCTGAAAAAGGTGGCCAGGAAACTCTTGGCCTCGCGGGGGTCGTCGGTCACCGACATGACATACAAGGCCGCCTGAGGCCCGCCGATGGTGTAGGCCCCCAGAAAAGAGCCGCTGAGAAAGCCGCAGAAACGGCCCCACCAGGGGCTGTGGGCGTAGCGGGTGGCCAGGGCCCGGCCCGCGGGCAGGGCGTTGAACACCACCACCACCGCGATGAACCCGGCCAGGGCCCTTTTTAGGACCAGATCGGGCAGGCTGTAGAGCATGAAGGTGCCGATGGCCAGGCCCACCACCGAGCCCAGCACCAGGGGGCGCATGGGTCCCCAGGAAAAATGCCGCCGATAGTGCCAGGCCTGGTAGAGGAACAGGGCCAGGCAATAGGGGAATTGCAGGGCCACCGCGTCGTGGATGGGCAACAGCAGGGCCAGCAGAGGCACCGAGACCATGGCGAAGCCAAAGCCCGCGAAGCTCATGGTGAAGCCGCTGATCAGAAAGATGAGGCCCAGGGCCAGTTGCTCAGGCATCACTCCCGCTTTCCACCGGCGGCCGCTGGGCTTGGGGATACAGGCTGATATCCACCGTTTCGCCGGGGGGGATCACCGCCAAGCCGAGACCGGGACGCCCGCCCAAAAGGCGGCGCAGCCAGTCCCGGTGGCCGCGCTGTTCATGATATGCCAGGCCGAAGAGCCGGGCCATGTCCCGGGCGTAGCTCCGGTGGTGGGGCTTGAGCCCCACCCCGGTGTCCACCAGGGTCACCCGATCATAGCTCGCCAACATCTGCTCGCCCACCCACAGGGCGTCTTCGTGGCCGAAGCGCTCGCGGGTGGCGAAATACTCGCTGTAGGGGGTCTGGCCGTGGTCGATCCAGCCGGGAGTGAGGTAGAAGGTGCCGCCGCAGCCCACGCAGGGATTGGCCTGGGCGGAGCCCAGGAGCAGGGGCACGCAGTCGTGGGCCAGCGGCAGCACCAAATCGGCTCGTGAGGTCTTGATTCCCTGCATGCCGCCCCCGCAGAAGCCGTAGCCCAGGATCACCCGCTCGACCGAGGGATCGTCCTCCAGACCGGCCAGGGCCTTGGCCAGCTCCAGGCGGAGTTGGTCCGGGTAGCGGTGCAGGCCCTGGTCCAGGTAGACGGCGTGCTTTTCATCCACCCCCAGGCTGGTGAGCTCCGGCTGAAAGACCCGGCAGGCCAGCACCCTGGCCCCAGCCAGATCGCAGCCGGGGGAGGCTTGGCTCACCCCCCCAGGCCCCGCAACACGAACAGGGCCATGCTCACGCCCATGAAGGCGTAGGAAGCTCCGGAAAGCAGCCGGGCCCAGGCCGGGGCCAGCCAGCCGCCCCCCTTGCCCAGCATGGCGGCCAGGGCCATGAGGCCCCCGATGGCGGCCAGCACCCAGGTCAGGGTAGGCAGATATGCGGGCATGGCGCGCCTCCCTTTAGGACCCGGCGCGGCAGGAGCCCAGGAGGTCGCCCGCGCCGTCCAGTTTGGCGAAGATCTTGGCCCCTTCCTCGTACAGGGACTCCATGACCTCGCTCTTTATCTGACGGTAGCGCTCGGTGCCCAGCACCGAGAAGTCCCGAGGCCGGGGCAGGTCCACCTCCACCGTGGTCTTGATGGTGCCCGGCAGGTTGGTCATCACCAGGATCTGGTCGCCCAGGAACAGGGCCTCCTCGATCTCCGAGGTTATGAACAGCATGGTCAGGCCGGTCTCGCGGTACAGGGTGAGCAGGTATTCCTGCATCAGCTCCCTGGTCATGACGTCCAGGCCCCGGAAAGGCTCGTCCAGAATCATAACCTTGGGGCTCATGACCAGGGCGCGGCACAGCTCGGCCCGGCGCTGCATGCCGCCGCTGAGCTGGGCCGGGTACTTGTCCCGGAAGTCCTTGAGGCCCACCTTGTCCAGCAAGGCAATGGCCCGGTCCTCGGCCTCGCTCTTGTTCATGCCGCCCAGCATGGTGGGGCCGAAGGTGGCGTTTTTCATCACCGTCATCCAGGGCCACAGGGCGGTCTCCTGAAAGACCATGATGCGGTCGCGGCCCGGCCCGGTCACCGGCTTGCCGTCGAGGAGCACCTTGCCGCTGTCGGCGTGGTCGTAGCCCGCCGCGATGTTGGCCAGAGTGGACTTGCCGCAACCGCTGGGCCCCACCAAAACGGTGAGGCTGCCCCGGGGCACGGTGAAGGAGCAGTTCTTCAGGGCGTGGCAGGCGGGAGCGCCGGGCATGCGGAACACCCGGTTCACGTTCTCCAGGATCAGTTCGCCCTTTTGCTGGTTTTGCTGGTTCTTGTTGCCGTTGTTGGCCATGTTCACTCTCCGGGGCCGTGCCGTTAACCCGCACATTTCATGAGGGCCGTGCGTCCGGCTTCGCCAGCCACCGGCATACGGTGTTGCTGGCTACGCTCGGGCCTCGACGTAGTTCAACTACGCCAGCGGCCCTCGCTTGCCAGACGCCTTGCCTGCCGGCGGCTGGCTGTGCCGGGTCAAGGCACAAACTGCACTTTAGCATTGCTGATACCTTTTCATCCCGGCCCCATGAATACGGGTTCATTGTTATGTGCCACCCAACCCTCATGAAATATGCGGGTTAGAAGACCTTCTTCCAAGGCATGAGCCAGTCGCCGATCATCTTGACCGCCATGCTGCTTACGTATCCCGCCACGCCGATGCTGATCATACCTACGATGATACCCGGCGTGTGCCCGGCCAGGTAAGCCTCCCAGGTCAGGCGGCCCAGGCCGGTGTTGCCCGCGATCATCTCGGCGGCGATCACCACGTTCCAGGTGATGCCGATGCCCACCATCATGCCGGTGACGATGCTGGGAATGGTGGCGGGCAGCACGATGCGCCAGAACACCTGGCGGGGCGAGGCTCCGAAGGACACCGCCGCGTCCACCAGCTGGCGGGGGATGGCGCTCACGCCGCCCAGCACGTTGACCACGATGGTAAAAAAGGCCCCGATGAAGGTGATGAAGGCGATGGAGCTTTCGTTGGTGGGCCAGAACAGGATGGACACCGGCACCCAGGCCAGAGGCGGAATGGGCCGCATCAGCTCGAACAGGGGGTAGGTGAAATCCTTGAAGTTGCGGTTCCAGCCCATGCCCAGGCCCAGGGGGATGCCCAGGATCTGGGCGGCCACGAAGCCGTAGGTGACCCGGAGGGTGGAGTCCATCCAGCTCTGCCAGTACTTGCCGGTGCCCATGAATTCCCAGAAGGCCTCGGCCACGGTGACCGGGGTGGGTATGGCGTGCATGAAGGGCATAAGGCCCATGGAGCCCGCCTGCCACAGGACGAAGAAGCCGATGACCGCCAGGGTTCCCCGGGTGAAGTGTTTACTCGCTACGAATTTGCGCATCTTGTAACCGAACGACGCGCCTTTCATGGTTGCTGCTCTAGCCATGCTTGGCTCCCTCTCCCGGTTAGGCCATTTCGCGTTCGCCGGCCTCAAAGGCCTTGACCGCTTCTTCGTGCACCGCCTCCACCAACTGGGCCTTCATGGCCAGGAACTCTTCCGAGGCCAGCATGGAGTATTGCCGGGGGCGGGGCAGGTTGACCTGCAGGGTCTTTTTGATGTAGCCGGGCCGGGTGGTCATCACCAGCACCTTGTCGGCCAGAAAGATGGCCTCTTCCAGGTCGTGGGTGATGAAAAAGATGGTCTTGCCGGTGGCGTCGTACAACTCCAGCAGATACTGGTGGCTGGCGCTCTTGGTCACGGTGTCCATGGCCCGGAAGGGCTCGTCCAACAAGAGCACCTTGGGATTGTTTATCAGCGCCCGGATGATCTCCACCCGCCGCTGCATGCCCGAGGATAGCTGGCCGGGGTAGGCGGTCTCGATGTCGTTGAGCCCTACCCTGGAGAGCATCTCCTGGGCCCGCTTGTTGGCATCTTCCTCGCTCATGGCCCCCTGCACCACCGGCCCGTAGGTCACGTTCTGCAAGACCGTCTTCCAGGGGAACAGAGCCCCGTGCTGGAACACCACCACCCGGTCCGGGCCGGGGCGGGGGTCCTTGTCCACCGTGGCCAGAGGCTCCCCGTCCAGGAGTATCTCCCCGGAGGTGAGGCCGTCAAAGCCGGCGATGGTGTTGAGCAGGGTGGATTTGCCGCAGCCGCTGGGGCCCACGATGGCCACGAACTCGCCCGCGGCGATCTCCAGGGAGCAATCATTGAGGGCCACCACGTGGACCCCCTCGGGGTCGTAGATCTTGCCCACCTTGCGGATGGACATGGCCCCTTCGCCGGCCCGGCAGACCGGGGGCGGGGTGGTCGCTTCTGCCGTATTCATGCTTGCTTGTTCCATGTTCTTTCGTCCCGCCTATGAGCCGTAAAGTTCGCGCTCGCGCCAGGCCATGAGCTTGCGGCCCACGGAGCGCACCGCGGCGCTGGAGATCCAGCCGATGACCCCCAGGGTGGCCATGCCGATGACGATGACCGGGTACTGGATGAGCGAGTAGCTGTCCCAGATCAAAAAACCCAGGCCGTATTGGGCGGCGATCATCTCGCCGGCCACCAGGGAGAACCAGGCGGCCCCCATGGAGATTTGCAGGCCGGTGAAGATGAAGGGCATGGCCCCGGGCAGCACCACGTCGAAAAGCAGGCGCCTTTTGTCCGCGCCCAGGCAGCGGGCCGCCCGGAAAAAGCTTTCGTCGATGGACTCCACCCCCAACAGGGTGTTGAGCGCGGTGACGAAGAAGGCCACCAGGAAGGTGACGAAGATGACCGCCGGCTCGTCGCCGGGCAGGATCAGGATGGCCAAGGGCACCCAGGCCAGGGGCGGGATGGGCCGGATCAGCTCCACCAGGGGGAAGGAATAGTCGTAGAACTTGCGGCTCCAGCCCATCAACAGGCCCATGGGCACCCCCAACAGGGTGGCCAGCACAAAGGCGGTGGTGGCCCGGTAGGTGCTGTAGATGATGTGGGTGTAGTAGTCCTCGGTGTAGATGGAGATGCCGTAGGCCGGGTCCGGGCTGAGCCACTCCAAAAGACATTCCCAGGGGCCGGGCAGCCGGTTGAACCAGGGCAGGCTGAAGACCTTGACCGTCAGTTCCCAAATCACCACAAAGGCCACAAAGCCGCCCATTTGCAACAGGAAGCTCCTGCTGGTCAAGGTCTTGCGGAGCTGGTGCCCCCAGGAAATCTCGTACAGGCGGGCTTTTTTCTTTTGCTGCCAGGCGCCCACCGCCAATACGGCCATCAGCAAAAGGCCCAAAACTATATATGGGTTCATGACGCTGTCATCCCATCCTTAGGTGCATTAGCCGGATGCCTTGCTTGGGCCCTTTCCCGCCCGAAAAGCCGAGCGGGAAAGGGTTTGCATCGCTTACGGGGCAAGCTAAAGGCGCATCCGCCCTTATTCGCCGGTATAGGCGCTGGCGGGCATGCCCTTGATCACCGCCACCGGGGCCTTGACGCCCATTTCCTTCATGGCCTCGGTAACCGGGCCTTCGTTGATGGCGCCCTGGGGGATGTCGCCGGACTTGAGCACCTTGATGCTGTGCAGGAACTCGTAGCCCTTCTTCATCAGGTCCAGGACGCGCGGCGAGAAGACCATCTCGCCCACGTAAACCACGTCGTCGCCACCCACGGATTTGGGGTGCTTCTCATACAGGGCCTTCCACAGGATCTTGGGGGTGTAGCCCTGGGTCTCTTTCATGACCATGTTGGCCACGCCCATGGGGTCCTTCTCCATGATCTGCAGGGCCTCGATCTCGGCCTTGATCCAGCCCTTGGCCGCCTCGGGGTGCTTCTCGATGAAGTCCTGGCGCATCAGGGTGAAGTTGGCGTCCAACTCGCCGTAGGGGGAGCCGGTGGCCGCGTACTTGGCGAAGCCCTGCTCCACCACCTTGCGGGCGTGGGGCTCCCACATGGCCGCCGCGTCAATCTTGCCGGCCTCAAAGGAGCTGGCGATGACCTCGATGGTCATGTACTGGAGCCGCTTGGGCTTGACCTTGTTCTGCTTGAGGACCGACTCGAAGAAGCGGTTGGCGCAGGTGCCGCGGTGCACGGCCAGCAGTTTGCCGTTCATCCACTTGATGGCCTCTTGGGGGCTCTTGAAGTCCGGGGCGTCCTTGCGAACCACGATGAGGTTGCAGTTCTGGCCGTTACTGATCATGGGCACCGAAACCAGGCGGATGTCGCCCTGCTTCTTCTTGGTGGTGGCCACCAGGGAGGGCATGTCGCCCATGGTGCCTACCTGCATCTTGTCGGCCAACAGGGCGTTGACCATGGGCGGACCGGTAAGGTGAGCCTCGAAATGCACCACGCTGCCCTTGGGCAGGTATTTCTTCCACAGGCCCATCTGTTTGATGACCACTCCGCTCCATCCGCCGGTCCAGTAGGGATGGTAGCCGTAAGTGATCTCCACCGGCTCAGCCGCCTGAACCGGAGCCGTCCCCAGACCGATGACGGCCGCTGAGAACATCAGCAGGCCGGCCACGATGCCGGTGACCTTGGCTAGGTGAGAAAATCTTTTGATCATAATGAAAAACCTCCTTGGCGCTCCGTTTTGTGGCCCGTGGGGGGCTACACTTGGGAAGAGCCGACGCTCCACCCACCTCTTGCTGGCACCTATGTGTGCAGTTGGCATGCCAAGGAGAGGGCCGCGCCGCACAACAAGCGCCCCAAAGGCGGCACGGCACGGTTATGTCCTATCAATCAAAGCAGTTATAGGTTTTCTGCTATTTAAGGGCCTGGCCCGGCCCGGTTCCCCCCTGGCCCAGTTTCGGTGCCTATCGACACCGAAACGCCGAATTCTGGTGCAAACCCGCACCAAAAATCGGCCCCGCCGCGCCCCCGAAAACGGGAGCCCGGCGCATAACGACCTATTCCACGTGGGCGTTTTTCGAGGCTTTTCGGCGGGAGTTTAGGCTTTTTGTACCCTCATTACACAAAGTTATGCTAATTATAGCCCACGGGGCGGCCAAAAAGTGCCCGTTTCCGCCTTGAGTGGCACACATATTGAAGTACCTCTCCCCGACAGACGCCGATAATTACGGCGGGCCTAATTTATTCGCCCGCCCATAGCCAGCAGGGAGGACATCCTTTGGCAGAGAAAGCTCACATTCCCCTTGGCGTGGGGTTCTACCCCGACTGGTGGAAAGCAAACTACGGCATCACCTTTGGCCGGGACTATTACTATGATCCCGACTACCGGGTCGAGGTGGGCATGAAGCAGCAGAAGGCCCTGTACGAGCGCTTCGGCGATGTGGGCCTGGGCTCGGCCGACCCCCAGCCCCGCCCCCTGATCTCCTTCGGCATGGTGATGCTGCCGGCCATCTTCGGCTGCGAGATCGTCTTCGAGGAGGCCGCTCTGCCTTGGGCCATGCCTTTGAACCTCTCGGCCGAAGAGTGCGACAAGCTTAAAAAGCCCGACCTGACCAAGGTTGAGCCCATGGCCTCGGTGCTAAAGCAGATCGACCACCTCAAGAGCAAGTACGGCAAGGTGGTGGGCGACATCAACGTCACCGGCGTGCAGAACCTGGCTCTCAAAATCCGGGGCGACGAGCTTTACATGGACTACTACGAGGAGCCGGAGTTCGCCCATCGCCTGCTCACCTTCTGCTCCGAGTGCATCATCGACCTGTGGAAGTTCATCTACCCCATCACCGGCACCGGCGCGGTGGACGTGACCCCCATGTGCGACCCCACCATCTTCTGCGTGCCCAACTGCACCGTAGAGCAGATAAGCGGCGACACCTACGAGGAATTCGGCCTGCCCTACGACAACATGCTGGCCGAGGCCTGCCATCCCTTCGGCATCCACCATTGCGGCAGCCTGGACCCGGTGGTGGAGCACTACGCCAAGGTCAAGAACCTGGTGTTCATGGAGGCCGGTTTCGGCACCGACTTCGCGGCGGCCCGCAAGATCCTGGGCCCTGACGTGGCCTTCAACGCCCGCATCAGCCCGGTGCTCATGAAAAACGGCACCGCCGACGAGGTGGCGGCCACGGTCAAGGACGCCATCGACCAGGGCGCGCCCCTGTCCAACTACTCCATAGACACCGTGGGTCTCACCGACGGGGTGCCCGACGAGAACGTGCGGGCCGCCCGGCGCACGGCCATGGAATACGGCCTAATCGACTAATTCACTCCCAAGCAAAGGCAAGAATGATGCAGACCGTAATCAGCAGCCCCAGCCGGGAAGTGATCATCGGCCACGACCAGCCGGTGGTCATGATCGGCGAGCGCATTAACCCCACGGGCCGCAAAAAGCTGGCCGCCGCCCTGGAAAAGGGCGACATGAGCCTGGTGCAAAAAGAAGCCATGAACCAGGTGGCCGCCGGGGCCCAGGTCTTGGACGTGAACGTGGGCGTGTCGGGCGCGGACGAAAAAGATCTGATGCTACAGGCCATACGGGCCATCACCGAGGTGGTGGACGTGCCCTTGTGCATCGACTCGGCCAAGCCCGAGGTGCTGGCCGTGGGCCTGGGGGCCTACAAGGGCAAAGCCCTGGTCAACTCGGTAAACGGCGAGGAGGCCAAGCTCAAGGAGGTCCTGCCCCTGGTGGCCCAGTATAAGACGGCGGTGGTGGCCCTGACCATGGACGACAAGGGTATCCCCACCGACGTGGCCACCCGCTTGGCCATCGCCGACAAGATCGTAAACGAGGCGGCCAAGCTGGGCATCCCCTTGGAGGACATCGTCATCGATCCCCTGGCCATGAGCGTGGCCGCCGACGACGCCGCCGGTCTGGCCGCCTTGGAAGCTTTGGCGGGCATCAAGAAGAACCTGGGGGTCAACCAAACCATCGGGGCCAGCAACGTCTCCTACGGCTTGCCGGACCGCAGGGCCATCAACGCCACCTTTTTGGCCATGGCGGTGATGGCCGGGCTCACCTGCCCTATCACCGACCCCACCGTTTGGCCCGTACGCAGGACCTTGCTCATCAGCGACCTTCTGACCGGCAAGGACGAATATGCCATGAACTATATCACCGCCTATAGGGAACAATTTCCCGAAGAAGACTAAGGCGCGCAGAGGAAAGAGGAGGCAACGTGGCTGACTTGCAGGCAATCAAGGAAGCGGTAACTAAGGGCAAACGCAAGGACATCGTCGGGCTGGTGCAGGCCGCCCTGGACGACGGCGCGGACCCCAACACCATAATCAACGACTACATGATCGAGGCCATGAAAGAGGTGGGCGCCCGCTTCGAGGCCAAAAAGATATTCGTGCCTGAGATGATGATCGCCGCCCGCACCATGCAGACCGGCCTGGACGTAATCAAGCCCATCCTGGAAGCCCAGGGCTCTCAAAGTGAAACCGTGGGCACCGTGGTCATCGGCACCGTGTTCGGCGATTTGCACGACATCGGCAAGAACCTGGTGGTGCTGATGCTGGAAAGCTCGGGCTTCGAGGTGTTCAACATCGGCGAGAACGTGCCCCCCGAGAAGTTCGTGGAAAAGGCCAAGGAGCACAACGCGGACATCGTGGGCCTCTCCAGCCTGCTGACCACCGGCGACCCCCACGTCAAGGCCACCATCGAGGCGGTCAAGGCCAGCGAGCTGGCCGGCAAGGTCAAGGTGGTCTGCGGCGGCGCGGCGGTGACCCGCAAATTCGCGATGGACCAATGCGGAGCCGACGGCCACGCCACCGACGCGGTGGACGCGGTCAAGACCATCAAGCAGATCATGGGCTTGAACTAGAAAATCCCCTACCTCCCTGCATAGGCGCGCGGGGCCTCCCCCCCTCCCTCGCCCCGCGCGCCGACCTTTAAACGGGAGCGGATATGCCCCGAGCCGGTGACGAGCAAGTAACCTTCCAGCCCATGGGGCGCCGGGCCGATCCCCAGCCCGGCCAAAACCTGTTGCAGCTGGCCCAAAGCGCCGGGGTGGGTCTGGAGGCTCCCTGCGGAGGCAAGGGCCTGTGCGGCAAATGCCGGGTGCGCCCCGAAGGCCAGGCCACTCCCCTCACCCCCGCCGAAAAGGCCCTCCTGGGCCCGGACACCGAACAGGGCCTGCGCCTGGCCTGCCAGAGCGCCCTGCCCCAGGGCGGCGCGGTGTGGGTGCCCCCGGAGAGCCGCAGCCAGCGCCAAGTCATCCTCACCAGCGGAACAACCGGAAAGCTGGAGCTGGACCAGGCGGTGCGGGCCTATACGGTAAGCGTGCCCCCGCCCAGCCTGGAGCGTCCCGAGGCGGCCCAAGAGCGGCTATTCAGCACCCTGGCGGTCAGCGCCGGGTTGGAGCCTGGGGCCTCCCTGGATATGCCCTTCAGTCTTTTGCAACGTCTGCCCGGCCTGCTGGCGGGCGGCGGCGACCTCAAGGTAGCCCTGCGTAAGGGCCGCGAGATCGTGGCCCTGGGCGCGGCCCAGCAAGGCCCTCCCCTGGGCCTGGCCGTGGACCTGGGCACCACCACGGTGGTGGCCTATCTCTGCGACCTGGACAGCGGCAAGCTGTTGGCGGTCAGCTCGGAGATGAACCCCCAGGTGCCCTATGGCGACGACGTGATCTCGCGCATGTCCCTGTGCGCCGCCGGTCCCCAGGAGCTGGCCAAGCTGAGCCGGGCGGCGGTGGAGTGCGTCAACGCCCTGGCCGCTGACGCCTGCGCCCAGGCAGGAGCCCAGCCCAGCCGCATCCTGGAATGCGTCATGGTGGGCAACTCGGCCATGCATCATATCTTCCTGGCCCTGGACCCAGCCTCCCTGGCCATCGCGCCCTATGCCCCGGTGGTGCGCGGCCCGGTGGAGGTAAAGGCGCGCCGGGCGGGGCTGGCCCTGGGACCCGAGGCCTGGCTGCACTGGCTGCCGCTCAAGGCCGGATTCGTGGGGGCGGACATCGTGGCCGCCGCCCTGGCCGTGGGGGCCGACGAGCTGGACCAGCCCACCCTGCTGCTCGACCTGGGCACCAACGGCGAGATGGTCTTGGCCGCGGGCGGGCGCATGCTGGCCTGCTCCACCGCCGCGGGCCCGGCTCTGGAGGGCGGGCACATCGCCCAGGGCATGCGCGGCGCGCCGGGCGCGGTGGAGCGCGTCGCCCTGCAGGCGGGCGCGGCCTCGGCCGAGCTGCGGGTCATCGGAGGCCAAGCTCCAGTGGGCTTCTGCGGCTCGGGTCTGGTGTCGCTCATAAGTTGCCTGCTGGAGGCAGGCATATTGCGGCCCTCCGGCGGCTTCGACCCCGAGCGGGGCCGGGGCCTGGTGCGGCCCGGAGCCCAGGGACGGGAGTTCCTGGCCGCCCCGGCCGGGGCCACCGGCCATGGCCGGAAATTGGTGCTCACCAGCCAGGACGTGGCCGAGATACAGCTGGCC
This sequence comes from Pseudomonadota bacterium, assembly GCA_018896025.1. Classification (GTDB taxonomy): domain Bacteria; phylum Desulfobacterota; class Desulfarculia; order Desulfarculales; family Desulfarculaceae; genus Desulfoferula. The sequence continues at coordinate 58,842 of JAHIND010000004.1, forward strand.
AAGGCGGCCATCCGGGCCGGGGCCGAGGTGCTCATGGCCGAGATGGGGGTAAAGGAAATCAGCCGGGTGCTCTTGGCCGGGGCGTTCGGCAACTACCTGGACCCCGGCGAGGCGGCCCGCATCGGCCTGTTCCCGCCGGTGCCCGTGGAGCGCATCCAGGGAGTGGGCAACGCCGCCGGGGTGGGCGCGGTGATGGCCCTCTTGAGCCAAAAGCAGCGCGCCCGTGCCGGGGAGTTGGCCCGAGCCATGGGCTACGTGGAGCTTTCCGGCCACCCGCTGTTCCAGGACCTGTTCGTGGACAGCATGGCCTTCCCCGGCGGGGACGCCTGATGCGCCTGGTCACGGTGGGCGGCTTTCTGGGCGCGGGCAAGACCTCCCTTTTGCAAGGCCTGACCCGCTGGTGGGGCGAGCAGGGCCAACGCCTGCTGATCCTGGAGAACGAGGCCGGTCAAGTGGGCCTGGACGACCGCCTGCTGCGCGACCTCTACCTTGAGGTGCGCCTTTTGCCCGGCGGCTGCGCCTGCTGCGATCTGCAAGGCGTGCTGGTGGACCAGCTCAAGCAGGCCCTGGAGGAGGACCGCTGGGACCTGGTGCTGCTGGAGCCCAGCGGGGTGGCCTCCTTGGCCTCCCTGGGCCAGATGCTGGAGCGCTATGTGCCCGAGCTGGGCCAGGGGATCACCGCCACGGTGGTGGACGCCACCCGTCACGCCACCATGACCAAGGCCCTGCCCAAGCTTCTGGCCGATCATCTGGCCGCCTCCCGCCAGATGGTACTCTCCAAGGCTGATCTCATGCCCGCCGACGAGGTGAAGCGCATCGGCAACCAACTTCGCCTGGACGCGCCCCAGGCCCAGGTCTGGCCTGCGGACCTACGGGGGGACGGAGCTTACGAGCTGGCCCGGGAAGTGGCCCCCCGCTTGCTGGCCAGCGACACCGCGCCCGGCCTCGCATCCGCCCCAGCGGGCGACGGAGCCCACCAGGCCCAGTCCTATGTCCTGGATTTGCCCCAAAACGGGCTCTCGCCCCAGGCGGCCCAGGATCTGGTGCGCCGGATCATCGCCGCGCTGCCCGCGCCCGGCCAAGACTGGCTGGGCCATGTAAAATTTTGGGGCGGCGACGCCTCTGGCGGGCACCTGCTGGTCAGCGGCACCACGGCCCAGGACGTGACCATGCGCGGCGGCTCCCTCGGCCCCTTGGGCGGGCGAGCCTGGCTGGTGGTCATCAGCCACCAACCCCTGCCCGCCCATCTGGACGAGATGGTGCGCCGTCTACTGGCCAAGGCCGCGCCGGGCGCTTCCCTGGAGCCGGTGCGCTCGACCCCTTCCCTGTTGCCCCTGGACGGCCTGGCCCAACCTTCAGCCTGAAGGCTCCAACCATCTTGAGCGGTCTAAATGTATCCGCCCCGGGCGGCGGGCCGAACACCTGAGCGCCCCAAAACCCCATCTCCGGTGCTTGGTCAGCCGCCCATTGACGAACATTGCCGGTTCGTTCAAAATAGCCCAGTGATATTATTTGGTATTTTCACCGGAGGCCTGGCGTATTAAGATATTGATATACTAAGGAAAGATACCATCCTGGCAATGAGCGAACAGGTTAGGGACATGAACGCCGGCATTTTTACGGCCTCCACCTATAATGTGCCCAAGCACGCCAAAAGAGACTATTGGTCCAGAGCGCTCGGTGCAATATGGGGCAACATACAGATAGAGCCCACCAACCTTGATTGTTTTGAAGGCCGTATTCGCAGCGTAAAGGCGGATCAATTATTCTTTAATGAAATAAGCTACCGGGGGCACAACATTCATCGGACCCCCCGGAATATCGCAAACATGAATAATGACTTCTACGTGTTGGCGTTTCCCTTCGGCGATCCCTGGCAGATGGACCTAAGGGATGAAACCTTCACCCTGAAGCGGGGCAACGCTTACCTGCTGTGCAATTCCATTCCCTACAAATCAAAAGACAAAAATGGATATGACACCTTCAATGTCATAATCCCGGCGCAACTTTTGCAAAACCTTATCCCCACCCTGGAGAAGCGCTACATACTGCCCTTGGACCAGGCCAACAAAAAAGCCAACATACTGCAAAGCTTCGTGAGCAGCATGTATGACTGCCTGCCTTTTCGCGGGGAAGACGAAACCCGTTTTATGGAAAACAACCTGCTGAACCTTCTGGCCTTTGTGCTCAAGGAAAAATCCAAGGGCATCGATGCCGACGACAGCAGCGTCAAGCTGGCTCACCGAGGGCGCATCCTTGATTACATCTCCCGCAACCTTTCGCAAGAGCTGATGAGCCCTGAAACCATCGCCCGGCAGCACGGCATTTCCGTGAGCTACCTGCATAGGGTGTTTAAACCCCATGGCCGCACCGTGGTGGAAGTGATTCGGGAAAAGCGCCTGCAGGCAGCCAAGCGCCTGCTCACCGACCCTGATCTCGCCGGACTTTCGGTCACCGAAATTGCCTATCGCGTGGGATTCAAACATCCTTCGGATTTCAGCCGGGCCTATAAAAACCGCTACGGCCAATCCCCAAGGGATGCCCGCGAGGTCCCAGCCAAGGACTGAGCCGCACCTTTCCCCCGCTATCTCCCCACAGTCCATCCCCAGTTAAAAGATTGGTCATTCCCAGTCAAGCGACGCCCCGGCGCGTGATGTTATCTCATTACAACGCTTGAGTACTGGATCGCGCGGCGCAACCCTGCACCTCTCCCGCGGCCTCGCGCACGAACCACCGCTCAACGCTCTTAGCGCGGTCCAGGCTTTCCTAAAAAGATCGATGGTGACGGTAACCGCACCTGCGCGCCCCGTGGGCGCCTGCTGGAGCCCAAAGCGGGCCGTGCGCCGAACACGTTGAGCTTAACCACACGTTTCGAGGTGACAATGGCCGAAGCAACCTGGCGCGATTATGTGAAAAACAAACCCAAAAAGCCCAAGCCCTTAAGCGGGCTCAGGGTGCTGGAAGTTTGCACCATCGTCTTTGGGCCTTCCGGGCCCAGCTGGCTGGCCGAGATGGGGGCCGAGGCCATCAAGGTGGAGATACCTCCCCTGGGCGACCTGGAGCGCGACCTGAGTTGCTCCGGCTTCCGCTTCAAGGAGCAGAGCCCTCTTTTCCTGCATGACAACATCAACAAGTACTACCTAGGCCTGGACCTGCACAAACCAGAGGGCCAGGAGATATTTTGCCAGCTCGCCGCCAAGGCGGACATCATCGAAAACAACCTGCGCCCCGGGGTGATGGAGCGCTTCAACGTAGACTACCGCAAGATTGAGAAGATCAACCCCGGCATCATCTACTTGGAGAAAAACGGCTTCGGTAATTGGGGACCCTACGCCGAAGAGAACCGCCCCTCCAACGACGGGGCTTCCCAGGCCTTCTCCGGCATCGCCTGGATGAGCACCTTCCCCGGCCAGACGCCGGTAAAGCAGATGATCTACCTCTCGGACATGTATGGCGCCCTTTTGGCCGAGGTGGCGGTGCTCAGCGCCCTGCGCCACCGCGACCGCACCGGCAAGGGCCAGTACATCGAAATTTCCCAAACCGAAAGCATCATGCGCACCATGTCCTGGGTCTGGCCCTACCTGGACATCACCGGTAAAAATCCGCCTCCCGCGGGCAACCGCGACGTGTCGGTGTGCCCGGCCGACACCTTTTGCTGTGCCGACGGCTCCCTGGTCAGCCTGGCCGCCGCCGCGCCCCAGGAATTCGCCGGGCTCTGCGCGGCCATGGGCCGGCCCGAACTGGCCCGCGACCAGCGCTTCGCCGATCATCTCACCAGGCTCCAGGAAGAAAACGCCACGGCCCTGCTGGAGATCATCGCCGCATGGGCCGCCCAGCGCAGCCCCCGGGAGATCGAGGCCCTGGCCCGGGAGCACGGCTTCGCGGCCAGCCGGGTGCGCGACGCCGCCCAGGTCATGGCCGACCAGCACATTCGCCAACGGGGCTTCATGACCCAGGTGGACGACACCATGTACGGCACCTACCTGGACCACGAATTCCCGGTGATGATGAGCGCCACGCCCCCCCAGAAGAAGTGGGCCGCCCGTGCCGTGGGCTTTGACAACGAATTTCTCATGAAAAACCTGCTCAACAAAAGCGAAGAGGAGCTGAAGGCGCTCTATGAGACCGGGGCCTTGGGCAAATGGGCCGACCGTCCCGGCAGACGGCCGCCACCGGACTGGGACGGAAGCAGCGACCTTATCCTGTCCCGAGACCAGACACCGGCCCAGGCCGAGCGGGGGGGAAAATAATATGAGCGCCGATAGACCGAAATGGGCCGAGTGGGCCGACTGGGTGCGCGAAAAAGACGATCCCCGCTCCGCCGGACCCAAATTGGAAGCCCTGGAGGGCCTGGTGGTGCTGGACTTGAGCAGCCAGAGCTACGCCGGGGCCTATTGCTCCTCCATGCTCTCGGAATTCGGGGCTGAGGTGATAAGGGTGGAGCCGCCCCAGGGCGACTTCCTGCGCACCTGCACCCCCTACGGCCTGGTGCACCAGGGAGAGGGCCTCAACTACCTCGTCGAAGGCCGCAACAAATATCACGTCACCCTGGACCTGAACCAGCCGGAGGGGCGCGAGGTCCTGCAAAGCCTGGCCGCCCAGGCCGATGTGTTGCTGGAGACCTTCCCTGTGGGAACCATGGACGCCTGGGGCCTGGGTTACGAGGATCTGAAAAAGACCAACCCCGGCCTGATCTTCGCCTCCATCACCGCCCACGGCCAGTTCGGCCCCCAGGCCAACGACCCCATGCCCGATTACGACAACGTGGCCCAGGCCAAATCGGGCATCCAATACGCCACCGGGGCCATGCTGCCGCCGGAGCATGACCCTGGCACCTGCCCCTGGGCGGTTTCCACCAAGGCCAGCCCCTGGATCGCCTGGTGCAGCGCCGGGACCTTCATGGCCACCGGCATCCTGGCCGCCCTGCACTGGCGCCACCGCACCGGGCAGGGCCAGGCTCTGGACGTAGCCACCACCGAGGCTTACATGCGCCTGGACAACTACACCCACATCTGGTTCCAGGGCGGCGGTCACGTCACCGAACGGGTGGGCGGCCTGGACAACGCGCTGTGGTTGTATTGCTTCGCCCCCACCAGCGACGGCGGGGTGTTCCTGGGTGGGCTTCGCCTGGAGATGTGGCAGGCCTTCTGCGACATGATGGGCAAGTGGGATGAATGGGGCGTGGGTGATTGGGACTCCCTGTCGCCGTTTTTGAACCAGGAGGCCCAGCTCAAATATTTCCCCGAGGTGGCCAAGTTTACCAGCCGCCACACCAGCGGGGAGCTGGAGCGCATGGCCGTGGAGTACAGCCGCAGCGGCCGCTTGGCCCCCATAACCACGGTGATCGCTCCAATCCTTTCTCCCCAGGAAGCCATGCTGGACCCCAACTGGAACGAGCGGGGCATTTTCACCCCCACCCAGGACCCGGTCTACGGCCGGGTGGTGGCGGTCCAGGCCCAGCACAAGATGACCGAGACCCCCATTCGGACCAAGTGGACCTGCCGTCCAGTTGGTTATGACAACGCCTTTATCTACCGCAAGTACCTGGGCTACGGCCCGGAGCGCTTGAACCGGCTGCTGCAAGATGGGGTTTTGTAGCCGGATTCAGCGTGTAAGCAAAGCCCGCGCTTTTGCCGCAGCGGGCCATGGAACCAGTCAAACGACCGATTGACGTGTTGGTTGAGGACAACCTCGGCAAGGGATTCAAAGGAGGGAAGACCATGAAATTGAAAAAGACCCTGACCGTAAGCGCCCTGACGCTCATGCTGCTTTTGACTTGGGCATGGGGCGCCATGGCGGCCACCCACAAGCTGACCCTGGCCTATCTGCCGGTCAAGGGCACCCTGTACGTGGCAGTCACCGAAATGTTCGCCCAGAGGGTCAAGGACGCCACCGGCGGCCAGGTGGAGATCGTACTCAATGATTCCCTGGTCAAGGGAACCCAGTTGGCCCAATCGGTGCGTGACGACCGGGTGCAATTGGCCACCATCCTGGCGGGCTACTATTCGGCCACCAACCCCCAGTTTGGCCTGTCCCAGCTCCCCGGCCTGCTGGACGACCTCAAAGAGTTCAAGGCGGTCTTTTATGGCTTCTGGCGGGCCGACCTTAACAAAATGCTGGACAAGACCTATAACAGCAAGGTGCTTTGCTGGGGCCTGTTCGCGCCGCAGAACCTGATCTCCATCAAGCCCATCGACACCGTGGCCGCGTTCAAGGGCAAGAAAATCCGGGTGCACAACATCGAGACCGCCACCCTGGTGGCCACCCTGGGCGCCAAGCCCACGCCCATGCCCGCCTCGGAGGTGCTGCCCGCCCTGCAGCGCGGCATCATCGACGGCGTGTTCACCTCCTCGGCCTGGGCCTACGGCCAGGCCTTCTACACCGTGGCCAAGTACGTCACCCTGTGGCCCATCGCCACCATCCTGCCTTTCCCCATCGTGATCAACAACAGCGAATGGAACAAGCTGCCCAAGGACCTACAGGAAAAGGTGGCGGCCGCCGGCAAGAAGGTGGAAGAGATCGCCTTTGCCGACTACTCCAGCAAGATGGAGGCCCTGCCCAAAAAATGGGCCTCCAAGGGCGCCAAGTATTATGTGGCCCCCCCGGATCAGACCAAACTCCTGTTCCAGCCCCAAAACATCTCCAAAGTCTACAAGTCCTTCTTTGAGCGCGCCAAAAAGGCGGGTTTCGACGGCAAGGCCTACGTGAAGCAGGCCGAAAAGATTCTGGGCAAGGACCTGAAGTACTAAGCCGACAACCTGATACACCCTGCCTTGGGCCGTTCGCCTTGCCTCGGCGAGACGGGCGGTCCAAGGCCTCTCACGGAGAGAACCAGCGCTCATGACCGAAAACACCGCTCAAGCAGCATCGCCGGCCGCCCCGCCCACACCCAACGCGAGCAGCCACCTAACACGGGCCCTGGACTGGGTGTCCGGCGCGGTGGGTGCTTTTTGCGGTCTGGCGACCCTGGGGATGGTCCTTATCATCAGCTACGAGGTGGTTTGCCGCTACCTGTTCAACAGCCCCACCTCCTGGGTGACCGAATATTCCCTCTATATCTTCGTGGGAACAAGTTTCCTGGCCACGGCCTACGCCCATCTGGAGGACAACCACATCCGGGTGGAGATATTGCTGAACAACCTCTCCACCCCCGTGCGCCACAAGTTTTGGCAGATGTCGGCCTGGGTGGGCCTGATGTTCGTGGTGGTGGCCGCTTGGCAGATGATCTTGTTCGTGGGCTCGGAATACCAGGGCGGGGCCAGGGCCTGGGGCCTTATGGCGACCCCCCTGTGGATTCCCGAGACTCCGGTGGCCATAGGCCTGGCCCTGTTCGCCCTGGCGGTGCTCAGCGAGGTCCGCAAGCTCAGCCCCGGCGTCGGCCCCCGCCGGGAGTTTACCGGCCTGGTCATTTTGGCGGCCATGGTGACGGTCCTGGTGTTCATGGGCCTGAAGCCCCCCTCGGTGGCCGGGAGCTCCCTGGATTGGGGCACCGTGTCGGTGGTGGCGGCGGTGTTGGCCGTGGCCTGGCTGTGGAACGGCCTCGGCGTCACCGCCGGTGCGGCAGCCATGACTCTGGGCGGCGGCCTGCTTTTCGCCTGGGCGGCCGACTTCTCCACCCTGGCCCAGGGCGCAGTGATGGCTTTTTACCTCCTGTCGCTCATGGCCCTGGGAGTGCGCATCGCCTTTTCCCTGGGCATGGTCGGCGCGTTGGGGGTTTTGTTTTTGCTGCCCACCCCCCAACTGCAGGTGATAGCCGAGCGGGCCTGGACCAGCGTGAACTCCTTCGCCTTCACCGCGGTGCCCATGTTCATCCTCATGGGGGCCTTTTTGCTGCGTAGCGGGGTGACCAGCGACCTCTTCGGAGTGATGCTCAAATGGCTGGGCCGCTTCCCCGGAGGCATAGCCCACGCCACGGTGGGAGCCTGCGGCATCTTCGCGGCGGTGTCGGGCTCCAGCCTGGCCACCGCCGCCACCATGGGCATGACCGCCTGCCCCGAGATGACCGAGCGGGGCTACAGCCCCCGCCTCACCTATGGGGTGGTGGCTGCGGGCGGCACCCTGGGCATCCTCATCCCGCCCAGCATCGCCATGATCATCTACGGCTCCCTGGTGGGCGAGCCCATCAGCGCCCTGTTCATCGCTGGCATCCTGCCCGGCGTGTTCCTGATGATTTCGTTCATGTTGGTCGTCTTCGGCTGGTCTTTCATCTGGCCCTCGGCGGCCCCCCGCGGCGCTCACTACACCTGGGGCCAGAAGTTCCGCTCACTCACCGGGGTGCTGCCCTTTGTCCTACTCATAGTGGGAGTGCTGGGTTCGCTGTACATGGGCGTGGCCACGCCCACCGAAGCCGGCGCCCTGGGCGCCCTCATCGCCGCCGGGTTGTGCTTCCTCAAAAAGAAGATGACCTTCAAGCTCTTGATGGACTCGGTGATGGAGACGGCCAAGGTCACCTCCTTTTTGATCTTCATCGTGGCCGCCTCCTCGGTGATGGGTTACGCCTTTGACTACATCCGCCTGCCCAAGGTGCTGGTGGAGGTTATGCAAGGGGCCGACCTTACGCCCGGCCTGGTAATCACGGCGTTGGTGATCATCTACATGATCCTGGGCATGTTCATCGACCCGGTGTCCATGATGCTCATGACCCTGTCGGTCTCCTTCCCCATCGTCACCGCCCTGGGCTTCCACCCCATCTGGTTCGGAGTGGTGCTGGTCATGATGATCGAAATCGGCCTGATCACCCCGCCGGTGGGAGTGATTCTGTTCATCTTGAAGGGCATGAGCGGAGACATACCCCTCAAGGAGATCGTCATGGGCGTGCTGCCCTTCGTGGGGGTGTTTTTGGCCAACATCGTCCTGTTCTACTTTTTCCCCGACTTGATTATGTGGCTGCCCGGCCAAATGGGCGCGGCGCAATAGGCCCGGCCGCTAAGCATAAGGAGCAACCTCAATGCCTGAAGCAAACATCGGCGAAATCACGCTTTACTACGAGATTCACGGCAACGGCCGCCCCCTGGTGATGATCCGGGGCTTGGGCAGCAACGCCGACCACTGGTACAGCCAGGTCCCCACCTTGTCCGCATGCTACCGGGTCATCGTATTCGACAACCGGGGCATGGCCCGCTCCAGCGATTCGGGCGGACCCTTCACCGTGCGCCAAATGGCCGAGGACACCCTGGGCCTGCTGGACGCCCTGGGGCTGGACAAGCCCCTGATCTTCGGGCTCTCCATGGGGGGCATGATCGCCCAGGAGTTGGCCATCAACTATCCGGAGCGGCTCTCGGGGCTGGTCTTGGCCTGCACCCATCCCGGGGGACCCAATCAGGTGCGGCCCACCGCCGAGGTGGAGGATCTATTCAAGGAGATGGTCTACAAGGCCACCCCCGAGGCCAAGCGCGCCGCCGCCGCCACCCTGTTCGACCCCAAGAACCTGGCGGAGCGCCCCCAGGTGGCCGCCGAATACGCCGAGATCAGCCTGCGCCACCCCGCCGGGCCCGACACACTCACCAAGCAATGGAACGCGGTGCTGGGCCACGACACCTATGACCGCCTTCCCCAAATAAAGGCCCCCACCATGGTGCTTACCGGCGACGCCGACAGGCTCATCCCGCCGGGCAACTCCGAGATATTGGCCCAGCGCATTCCCGGCGCCAAGCTGGTGGTGGTCCCCGGCGGCGGGCACCAGATATTGGTGGAGCAGCCTGAGGCCTGCAACCAGGCGGTGCTGTCTTTTCTGGCGGGACTGGATGACTAAGCGAACTTTCCCGCTGCTCACGACCCAAATTAGGTAGAGGTAAGGCGCTTCCCCTAGAGCATGCCTTGGCCACCATGGGCCGGGCGTCCCGTTAGCCGGGGCGGCCCGGCCCATGCCTATTTTCTATCCCGCTCCCCATGTGAAATCGGAATTACTCCGCAAAACCCGCCTTGACTTTCGCATTGGCAGCGAGCCAAAATGTCATTATTCACATATGTCATATGTGACATTATATTCAGCAGAAACCGGGTGATAACACCTCGAGTTCAGCTACTGTGCAAGGCTTTGCAGGCATACACGGCTCTCTGGAATCCACCGGTCATCCGCCGGTAGGGGACAACACGGGCCGGAAAACCTGGAAGCCGAAACCACGCCCGGCCAACGGGCATCCTGCGCGCACACCACGACCATTTCAACCAGATCGCCAAAGGGTTCCCAAACAGTTGCCCAGCCATGTGGCCGGCCTGATCGGACCGGCGCATCTGAGCGCTAAATCGCCACCGACAAAAGGGGGACAGAGATGCTGAAATTGACTTTGGAGATCAACGGCCAGCCCAAGACCGTGGTGGCTGCCTCGGACGAATCCCTGGCCAACGTGCTGCGGGAAAACCTGGGCCTGACCGGAACCAAGGTAGGATGCGGCGAGGGGCAGTGCGGCTGCTGCAACGTCATTTTGGACGGCAAGCTGGTGCGCTCCTGCGTCACCAAGATGTCCAAAGTCCCCAACGGCGCCTCGGTGGAGACCATCGAGGGAGTGGGCACCCCCAAGGACCCCCATCCCTTGCAGGTGGCCTGGATGGTGCACGGCGGGTCCCAGTGCGGCTTCTGCACCCCCGGCTTCATAGTCTCGGCCAAGGCCCTGCTGGACAGCAACCTCAGCCCCACCCGGGAAGAGGTGCGCGACTGGTTCCAGGTGCACCGCAACGCCTGCCGCTGCACCGGCTACCGCCAGCTGGTGGACGCGGTGATGGACGGAGCCAAGGTGCTCCGGGGCGAGATGACCATCGAGGAGCTTAGCTACAAGCTACCCGACGACGGCCAGATATGGGGCGGCACCTACCCGCGCCCCTCGTCCCTGGCCAAGGCGACCGGCACCCTGGACTACGGCGCGGACCTGGGTATCAAGATGCCTCCCGGCACCCTGCAACTGGCTCTGGTGCAGGCCGACGTGTCCCACGCCAACATCCTGTCCATAGACACCAGCGCGGCCGAAAAGATGCCCGGCGTGGTCAAGGTGGTGACCGCCAAGGACATCAAGGGCAAGAACCGCATCACCGGCCTGATCACCTTCCCCACCAACCTGGGCGACGGCTGGGACCGCCCCATTCTCTGCGACGAAAAGGTCTATCAATACGGCGACGCCATTGCCATCGTCTGCGCCAACACCCTGGCCCAAGCCAAGGAGGCGGCGGCCAAGGTCAAGGTGGAGTTGGAAAAACTGCCCGCCTACATGAGCGCCCCGGCGGCCATGGCCGAGGACGCCATGGAGATCCACCCCGGCACGCCCAATGTCTACTACATCCAAAAAATCGCCAAGGGCGAGGAAACCGGCCCCATCTTTGAAAAGGCCGCGATGGTGGTGGAGGACGACTTCTACGTGGGCCGTCAGCCCCACATGCCCATGGAGCCGGACGTGGGCTTCGCCTTCGTCAACCACGAGGGCAAGCTCTACATCCACTCCAAGTCCATCGGCCTGCACCTGCACGCGGCCATGATCGCCCCCGGCCTGGGGGTGGAGATGGAAAAGCTGGTGATGGTGCAGAACCCGGCGGGCGGGACCTTCGGCTACAAGTTCAGCCCCACCATGGAGGCCCTGGTGGGCGCGGCCTGTCTGGCCACCGGCAAGCCGGTGTTTTTGCGCTACAACTACCACCAGCAGATGACCTACACCGGCAAGCGCTCCCCCTTCTTCGTCAACATGCGCCTGGCCGCCGACAACGAGGGCAAGCTCCTGGGCATGGAGACCGACTGGTCGGTGGACCACGGCCCCTATTCGGAGTTCGGTGATCTGCTCACCCTGCGCGGAGCCCAGTTCATGGGCGCGGGCTACGACATCCCGGCCATCCGGGGCGAAGGCCGCACGGTGTGCACCAACCACGCCTGGGGCTCGGCCTTCAGGGCTTACGGCTCGCCCCAGAGCGAGTTCGCCTCCGAGGTGCTCGTGGACGAGTTGGCCGAGAAGCTGAGCATGGACCCCTTGGAGCTGCGCTACAAGAACGTCTACCGCCCCGGCTCCACCACCCCCACCGGCCAGGAGCCGGAGGTCTACTCCCTGCCCGAGATGATCGACATCCTGCGGCCCAAGTACGAGGCCGCCATGGCCAAAGCCAAAGAAAACTCCACCAACGAGGTCAAGCGGGGAGTAGGCATCTCTCTCGGGGTATACGGCTGCGGCCTGGACGGACCCGACGCCTCCGAGGTGCAGGTGGAGCTGAACCAGGACGACACGGTGACCATCTACTCCTGCTGGCAGGACCACGGCCAGGGTGCGGACATGGGCGCCTTGGGCACCGCCCACCAGGCCTTGCGCCCCCTGGGCCTGTCCCCCGAGCAGATCCGTCTGATCATGAACGACACCGCCCTGGCCCCCAACAGCGGCCCCTCCGGCGGCAGCCGCCAGCAGGTGATGACCGGCCAGGCCATCAAAAACGGCTGCGAAAACTTGCTTGGCGCCATGCGCAAGGACGACGGCGGCTACCGCAACTTCAGCGAGATGATGGGCGCGGGGATTGCGGTGCGCCATGACGGCAAGTGGACCGCCCCGGCCAGCAACTGCGACGAGAACGGCCAAGGCAATCCCTTCTCGGTGTACATGTACGGCGTGTTCATGGCCGAGGTGGCGGTGGAAGTGTCCACCGGCAAGACCTCGGTGGAGAAGATGACCCTGGTGGCCGACATAGGCGAGATCAACAACCGCCTGGTGACCGACGGCCAACTATACGGAGGACTGGCTCAGGGCATCGGCCTGGCGCTGACCGAAGACTTCGAGGACATCCAAAAGCACTCCACCCTCCGGGGCGCGGGCTTCCCCTACGCCAAGGAGATTCCCGACGACTTGGAGCTGATCTACGTGGAGAGTCCGCGTCCGGCAGGCCCCTTCGGCGCGGCAGGGGTGGGCGAGCTTCCCTTGACCAGCCCTCACGCGGCCATAATCAACGCCATCTACAACGCCTGCAGGGCCCGCATCACCGTGCTGCCCGCCAGGCCGGAAAAGGTGCTGGCCGCCCTGCAAAGCTGACCAACCTAAAACGCGCGGCCGGGGCGCAGGCCCCGGCCGCCTTTTTTCCGGCGGAATTAAGTAGCGCCTATGGACCAAAAGCAGCTGCGAGAGCTGGAGAGCCGCTGCATCGAGGAGAACCCTCCCTGGTGCGCCGCCGCTTGTCCGTTGCATGTCGACGCCAGGGCCCTGTGCGGCCGGGTGGCGGGGGGCGACTGGGTCGGGGCCTGGAAGGTTCTGCTGCGCACCATGCCCCTGCCCGGCGTCCTGGGCCGCATCTGCGATGCCCCCTGCCGCGAGCGCTGCAAACGCGGCCAGGCCGGGGAGGCCATCGCCATCAACCAATTGGAGCGGGCCTGCGTGATGCACGCCACGCCTGCTAGGCCCAGGGCGATACTGCCCGCCCGCCGGGAACGGGCCGCCGTGCTGGGTAGCGGGCTGGCCGGGCTCACCGCCGCCTGGGACCTGGTGCGCAAGGGCTTCCAGGTCACTTTGCATGAGCCGGACGCGACCCTGGCCGCTGGCCTTCAAGAACGCTACGCCAAGCAGGTGCCCCCTGAGGTGTTCGCGGCCGAGCTGGCCCTGCTCACCGGCTCCGGGGTGCGGGTGGAGCTGAACGCGCCGCTGTATGAAGACAATTTTCTGGAGCGCTGCCTGGCCGAGGGCGGAGCGGTGTTCCTCTCCCTGGACGCCCTGGACCCAGAGCCCTGGCCCTTGGAGCGCGACACCAAGGGCCGCATCGCCGTGCCCTCCCCGGCCCAGACCACGGCCCGCAAAGGCGTGTTCGCGGGCGGCCTGGAGCATGGCGACTCGCCGGTGTGGCAGGCGGCCCAGGGGCGCTGGGGGGCCACCTCCATTGACCGCTATTTGCAAGGCGTGTCCCCCACCGCCGGGCGGGAAAAAGACGGCCCCTACGAGACGCGCCTGTTCACCAGCCTGGAGGGGGTGGAGCCTTTGCCCATGGTGCCCGTCGGGCCCGAAGGCTACGACGACGCGACGGCGGCCCAAGAGGCGGGGCGCTGCTTGCAGTGCCACTGTCTGGAGTGCGTCAAGGTCTGTCCCTATCTGGAGAGCTTCGGGGCCTATCCCAAAAAATACGCCAGGGAGATATACAACAACCAGTCCATCGTCATGGGAGCCCGCCAGGCCAACAAGCTCATCAACTCCTGCAGCCTGTGCGGCCTGTGCGAGGCGGTGTGCCCCGAGGACTTCCCCATGCAGACCCTGTGCCTGGCCACCCGGCAAGAGATGGTGACCAAGGGAAAGATGCCGCCCTCTGCCCACGAGTTCGCCTTGCTGGACATGGAGTTCAGCCTGGGGGAACGCTTCCGCCTGGCCCGTCACCAGCCGGAGCACCAGACCAGCGCCCGGCTGTTCTTTCCCGGCTGCCAGCTGGCCGCCTCGGCTCCCGGCCAGGTGCGCCGGGTGTACCAGCACTTATGCACCAGCCTACCCGGCGGGGTGGGCCTGATGCTGGCCTGTTGCGGAGCCCCGGCCCACTGGGCCGGACAGGAGGCCAAGAGCCGGGAGGTGGTCCAGGACTGGCTAAAGGACTGGCGCGGCCTGGGGTCGCCGCAGGTGATCATGGCCTGTTCCTCCTGCCGCGATATTTTCCGCACCTACCTGCCCGAGGTGGAGCAGGTGTTCTTGTGGGAGATGCTGCGCGAGACGGGCCTGGAAATAGAGCAAGCGCCCGGAGCCCCCCTGGCCATACATGATCCCTGCACCACCCGCCACGATCCCCAGGCCCAGGCCACCATGCGTGCCGTGCTGGGCGAGGCCGGGGTGGAGTTGGAGGAGCTGCGCTTGGGCCGGGAACTGACCGAGTGCTGCGGCTACGGCGGGCTTATGGCCAACGCCAACCCCGAGCTGGCCAAGGAAGTGATCACCCGCCGGGGCGGACAGAGCCCCAGAGACTTTCTGGCCTACTGCGCGGTGTGCCGCGACCGCTTGGCCGCTGTGGGCAAGCGGGCCTTGCACGCCCTGGACCTTTATTTCCCCGAGCCCGGCAGTGACGACCCGGCGGCCCGGCCCAGCCCCGGCTGGTCTGAACGCCGAGAGAACCGGGCCCGCCTCAAGGACGAGCTCTTGCGCGACCTATGGAAGGAGGAGCCCCCGGCCATGGAGGCCCACCGCGAAATAGCCTTGCTGATCACCCCCGAGGTGGCCGGGCTGCTGGAGCAGCGGCGCATTCTCATAGATGACTTGCAAAGGGTCATCCACCACGCCGAGCGCAGCGGCGACAAGCTGACCCACCCGGACAGCGGCCATTTCTTGGCCTCGTTTCGGCCCTACAAGGCCACCTTCTGGGTGGAGTACAGCCCCGCCCAGGACGGGTTCCAGGTGCACAATGCCTACTCCCACCGCATGACCATCAAGGCGGGAGGGCGGCCATGAACATGGAGAACATCCGCCCCGGCGATCTGGAGTGGCGCTGCCAAAAGTGCGGCGGCAACCTGGAACCGGCCATGGTTACCGTGGAGTACCTGGGCAACGAATTCACTACCGAGCTGCCCCGCTGCCCGCGCTGCGGCCTGGTGATGATCTCCGAGTCCCTGGCTCTGGGCAAGATGGCCGAGGTGGAGCAGATACTGGAGGACAAATGAGCCGCGAATCCGCCGCGCCCTATGAATCGCCCGAGTTGCGCCGGGTGACCGGCCCGGCTCTGCGCCCCGGCGGCCTGGCTCTGACCGAGAGGGCAGTGGAGTTGTGCGGTTTCGCGCCGGGGGAGCGGGTGCTGGACATCGGCTGCGGCTTGGGGACCAGCGTGCATCACCTGGCCGAGGCGCACGGCTTCAACGCCTTGGGCCTGGACCTGTCGCCAATGATGCTGGCCCAGGCCCGCCAAGAGCACCCTGGCCTGGTCTTGCTGCGCGGCGAGGCCTCGGCCCTTCCCCTGGCATCGGCCAGCCTGCATGGAGTCTTTCTGGAATGCGTGCTCTCCCTGGCCGCCTCGCCATCAGCCGCGCTGGCCGAGTGTTACCGAGTGCTCCGGCCCGGCGGCTGGCTGGTGCTCAGCGATCTCTATTTTCGTGCGCCGCAATTGGTTGCCGTAGATTCGCCCTTGCCCGGTTGCCTGGGCGGGGCGCGCGGCCGCGAGGGTTGGCAGGATATGGTGCGTGCGGCAGGGCTGGAGTTGACGATTTGGGAAGACCATTCCGACTACCTGCGGCAACTGGCCGCCCAACTCGCCTGGTCCCAGGGATCGGCCACGGCCCTGTGGGGAGACTGCGGCAGCGGAGACAGCTGCCGAGACATGAATGAAAAAATTGCACGAGTGCGGCCCGGCTATTTTCTATTGCTGGCCCGGAAAAAGGCGGAGCGCCATGGATGACACCACGATCAGAGTTATGCGCCTGGCCTCCCAGGGCCTTTATTGCAGCCAAATAATCATGGCCCTGGCCCTGGAGATCAGCGGGCGCAGCAACCCGGATCTGATCCGCTCCCTGGCCGGGCTGGCCTTTGGCTGTGGCACGGGCAAGGGAAACTGCGGGGTGCTCACCGGCGGCTGTTGCGTACTGGCCCTGCACGCGGGCAAGGGAGGCGCGGAGGAGCAAGAGCATCCTGCGCTTATGCCCATGCTGGAGGAGTTCGGCGACTGGTTCGCGGCCCAGGCCCAGGGCGAGGGCGGCGCGGTGAGCTGCTCGGCCATCATGGGCGACGTCGCGCCCCGCCAGCCCCAGCAAAAATGCGGCCTGATGGTGGCCCAGGCATTCGGCAAGCTGATGGAGCTGCTCGCGGCCAACGGCTTCGATCTGGCCGACCCCGGCGAGGACGATGGATACTGAACACGGACCGGGCCAGAGCCTGTGCCCAGTGTGTCTGAGCCTGATCCCCGCCCGCTACGAACAAGAGGGCGACGAGGTCTTCCAGGTAAAGCAGTGCCCGGAGCACGGCAGCTTTCGCACGGTCATCTGGCGAGGGCCGCCGGATATGGCCACCTGGCAACGCCCCAAGATTCCCGCCAAGCTCGATTACTACGCCAGCGAGATGGAGCGCGGCTGCCCTTTTGACTGCGGCCTGTGCCCCGAGCATCGCCAGCGCACCTGCACCGCCATCCTGGAGGTGACCCAGCGCTGCGACCTGGGCTGCCCGGTGTGCTACGCCGACTCGGGCGACCAGGGTCCCGACCCCAGCCATACGCAGATCGAGGCCTGGTACCGGGCAGTGCTGCGCGGGGGCGCCGGGTGCAACATCCAGCTATCCGGCGGCGAGCCCACCCTGCGCGACGATTTGCCCGAGCTGATTGCCCTGGGCCGGGAGCTGGGCTTCGGCTTCGTGCAGGTAAACACCAACGGCCTGCGCCTGGGCCGGGAGCCACAATATCTCGAGGCCCTGGTCCAGGCCGGGCTGGCCTCCATCTTTTTGCAGTTCGACGCGGTGGATGACCGCGCCTATGAGAGACTGCGGGGCCGCGCTCTTTTGGAAGACAAGCTGCGCGCCCTGGAGGCCTGCGCCCGCCTGGGCGTAGGCGTGGTTCTGGTGCCCACCATTTTGCCTGGCGTGAACCTGGACCAGGTGGGCCCTATCCTGAAGCTGGCTCTGGAGCACTCGCCCACGGTACGGGGGGTGCACTTCCAGCCTATGAGCCGCTTCGGCCGCTTTCCCGGCGGCCTGAGCGATGACCAGCGCCTCACCCTGCCCGAACTCATCCAAGCCATCGACCGCCAGACCGAGGGGCGTTTCCCGGCGACCAGCTTCCGGCCGCCGGGCTGCGAAAATTCCCTGTGCTCTTTTCAGGGCAATTTTTTGCTGCATCCCGACGGCCGGGTGCAGGCCCTGAGCCAGGCCCACGACCCGGCCTGCTGCCCCGCGCCCGAGCCCGCCGAGCAGGGGGCCCTGCGCACCATCGCCAGGGTGTCGCGCAACTGGGCCGCGCCCGAGCCCACCGTCTCGCCCCAGGCCTGCGGCTGCGGCGCGCCCCAGCCCGAGGGCCCCTTGAGCCTGGAACAGTTCATCGAAATGGCCCGCCGTCGCACTTTGTCCGTGTCGGCCATGGCCTTTCAGGACGCCTGGAACCTGGACATCGACCGGGTGCGCGACTGCTGCATCCACGTGGTGTCGCCCCAGGGTAAGCTGGTCCCCTTTTGCCTGTACAACCTGACCAGCAGCAGCGGAGAGAGGCTCTACCGGCCATGAGCGCCATTGACCGCACCCCGCTGCACGCCTGGCTGGGACGCAAGCTGGGCCTGCCCGCGAGCAGCGAGCCCGGCCCCGAGTCCCTGGCCGCCTATCAGCTGGACAAGCTGCGCCACACTGTTTCCTACGTACGTCAGCACAGCCCCTTTTACCGCAAGCATCTAGCCGGGCTTCCCGTTGATGTCTTGGGCAGCTTGCCGGACCTGGCCCGCCTGCCTTTCACCACGGAGCAGGACCTGCGGGAGCATCACCTGGGAATGCTTTGCGTGTCCCAGGGCCAAGTGGCGCGGGTGGTGACGCTCAACACTTCGGGCACCACCGCCGCACCCAAGCGGCTCTATTTCAGCGATGCGGACCTGGAAACGACCCTGGACTTTTTTCACCACGGCATGGCCACCATGGTGCAGCCCGGCGGCCGGGTCCTGATCCTGCTGCCCGGCGCCACCCCGGACAGCGTGGGCGATCTGCTGGCCCGCGCCCTGGCCCGCATGCAGGTGACGGGCGTGGTCCATGGCCCGGTGGGAGATCCCCAGGCGGCCCTTGAGCACGCTGAGGGGGCCGACTGCCTGGTGGGCATCCCGGTGCAGGTGCTGGCCATGGCAGAGCAGCCCGGCGCTGATAAATTGCGGGGCGCGATAAAAAGCGTGCTGCTCACCACCGACTACGTGCCCCAAGCCCTGGCCCGGCGGGTGGAGGCCACCTGGGGCTGCGAGGTGTTCGAGCACTACGGCATGACCGAGACCGGCCTGGGCGCGGGAGTGGATTGCCGGGCCCACCAGGGCTATCACCTGCGGGCGGCGGACCTGTACTACGAGGTCGTGGAGCCGGCCAGCGGCGCGCCCCTGCCGCCGGGTGAGGAGGGTGAGTTGGTGCTGACTACCCTCACCCGCTCGGCCATGCCCCTGGTGCGCTACCGCACCGGCGACTTGGGCCGCCTGCTGCCCGGTCCCTGCCCCTGCGGCGGCTTCACCCCGCGCCTGGATCGGGTGCCCGGCCGCCTGAGCAACCGTTTGAATCTGGGCAAAGGCGATTTACTACCCATGTGGCTGCTCGACGAAGCCCTGTTCGCGGTGCCGGGGCTGCTGGACTATCGGGCTGCCCTGCGCCTCCAGGACGGCGGGTATTGCCTGGAGCTGACCGTGCAGGCCGCTGAGGATGTGCACCCCACGCTGGCCGCGGAAGTGGAGGAGGCCCTGGCCGAGGTCTCGGCTTTGACCCATGGCGACATCGCGCCGGGGCCCATCGAGATCAGCCACCAGGCCTGGTCCGACGACGGCACCGGCAAACGCTCCTTCCTGAGTACAGCGGGCTGAACGGCGAGCCGAACAAAACACGCCAAAGCACCACCCGCCCTCATCACAAAGGCCATTACCAGCCGCCCCATACCGACCGCCTAAAACAGCCGCGCAAATGGTTTTGCCAGCTGGTTTTAGCCCAAAAATTCGGCTTATCATCACGTAAAACCTAATGAATCAGTTCCTGCTATTGGTTATCAAATACAAACGGCAATCACCTTAAACCCACGGTGGCTTATTAACCGCCAAAGGCGAGGCCACCACAATATAATCGCCGACCTTCTGGCGGGCACACCACGTATCTAACCAAATTTATTAATGTAAATATGTTTCTTCATCTGAACCCACAAGATTTCAATCAACCAAAACGACAACCGGCTGACCATTGCCAACCTTGGGCTCGATAAGCAGGGCAGTTTTTTTGCTAGGGACAAATATTCCGCAGAGCGCCGTAAAAGGGGTTGACACCGAAGCTCCAGATTAAATACGATTAAATTCGTTAACAATTAACGAAGAGCGTTAATTTGACCAGAAAACAACGTCATTTCGTACAATCATTGGCCAGGGGACTAAACGTTCTCCAGGCGTTTTCCGCCGAACATTCACGCCTTACCTTGTCCCAAATATCAGAGCGCACCGGATTCAACGTGGTGGCGGTGCAGCGCTACACCGACACTCTCATGGAAATGGGCTTTTTGAAGCGCAACCGGCACCGGGAGTTCTTTTTGGGGCCCGGGGTCTTGTCATTGGGGTTCGCTTTTTTAAACCGCACCGAGCTCAAGAAAATCGCCGAGGAATACATCTCCGAATTTTCCGACCGGGTGGGCCGGACCCTGAACATGGCCATCCTGGACGGCGCCGAGATAATTTTCATATATCGCAAGGAAGTGCACCGCTTCCTAAGCTACGACCTGCACGCGGGTTCCAAGCTCCCGGCCCATTGCACCGGCTCGGGCAAGTGCCTGCTGGCCGGGCTGGACGACGTCAGCCTTAAGGAGCTTTTGTACAGCACCGACCTCTACCGGGTGACCGCCCACACCATCGTGGACCCCGAGGTGCTTTGGAAAGACCTTATGCTCACCCGCAAGCGGGGCTACAGCATCGCCGACCGGGAGTGGATCTCCGACCTCTACTCCCTGGGCGTGCCCATCATCAACCGGGAGGGAAAGATGGAGGCGGCGGTCAACCTCTCCCTTTCCCTGGAAGAGGCCAAGGGGGCCCACCTCAAGGACATGGTGAACCAGTTCATTGAACTGGGGCGCAGCCTGTCGTTGGCCATGGGCTACCAAGGCCCCTACCCCGTGATTCCCATCGCCGACCCATCAGGAGACGCCAGGTGAACGTAGGATCATTGCTGGTCAACGCGGTGGGCAAGTTCCCCACTTCCATCGCCATCGTGGACGGCCCAACCAGGCTGAGCTTCGCTGAACTGGACCAACGCACCCGCCGCCTGGCCTCGGCCATGCTGGAGACGGGGCTGCACCCCGGCGACCCGGTGGCCATGCTCTTCTACAACAGCGCCCACATGGTGGAGGTCTACTACGCCACGGTGCGGGCGGGCCTGGTGGCCGTGCCCATCAACTTCCGCCTGGCCGGGCGGGAGATGGCCTTCATGCTGGCGGACTCCGGGGCCAGGGTTTTGTTCTACGATCCCGAGTTCGACCCCTTGATCGCTGGGATCAGGGACGGCCTGGAGGAGCTGCGCTTTTTGGTGTCCCCCCGGCCCGGCCCCTCGGGCCTGGCCCAAGACTATGAGGAATTTCTGGCCACGGGCCAGGCGGCCGAGGATCGCGGCGGCGTGAGCGAGGATCATCCCTGCCAGCTCATGTACACCTCCGGCACCACCGGACGCCCCAAGGGGGCGGTTATCACCCATCGCAACGTGATCTGGAACCTGTTCAACACCATCCACGGCCGGGAAGACCGGGCCGGGCAGATATCCATCATCGTGGGCCCGCTGTACCACACCGCCGCCCTGAACAACCACCTGACCATCCAGGTGGCCCTGGGCGGCACCAGCGTGCTGGTCAAGAGCTTCGACGCCGAGGGGCTGCTGGCCACTATCCAAGCGGAGCGGGCCACGGTGATCTCCGGCTCGCCGGCCATGTACAACCTGCTGATGCAGCATCCCGCCGCCGGGAGCTACGACACCACCAGCATCACCAAATGCACCACCGGGGCCGACAAGCTGGCCATGGAGACCAAGCGCCGCCTGATGGAGTTCTTCCCCAACATAGAGGGGGTGTACGACGTCTACGGCTGCACCGAGGCCTCTCCCTGCATCGCCATCCTGGCCGCCCGGGACTCCCTGCGCAAGGACGGCTCCATCGGCCCGCCCCTGCCCTTTTTGCAGGCGCGGGTGGTGGACGAGATGGGCCGGGTGCTGGGCCCGGACCAGGTGGGCGAGCTGGTGTGCAAGGGGCCCAACGTGATGCGGGGCTACCACAACAACCCCGAGGGCACCGCCGAGGCCATCCGCGATGGCTGGCTGCACACCGGCGACCTGGCCCGTATGGACCAGGAAGGCTACCTGTACATCGTGGACCGAAAGAAGGACATGATCGTCAGCGGCGGGGAGAACATCTATCCTCGCGAGTTGGAAGAGGTGCTCTACACCCACCCGGCCATAGCCGACGCCGCGGTGGTGGGCCTGCCCGACGAGGTATGGGGCGAGAGCGTGTGCGCCTTCGTGGCCCTGCGGCAGGGCAGCAGCCTGGGGGCCGAGGAGGTGGTGGCGCTGTGCAAGGCCAACCTGGCCAGCTACAAGAAGCCCAAGCGGGTGGAGTTTCTGGATGAGATCCCCCGCAATCCTTCGGGCAAGGTCCTCAAGCTGGAGCTTCGCCGCCAGTGGTTGGATAAATCCGAAAAATAAGCACCGGGCCCGCATGGGGTATTAGCGGACCGGGCTGTTGCATAGAGGAGTGCTAAACGTCGGGAACGATTAACGGGAGGATATAGTTCCATGAAAGCTACCAAAACCGTGAAGACCATTTTGGCCGTATTTTTGGCCCTGGCCTTGGCCATGAGCCTGGCCGGAGGAGCCCTGGCCGCCGATCAACGCCTGTCCATCGGCACCGCCAGCACCGGCGGCAGCTGGTATCCCCTGGGCGGAGGGGTGGCCAACATGATCAACAAGTACGTCAAGGGCTACTACGCCTCGGCCCACCCCTCGGGCGCGTCCATCGAAAACATCCGCGCGGTCATGAAGGGCCAAGACGCCCTGGCCCTGTCCATGCCCGACGCCACCCTGTACGCCTATGAAGGCAAGGGCGCCTTCGAGGGCAATCCCCAGAAGAAGCTGCGGGGCCTGTTCTCCACCTACCCGGTGGACATCCAGTTCTACGTGCTGGCCGACTCGCCGGTGAAGACCATCGCCGACCTCAAGGGCAAGAACCTCAAGGTGGCTGTGGGCGCGCCGGGCAGCGGCACCGAGAAGATGGCCCAGTACGTGCTCAAGGTCTATGACATCACCTACGATGACATCGACGAGCAGTTCCTGAGCGCCACCGAGACCACGGCGGCCATGAAGGACGGCAACATCGACGTGGGCATCGTCACCCTGGGCACCCCCGCCCCCACCCTGATGGACCTGGCCACCCAGCGCGAGATCCGCTTCCTGGACATCGAGCCCGCCGTGGCCGCCAAGATCAACAAGGCCTTCCCGGCCTACTTCCCGCGCACCATTCCGGCCGGCACCTACAAGAACATGACCAAACCTCACCACACCCTGGCCTGGATGGGCCTGTTCGTGGTCAGCGCCGACATGTCCGACCAACTGGCCTACGACATCTGCAAGGCGGTGTTCGATCACAAGGCGGAGTTGGACAAGATCCACAAGAAGTTCGCCCTGATCAACCTGGAAAGCGCCACCAGCGGCATGTCGGTTCCCCTGCATCCGGGCGCCGCCAAGTTCTTCAAGGAACGCGGGATTCTGAAGTAGGGATTCGCCTTGCGCCCTAGCGAGAGAAAAGCCTGGGGAGCGCGGCCGCCTTTGCCACGGGGCAAGGCGGCCCGCTCCACGGCCCGGCGGCTACTGGGGTTGGCCGGGGCCCTGCTGCTGACGCTCTTGTGCGCGGCGGCAACCCCGGCGGCCGAGCCCGGTCTGGTGCTGAACCTGGTGGAGACCGACACCGGACGGGTGGCGCTCAGCGTGCCCATAGCGCCCGGCGAGGACTTCACGGTGTGGTTCCTGCATTCCTACGACCGCGCCTTTTTCGCGGAGCACTACCGCGCCTTGGCTCCGGGCCGCATTTTGCTGACCCACATGACCTTCAAGTCCAACCTCAACGGTGAGGGCTTTGAGTACCACGACTTTCATCTACGCCCGGACGGGGTGGGCGAGCTGCGCAACATCAACGAACCCCGCGGGGAAGTCCACTTCATGATGGGCTCCCCGGATATGGCTAATCACACCCTCATCCTGCGGGGGAAGCGCATTCGGCTGGTGAACTACGTTTCCCCCCGCACGCTGGTGAGTTTCAGGGTCTGTTCCGCGCCGCGAAAAAATAAGGATTAGGTACCGTCATGCCCAGCATTAGCTCCAAAAGCCTCACCGCCTGGATCATCACCGTGGTGGCCTTGGGAATGAGCGCTTTTCAGTTGTACACCGCCCAGTTCGGATTGTTTTCGGCCATGGTGCAAAGGCCGGTGCACCTGCTGTTCGCCGCCGCCCTGGTGTTGTTGATCTTCCCGGTGGCGCGCAGCATGTCCGGCGGGTCCTATCCCCTGTACCTGCGCATATGGGATTGGGTGCTCATCACCGCCTCGGCCGCCTCGCTGTTGCACATCGTGGCCACCTACAGGGATCTGGTGTCCCGGGGCGGCGCGGCCACGGAGACCGATCTGTGGCTGGGAGGCCTGGTCATCCTCCTGGTGCTGGAAACCACCCGCCGGGTCATGGGGCCCTCGCTGCCCATAATCACCATAGTGGCCATCGCCTACACCCTTTTTGGCCACCACATTCCCGGCATGTGGGGGCACCGGCTCATCGACCTGGAGCAGCTCATCAGCTACCAGTACCTCACCACCGAGGGATTGTTCACCATCCCCCTGGGGGTGTCGGCCAGCTTCATCTTCATCTTCATTCTCTTCGGGGCCTTTTTGGTGGCCTCGGGCACCGGCGAGTTTTTCATACAGTTCGCCAACGCCCTGGCCGGCCACCTGCGCGGCGGACCGGCCAAGGTGGCGGTCCTTAGCAGCGCAACCTTCGGCTCCATCTCCGGCTCGGCGGTGGCCAACGTGGTCAGCACCGGATCGTTCACCATTCCCCTGATGAAGAAGATCGGCTACCGCCCGGTGTTCGCCGGGGCCATCGAGTCGGTGGCCTCCACCGGGGGCCAGTTCATGCCCCCGGTGATGGGCGCGGCCGCCTTCATCATCGCCGACATGCTGGGCGTGACCTATCTGGACGTGTGCAAGGCTGCCCTGATCCCGGCGGTGCTCTACTTCTTCGCCCTCATCTACATGGTGCATCTGGAAGCCCAGCGCCGGGACCTCAGGGGCCTGGACCGCTCGGAGCTGCCCAACCTGCTCAAAACCATCAAGGAAGGTGGGCATCTGCTGCTGCCGGCGGTGCTGTTGGTGACCCTGTTGGTGCAGGGCTACTCGCCCATGAAGGCCGGCCTCTGGGCCATGGTGGCGGTGGTGGTGATCAGCTGGTTCAAGAAGGAAACCCGCATGGGGCCCAAGGCCATCTTGTTGGCCATGGAAAAGGGCGCCAAGGGAAGCCTGGAAGTGGCCCTGGCCTGCGCCTGCGCGGGCATCGTCATTGGCTGCGTCACCCAGTCCGGCCTGGGGCTCAAGTTCTCCAGCTTGGTCATCCAGGCCTCGGGCGGCAGCCTGATCCTGTCGCTGGTTTTCGTGATGATCGCCTCGCTGGTGCTGGGCATGGGGCTGACCACCTCGGCGGCCTACATCCTCACCATCATCCTGGCCGGGCCGGTGCTGGTGGACCTGGGGGTGGCCCCCTTGGCGGCCCACATGTTCGTGTTCTACTATGCCTGCCTCTCCTGCATCACCCCGCCGGTGGCCTTGGCCGCCTTTGCCGCCGCGGGCCTGGCCGGGTCCAAGCCCTTTGCCACCGGCTTCGAGTCCATGCGCCTGGCCATCATCGCCTATATCGTGCCCTTCATATTCGTGTACCACCCGGTGCTGATCTGGCAGGGGGCCTGGTGGGCCATCGCCCTGTCCTTCGTCAGCGCCACCCTGGGCTGCGTGGCCATCGGTTCGGCCGTGATGGGCTTCATGAACTACCGACTCAACCTGCTGCTGCGCCTGGCCCTGTTGGCCGCGGCCTTTGGCTTGATCATGCCCGGCGTCCAAAGCGATCTGTTAGGTGGGGCCCTGCTGGCGGCCGTCTATCTCTTCACCAGTTATCAGGCCCGCAAGATGGGGCCCGATACGGCCTTGGCCGCCTAGGGGGCAGGCATGCAAAATCTGCGCGAACTGATGGAGGCGCGCGCCGCCGAGTTGGGCTCCAAGCCCTACCTGGTGTTCGGCGAGCGGTCTTACTCCTTTGCGGAAATGAATGATCGGGTGAACCAGGCGGCCCAGGGCCTGCGGGCCTTGGGCTTGGGCCCCGGCCAAAAGGCGGCCATGCTGGTGGGCAACTCGCCGGAGTTCCTCTGGCTGTGGTGGGCCATCCTCAAGCTGGGGGCAGTCTTGGTGCCGGTGAACCTGCGCCTCACCGCCGGGGAGGTGGCCTACATCCTCAACCACTCGGAAACCAAGGTGGTGCTCCTGGGGGACCAGTCCGTGCCGCTGTTGGCCGAGCTGCAAGCAGAGTGCCCCGGCGTGACCCATTGGTTGGGGGTGGGCCTGGGGCCCGAGCAGGACCTGGCCCCCAGCGAGGATTTCTACGGCCTGCCCGCCGAGGCGCCGCCGCCGGTGGAGCTGGGGCTGGACCACCCGGCGGGGCTGCTCTACACCTCGGGCACCACCGGCTTTCCCAAGGGGGTGGTGCACACCCACGGCAACTATTTGCGCACCGCCGCCAGTTTTGCCCGCACCTGCGGCCTTGAGCCCCAGGACCGCCTCATGACCGCCAACCCCCTGTTCCACGTCAACGCCCAGTACTATTCGTGCATGGGCACCTTGTACAAAGGAGCCACCTTTGTGCTGGCCGAAAAGTTCAGCGCCTCGCGCATGTGGGGCTGGACCCGCCAGCACCGGGTGAACAAGGTGGTGATGCTCCTGCCCCTGACCACCATCCTCTACAACCGCCCACCCCAGGACGACGACGCCGACAACCCGGTGGAGCTGGTGGTGGCCGGGGGAGCGCCCAAGGGCCACTACGCCGATTTCGAGCGCCGCTTCGGGGTGAAGCTGCAAACCCTCTACAGCCTCACCGAGGCCCCCCTGGCCCTCATGGGGGCGCGGGACCGGCCGGTGAAGGACGGCTCGGTGGGGGTGCCCATGATTCCCGACTGGCCCGGCCTCACCAACCAGGTGGCCATCGTGGACGAGCAGGACCAACCGCTGCCTCCCGGCCAGACCGGGCAGATCGTGCTGCGCAACCAGGCCCTGATGAAGGAGTACTTCAAGGACCCGGAGGCCACGGCAGAGGCCCTGGGGGGCGGCTGGCTGCACACCGGCGACCGGGGCCGCATGGACCAGGAGGGCTGGGTCTATTTCCTGGGCCGGGGCAAGGACGTGATCCGCAAGAAGGGCGAGAACATCGGCGCGGTGGAGGTGGAGAACGCCCTGGCCGCCTCGGAGCTGGTGGCCGAAGCGGCGGTGCTGGGGGTCATGCCCCCGGACGCGGTGGGCGAGGAGGAGATAATGGCCTTCGTGGTGCGGTCTCCCGGAGCCGCTCCGGGCTGGGAGGCCCTGATCGCCCATTGCCAGAGCTATCTGGCCGACTTCAAGGTGCCCCGCTTCTGGCTGGCCGTGGAGTCCCTGCCCAAGAACGCCATGAACCGAGTGGTGAAAAACAAGCTGCGGGACCGGGAGGACCTGGAAAACACCCCAGGCACCTATGACCGCCAGGCGCAAAAGGAGGTGGGAGCATGAAAACCCGTGCGGTGGTGGTCACCGAGCCCGGCAAGCTGGAGATGCGCGAGTTTCCCCTGCCCGAGATCGGAGAGGAGGACGGCATCCTCAAGCTGGAGATGGTGGGAGTGTGCGGTTCGGACCCCGGCATCTTCAAGGGCAAGTCCGCCCGGGGCGCGCGGCCCTATCCCATCATCCTGGGACACGAGATGGTGGGCCGGGTCTATAAGATGGGCCAGGCGGCCCAGAAGCGCCACGGGGTGAAGGAAGGCGACCGGGTCATCATCGAGTACGCCTTTGGCTGCGGCAAGTGCCGCCCCTGCCTGGAGGGGCGCTACACCCTGTGCCAGAACTTCTACACCTACGGCTCCATGATCTCCTGCGCCGAGCCGCCCCATCTTTACGGGGCCTACGCCGACTACCTCTACATTCATCCCAGGGCCATGCTGCACAAGATCAGCGAGGAGCTGTCCGCCGAGGCGGCGGTGCTGACCTGTGCGGTGTTGGGCAACGGGGTGCGCTGGCTGCACCAGATCGGCGGATGCGGCATCGGCAAGGCGGTGGCCATCGTGGGGCCGGGCCAGCAGGGCCTGGCCGGGGTGGCCGTGGCCAAGGAGTCCGGGGCGGGCCCCATCATGGTGGTGGGCCTGGAGCGTGACGCCCCGCGCCTGGAAATGGCGGTGCGCTTCGGGGCGGACGTGGTGATCAACGCCGAGCGCGAGGACCCGGTGGAGGCGGTGCGCCGGGCCACCGGCGGGGGCATGGCCCAGGTGGTCATGGACGTAACCGGCCATCCCCAGGGGGCGCGCCTGGCCCTGGACCTGGCCGGGCTGGGGGCCACCCTGGTCTTGCCCGGCCTCTACGGCACCGGGGTGGAGATTCCCCTGGCCCTGGACAAGGTGGTGTTCAACGAGATCACCCTCAAGGGGGTCTTCTCCCACGACTACCCGGCGGTGGAGCCGGCCATCAAGATCGCCGAGTCCGGCAAATATCCCCTGGAGGAGCTGGTGACCCACCGCCTGCCTCTGGAGGACGCCCTGCACGCCATCAAGCTGGTGGCCGGGGAGGTGCCCGGCGAGACGGCCATGAAGGTGCTTCTGGACCCGGCGCTCTAACCTCCCGCCCGCGCCCGACTACATTACGCCCGCCCGGTCATTCCACCGGGCGGGCGCTTTCGTCTAAAAGTAGAGCGTGCCTCTTTTTTGGCGTAGCGACTCGGGCGTTTCCTTGTCTTTATCCATCTTGAACTGGAAGAAGGGGGTCATGTCGCCCACCTTCAACGCCTCGTCCGGGCAGTCTTTGACGCATTGCAGGCACACGATGCACTTGGCCGGGTCGGCCACGCCGGTCTCGGCGTCCATGGCTCCGCTGGGGCACTGCTCCTGGCACAGCAGGCACATCTGACACTCCGCCCCCTGGCGGTTGGGCAGCATGGCCCCCATTTTGAAACGGAAGGACTCGAATTCGTCCAGCTGCTCCTGGGTGTAGGGGCCGGGGTCCAGCTCGGTCAGCACCGCCTGGTCCTGGCCGCTCAGCCGGGGGTAGAGCTTCTGGGCGTATTCGGCCGCCAGGTCCAGGTCCTGCTGGTCTGGCCTGCCCTGCATGGATTGCCAGCCCGCCAGGTTGTAGGTGTGGGCGCCGGGAAAAGTAGCCGAGGCCACCACCACGAAGCCGCGCTCTTGCAGCCTACGGCGGGTGTCGAAAGGCGCGGGGTGTATCTGGAAGCCGCCGTAGGTGAAGAAGGTGGCGCAGCGCTTGCCGTTGCCCTCCAGGGTGGCCAGCCATTCCCGGAACAGGCGCGGGGAGCGCATGGAATGGATGGGCGAACCGAAAATCACCGCGTCGTATGTGGCCAAGGATACCGGCTCCTGCCGAGCCTCCAGGGCAGTGACGTTCTTCAGCTCCACCTCGGCCCCCAACTGACCGAGGCGATCGTTTATGGCCTGGGCGATTTGTCCGGTATTTCCAGTGGCGCTGAAGTAGCAGATCAGAACTTTCATATTCGGCTCCCGGCTATGAATTGAAGCGGCGTTTGGGCCTGGGGAGAGGCTTGCTTTTTGCTGAAGGTCATTTTTAGGCGATCAATGGGCACCCTGAGGCATTATTGCACGTTGCCGGAACACATGAAACCGGTTTGGCTTTTTGTTTATGGATGCGGTGCCGGCTAAAATACCAGCCTGCTTTTCTAGCAAGGCCGTAAAGTAGCTGACGGCATATCCATTCGGCGTTACCACTTTTGCCGGACAAGGGCCACATGCCTGGGCCGGTCAACCCGCTCTATCCTGGATTCTTGCCAACCGGCAACAAGCAGTGTAATGTCGACTAATCATCCAGGTTTATAATGTCTTTGCCGTTCTTTCGAAAGCAGGAGGGCCGGGCAGGCCTGAAAGGCTTCTGCCAAACCTCACGTAATTTCGAGGGATTCCTTGCCATACCACTCATTAAAAATCTTTGTTATTTGCCTGGTGTGCCTGCTGGCTGCCGTTGGGTATGCGTGGCCTGGTGAGCACGGCCCAGTGATGGAGCTGGGAGGGCGGCCCCGCTACGACTTGGCCCCCTACCTCGAAGTATTGGATGCCGCGGAAAGCCAGCTCACCATCGAACAGGTCAGCACAGAGCCTTGGAGCCGGCGTTTCAAGCCCCTGGGCGGGCCGACCCTGAATGTCCCCTCCCGCGACCTGCACATCTATTGGCTGCGCTTCAGCGCAGTCGCGCCAAAGGGCAGCCCTGCCGCAAAGACCACCTGGCTGATGGCCACCGACTACGTCTACCTGGACAAAATCGATTTTTACCGGCCGACCTCCGAGGGGTGGGAAGTGGTCCAGACCGGTCTCGACCGCCCCTTCGCCACCCGCGAGCTGACCAACCGGAGTTTCGTTTTCACATTGCCTCAAACAGACAAAGGGCCGTTCACCTGCTATTTGCGCCTGGAAACCAAAGGGGTCAACCCCCTGCGTTTTTATGCCTGGTCCCTTCCCGCCTTCATCAGCCGCACCGTCAAGGAGGATTACCTTTTCGCCATTTGCTATGGTGTGCTGCTCAGCATGATCGCCTTTCAATTTGTTCATCACCATTTCGCTGAGAGATCGAGTTTATCTTTATTACGTCGGATACATCCTGTTCGCCCTGGTCAGCATGACCTTCCTGCACGGCCAAATAACGGCCCTCTGGGACTTTGGCACCCAGACATTCGTGACTATGCTCTGGATCAACATGGGGCTATTCACCGCCTTTGCCTACCTGTTCATGCGCGGGATCCTCAATACAAACAGCTTGTCCCCGCTGGTGGACAAGCTGCTCATATTCGGTTTTTACTATGGCCTGTCAATCACGGCGGCCGGCCTGCTGAACTTGCCCTGGATCAGCCGCTGGCTGACTCTGGGAAGCGGCATTTTTTCACCTTGGCTGGCGCTGACGGCGGGCATAGTCAGCCTGCGCCGCGGCTTCGCGGCCGCCCGCTACTTCCTGTTGGCCTGGGGAGTGCTGGCCGCAGCCGTGGCCATTTTTGTCATTCAAGAGCTGGGGCCCATGCAAGGCGAGTATTGGGCCAGAAATTCCCTGCTGGTCGGCACGGCGTTGGAATCGATTCTGTTGTCCCTGGCCCTGGCCGCGCGTATCAGGGATCTCAAGGAAGAACGGAGGGTTTTGGCCGAGAGCGAAAGCAGGTTCAAAAACCTCAGCTACACCGACGGCCTCACCGGGCTGTTCAACAAACGCTTCTTTTCCCTGCACCTGGAAGAAGCCCTGCGCAGCGGCCAAGTCTCCGATAACCGCCCGTGTCTCTTGTTCATTGATCTGGATGATTTCAAGCTTTTTAACGACACCTACGGCCATGACCAGGGTGATCTGGTGCTCAAGGGCCTCGCTGGAATCATCACCGACAGCGTGCGCTCCAACGACATGCCCTGCCGTTGGGGTGGTGAGGAATTCGCGGTGATTCTGCTCGGGGCGACCTTGGAGTCGGCAGCCGCCATCGCTGAACGCATACGCCAGCGTTTTGCCCAATACGTTTTTTCCCCGAACGGGCAAACGGTTCGGCAAACTTTAAGCGTTGGCCTGGCCCGAGTTCAACAAGGCGAAAGCTCCGACGACTTCATCCGGCGCGCCGACCAGGCGCTTTACCGAGCCAAGCGGGCAGGCAAGAACCAACTTTACGTCAGCGCGGTAAGGCCATCTAATCCTTGAACGATGTCGGAGCCCATTTAGTGCCGCCAGGGCTCTGAACATCCGCTCCTCCGCCTCCAATCAACCAATAGCGCAACCCAGAACTATCTTCGCCCGGCCATGAAATTCGGCACCCGAATAAAACGAAGGCGGTTAGTTCTTGCGAACTAACCGCCTGTTTTTACTTGGTGGAGCTGAACGGGATCGAACCGTCGACCTCATGACTGCCAGTCATGCGCTCTCCCAGCTGAGCTACAGCCCCTGAGACCGGTATTTTCTATCAGAAGCCCGAGGGGTTGTCAACGCCGGGGGCGGCACTGATTGGTTATTAGTCACAGTTTTGTTGACCCGGCGGTCGAGCGCATGTTACCAAGTGGCAAGATATCAAGATCGTGGAGGAAAACATTTGCCCCCCCGCTG
The DNA here is from genome assembly GCA_018896025.1 of Pseudomonadota bacterium. Taxonomy (GTDB): domain Bacteria; phylum Desulfobacterota; class Desulfarculia; order Desulfarculales; family Desulfarculaceae; genus Desulfoferula. Next base: position 90,817 of record JAHIND010000004.1, read on the forward strand.
GTTTACAGAGGCCCAAGTCGGCGAGTTGGGCCTGTGGGACCTACTGGAGCATAAAAAACCCGGCGGCACCCTGGCCCAAGTGGCCCAAGCTCTGGATTTCCTACACGTAAACCAAGGCCTGTTGGAGCCCTACAGCGCGCAATACCCCCTGGTGGAAGCCAGGGAGCTAATCCCCCCCTTTGACGCACCTCTGATCGAATACCGCGATCTGCCCGCCTTTTCCATGGTGGCCCTGGACCGTGAGCTGAGCTACCAGGACGAAGGCTTTCAGTATGATCAACTGGTTACCGAAGGAGACCCCCCGGATCGATTCCTGGCCGCGGCCAACCGGGCCACCCTGCGCCAGAGGGTGCCCCGCAACCTGCGGCCCGAGATGGAAAAGATGCTGGGCCAGTCCGGGGCCACGGCGGTAAGGCAATACGTACAGCTTCTGCCCCTGCTCACCTCCATGGACCGGGGGCACGTGTTGGCCCGCGACCACGAGGGACAACTATACCTGGGCGGGGTGTTCGCCTCCTTCCCCTCGGACCTGGACGGCGAGATCAAGCGCTTCGGAAGGCGGGTGGGCAAGTTCGCCCTGGGCGACAACCAGGCTTACGCCGAAAACCGCCAGTTCGTTTACAACTTCCTCATGGAGCAAACCGGTTTCCCGGTGTGCGGCGAGCGCCACACCTCGGCGGCCCTGTTCGCCCGCCGCCTGTTGCGCCGCAGGGAGAATTTCATCGTAAAAGTCCAGGGACACAGCGACCGGGCCATAACCAGCCTCACCAGTCTGGACGCCCGCAACCGCCTGCCTCGGGTGGAAAAGATCGCCCTGATGCAAGCCGCCTCCTGCAATCAGGCGGGCAAGGACCGCATACGCGACGGCGGCTTTTTCGTGGACCCCGAGCGCGAGGTGGTGCTGCTCCGGGTGCACTACGCCCAGCACGCCTATCACCCGGCCAACGTGCTGGAGGATCGGGCGCTGAGCGTGTCCTCCCAGGAGATAGTCCACCCCCAGAGCGGCGAGGTGCTGGGCGGCCTTGACGTGCTGGGGCTCAGCGTGGACCGGGTGCTGGTGTTGCAGGACATCGTGCGCGGCGAGCACACCGGCAGCATCGTCTACCAAGGCCTGGTGCGCCTTACCAGCACCGCCGACCCCCAGACCCGCCTGAAATTCCTTAGCGCCTGGCTGGGCAAGCATCGCTACATTCTGGCCGACTACAGCTCCGAGCAGTTCGACCGATGTCTCAAGGTCATCAACTCCTACCTGGACGACCCGGAGCAGCGGGCGGAGATGGCCCGCTATCCCGAGCTTTACGAGGAGGCCCGCCGCACCGTGCGCGACGTGAAGTGGGCCCACCGCCTGCGCCTTTTGGAAAAGCTGGTCAGAAACCGGGCCGACGCCTTTGGCCGCCAGTTCAAGCACGTGCAGATACTGATCATCCTCACCCACGTGCTCAGCCAGGAGGGCGACGACCTGGCCCAGAAGCATCCCCAGCAGCTGGACAAGCTGCTATCCATCTGCGCCGGGTATCTCAAAAACCCCTACCTGCGCCGCCGCTACCTTTCCCGCGAGCCTCAAACCACGGTGGAGCGCGAGGTCATAGGGCATCACCGCCTGCTGACCACCCTGGTGGAACGCTACCGCCAGGCGCTGACCCAGCGTTGACGGGATAGGCTCCCAGGACTAAACTTGAGTCCCACTAACAGCTCCTGGAAAGAGGCATGACCACCCCCAGCCAGTCCACCCCAGCTCCCGCCCAACTTTTGGACAGTTTCGGACGCCGCCTGCACTATTTGCGTTTGTCCATAACCGACCTGTGCAACCTGCGCTGCCGCTACTGCATGCCCCCCGAGGGCATCGAAAAGCTGCCCCAGGACATGGTGCTGACCTTGGAAGAGCTGGCCCGGGTGTCGCGCATCGCGGTGGGCCTGGGAGTGGACAAGATACGCCTCACCGGCGGCGAGCCCCTGTTGCGCAAGGGCCTGTCGCGGCTGCTGGACGAGCTGAAATCCCTTAAGCCCCGCCCGGACCTGCGCATCACCACCAACGGCCTGCTCTTGGCCCAGAAGCTGCCCGAGTTGGTGGCCGGAGGGGTGAGCACGGTCAACGTGAGCCTGGACAGCCTCAAGCCCGAGCTTTACGGCCAGATCACCGGCCTGGGGGCCCAGGCCGGGCATGAGGCCCTGGCCAAGGTGTGGCAGGGCATCCGGGCGGCCCTGGACGAGCCAAGCCTTCAGGTGAAACTCAACGTGGTGCTCTTGGGCGGGGTCAACGAAGAAGAGATCGTGGATTTCGCCCGCCTGACCCTGGAGCATCCCCTGGCGGTACGTTTCATCGAATACATGCCCGTGGGGCGCAACACCCCCTTCCAGCCGGAGCGCTTTTTGGCCGCCGAGCAGGTGTTGCAGCGCATCCGGTCCCTGGGCGAGGTGGAGCCCCTGCCCCAGCGCCCCGGCGACGGCCCGGCCCAGCGCCTGCGCCTGGCCGGAGCGCCCGGCGAGCTGGGGGTGATCAGCGCCCTGTCCAGCCACTTCTGCGCCACCTGCAATCGCATCCGCCTGTCCAGCGAGGGCCAGGTGGTCCCCTGTCTGCTCTCCGACGTGGCCGTGGAGCTCAAGCCCCTGCTCAGGGGCGGGGCCGACGACGCGGCGGTGGCCAAGGCCCTGCTGGAGGCGGCCCGCCTCAAGCCCCGCAACCACCACCAGGCGGTGGTGAGCCCCCACGCCGCCGGTTGCCAGATGTCGCGCCTGGGTGGCTGAGCATAATATTCATTAAGAGACTGAATCCCATTCATCACCTTGATTCACCTTGCGAATACCTACTACTTTAGGCTACCATCGAAGCTCAACCGCAAGGGTCCCCTGCCGCGGGCCCGTACCCTGGCCGTACGGGTCTGGAGGATAACCTAACCTTGAGCATGTCCATCTTTGGGAAACTGGCCGAGGAGCGCATCAAGCAAGCCGCCGAACGCGGCGACTTCGACGACCTCCCCGGCAAAGGCAAGCCTCTCAAGTTGGAAGACGACTCCAACGTGCCCGAGGACCTCAGGCTGGCTTACAAAATCCTCAAGAATGCGGGCTACACCCCACCTGAGCTGGAGGCTCAAAAAGAGCTGATGCGGGTGGAGGACCTCTTGGCCAACGCGCCGGACGAAAAGACGCGTTACCAGGCCCTCAAGCGGCTGAACTACCTGACCATGAAATTTAGCCATCTGCGGCCCAACTCTGGGATATTCACCGACAACGAATACAGCGATCGGGTGGTGGACCGCTTATGCCGCCCGCGCAAGGCCTCAGACTCCGACAAAAAGTAAAATATAGCTTCCGGAGGAAGCCCGCGCCCATGGACATGAAGCGCGACTACTATGAGGACATCCGTCTGCTGGACAGCGGGCCGCAGGTCTTTTGGCTGGTGGTGTTGCTGGGAGCCTTGGCCGCCTTTCCTTTGGTGGCCGACTCCTACCAGATCTACACCGTCAACCTGATCGCCATTAACGTCATCGTGGCCCTGGGGCTAAACCTCCTGGTGGGCTACACCGGCCAGATCAGCCTGGGGCACGCCGGGTTTTTCGCCATCGGCGCCTATTCCACCCTGGCCCTGATGCTTAACGCCCACCTGCCCTTTTTCCTGGCCCTGCCCCTGGCCGGCTTCATCAGCGCGGCCTTCGGCTTTCTGCTGGGCCTGCCCGCGCTCCGGCTGGAGGGCCCCTACCTGGCCATCGCCACCCTGGGCTTCGGCCTGACCATCACCCAGATTCTGGGCCGCCTGGACGTGTTCGGCGGGCACATGGGCCTGCAGGCCCCGCCCCTGGAGCTGTTCGGGCTCAAGGTGGCCAGCGACGCCGGGCGCTATGCAGTGATAATGCCCATCTGCGTGATCCTGACCTGGGGGCTGCGCAACCTCACCAAGACCAGGGTGGGCCGAGCCTTCGTGGCGGTGCGCGACAGCGACATCGCCGCCGAGTGCATCGGGGTGAACCTCACCTATTACAAAACCCTGGCCTTCGCGGTCAGCGCCTTTTACACCGGCATCGGGGGAGGCCTCATGGCCTTCATCCTGGGCTTCATCAGCCCCCACACCTTCAACGTAATGGTCAGCATCATGTTCCTGGCCATGGTGGTGGTGGGCGGCCTGGGCTCCATTTTGGGCTCGGTGATGGGCGCGGTGCTCATCACCTGGCTGCAACTGGAGCTGGCCCGCATCGGCGAGCTACCCCTGGTGGGGCCGGTGCTAACCGAACTGAGCAACCAGGTGTTCACCCTGAGCGGGCTGCCCAACGTGCAGTACGTGGTGTTCGGCCTGATCATGGTCCTGATAATCATCTTCGAGCCCCTGGGGCTCTACGGCTTCTGGATCCGCACCAAGATCTACTGGCGCACCTGGCCCTTCTAGGGCCCAAAACAAGGGAGCGGTACTTAAGGGATGCTGGGACAGCTAATCACCAGCGGCATCGCCATCGGGGCCACCTACGCCCTCATGGCCCTGGCCATGGTCATCATCTACAAAACCAGCGAGGTCCTGAACTTCGCCCAGGGCGACATGGCCATGCTCAGCGCCTTCGTGGCCTACATGTGCCTGAGCACCTACGGCCTGGGCTTCGCCATGTCCTTCACCCTGGCCCTGGCCTTCGCCTTCGCCCTGGGCGCGTTCCTGGAGTTCGCCTTTTTGCGCCGGGCCAAGGAGCCCAACGTGCTGGGCCTTATCATCATCACCCTGGGCCTGGAGATGATGCTCTACGGCCTGGCCTCCTGGCGCTGGGGCAGCGACCAGAAGGACTTCCCCTTCCCGGTGAGCGACTTTGAGGTGCACCAGTTGGGTGGGGGCGTGGTGATCAGCGAACTGAACCTGGTCACCCTGGGGGTGGCCTGCGCCCTGATGATTCTGTTGTTCATGTTTTTCCGCTACACCAAGGTGGGCGTGGCCATGAAGGCCACCCAGCAAAACCAGCAGGCCGCCCGGCTCATGGGCATCAGGGTGGGGCGCATCATGATGCTCACATGGGGAATGAGCTCGGTAGTGGGGGCCTGCGCCGCCTTCTTGATCGCCACCACCGACACCCTGGACCCCAACCTCATGTGGACCCCGCAGCTCAAGGGCTTTTCCGCCGCGGTGCTGGGGGGCATGACCTCTTTGGTGGGGGCGGTGTTGGGAGGCTTCATCCTGGGGGTGGTGGAGAACCTTTTCGGCGGCTACGTGTCCGTGGAGTTCAAAGCGGTGGTGGCCTTCGCGGTCATCGTCCTGATTCTGTGCGTCAAGCCCTCCGGGCTTTTCGCCAAGCACTACGTGCGCAAGGTTTAGGCGGCCCGGACCGGCCGCCTCTTATCGGTCTTTTTTGGAGGGAGGGATCATGAAAAAGATACTGTGGCTTATGGTGTTGGTGTTTAGCTTGGCCCTGGCCGGGGCCGCCGTGGCGGCCGAGGTGCAGGGAGTCACCGACACGTCCATCAAAATCGGCCAGTGGGGGCCCCAGACCGGTCCGGCCGCCCTGTGGGGCGCGGTGGCCCGGGGCACCAAGGCGTATTTCGAGCTGATTAATTCCGAGGGCGGCATCAACGGCCGCAAGATAGAGTATTTCCTGCGCGACGACGGCTACAACCCCAACCGCACCAAGGCCATCGCCAAGGAGCTTTACGAGCAGGAAAAGATCTGGGGATTCGCCTGCGGCGTGGGCACCAGCCCGGGCATGGCGGTGATGCCCTACATCATCAAGAACAACATCCCCTGGGTGGGCATGGCCACCGGTTCGCCCCACTGGGCCTATCCGCCCAAGAAGACCATCTTCGCGGTGTACCCCCTGTACCCCGACGAGGCCCAGATTCTCACCGCCTACGCCATCGACACCCTGGGCAAGAAGAAGATCGCCTTTTTCTACCAGAACGACGACTACGGCAAGGGCGGCCTGGTGGGCGCGGTGCGCGAGCTTAAGAAGCGGGGCATGACCCTGGCCGCCGACGTGCCGGTGGAAGTGGGCGAGACCGACCTGGCCAGCCACGTGCTCAAGATGAAAAAGGCCGGGGCTGACTGCGTGATCATGTGGGTCTATCCCAAGCACGCGGCCATCGTCCTGGGCACCGCGGCCAAGCTGGGCTACAAGCCCCAGTGGATGGCCTGCTCCACCCTAAGCGATGTGGCCCTGATGTTCAAGATCACCAAGGGCCTGTGGAACGGCATGATCTTCGGCAACTTCGCCGAGTTGGCCGACAGCAAGGCCCCCCTGATGGTCAAGTACCACAAGGCCCAGATGAAGTTCGCCCCCAAGGAGCGCTGGGGCGTGTTCTTCTACGCGGGCTTCGGCTTCGTGGAGCCCATGGTGGAGGGCATCAAGCGCGCGGGCAAGGATCTGAGCGCGGACAACTTCGTCAAGGCCATGGAGAGCCTCAAGAACTTCCAGGGCATCATGGGCCCCATCACCTACAGCGCCGAGCGCCGCCAGGGCATCAAGAAGGTCTTCCTGGCCAAGTGCGTGCCCGCCACCATGGAGGTGCAGGGCAAGAAGATCACCTACGGCAAGGGCCAGCGCCTCAGCGACTGGATGGGCGTGGAATAATATCCGTTGAACCTGGGGCGGGGGCCGTCTGGCCTCCGCCCCTCCCAGCAGCCCGGAGCCCCATGGCCATCTTGGAAATACAAGACCTCTCCATGGTCTTCGGCGGCATAACCGCCCTGGACCACGTGTCGCTCAGCCTGGAGGCGGGCAGCATCACCGCTGTCATTGGCCCCAACGGCGCGGGCAAGACCACCCTGTTCAACTGCATCACCGGCCTGTACAAGCCCACCCGGGGCCAGGTCCGTTTCAAGGGCAAGCGCATCAACGGCATGAAGCCCTACAAAATCGCCGCCCTGGGCCTGGGCCGCACCTTTCAGAACATCGAGCTTTTCTCCAAGATGACCACCCTGGACAACCTGCTCCTGGGGCGGCATTTGCACATGAAAAGCGGCGTCTGGAGCGGCTCCACCTTTTTCCGCCGGGGCAGCCGGGCCTCGGCCGAGGAGATCGCCCACCGCCAAAAGGTGGAGGAGATCATCGACTTTCTGGACCTGCAGCACGCCCGCAACCGTTTCGTGGGCGGCCTGCCCTACGGCACCCAAAAGGTGGTGGAGCTGGGCCGAGCCCTGGCCATGGAGCCGGAGGTGCTCCTGCTGGACGAGCCGGTGGCGGGCATGAACATGGAAGAAAAGCAGGATCTGATGATCTGGCTGGGCGACATCAAGGAAGAGCTGGGCATCACCCTGTTGGTCATCGAGCACGACATGCGTTTGGTCATGGAGATCAGCGACGAGATCATGGTGCTCAACTACGGCGAGCCCATTGCGCGCGGCAAGCCCGAACACGTCCAGAACCACCCCGAGGTGCTCAAGGCCTATCTGGGCGAAGAGTCCGCCCTGGAGGTGGCCTGATGCTCCAGGTAAAGAACATCGAGACCCTCTACGGCCTGGTCATGGCCCTCAGAGGCGTGTCCCTGAAGCTGCCCGAGAACAAGATTACCGCCATCCTGGGCTCCAACGGCGCGGGCAAGTCCACCCTGTGCAAGACGGTGATGGGCATGCTGGACGACCAGCCGGACAAGGGCACCATCTGGCTGGACGACACCCGCATCGACAAGAAGGACACCGAGGACATCGTGAACCTGGGCCTGGCCTACGTTCCCGAGGGCCGCGAGGTGTTCGAGGAGCTCACCGTCCTGGAGAACCTCCAGATGGGGGCCTACACCCGCAAGGCTTCCCAGGCCAAGAATGACCTCAAGAGGGTGTACGAGCTTTTCCCCCGCCTCAAGGAGCGCCAGAAGCAACTGGCCGGGCACCTCAGCGGCGGCGAGCAGCAGATGCTGGCCATCGGCCGCGCTCTGATGATGCGGCCCCGCATCATGCTCCTGGACGAGCCCAGCCTGGGCCTCAGCCCCCTGCTGGTCAAGGAGATCTTCGGCACCATCCAGCGAGTCAACCAAGAGGACGGCACCACGATCCTCTTGGTGGAGCAGAACGCGGCCATGGCGCTCAAAACCTGCCACTACGGCTACGTCATGGAGAACGGCCGCTTCGTGTTGGCCGGCACGCCAGAGGAGCTCATGGCCGACGAGGACGTGCGCGAGTTCTACCTTGGTATTCGAAGCGAAGTCTCGGTCAAGGGCTACCAGCGGTATAAGCGCAAAAAACGCTGGCGTTAAGCGGCCGTTGTGCCAGACGCGGCTTTGCTGATGAGATGGGTTTGTTTGGTGCAGGGTAATCCTAGGAACAGACCTACCCAAAAGGCAGTGTAGGGGCGGGGTTTATCCCCGCCCTTTCTTAATCCAGCCCTTTTAGAAAATCCAGGAGCAGCGATTTGACCTTAGCCTGAGGGTCTTCCAGCCACAGGTCGTGGGGCGCGTTCTCCAGCACCTCGTAGTCGGCCCCCAGCTGGTCGGCCAGGGTTTTTTGGGTGCCGGGCGGGAAGAAATAGTCCCGGCCCGCCGCGATCAGCAGGCGGGGCTGCTTGGACTTGCGGCGCTTGAGGCGCATGCCGGGCAGATGCAGGAACAGGGCCATTTGCAGACAGACCAAAGCCGGTTCCGGCACCAAGTGGGCCAGGTGGTCGGCCACGGCGGCCTCGTCCAGGTCTCGGAAAAACAGGCGCCGGGCCATGGCCGCATTCTTGATGGCCAGGGGCAGGCCCACCATGGTTTTGAACATCTGGAGGGGATAGCGCAGGAACAGGCACAAAAACCGGAGCCAGGGCAGTCCTGAGCCCGGCAGAGGGGCCAGGAGCACGCCGGGCAGATCCACGGTCTGCCATATCTTCTGCACCTGGTAGCCGCCCAGGGAGTGGCCCACCAGCACCGGCCTCCCCAGGGAGGCGGCGGCCCGGCGGCTGAGGTCGGCGTAGTCGTTCACCGAGGTCAACGACGGCAGGTCCCAGCGGTCTTGGCCATGGCCAGGCTGCTCGATGAGGTTGACCCCGTAGCCCTCGGCGGCCAGGTCCTGGGCCAGACCCTCCCACACCCAGGCCCCGCCCCAAGCGCCGTGGATAAGCAGCACCTCTCGCCGGGCCGTCTCCGGAGGCGGTCCCAGGCGGGTGAGGGCAGGCCGCATGCTTTCAAATGGACGGGCCATGGTTCAACCTACCCCAGCAATCTCCCAATAAGCAATGGGCTTATAGGGCGAACCGGATCACTCCGGCCAGGGCCAGGGAAGCGGTCTCTGCCCTGAGGATGGTGTGGGGCAAACGGCAGGATACGAACCCCGCCGCCACGGCCTGGGCCGCCTCCTCGGGAGTGAAGCCGCCCTCCGGGCCGATGAGCGCCCACACCTCGGCCGCGCCGTTCAGGCCGGGCAGAACCTGGGAAAGGCTGGTGCGCCCCTCGTCTTCGTAGAGCAAGAGCTTGGCCGCCTCGGGCGGGGCGGCGGCCAGCACCTCCGCCAGGGAGGCGGGGGGTAAAATCTCCGGGGCCCTGGCCGCGCCGCATTGTTTTAGGGCCTGGCCCGCCAGGCGCTGCCAGCGCTCCAGCTTGGCCTTGCCTCCGTCCGCCTTGGGCACGGCCCGCCGGGTGAGCACGGGGCGCACCTGGTCCACGGCCAGCTCGGTGAGCTTCACCGCCAACAGATCCATGGCCGGGGCCTTGAGCAGGCCGGGGCACAACACCAGGCGCGGGCTGGGCGGGGCGGCCGCCTCCACCGCCTCCACCATCACCGCCCCGCCGCTCTTGTCCAGGCGGGTGAGCACCCCCTGGGCCCGGCGGCCCTGGCCGTCGATAAGCTCCACCTCGGCGCCCGGCGCCAGGCGCAACACTTTGCGGGCGTGGGCCGCCTCCTCGGCGGGCAAAGCCACCTCGCCCGCGGCCAGGGCCTGGGGCTCCACCAGAAAGCGCCGAAGGCTCACGCCAGCACCAACGCCGCCCACCCGCCCAGGGAGTCCTGCTCCACCACCTTGAGGCCCTGGGCGACGAACAGCTCGGTCATCTCTTGGATTTGGTCCACCAGGATGCCGCTGATCACCAGTTCGCCGCCGGAGGCCACGTGCCCGGCCAGGGGCTCGGCCAGCTCGGTGAGTTCCCTGGCGATCATGTTGGCCAGCACCAGGGGGAATTTCTCCTCGATCTCCTCCAGGGGAGTGGTCCCGGCGGTGACGCCCTGGCCCAGGTTGTTGCGCTCGGCGTTGGCCATGGTGGCGTTTATGGCCTCGGGGTCGATGTCGATGCCCACCGCCTCCCGCGCCCCGAACAGGAGGGAGGCCAGGCACAGGATGCCCGAGCCGCAGCCCACGTCCAGCACCCGGGCAGGCAGGCGGCCCCGCTCGGCCAGGCGCTCGATGCGCCGGAGCACCAGTTGGGTGCTCTGGTGCTGCCCGGTGCCGAAGGCCTGGCCCGGATCGATGATCACCACCATCTGCCCGGCTTCAGGCTTGGCCTTTTCCCAGGGCGGGGCCACGATGAGCCGCCTGGACACCAGGCGGGGGTGGAAGTAGGCCTTCCAGGCCCCGGCCCAGTCCTCGTCGGGCAGGTCGCAGAAGCTCACCTCCACCGTGCCCTCCTCCGCCTCGTCGGCCAGGGAGGCAGCGTAGCGCTCCAGCAGGGCCTTTTGGGCGGGTAGCTCGGCGCTGGTCTCCAAGAAGGCCCGCACGGTCACCAGCCCCGGCGCGCCCAACTCGTCGATGAGCTGCACCCCGTGGCCGGTGATGCTGGTGAGGAAATCCGCCGCAGCCTCGGCCTGGGGGACCGGAGCCCTCAGGCGCACCTCCTGCCATACGGGGGCAGGGGTGGATTGGTTTGTCTTTTTCATGAGCCTCCAGATTTGCGCGCCCGGCATGGGCAGGCTAAAATACCTATTTCAAATATTAAGTTAGGTTACCTTGAAAGGACAAGGCTTCTGTGAACAGCGACAAGCTCAAACAACTTTTAGACCAAGTGGCCTCCGGGACCATGGCTCCGGACCAGGCTATGCAGCGGCTCAAAAAGTTGCCCTACGAAGATCTGGGTTTCGCCAGGGTGGACCACCACCGGGTGCTCCGGCGGGGCTTCCCCGAGGTCATCTTCGGCCAGGGCAAGACCGCCGAACAGATTACCGCTATTTCCCGCGCCCTGCACGGCCAGGGCGCGGCGGTGCTGGTGACCCGTGTGGACCCGGCCAAGGCCCAGGCGGTGATGGCCGAATATCCCGAGCTGACCTATCATGCCGATTGCGCCTGCCTCAGCCAATTGGCCTCCGAGCCGCCCCGGCCGGGCAAGGGCACGGTGGTGGTCATCGCCGCCGGAACCAGCGACCTGCCCGTGGCCCAGGAAGCGGTGCTAACCGCCAGCCTCATGGGCTCCAAGGTGGAAACGGTCTACGACGTGGGGGTCAGCGGCCTGCACCGCCTGGCCGGCGCGGCGGACGTGCTCATGAACGCCAGCGCCTACGTGGTGGTGGCGGGCATGGAAGGGGCCCTGCCCAGCGTGGTGGCGGGCCTGGTGGACAAGCCGGTGGTGGCGGTGCCCACCAGCGTGGGCTACGGCACCAGCTTCGGCGGCCTGGCCGCCCTGCTGGGCATGCTCAACTCCTGCGCGCCGGGCCTCAGCGTGGTCAACATAGACAACGGCTTCGGCGGGGGCTACCTGGCCGGGCTCATCGACCACCTGTAGGACCCCAGCCGTGCGGGGGATAGTGCAAAGGGTGTCGCGGGCCTCGGTGGAGGTGGCGGGGACCACGGTGGGGGCCATCGGCCCCGGCCTCATGGTGCTGTTGGGAGTCAGCCAGGACGACGGTCTCAAAGAGGCCGCCTGGCTGGCCGGCAAAATCGCCGGGCTGCGCATCTTTCCCGATCACGAAGACAAGCTGAACCTCTCGGTCATGGACACCGGCGGCGAGGTGCTGGTGGTGAGCCAGTTCACCCTGTGGGGCGACTGCGCCAAGGGACGCCGCCCCTCTTTCGTGCGCGCCGCCGGAGGGGAAAAGGCCGAGCCCTTGTATCTGGCCTTTGTGGAAGAGCTGGGGAAGCTGGGCCTTAGCGTGGCCACCGGCAGCTTCGGGGCCATGATGGAAGTGAGCCTGATCAACTCCGGTCCGGTGACCTTATTGGTGGACACGGAAAAAGCTTTTTAGGAGGCCCCAATGAATCAGGACAAGCCGGACCTGAGCGCCTTCATGCCCGAGGGATGGACCGGGAAATACCCCCCCTGCCAGATCCAGGTGAACGCCGAGGGCGAGCTGCAACACGACGGCGCGCCCCTGGTGCACCCCACCATCATCAAGCTCATCTTCCAGTCGGTGCACCTGGAGGACGGCCACTACATCGTGCGCATGGACAACCAGGCCTGCGAGCTGGAGGTGGCCGACACCTTCTTCGTGGTGAGCCGGGTGGAGTTCAGCGGCGAGGGGGCCACCTTGACCCTCAACGACGCCGGCAGCGAGCCCCTGGACCCCAAAAGCCTCAGCCTGGGGAACAACGGCATCGTCTATTGCCGGGTCAAGGGCGGGAGCTTCCCGGCCCGCTTCGGCCGGGCGGCCTACTACCAGCTTGCCGACAAGATCGTGGAAAAAGGCGAGGGCTTCGCGTTGGAGCTGGGGGAGAAAAGCTGGGCGCTGGGCTAACCCGTCCGAACTGGTACGGGCAGGAGGATCCGCGATTATGACCGAAGAACACGAAAAACTCATCGGCATCTGCGGCCTTTATTGCGGGGATTGCTCGTACTATCTGGCCGGCAGGCTGGGCGACGAGGAGCAACTGGCGGCGCTTAGCCGTAAAACAGGCCTGCCGGTCGAGGAAATCCAATGCGACGGCTGCCTGTCGGAGCGGGTCTTTCGGGATTGCCGGGAATGCAGACATGGCTTCCGAACCTGCGCCGCCCAGCGCGAGGTGACTTGGTGTTTCCAGTGCGGGGAATTTCCCTGTGACCGCCTGCGCGCCTTTTCAACCGAGCATGTGGTAAACGGGATTTGCCATCACCAGCGAGTTATCGAGGATCTCACGTACCTCAAGGCCAAGGGCACCGAGGCCTGGGTGGCCGCCCAAGAGCACCGCAGCGACTGCCCCGCCTGCGGCAGGCCCGGCTATTGGTTCAGCACAGAGTGCCCGGCCTGCGGGGCGCAGATACGCTGAGGCGCTGACACACCACGGCAAGGCCCCCGGAGTGGGGCCTTTTCTTCGCACAAGTTGTTGTGATAATCCGGCCCGTGTGGGCCGAGGTTTTTGGCGCGTCGGCTAGCGCAGGCCCGCCACCGCCTGGGCCACGTTGTAGCAGTAGTCGCCCACCTTCTCGAAGTTGGTGAGCATGTCCACGAACACCAGGCCTGGATCCACGGTGCACACGCCTGAACGCAGGCGGGTGAGGTAGTCGTCGCGCATCTCCTCGCGCATGAAGTCGATCTCATCTTCCATGGTCTGGGCCACTTCCATGATCTCCCGGTTGCGCTCCGCCGCGCCGGTGACCACCAGCTCCAGGAAACGCCCGACCTTGTTGCGCATGGTGCGGTAGTCTTCCATGCCGCGCTCGGCCAACTCCAGCTTGTTCTCCACCATCTCTTCGGTAAGTTCGGCCAGGTTCTCGGTGGCATCGCCCACGCGTTCGATGTTGTTGACCATGCGCAGCAGGGAGTTGATCTCGCGGCTTTCCGTGTCGGTGATGGCGCCCTGGCTGACCTGCACCAGAAAATCGGTGATGGCTTTCTGCAGGTTGTCCAAGGCCTCCTCGGACTGCTTCCAGCGGGCCAGGTTCTCCAGCTTGCGGTTGAACATCACCTCGGTGACGTCGCGGTACATGACCTGGGCCAAGCGGCCCATGCGCACCGTTTCCTCGCGAGCCATGGTAAGGGCCACGCTGGCGTTGTCCACGAACTTGTAATCCAGGTGAATGGGCCGACCCATATCCTGCAAGACCGTATCCGGCTCCTTGCCGAAGGTCAGCTTGATCGACGCCTTGACCAATAGGGGCATCAAGAACAAAAACACGACGCAGTTGACCACGTTGAACAAGGTGTGCGCGTTGGCGATGTAGCGGGAGATATTGGGCTTTTCGCCAGCCACCACCGCTTCGGCGGCGCCGGTCCCCATTAGGGTACTGGTCATCCAGGACACGACCCCCACGAACGGATCAAATAACACAACTATGTACAACACACCGAATATATTAAATATAGTGTGCGCCATCGCCACCCGGCGAGCATGAATGTTGCTGCCGATGGCCGCCAGTTGGGCCGTTACGGTGGTGCCGATGTTGTCGCCCAAGATAAGGGCCACCGAGCCGGGCAGATTGAGCAAGCCCTGGCTGGCCAAGGCCATGGTTATACCCACGGTGGCCGAGGAAGACTGCACCAAAACCGTCAGGATGGTTCCGGTGAGCACGCACAGAGCGATGCCGCCTATGCTGTTGGCGTCGAATTTGGTGAAAAAGGATATGAAATCAGGGTGGGTCCTGAGCGGCTTGAAGCCGTTTTTCATCAGCTCCATGCCGTAGAACAACAGGCCGAAGCCCAGGATGATCTCGCCCAGATAACGCCACTTGCGCCGCTTGGCGAAAAAGCTGATGGCGACGCCGATGAAAATGGCCGGCAGGGCAATGTCACTGATTTTGAAGGCGATCAACTGGGCGGTGATGGTGGTGCCCACGTTGGCGCCCAGGATGACTCCCACCGCCTGGGTGAGGTTCATGAGTCCGGCGTTGACAAAACCCACCATGGTCACGGTGGTGACCGAGGAGGACTGAACCACGGCGGTGACCAGGGCCCCCACCATGCAACCTACCAGCCGTTTATTGCTCACCGCCTCCAAAAAGGCGCGTAAACGGTCGCCGGCCACCTTTTGCAACCCATCGGACATCAGCTTCATGCCGAAGAGGAAAAGGCCCAGCCCACCGAGGGCTTGAATTATTATGTTGGTGAAATTCACTGTCCTACGGGCAGCCTTGTGTGCGGTGGGAAAGCTCTATGTAACCAGATTGCAACCTTGCGGCATTTTTATCCCCCATCTTTCCCAGCGTCAACCCCAAAAGGCCTATCGCCGTCTATCGAAATAGTAGATGGGGTTGAAGATTAGGCGGGCAATCGGGCGGCGCCGCGTCAAGCCCTCAGGGAGCCAGGCTGTCCCGGACCTGCTCCTCCAACTTGGCCAGGCGCTCGATGAGGACCTCCTGCTCGTCGGGGGGCAAAAGAGAAAGCTCGCCGCCCAGTTCGGGGCTGCTGACCATGAAGCGGGGGTTGCCCTGCACGCTGTTTTCCAAAAACAGCGACCGCCCGTATTCCAGGGAAAGGCGGTCCAGGGCCAGGTCGCGGGGGTCGTCGATCTCCGGGGCCAGGCGGTGACGCCGCTGCCCCAGACCGGCCACTATGTCGCCGGTGATCTTGGCCACCACCTGCCGCCGCCGCGCCTCGATGCTCTGGGCCACCGGGTTGGGTGCATCGCCTTCCGGGGCGCTCACCCGGCGGCTACGGGACAGCTCCCGGCTTATGCGGCGGGCGTGGGCGCTCAACACTTTGCGCAAATCTTGATCGGCAATGCTCACCTGAGGGCTCCGGTGCAGCAGGGGTTAAGCACATAACGTGTGATTGATTCTAACTCTTTTTCCCAAGGCTGCACAACCTTTCCACGCCGGGCCGATCAACTTGACCCTGAGCCGGGGGGAGGGCTATTCTGAATATATGGTTGGGTGATTAATTTAAACTTTCTGCACCCAGATTGGAGGTGCGATGTTCTGTCCATCATTGGACAGGCACATCTCCCGCCTAGCTCTCTCCGGGCTTCGCCCCCGGGACACTCCCCCACGGCAAGCGCCAAGGCGCATCATGCATAGGGCCGGCTTATGTCCGGTCCAAGGAGAGATTTATGCTACAAGACCGTCAACTGCATCAACTCGCGTCTATCCGAACCACTCCCCACGCCACCCTGAGCTTGTACCTGGCCCTGGACCAATCCAGGGATCAGCGGCTTTTGGCCTTGGGTGACCTGATAAAAAGAAAGGAGCAGCAACTGAGCGGCAACGGCACCGCCGCCATGTGGTCTGCCTTCAGCGACGACCTGCAAAAAATGGAGAGGCTGGTGGAGGAGTTGCCGGCCAGTCCGGGCCGAGGCTTGGCCGTGTTCGCCTGCGGTCCTGCGGGCCTGTTCGAGAGCCTCAGCCTGGAGGTGCCGGTAAGCAACCTGCTGGAGACCGGTCCGGCTCCTTATATCCGCCCCCTGGCCGCCCTGGCCGGGGACCTCAGCCATACCCTGGCCGTGCTCCTGGACGGCAAACGGGCCCGCTTTTTCAGCTGCTTCCTGGGAACCGCCGAGGAATTGCCCGAGGCGGAGATCATCGGCGAGGCCGGTCCCACCCTGGAGGGCGGCAGCCAGGGCCGCACCGGCGACAGCCACCTGTCGCGCAAATCGGGACAGGCCAGGATGCGTTACCTCAAGGACGTGGCCATTCAGGCTCGCGGGCTCATGGAAAGCTCGGGCTACAAGCATCTGGTCCTGGGCGGATCGCACGCAGTGGTGGACGAACTGAGCGAGCAACTGCATCCCTATCTGGAGCAACGTCTGGCTGGAGAATTCAGCCTGGACATCACCGCCGGTCCCACTCAAGTGGCCCAGGAAGTGGCCCTGGCCTTGCAGGAGTCGCGGCGTAAAAACCAAGAGAAGCTGTTGGCCAACCTGGCCGACAACCTGGGGCCGGGCGGCCAGGCGGCCACCGGGCTCAACCAGGTGCTGGGTGCCTTGTACGAGGGCCGGGTGCACACCCTGTTCGTGCGCCGGGGCCACACCGCGTCGGGCGGGTGCTGCCCCTCCTGCGGCCGCCTGCGCCACGTGGCGGGCCGCTGCCCCATCTGCAACCAGGCCATGACCCAGGTGGACGACGTGGTCAACCTGGCCGTGGCCGGGGCCCTGGTCGGCGGGGCCCGTTTGGAGCAGATCGACGGCGACTCACCCCTGGATGAGCTGGGTGGCGTGGCCGCCCTGCTGCGCTATGCTTAGGAGGTATGGCTAAGAAAGACAAGATACCGGCCACGCCGGCCCTGCACGCCTTGAAGGGGGCCGGCGTGGCCTTTACTCCCCGCCCCTACGACTACGTACCCCACGGCGGCACCGGCGAGGCCGCCTCCCAACTGAAAGTGGACGAGCACCAGGTGATCAAGACCCTGGTGATGCAGGACGAAAGCGGGGAGCCCTTGCTGGTGCTCATGCACGGCGACAAGGAGGTCTCCACCAAGAACCTGGCCCGCCAACTGGGGCGCAAGTCGGTGGAGCCCTGCGCCGAGCGCGACGCCCAGCGCTACACCGGCTACCAGGTGGGGGGCATCAGCCCCTTTGGCATACGCCGCAAGATGCCGGTGTTCGTGGAAAAAGGCATCCTGGACCTGGAGCGGGTGTACATCAACGGCGGCAAGCGCGGCCTGCTGGTGGAGATAACCCCGGCGGTCTTGCTGAAGATGCTGAACCCCACCCCGGTGGAGGCGGCGCTTTAGATACTTACTCCGAGTCCTTGGCCGCCCCCGCTTCTTCCAACAACTCGCCCAAATACTTAGCCAGCTTGCCGGTAAGCTCGGTGCAGATGGTCCGGCGGCTGTCCGGCTGGCCGTAGAAGGTCTTGACCTCGTCCTTGGCCTTCCAGTTCACCCGGGCGATGTCCGCGCAGTTGGTGCCGCCATAAGGCTCGCTCATCTGGGCAAAGGCCTTGCTCAGCTTGAAGCTCAGGAGCCACATCTTGGGGTCGTCCTGTTCATCGGGACGGGACTTGCCGTAGCGAGCCGAGACCGCGGCGATGGCCCCCAAAAGAATGCCGCAGGTGCGGCCCGAGGAGGCGATGCCTCCGCCATAGGCCCCAACCGCCCGGACAATTTCCGGGCTGGACATGCCCATCTTTTCCAAGCCAACGGCCACCAGGGCCTGGCTACAGTGCATCCTTTTTTTAAAAAGCTCCTCGGCCTTGACGCGCATCTCCTCGGGGGTCATGCATCTTCTCCCACTGTACGATGTTGCTCCACTCGCCCAATCGCCCCTAGCCTTCGGGCCAGGGACGGTTATCCTCCAACATCTGTCCCAGGTAGACCGCCATGTCGCAGATCAGGCTCTCGCAGCGCCGCCTGGTGCTGTCGGGCGCGGTGCGGAACCAGGTGAGCTTTTCCCGGTCGTTCAGGTCGAAGCCCAAGATGCAGCGGCAATCCACCCCGCCGTAGGGGGCGGTCAACTCCTCGAACCGCTCCACCAGGCTGCGCGACAGGGCCTTGAGCTTGGGGTCCTCCTGCACAGTGGGGTCGCCGGTTCCGTAGAGGCTGGCCACCATGCCCACCGCCCCGGTGAGGATGCCGCAGACCCTTCCGCTGCGGGCCACTCCCCCCCCATAGGCACCCATGGCCTTGATGATCTCCGGGTTCACCCGCCCGGCCTTTTCCTGGCCCACGGCCAGGATGGCCTGGCTTCAATGATAGCTTTGATTGAACAACTCCAGGGTGCGCCTACGAATCTGCTGTGGGGTCATGATGTCTCCCAAGGATATTGCCGCCGGCTGCCGCTCAGGCTGCCGCGCCAAAGCTGGCCACGGTGTAGGTGCCGCTGCGGGCGTCTTTGTTCAGGGTGACGATGCCCTGCTTTTCCGCGTCCAGGAGCAGGTCTGAGAAGGAACGGTAGCCGTGGTAGGACTCGTCGAAAGAGGGCTGCTTGCGCTTCATGGTGTCCTTGACCATGGAGGCGTAGATGATCTCCTTGTTTTCCCGTTGCAGGGCCAAGAGCGACTGGATGACCAGTTGAAAGACTTCGCGCTTGGCCAGGGGCAGGCCCTTGGGCAGGGAGGGAGGCTGGCTGTTCTGGCGCTCCAGGTCCTCGTAGTAGACGAACTCGTCGCAGTTGTCGCGCAAAAGGTCGCTGGTGGAGGCCTTCATGCCCAGGCCGATGACCCGCTTGCCGTTTTCCTTGAGTTTGCTCACCAGGGGGGAGAAGTCGCTGTCCCCGCTGACGATGACGAAGGTGTCCACGTGGCCCTTGGAGTAGCAAAGGTCGATGGCGTCCACCACCAGGCGTATGTCCGCGCTGTTCTTGCCGGTTTGGCTGCGCTTGGGTATCTCGATGAGTTCCACGGCCAACTCGTGCATCTGGTGCTTGTAGTTGCCGTAGCGGGTCCAGTCGGCGTAGGCCTTCTTGACCACCACCTTGCCCTTTTCCACAAGGCGCTCCAGGATCAGACGGGCGTCGAAGTTTTCCTTGCGGTTGTTCAGGCCCAGGGCCAGGTTTTCAAAATCGATGAACACGGCCAACGTGTGTTCGCTATCGGGCAAAATTTCCTCCTGGAATTTGGTGGCGCCCCGGTATGGGCTTTTGCTCCCCTCCGGTGTAAGTTACCATACCTTGAACATTGGGGGCACACGCAAGGTGCGGCCTTGCTATTTGGTCGCTTACGTGCTCAAAATTGAGCATCCGTCCCCAAGACGTGGATGAGCCTGAAAACCCAAAAAGGGGGTTGCCGTGCGGCCCAGCCTTACATTTCAAATAAAGCCCGATCTCCCCGAGCCTCTGGCTCCCTTGGCCGAGATAGCGGCCAACCTATGGTTCAGCTGGCACGCCGAGGCGGTGGACCTGATGCAGCGGGTGGACCACAACCTGTGGCGCGAGGTATGCCACAACCCGGTGGCCCTGCTGAACCAAACCAGCCAGGAGCGCCTGGAGGCCCTGTCCCAGGACAGCGGGTTCCTGGCCCAGTTGGACCGGGTGGCCGAGCTGATGCACGCCTACCTGGACGCCACCAAATGCACCTTCCTGAACGGCCGGGCCCCGGCAGGGCTCAAGATCGCCTACTTCTCGGCCGAGTACGGCCTGGCCGACTGCCTGTCGCTGTACTCCGGCGGTCTGGGGGTCCTTAGCGGCGATCATCTGAAAAGCGCCAGCGACCTCAACCTGCCCCTGGTGGCGGTGGGTCTGGCCTACGGCCAGGGCTACTTCAACCAATATCTGGACGCCGGCGGCTGGCAGCAGGAGGAGTACCACACCAACGACTTCTACAATCTGCCCATGGCCCTGATGACCAACGACGACGGCAGCGAGCTGCGCATCAGCGTGGACATCGAGGGCCGTCCCCTGCAGGCCAGGGTGTGGCGGGTGTCGGTGGGCCGGGTTCCCTTGTACCTCATGGACGCCAACCTGGAGGACAACCCCCAGGACCTGCGCTCCATAACCTTTCAGCTCTACGGCGGCGACCGTCAGATGCGCATCCGCCAGGAGATACTCCTGGGCATCGGCGGGGTGCGCCTGCTGGACGCCCTGGGCATCGAGCCCAACGTGTACCACATGAACGAGGGCCACAGCGCCTTCGCAGGGTTGGAGCGCATCCGCCAGATCCGCCAGGAGCGGGGGCTCAACTTCAACGAGGCCCGGGAGGTGGTGCGCGCCTCCAACTGCTTCACCACCCACACCCCGGTGCCCGCGGGCAACGACTATTTCGACCCCGATCTGGTGCGGCGGCACTTCGGCAGTTACGTGGCCGACCTGGGAATCTCCCTGCCGGTGCTCATGGCCTATGGCCGGGTGGACCCGCGCAACGACAGCGAGCAGTTCTGCATGACCGTGCTGGCCCTAAGGCTCAGCGGCTTCGCCAACGGGGTCAGCCGCCTGCACGGCCGGGTGAGCCGCCAGATGTGGCAGGGAGTGTGGCCCCACTTCCCCGAGGTGGACCTGCCCATCGGCCACGTGACCAACGGGGTGCATATCCCCTCCTGGATCAGCAACGACATGGCCTACCTCTACTACCGCCACCTGGGGCCGGGATGGCACGAAAACCCCGACAGCGAGGCAGTGTGGAAGACGGTGGAGGACGTGCCCGACTCGGAGCTTTGGCGGGTGCGGGAGCGCCGCCGCAGCCAGATGGTCACCTTTATCCGCAACACCCTGGTGGCCCAGCTCAGCCGCCGGGGGGCGGGCACCGAGGAGCTGCGCCGGGCCAGCGAGACCCTGAACCCCGAGGCCCTGACCATCGTCTTCGCGCGGCGCTTCGCCACCTACAAGCGGGCGGTCTTGATCGCCCAAGACGCCGACCGCCTGGCCGAGATCATGAACGACCCCAAAAAGCCGGTGCAGATCATCTTTGCGGGCAAGGCCCACCCCAGGGACGAAGAGGGCAAGGAGTTCATCCGCCGGGTGGTGGCCCTCACCCGGGACAAACGCTTCATGGACAAGTTGGTGTTCATCGAGGACTACGACATCAACACGGCCCGCTATCTGGTGCAGGGGGCCGACGTGTGGCTCAACACCCCCCGGCGGCCCATGGAGGCCTGCGGCACCAGCGGCATGAAGGCAGTGGCCAACGGCGGCCTGCACCTGAGCATCCTGGACGGCTGGTGGGACGAGGGCTTCAAGCCCGGCCTGGGCTGGGCCATCGGCCGGGGGGACGAGCCCTCGGACAAATACCCCCTGGACGATATGGAGGCCAAGGCCCTGTACCGTTTGCTGGAAAACGAGGTGGTGCCCCTGTTCTACCGCCGCGACGCCTACGACCTGCCCCGGGAGTGGATCGGCTACGTCAAGAGCAGCCTGCGCAACCTGTGCCCAGCCTTCAACAGCCACCGCATGGTGGAGGACTACGCCGAGGGGGGCTACCTGCCCGCTTGTGAGCGCTATCAAGCCCTGGTGAAAGACGACTTTAGCGGAGCCAGGGAACTGGGCTCCTGGGCCCAGCGCATCATGGAAAACTGGAGCCAGGTTCAGGTGACCGATGCCCAAAGCTCAGCGCCCCGCTCCATGACCTGGGGCCAGGAGTTCCCGGTCAGCGCCTCGGTGCGCCTGGGCGGTTTGCAGCCCGGCGACGTGGCGGTGGACGCCTATTACGGGCGCCTGGGTACCGACGGGGAGTTCGCCGAGCGCATGACCCACCCCCTGGAGCCGGTGGGCCAAAACGACGGGGTGTGGCGCTTCGAGGGCAAGGTTTTGGCCCAGAGTACCGGACGCCTGGGCGTGGCGGTCAGGGTGGTGCCCTATCACCCCTTGGCGGGCAACAAGTATGCCCTGGGACTCGCCGCCTGGAGCTAGCCCGGCACAGCCAGCCACCGGTATACTGCGTTGCCGGCTACACTTAGGCCTCGGCGTAGGTAAGGCTACGCCTGCGGCCTGCGCTTGCCGGACGCCTTGTCTACCTGATTATGCGGCCTATCCCTCGTTGGGGCCGGGCTTGGACTTGGAGGCGAAATGCAGGCGGCGCGGCGCGTGCAAGGAGGGGCGGTTGGCCGCCAGGTTGCGCTCTTGCCAGGAGCGGCTGAGCACGAAAGTGGGGGAATCGTCGCGGGTCTTGGAGGCATGGCTCAGGAAGTCCTGGTCCAGCCAGTCCTGGGTCAGGGCTTGGCCGTCCTGGGGCAGGATGCCCAGCACCCGGCAGATCTCGGGCAGGGTGACGGTCTCGTTCTCGTCGAACATGGGCAGCACCCGCTTTTGCAGCTTGGTCAGCTTGCGGCGGGCCTCGGCTTCCAGGCGCTGGCGGCGTTCTTCCTCGGTCTCCACGCCGGGAGGTCCGCCCAGCTTGAGATAGTCGTTGACCTTGTTCATGAAACCCAGGGCCACCCAGTCGCCCAGGAGACCGGCCTCCACCAGGCGGTCCCCCTGCTGGGAGCCCAGGAACTCCCGCCAGCGACGGTACACCTCATCGGAGAGATTTAGCTCTATGACCGGCATGCTCGCCCTCCTTTGGCCAATGATTTACCAGCAACCCCGCCCGGAGTCCAGGCGATGAGCGTCCCGGTGCTGTGGTTGACCGGTTCGGCCCCGGCCCGAAAGCGGGCCGCGGAGCTGATCGCCGCCCTGCCTGGGGACGCCCAAACCCTCACTCTGGGCCCGGCCGGAGACCCTGAGCCTGATCTTGATCTGGGCTCCACCCCAGACCTGGCCCTGGCCCTGATGGCCTGCCCGCCCGCCCTGCGCCCGGCGGCGCTCCTGGTGCTGGAGCCCCAGGCACCGCCCGCCGGGGTGGAGGGCATGCCCTGCCCCACCCTGGCCTGGGGAGCCGAGTGCCCCGCCTGCGACGCCGTGGCCCCGGCGGACGCCCAGGGCGCGGCCCAGGCCCTGCTCCTGGCCGCCGAGCGGGGCCGCGCCTGGCCCTGGTTGGAGCGGGTGAACGTGAACCTGCCCCTCCGCGACCTCTTGGGCCGCTACGCCCCCCTGGCCTCCTCGGTGGCGGTGAATCCCGAGGTGGGCATCGACCACCAGGCCCTGGACGCCATGGACCAGGAGCACATCGCCCAGGCCAAAGAGGTGTTGCGCGGCCGCCGGGTGAGCGTGCACATGCCCTTCATGGACCTGAGCCCCGGCAGCCCGGACCCGGCCATCGCGCGCGCCAGCCTGGAACGTCTGAACAAGGCGGCTGGCTGGGCCCTGGAGCTGGGGGCGATCCGCGCGGTGGTGCATCTGGGCTACAGCGCGGACACCCACCGCGACTTGGGCGAGTTCTGTGGCCGCCTGGCCGCGGGCTTCGCGCCCCTGGCCCAGCGCCTGCACCAAGGCGGCTGCCTCATGGTCGTGGAGAACACCTTCGAGCCCGGCCCGGACGTGCTCCTGGCCGCGCGAGAGGCCATCATCCAGGCCGGGGGGCCTGAGGTGGGCTTCTGCCTGGACGTGGGCCACGCCTACTGCTTCTCGGCCACCACCCTGCCCGACTGGTGGCAGGCCCTGGGGCCCTACCTGGGCGAGCTGCATTTGCACGACAACGACGGCACCTTCGACTACCACCACCCGCCAGGTTGCGGCATGGTGGACTGGGATTTTGTGGCGCGCTCCCTGGCCGCCCTGGAGCATCCGCCGCTGTTGACCATGGAGCCCCACGCCGAGCCGGATTTGTGGGCCTTTTTGCGGGGCCTGGAAAAGGTGTGGGGAACCCCGCCCGCCTGAGAGAGCTCATGACCCCATCGGGGGATGCGGCGCGGGCGGGTGGATGCTTCAATAAGGGCGAACCCTAGCCGGAGGCCTCCATGGACTACCGCCACATGACCGCGCCCTGCGGCCTGGACTGCTTCAACTGCTTCTTCTACCTGGCCACCCAGGGCGATCCCGAATCCCTGCGCATCACCAAGGCCTATCACCACACCATGGGAGTGCCCGAGGAAATCATGCGCTGTAACGGCTGCCGGGCCCATGAGGGCCGCCCGCCCATGCACGCGGTGTCCATGGACCGGGAGGGCCCCTGCCCGGCCTATGGTTGCAGCACCGAAAAGGGCCTGGACTTCTGCTGCGACTGCGGCGATTTCCCCTGCGACCACCTGCACCCTTACGCCGACCGGGCCGACAAGGTGCCCCACAACACCAAGGTGTTCAACCTGTGCCTGATCAAAAAGATGGGCCTGGAGAAATGGGCCCAGGAAAAGGCGGGCCAGGTGCGCCAGACCTACTTCTACAAGTGGTGGACCCTGACCTGAGCCTGTGGCTCAGCCGCTCTGGCTGGTGAGCTTGAGCCCCACTATGCCCGCCAGGATCAGGGCCAGGAAGAAAAGGCGGGCCGGGTTGTGGGGCTCGCCGAAGATAAGGATGCCCATAACCGCCGTGCCCGCCGCGCCGATGCCGGTCCACACCGCGTAACCGGTGCCCACCGGCAGGCTCCTGAGGGCCCAGGCCAACAGGGCCACGCTGACCGCCATGCCCGCCAGGGACAGGGCGCCCATTCCCAGGCGGGTGAAGCCGTCCGAGGCCTTCATGGCCAAGGCCCACACCACCTCGAAAATTCCGGCCACGCATAATATCAACCAGGGCACGGCGACCTCCCCTTTTGGTGAAACGTCAGGGCCTTCGGCCAAAGCCTACCCCATGGCGGCCCGCAAACCCAGGACTCCGCCCCGCCGGCAGCGGCAACATATTAATCACCCTATAAATTTTATTAGTTATTGTTTTACGATAATTTTTAGTTGACATAGTTGATGTGGCGCGGCATTATTCTATCCATGATCCTGCCTCGAAAAAATAAAACGCAACCCCAAGGAGCCCTCCATGGACCAACAAGTTGAGCGCATAGCCAAGGTGAGCGCGCGCCTGCGCCTGGTTTCCACCCTGCTGATGTTCGCCATCCCCGTGGTGCTGGCCCTGGTCTGGGCCTTCGTGAACCACCTGCCCTATTTCAGCGGCCAGCTTCCGGTGCCTGTGAAGGGCTACCTGCCCCGGGCCACGCGGGCCCTGGCCTTCCTGGCCAGCATGCTCCCCGGCGGAGTGGCCATCTATGCCCTGTCGCGTTTGCGGCGGCTTTTCGACCTCTACGCCCATGGAGTGATCTTCCGGGCGGCCAACGTGGAGTGCTTCCGCCAGCTGGGCTATGCCCTGTTCGCCTGGGCAGCGGCCGGCTTTTTATTCAAAACCCTGGCCGGAATCATCCTCACCTTCCACTGGACCCCGGGCACCCGCCTATTGGTGGTGGGCATAGACAGCCAGGATGTGGTGGCCGTGTTCATGGGCCTGGTGGTCATCACCGTGGCCTGGGTCATGGACCAGGGCCGCAAGCTATACGAAGAGCAGGAACTTTTCGTCTAGGAGGGCGTAGCGATGATCGTAGTCAACCTGGATGTGATGCTGGCCACGCGCAAGGTGAAGTCCAAGGACCTGGCCCAGGCGGTGGGCATCACCGAGCAGAACATATCGCTTATCAAGACCGGCAAGATCAAGGGCCTGCGCCTGGCCACCCTGGACGCCATCTGCCGCTTCCTGGAGTGCCAGCCGGGGGATATTCTGGAGTACCGGGCGGAGGAGGAGGATTGATTTAAAAGACACTCCTAGCCTGCCATACGGCGTGCCGAACTCAACCCACGCCGCGATTTCCCCCTAGTTAAGAGAAGGTCTGTCTTTGTTGAAGATCAGAGGGAGAAGCTCGTCCTAAAACTGGCGATCAAAGAAAGGAGAAGAGGCGATGATGAAGAAATTTATAATCATGGCCCTGGCGGTAATGGCCGCGTTGGCCGTATCCGTACCGGCCTGGGCAGTGGAGCCATCTACCTACACCTTCGAGATGGCCGCCCGTATGCTGACCGACATCGGCTGGCAGCAAAAAAGCTCGGAACTCACCAACAACAAGAGCAGCGATGTGGGTTCCTGGTTCATCAACATGCCTGGCCACAGCTACCTGCGTGCCCGCTTCCACAGCGTGGATAAAAATGTTGGTGGCCGCATTGAGCTGGGGCTAAAGAGCCTGCAGCCGGACACCAACGTCAGCCTGCGTTACGCCTATGGCTACTGGCGGGTGGGCAACTGCCGCATCCTGGCCGGTCAGACCGACAACTGGTTCGGCTCCCTGGCCTACCACGTGCGGCAATACGTCGGCCTGAACGAAAACTCCCACCTGCTGCTGTTCGGCTGGGGCTTTCTCTGGCCGCACCGGGTGCCGCAGGTGCAGTTCACCTACAACAACGACACCTGGGGCGTCCAGTTCGCGCTGGAGGAGCCGCGCCAGACGACCAATTACTTCGGCTCAGGCACCGACACCAGCTTCGTGTTCCCGCGCGCCAGCCTGACCTTTATGTTCAAGTATGGCGCTTTCATGACCCACCCCGGCTTCAGCTTCGTTCAGCACAGCTATGAGGCCGGTGACACCGGGGCCTTTGACGACAGCTACACCACCTGGGCCTTCGTCCTGCCCATGAAGTACACCACCGGTCCCTTCACCCTGAAGTTCCAGGCCCACTGCGGAGCCAACTTCGCCACCGAGTATCCCTTCTACCCAACTGACTGGACCCGCCCCTACCGCAGCGAGATCACCAGCGGCGAAATTGAAAACACCAGCATTTTTGGTGCGGTAATCGCCGGTGAGTACCAGATCGGCAAACTGATGCTTACCGCCGGCGTTGGCTACGAATCCTTTACCAACGACGCCTGGTCTGAAAAGAACGGATACTCCAAGGACGAGACCAAGCGCGTCGGCGCCTTCATCGCCGCGCCTTACCAATTCACCCAAAACTTCGGCATTCATCCCGAGCTCTCTTACTACAGCTATGGCGACAATCCCAAAACCGGTGATGACATGGGCAAGGAGTGGCTGCTGGGCGTGCAGTTCCGCTTCGTCTTCTAAAACAAGTTAACGCCCCACGAACACTCCGGTGGATCTGGTCCAAGCCAGGCCCGCCGGAGTATATTTTGGAGTAGCGGGCGCAGGGAGGTGGCGGGTAGTGTCCGGCCTAGCGCAGGGCCGCGGCCAAGGCGTTCCTGGTGCGGTTGGCCACCGCGTGCACCGTGGTGCCAGCGATGGTGCCCAGGCGCCCGCGCCACCACTGCACGGCCTGCTCCAGAGCCTTAAGAGCCGCCGCGCTGTCTTCTCCCTCGGCAATGCGAAAAGCAGCCTCGACTCGCTGGATGAACTCCAGGGCGCTCTTGTCGGCGGCTTTACCCAAGTCGTTGCCTCCGGCCATTTGACGAGCCAGATCCTGGTCTTCCCAAGCCCGCAAATCCAGGGAGCCCGCCTGACCGGCCAGACCGCCGAGGGTCAGGGTTTCCAACAACTGGTTGGTTTCGTAGCTCACCATCTTGAGCAGCATTTCTTGGGCACTTTGCACCTGCGCTTTTATCACAGACGTAACTATTTCGGTTATGCCCGACTTCACCGCATCCCAATAAGCGGCATTCTGTTCTGACAAACCATACTCTGCCAACAAGGGGCGCAACTTGTGCGAGGCCGCATCGGCCGCATTGCAAAGCAGGCCGGTGACGCGGGGCTCCCAGCGCTCCCGAAAGCGGAAGGTCTGGACCGCGAGCCCTTCTTGAATCATTAAGTCAAAATAGAGCGCTATGTCTCTCGCCGCCTGCTCCATGGTCATCCTCCTGGTTGCCTGCCTTTAGTCGCTCATAAGGAACTTTCGATCAAACCTCGTTGTCCTAGGCTGCCTTGCGACTAGCTTTTGCCAAACGTTAAAAAAGCGAACAGTACCCACATGATGAAAGCCAGCGGGAAGGAAGGCCAAACCCACCAAAGTTTCAACGGTCTTCTGGTCCGGAAGACAAACATCAAAACCACGCAAATGGTCCACAGGAGGGGAGCGGGCCAATAGGGCCATTCAACCCAAAAAGCCCCAAATAATGAGAACCCATCCGCCACGGTAAATATGCCTATAGCCCAGGCGGCCAAACCGAAATAGATGTCAATGTTTTTACGCATGTGCCCCATCCACCATTAGGCTATTTTTTTCCCAAACATCATAATGGCGAACAGCACCCACATGACAAAAGCCAGCGGGAATGAGGGCCAGACCCACCAAAGCTTCAGCGGTCTTCTGTTACGGAAAACGAACATCAACACCACACACAGAGTCCATAAAGCGGGGGCGGGCCAAGAGGCCCAGTAAACTGCGTATCCTCCCAAAGAATAGAATCCCGCGACAAAGGTGAAAATCCCAACAGCCCAGGCGGCCAAGCCGAAAAAAATGTCGATGTTTTTGCGCATGTGCCCCCCAATCATCTCGAGGTTAATACCCTCCTAGGAATAACACTGCAAAAGACACCCACAAGATGAAAGCCAACGGGAAGGAGGGCCAGACCCACCAAAGTTTTATCGGCCTTCTATTGCTAACAACAAACATTAGCACCGCGCACAAAGTCCACAAACTTGGAGCCACCCACTCCATCCAAGTGAAGCGAAATTTCCAGAAAGGCCAAAACGCCGCCATCACGGCCAATAGGCCCACCAGCCAGGCGGCCAGGCCGAAAAAAACGTCCAGGTTTTTGCGCATGTGCCCCCCCTACTTCGAAGGCTGATAAAGGCCTGGATAGACAAAATTCCGAAATTGCCTTCCCCACACTCGCAATTTGAATAACCATATCGCTAATCTTCTATAGTCCGTTGCATCTTCCACACTATCCGGCGGATTTCGCCACATGCGGGGATCGTCGGACAATGACTGCAAGTTATTAATTAACTCCCTATCGCAATAATCTGCATCAAACAATTCGTAGCAATCATCATGTCCGGAACAGGCGGCGTCCAAATCATCCGCCGGGCTGGGATCGGCTGCACCTTTCGCGGATGAATCTCGTGTGTCCCGACCGGCCGACCAATACTTGCCGCACCATTTTTGGTACACAGGCCCATCGAGCAAGCCTCGGCCATTGTTCTTCCAATAACCACCGCCAGCTTTATCTCCCCCCTCGATAAAACCGGGCTTGCCATCCTGGCTCTCAAACTCCACCGTGGTGGCGGTGATGGGCTCGGTGTGGCAGCGGCAGTTAGGATGTAGCGGCGGGGTGGGCATTTCCGCCGTGGATAACTGCCCTGCCTGGGGTTGAAAGTAAAACTCCTTTTCATGCCAGCGGGCGCACTGCTCGCAACCGCTACCCGGTCGGCTGCTCAACCATCGGAACCCCACCACCTTGACTTGAGTCTTGGATGCCACCGCGCACCTCCCATCCCAGCAGAGTCGGCCTGGAGGCGGGGCACCCCTCACGGCGTGCGTCGCCCCTTTTCATGCGAAGCAGTGTGGCCCAACTAGCGGCTGCGGCCCAGGGATAGAGCACAAAAAAGTGCCCCCTCGGAAGAGGCACTTTTTACCGGTGTGAGCGAGATGGCCAGGGACCTTGTTGGCCTTCGGGGCTACCGCCCCACAACCAAACCTTCACCATCGGTCTGGGCAGTTTAATACGACATGGCAGATGGTCAATGCCCACCGCCACCTCTGCTCATTCCAATCAGCATGATTGCTAACATCACATACACCATAAAGGCCAGCGGGAAGGAGAGCCAAACCCAGCAAAGCTTCAAGGGCCTTCTGGTGCTGAAAACGAACATGAGGACCACGCAGATGGTCCACAAAAGGGGAGCTGGCCAGTAAGGCCAGATGGCCCAGTGAAGGTGCACATAGGAAAAACCGTCCAGCACGGTGATGATCCCCACCGCCCAGGCGGCTAGACCGAAAAAGATGTCCAGGTTCTTGCGCATTATCACCCCGGTCGGCGGCAGGCTAAGAGAGCCGCGCCGCAAGGACGAACAACGTAACAAGCAACAAAAAGGCCAGAGGGAAAGAGGGCCAAACCCACCACAGGGTTTTCAGCCTGCGCTTGCTGACCGAATACATCGCAACCACGCACAAGACCCATAAACACGGCCCTCCCCACAGCTCCCAATGGAACCAAATTCTCCCAAGGGGAAAGAACGACGCTATGGCGGTTGATATGCCCACCAGCCAGGCGGCCAGGCCGAAAAATATGTCCAGGTTTTTGCGCATGTATCCCCCCACGCGAAACGCCCCCTTCAACATTTAACATACTCGCCCGTCCCAAGAATAGAGCGCAAAAAAGGGCCTCCCTCGCGGGAGGCCCTTGCTGCCTGAGCGGATCGGCAGTTACTTTATTTTATCCAAGGCCCGCAGCACCTTTTCGGGGGTGATGGGGGTCTCCATGCAGCGGTAGCCGGTGGCCTCATGCACCGCGTGGGTGATGGCTGGCGCCGTGGGGATGGCCAGGCCTTCGCCCGCCTCCTTGGCCCCGTAAGGCCCCTCGGGCTCGTAGGTGAACACGTCGGCCGACTCGCCGGGAGGCATGTCCTCGGCGGTGGGCATCTTGTAGTCCAGGAAGGTGGTGTTCAGGGTGCGGCCCTTGTCGTCCATAATGAGGTTTTCCATGAGCGCGTAGCCCAGGCCCATCTGGATGGCCCCCTCCAGCTGGCCCTCCACGGCCATCTTGTTGATGGGCATGCCGCAGTCGTGGGCGGTGTACATCTTCTCCACCTTGATCAGCCCGGTACCGGTGTCCACGTCCACCTCAGCGATCTGGGCCCCGAAGCTGAAGGCCGGACTCACCAGGCCCTTGTTGCGCGGGGTGTAGAAGCCCCGGGCGGTGAGCGGCTCGCCCCGGCGGCCCCGGAGGGCCTTGTACACGCACTCGCCGAAGGTGATGCCCTTCTTGGGGTTGGCCTTTACAAACACTCGGCCGTCCTCAAAGGCGATGTCGTGGATCTGGTTGAGGTCCATCTCCTCGAACAGCACCGGGATGAGCATTTCCTTTATCTTCTTGGCCGCGTCGATCACCGCGTTGCCGTTCATCAGGGTGACCCGGCTGCCCCAGGAGCCCAGGTCGGCCTTGGGGGTGGTGGCGGTGTCCATGGCGATGAGCCGGATGTTCTCGATGGGTATGCCCAGTTCGGCGGCCAGAATCTGGCGCATGGCCGTGTCCGGCCCTTGGCCGATGTCGCAGGCCATGGTGGCCAGTTGGGCGGTGCCGTCCTCATACACCGAGACCTCGGCCGCGCTGAAGTTGTACTTGGTGTTGAACCAGTTGAACACCCCGCCGCTGATGAAGCTGAAGCAGCCGATGCCCAGGCCCTTGCCCTGCTTGGGGTTCTTGCGCTTTTCATCCCACCCGCTGATCTCGCGTACCTTTTCCAGGCACTCCTTGAACCCGCAGGAGCTGATGGTGGCCACGTCGGGGATCACGTCGCCGGTCTGCATGGCGTTGATGATGCGGATGTCGATGGGGTCGATGCCCAGGTCCTCGGCGGCCATGTTCATCTGGGTCTCGGCCACGAAGGCGGCCTGGGGCGCGCCGAAGCCGCGCATGGCGCTGGCCGGGGGCTTGTTGGTGTACACGTGGCGGCCGAAGTAGCGGTAGGCCGGGTAGTTGTAGAGCATGTTGCCGAAGGTGCCGCACAGGAAGGTGGCCGTGGGGCCCATGGCGTTGTAGGCCCCGCCGTCCAGCATCACCTGGAAGTCCTTGGCCAGCAGCTTGCCGTCCTTCGTAAAGCCCACCTTGGAGTAGATGCTCATGGGGTGGCGGCGGCGGCCGAAGGCCAACTCGTCGGCCCGGGTCAAGGTGAACTTCACCGGGCGGCCGGTGCGCATGGCCATGAAGGAGGCGCAGAACTCCCAGGGGCGAAGCTCCATCTTGCCGCCGAAGCCGCCGCCCACCTGCACCTTCATCACCCTGACGTTGTTCTCGGGCAGGCCCAGGGTGGAGGCCAGCAGGCACTGCACGATGTAGGGGGTCTGGGTGGAGGTCCACAGGGTGACCCGGTTGGCCTCCTCGCTGTGGGCCACGCAGGAGCAGGGCTCCATATAGGCGTGCTGCACCGGGTGCACCTTGAAGGTGTCCTCGCGGATATAGTCGGCCTTGGCGAACATGCCCTCCAGGTCGCCGTAATCGATCTTGCGCACCAGGCTGACGTTGCCCTTGGACTCGTCGTGGACCAGCCCCGCGCCCTCGGCGGTGGCCTCCTCCACGCTGAGGATCAGGGGCAGCTCCTCGTACTCCACCTCGATAAGGTCGATGGCATGTTGGGCGGTGTCCGCGTCGATGGCGCAAACCGCAGCCACCTCGTCGCCCACGAAGCGCACCTTGTCCACGGCCAGGGCCAACTCGTCCTGGCTCTGGGGCACCAGGCGCCAGTTGCCGTACTTCACCTGGGGGATGTCCGCCCCGGTGATGACGTCCTTGACGCCGGGCAGGGCCTTGGCCTTGCTCACGTCGATGCGCTTGATTAGGGCGTGGGCCAGGGGGCTTCTGAGCAGCTTTCCGTGCAGCATGGCCGGCATCTTCAGGTCATCGGCGTACAGCGCCCGGCCGGTCACCTTGGCCGGGGCGTCCATGCGGGGAATGCTCTTGCCGATGATGGCGGGGTTTTTCACGGCGTACCTCCTTTGGCCATGTCCAGGCTCTGGGTCAGCACCCGCTGGGCCAGCACCTGCACCATCGCCCGGCGATAGGCGGCGGTGGCCCTGAGGTCGTCTATGGGGCGGCTGGCGCGCACGCAGGCCGCGGCGGCCTGGGCGATCAGCTTTTCATCGGGGGTCTGGCCTTCCAGAATCTGCTCGGCCTCGGGACAGCGTAGCGGGGTGGGGCCCACCGAGCCCAGAGCCAGGCGGCAACGGATCACCCTGCCCTCCAGGTCCAGGTTCAGGAACCCGGCCACGCTCACGGCGGCAATGTCCACCTTGCTGCGGGCGCTCAGGCGCAGATAGCAGGAGCCGGAACGCGGGGACACGTCGGGCACCCGGATGGCTTCGACCATCTCGCCGGGCTCCAATACGGTGAGGCCGGGGCCGGTGAAGAAGTCGACCAGCTTGATCTGGCGGCGGCCACCCCGCTCAACGGCCACCACCGAGGCGCCGTAGGCCAACAGCGGTGCGGCGGTGTCCGCCGAGGGCGCGGCGTTGACCAAGTTGCCGGCCACGGTGCCCATGTTGCGGATCTGCACGGTGGCCATCACCGAACAGGCGTGGGCCAGGCCGGGGTACAGGCGGCGCACCTCGGCGTTTTTGCCCACCTGGCTGATGCGGGCCGCCCCGCCGATGACCAGGCCGTCGCCCCCGGCATAGGAGATGGTCTTGAGCCCGGCCACCCGGTTGAGGCTGACCAGGTGCTCGGGGGCCTGGGCCCCGGCGCGCATTTTGATGAGCAGGTCGGTGCCGCCGCAGAGCAGCTTTACGCTGGAGCGATGCCGCCCCAAAAGGTCCAGGACGGATTCCAGCGTCTTGGGCTGGTGCACTTGGAATTGAGGCATGGCCATGACTAGCCCTCCTTTGCCGAGGAGGCCATCTTGTCGGCGGCCGCGCCGATGGCTTCGACGATTTTGTTGTAGCCGGTGCAGCGGCACAGGTTGCCGCTGAGCCCTTGGCGAATCTCTTCCTCGCTGGGGTGGGGATTCTCGTTCAGCAGGTGCTTGGCCGACATCACCATGCCCGGGGTGCAGTAGCCGCATTGCACCGCCCCATGCTGCACGAAAGCGGCCTGGATGGGATGCAGCTCCTGGGGCGAGGTGGCCAGGCCCTCGATGGTGGTGACGTCGCGCTGGTGCGCTTCCACCGCCAGGGTGAGACAGGAGCTGATGCTCACGCCGTCCATGATCACGGTGCAGGCCCCACAATCGCCCTGGGCGCAGCCGATCTTGGTGCCGGTGAGCCCCAGGTCTTCCCTGAGCACGTCCACCAGCATCCGGTTGGGTTCGACAGCTACCTCGTAGCGATCGCCGTTCACTATAAGCTCTATGTTCTGTTTGGCCATTCTCGACCTCCTTGCCCGGAGTTGGGGCCAATCTTCGTTGGATTTGTGCACAAATATGCAGGCTTTTACCGCATGACAGAAAAATATCACCACTAAGGCCCTGGGTCAAGCAAACTCTTTTACCTATTTAGCGTTCACCATAGTGAACATTAGGTATTGCCGGGGGCCCCTGGGCGCAACTGCTGGGCCGGGGTGAAAAGACGGCGTCTGGCCAGGCTGACCGCCAACACGCTGCCCAGGGTGGTGGCGCCCACCAGCATGAGCATCACCACAATCTGATATTTGATGGCCAACAGGGGGTCGGCCCCGGCCAATATCTGGCCGGTCATCATGCCTGGGATGAACACCAGACCCACCCCCATCATGGAGTTGATCGAGGGGATCATGCCCGCGCGGATGGCTTCGGCGTTGATGGTCGCCGTGGCCTCACGGGGGTCCGCCCCCAGGGACAAGAGCAGCTCCACCTGGTCGCGGCGGTTGGCCATCTCCCCGAACAGGCGCTCCAGGGACAGGGCCATGGCGTTCATGGAGTTGCCCACCACCATGCCCCCCAGGGGCAGGAAATAGCGGGCGTCCCACCAGGGCTGGGCCTGCACCACCACTCCGGTCACCAGAAAGCTCACCACCATATAGGATAGAAGCATGGAGAGGAACACCGGCCAAAACACCGGCACACCCTTGCCCTTGACCCGCCCAGCCACGATGCGCGCCGCGAAGAAGATCATGCCCGCGAACAGCAGCAGCACCAGCCAGGCCTGATTGATGGCGAAGATGTAGAGAAGCACGTAGCCCATGAGGGCCAGCTGGGCCACGGTGCGCAGGGTGCCCACCAACAGGTCGCGGCCCAGGCCCAGCTTGAGCCAAAGCGAGGCCCCGCCCGCCAGCACCACGAAGCCCAGGGCAAGGGCCAGTTGCCCGTAGCCTATGTCCACCGCTCCGCTCATGACCCTTCCTCGCGCAGACGGCCCTGCTCCAGGACCAGGCGGCGCATGCTTTGCGCCTGGGGCGGGGGCTGGTGGCTGACCATGAGCACCGCCCGGCCCTCCCCGGCCTGGGCCACGGCGGTGGCCTCCACCAGCTCCTTGGACTCGGGGTCCAGGGCGCTCACCGGCTCGTCCAGGAGCAGCACCTGTGGCTCCAGCAGCAGCAGGCGGGCCAGGGCCAGGCGCTGGCGCTGGCCCAGGGAGAGCCCCTGGGCCAGGGCCCCCAGCTCCACCCCTTGCAGGCCCAGGCGGTCCAGAGCCCCGCGCAGGGCGGACTGGTCAGGAGCGGTTTGGCCCTGGGCGGCCTTGAAGCCGAAGGCCAGGCTGAGGTTGTGCTCCACCGTGCCCGGCAGCATCACCGGGCTCTGGGCCAACAGCCCCACGTGCCGCCGAAGCTGGGGCGGCTCCCAGGCGGCCAGAGGCTTACCCAGGAGGGTTATGAGCCCGCCGCTGGGCTCGGCCAGGCGGTTTATGAGTCGCAGGAGGGAAGACTTGCCCCCGCCCGAGGGGCCGCGCAGCCAGGCCAGCTCGCCCGGCGCCAGGCTGAGCGACACACCCTCCAGCACCAGGCGGCCGTCCGGGGCCTGCCATGAGACATTTTCAAGGCGAAGCAGGGCGGCGGCGGCCACGGCCTCTTGGGACAGCGGCTGAGGCATGGCCTATATCTTGACCAGGTTGTAGTCGCGCCGGCCCAGGCCGATCTCCTGGGCGTACTCCAGCTGAATCTGCCAATCCACCTTGGGGTAGAGGTCGTGGAACTTATCCTCGCCCGGGGCGTGGGCGTGCTTGAGCTCGGTGCCCGGCAGGCCGGGGGCCTGGTTCACCAGATCCACCGACGCCTGGTCTATGGCCACCACGTCGGTGGAGGCCAGGATGCCGATATCGGACACCATGGGCGCGTCGTTGAAGGGGTAGCAGTCGCAGGCCGGACTGATCTGAGTGAGGAAGGAGAAGTGCACTGCCTTGTCCTGCTTGCCCGCCAGGACGCCCTTGGTGTAGGCCACCATGCGCCGCAGGAAGTCGGGGATCTGGGCGTCCCAGCCGATCTGGATGGCCTCCTTGGGGCAGGCCAGGATGCAGTCGCCGCAGCCGATGCACTTGGCCGGGTCCTTGCTCGCCTTCACCTCGTGGTTCTTGGTTCCCTTGGGGGCGGGCTCCTCCGGCCCGCGCCGCACGAACTTGATGGCCCCCACCGGACAGCGCTCGATACAGCGGCCGCAGGAGATGCATCGAGTGGAATCGATGGAAGGGGTGATGTTGCTGTGCATGAACAGCTTGCCCCTGCGGCTGGCCGCGCCCATGCCCAGGTTCTTGATGGCCCCGCCGAAACCGGCCAACTCATGGCCCTTGAAGTGGCTAAGGCTCACCAGGCTGTCCGCCTGCACCACCTCGGCCCCGATCCAGGCCTCCTTGCACTCGGGCAGATCAACCGGCACGGCCACGGTGCTGTGGCCCCGAAGGCCGTCGGCGATGACCAGGGGCGCGCCCACCACGCTGTAGGCGAAGCCGTTTTCCGTGGCGGTGACCAGGTGGCTCGGCGCGTCGGAGCGGCTGCCCACGTACAGGGTGTTGGCGTCGGTGAGGAAAGGGTGCCCGCCCGCGGCCTTGACCGCCTCCACGAAGCGGCGCGCGAACACCGGGCGGATGAAGGCGGTGTTGCCCTTTTCGCCGAAGTGCAGCTTGATGGCGGTGAGCCCGCCGGGCTTGACCGTGGCGGCCAGCCCCACCGCCTCGATGAGCTCGTCCAGCTTGCGCACCAGGGATCGTTTGATAGTGGCCCGAAGGTCAATGAAATACACCGTACTCGGCATGGCTAGGCTCCTTTGCCCGCGTTGATTTATTTCGGCACATATCCAGGTTATGGGGTGGGGGCGGGGGTGTCAAGGCAGGCCAGACATTTTGACATTTTTGTTGACAAAATTAATTTACTGCATACTATAACTACTGTGATTAACTAATAATACTTGTGACATTTTTATGGACAAAAATACTGTCAGAAAAGTCATGACCTTCAAGTCGGGCCAGTTCGCCTTCAGCGCGAACTATGACCGCGTGGGGCTAACCCCTCTAATTATTGAAGCCAGGGTGCTGCGCCAGGCGGTGGAAGACTTGCCCGTGCTCCCCGCCGTGGCCTCAAGTCTTGAGGAAGAAACCATCAGGCGCTCCATCTTCAGCACCGCCGCCCTGGAAGGCAACCCCCTAAACGAGGAACAAGTAGCCGAGGTCTTGGACCAAAAACACGAGCACGCGCAACGAGAACAGGCGGAGAACGAGATAAGTAATCTGAAGGTGGCCTATTTGGCCTGCCGGGAGCTGAAAATTTCTGATGAAGAATTTCGAATATCAGAGAATCTGATTAAAAGCATACATAAAACCATCACTCATGGGCTTGAACATCCAACTAACACCCCCGGTGTCTACCGAGAGCATTCGGTCAAAGTAGGCAACCGGGAGCATGGCGGAGTCTACACCCCACCCAAAATCCTACCTGATATCGAAAAGTTGATGGGGGAATTCATAAGCTGGATCAACTACGAAAGCCTGTTGAAAAAAGAACCTCTGCTCCGGGCGGCCCTGGCTCATTTTCATTTCGCGGCCATCCATCCTTTTGCTGACGGCAACGGGCGCACCGCTCGCTTGCTGGAGTCAGTTATCTTAAGAGCCGACGGCGTCCGCTATGTCCCGGCCATGCTTTCAAACTACTATTACAATCACATGGATGAGTATTACTGGGCCTTCTCACGCTCTGAGAGGAACAAGGAAAACGACCGCACGCCCTTTGTCGAGTTCGTGCTTCAGTCCTTCATCGCCTCCTTGCGGGAAATTCAAGGAAAACTGACCACCGTGATACGTCAACTGGCCATGCGGGATTATATTTTCTTCCTCCGTGCCAAAAAGGAAATAACTCAGCGACAAGCCGACCTTCTTAATCTACTTATCGAGCATCCCAGGCAGCTCTCATTGCTTAATTTGTCTACGGACTCAATTTTAAAGCCCTTATATCGGCAAGTAACCGGACGCACTGCCAGACGTGACTTGGACAGGTTAAAAGAAAAAGGGCTGCTACTGGAAAACAATAAGCTCTACCGGCTGAATTTGAATCTCCTGGACCATACTTAAACCAAAACAAAAAAAGCCGCCCCGCTCTGGCAGAATGAGCGGGGCGGCTGCTGGGAGGTAGGGCTTGTCTCTCAGCTAACAAGCCCACGGAGGTTCGGTTTGGGTTTGGGCTTCACCAGCGCCGCCAGGCCGGTGAACATAAAGGCCATGGCGCTGCCCAGGTGGGTGAAGTCCAGCACCATGATCAGGGGCGGCGGCAGGAAGACGCCCGCGTTGCGCAGCACCTTGGCCGCGCCGGAGATCATCAAGAGCCCCAGCAGGGTCCAGCCCCACCAGGTGCGCGGGCCCCAGGACCAGGCCGCGCCGGTGGTGCGGGTGTCCAGGGCCAGGCGCCAGGCCAGCATGCCCAATAGCAGGGCTGCGGCCAGGTAGTGAATGTCGCTGGTGGCGTAGTAGTTCGCGGTCCATCCCAGGCCGGGAATGTCGGCCAAATAGTAGCGCTTGAATATGGGCATCTGGCCGAAGCCGCTGAACAGGGCGAAGCCCACCGCGATGCCGTAGAACCAGTGGGCCACCCGCCCGCCGGGGGAGTAGCTCATCGCGCTCATGATTGGCCTCCTTGCTCACTGGATGGCTGCTCTTGAGGCGGTTGCTCGCTGGGCGGCTTCTTGCCGAAGAGGCGCGTAAACCCGGCGGCCAGCCCGGCTAGAGGAGCCAAAACCAGGGCGGTGGTGAGATTCTCGGCGCTTTCCATGCTGTTGGCCACGGGCCTCATGGGCGGACGCCCGGCGAATCCGGCCTTGCGGCGCTTGCCGCCCTGCTTGCCCGCCGCGCCCTTGCCCTTGCCCCCGCCGGGAGCGGCCGAAGCGTGGGCCTGGTCGATGGCCGCGCTCACCACGCTGAAGGGCACCGGCGAGACGTAGAGCGTGTTGGTGCCGCCGTTTTCCTCCAGGCCGTAGACGTAATCCCGCCACTTGTTGGGGTCCGCGCCATCGGCGGCGGCCTTTTGCCGGGCCATGGCCTCGGCCTGGGACAGCATCTGGGGCCTAAGGCCGATGCTCTGCACCTGCTCGGGGCATACCTGCACGCACTGGGGCTGCTTGCCCTCACGGACCAGGGGCAGGCAGCGATGGCATTTGAACATAACCCCGTTGCCCGCGTAGCTGGGCATGATGTCCAGGTAGACTCCCACCCCGCTCTGGCGCTGGGGTATGTGCCAGGGACAGGCCTGCTTGCACTTGGCCCCGCCCAGGCACACGTCCGGGTCGATGTTCACGATGCCGTTTTTCTCCACCCGCCCGGCCCCGAAGGGGCACAGGTTGGTGCAGGGAGGGTTGACGCAGTGCATGCAGCGCCGGGGCACGTGCAGCTCCACGGCCTGGCCCTTGTGCTCAAAGTCCAGGTGCTCCACGTAGAGGAAGTTGTAGGGGGTCAGGCGGTCGGAGACATCCTTGCGCTTGCTCCAGTCCTGGGTGGGCACCCGGGCGGGAAAGGGCTTAGGCATGGGGCTCACCGGGTCGGGCACCGTGTCCTGCCAGGTCTCGCGGCAGGAGTCCACGCAGGCCTCGCAGCCGATGCACTTGGACAGGTCCAACACGGTGCACAACTCTTGGCCGCCAGCGGCCTTCACCGCCTGAGGCAGTACCACCCCGCTGGCCGCCACTCCGGCGGCCGCGGCCAGTCCCCCTCTCAGGAAATTTCTTCGACTAATGGCGTTGGCCATGTTTGATCCTTTTCGCTTTCGGTCTTGGCCCAGGGGCCGCTCAAAGCTTGCCCTGAGATAGAGCAAAGGCCGTGCCGAAAACGGCCTTGAGGCGCTAAAATTAATTTGCGGTTTAAATACAGCGCGTTAGAGGAATCAACCAAAAAATGCTTACGTTATTTAACGTTAACTATAATTAACGCCGTGTTAATCTTCCAGGGCCATCCCCAATTTATTCATGCGTTTCCAAAGGGTTACCCGGCTTATCCCCAAACGAGCCGCAGCCTGGGCCTTGTGGCCGCCGGTGGCCTCCAAGGCCTCGCTTATTTCCAGGCGCATGGCCTCGTCCCCGGCCTCGCCGCCCGCCCCCTCGGACAGGGGCAGACAGGCGTAGTGCTCGCCCACGATGCTGGGAGGCAGGTGCTGGGGCAATATCTCCCCACCGGGGCAGGTGACAAAGGCGTACTCAATGGCGTTGATCAGCTCGCGCACGTTGCCCGGCCAGGGATGCTCCAACAGGCGGTCCAGGGCCGAGGGGCTGATGTCGGTGATCCCCCGGTCGCTGCCCAGGGCGGTGCGCTCCACAAAGGTGCGGGTCAACAAGGGGATGTCTTCCTTGCGCTTGGCCAGGGGCGGCAGGGAGATGGGTATCACGTTGATGCGGTAAAACAGGTCCTCGCGAAACTGGCCCCTTTCCATGAGTTGGCCCAGGTCGCGGTTGGTGGCGGTGATGATGCGCACGTCCACCTTGATGGAGCGGTTGGAGCCAACCCGCTCCACCTCCCCCTCCTGCAACACCCTGAGGAGCTTCACCTGCACCTCGGCGGGCAGGTCGCCTATCTCGTCCAGGAATAGGCTGCCCCCGTCGGCGGCCTCGAAGCGCCCGGTGCGGCTCTTTTCCGCCCCGGTGAAGGCCCCCTTCTCGTGGCCGAAAAGCTCGCTTTCCAGCAGGGATGGGTTTAGCGCCGCGCAGTTCACCTTGAGGAAGGGGCCGTCGGCCCTGGGCGAGCGGCGGTGGATGGCCGCAGCGGCCAGCTCCTTGCCGGTGCCGCTGGCCCCCAGGATCACCACCGGGGCGGTGGAGGCGGCGGCGGCCTCCAGCAGCTGGTAAACTTGCATCATCGCCGGGGACTGGCCGATAAGCCCCTCGTAGCCGTAGGAGCGGGTCAGATGGCGCTTCAGACCGCTGATCTGGCGGTCCCGCTCCACCAGGGGGGTGATGTCGCTCAGGGTCTCCACCCCGCCGATGACCTGGCCCAGCTCATCATGCAAAACCCGCGCGTTTTTGAGCATGTGCACCTGGGATCCGTCCTTCTTGGTGATGGTGCAGCGGCGGTCCACCACCCGGCCCTTGTCGAAAAGCCCACAGGTCATCTGGCCTTCCTGGTCTTGGCAGGCCAGGCAGGTCTCGGACTCGAACACGGTGCAGGAACGGCCCAGCACCTCCTCCTGGCGGTAGCCGGTGAGGCGCTCGGCGGCCGGGTTCACGAACACCACCTTGCCCTTGGTGTCCACGATGAAAAGGCCCTCGGCCATGGTGTCCACCACCGAGTGCCAATAGCGGGCTACGTCTTGGGGGGTTATGTCGGCCAAAGCAATCTCCCACGTTTGCAGGGTGTTAACGTTAACGTTAATACGCATCGCCCCCCAATGCAAGCTAAAGCCCTTGCGTGAAGTTACGGTTAAGACGGCCTGGGCCGCGCCGATGAGCTTGCGCCCGGCCCCTCAAAAGATTATTTTGGGGGAAAATGGCCGCTAAATTGGGATGCTGGGGCTTGCGTAGGCTGTTAGGCGTTGTTAAATTAGTTGTACTTGGAGAATATATTGAGCACCAACCTACACAATGAGGAACGTCGCCAATTCGAGCGCCTTCTGCGCCAACAGGGGATGAACCGCTTGGGCGACCGTCTGGCGGTGCTGGAGGCCTTTCTGGACTGCGAGGACCACCTTAGCGCCGACAGCCTGCAAAAGAACTTGGCCGCCCAGGGTCATCACCTGGAGCCGGAGTTCGTGGCCGC
The DNA here is from genome assembly GCA_018896025.1 of Pseudomonadota bacterium. Lineage (GTDB taxonomy): Bacteria > Desulfobacterota > Desulfarculia > Desulfarculales > Desulfarculaceae > Desulfoferula. The sequence goes on from JAHIND010000004.1 coordinate 132,401, forward strand.
CACCCTGGAGATGCTCACCCGCTTCGGCCTAGCCTCCTGCCGCCGCTTCGACAACCAGCCGGACCTGTTCGAGCACCGCCACCTGGGCGAGCACCACGACCACCTCATCTGCACCCGTTGCGGCTCCATCACCGAGTTTCACCACCCCGAGTTGGAAGAGCTCAAGCACGGCGTGGCCAAGGAGCACGGCTTCCATCACCTGAGCCACCGCCTGCAAATCTACGGCCTGTGCGAAAACTGCCGCCGCCGCCGCACCCCCACCCTGCCGCTCAACCTGGCCTCCTCCGGCGAGCGGGTGCGGGTGGAGCGCCTGGCTGGCGGGGAAAAGGCCCAGCGCCACTTGGAAGACCTGGGCATCAGCCTGGGCAGCGAGTTGGAAGTGATCACCAGCGGTGCGGGCCCCATGGTGGTGGCCTGCGGCGGCACCCGCCTGGCCCTGGGCCAGGGCGTGGCGGGCAAGGTGCAGGTAAGCCTCTTGGAGCGCAACGGCCGCTAGAACACAGGAGCCCGCCCCATGACCCCTGAAGTCACCCTGCGTCAACTGAGGCCCGGCCAACGGGCCGTAGTCAAGAAGGTGGGCACCGGCGGCGAGTTGGGCCGACGCATGCGCGAGATGGGCCTGTTGCCCGGCACCGAGATACAGGTCATCGGCCGTGCCCCACTCCGGGACCCGGTGGAGATAAAGCTCAGAGGCTACAACCTAACCTTGCGCAACAACGAGGCCGACTTCATCACCGTGGAGATCGGCGAAGCCCTGTGAGCCACCAATACACCATCGCCCTGGCCGGCAACCCCAACGCCGGCAAAACCAGCGTGTTCAACGCCCTCACCGGGGCCCGCCAGCACGTGGGCAACTATCCCGGCGTCACCGTGGAATACAAGGAGGGCCTCACCCAGCACCAGGGACAGAGCGTGCAGGTGGTGGACCTGCCGGGCACCTACAGCCTCACCGCCTACTCCCCCGAAGAGCTGGTGGCCCGCAACTACCTCATCGGCCGGCGGCCCGATGTGGTGGTGGACGTGGTGGACGCCTCCAACCTGGAGCGCAATCTCTACCTGGCGGTGCAGCTCATGGAGCTGGGGGTGCCCCTGGTCATCTGCCTGAACATGGTGGACGTGGCCAAGACCAGGGGCCTGAAGATCGACGCGGACAAGCTCAGCCGCCTGTTCGGCGTGCCGGTGGTGTCCACCGTGGCCCGGCAGAACCAGGGCATGAGCGAGCTGCTGGCCGCCGCAGTGGAACTGGCTGAGAGCGAACCCGAGTGGCACCCGCTGAACATCTCCTACGGCAGCGACGTGGACCAGGGGGTGGACGAGGTGGCCGACATCCTGCAAGGGGCCCAGGAACGCCACGGCCTCTTGAGCGCCCGCTGGCTGGCGGTGAAATGCCTGGAGGGCGACCAGGAGGTCATCGAGCGGGTCCGGGAGACCCCGGAGCTGGCCGAAAAGCTGTTGCCGGTGTGCGAGCGGGTGGCCGGGCACATCAAGAGCACCATGGACGACGACCCGGACAGCATCATCGCCGACTACCGCTACGGCTACATCACCGGCATAACCCGCCAGGTGGTTACCAGCGAGCGCGAGGTGCGCATGGACCTCAGCGACAAGCTGGACCAGGTGCTGACCCACCGCCTGTTGGGCCCCCTGCTGCTTTTCGCGGTGCTCTACGGCATCTACAATTTCGTATTCTGGGCCAGCGAAGTCCCGGTGGTGGTGCTCGAAAACTTCTTCGGGTGGCTGGGCGGCGCGGTGGAAGGCGCCCTGCCCCCCGGCGTGCTGCGCTCGCTCATCGTCAGCGGAATCATCGGCGGGGTGGGCGGAGTCTTGGGCTTCGCACCGCTCATCGCCTTCATGTTCTTCGCCATCGCCATCATGGAAGACTCGGGCTACATGGCCCGGGTGGCCTATATCATGGACCGGGTGCTGAGGATCTTCGGCCTGCACGGCAACAGCGTCATGGCCCTGATGGTGGGCGGGGGCCTCAGCGGCGGCTGCGCGGTGCCCGGCGTAATGGCCACCCGCACCCTGAAGGACCCCAAGGCCCGCCTGGCCACCATCCTCACCGTGCCCTTCATGAACTGCGGGGCCAAGCTGCCGGTGTACAGCCTCCTTATTGCCGCCTTTTTCGCCCACCGCCAGGCGGAGATGCTCTTTTTGCTCACCCTGATTTCATGGGGCCTGGGCCTGGGCGCGGCCAAACTGCTGCGCGTCACCCTGCTGAGGGGCGAGCAAGCCCCCTTTGTCATGGAACTGCCTCCCTACCGGGCCCCCACCATGAAGGGCCTGGTGATCCACACCTGGGAGCGCACCTGGCAATACGCCAAAAAGGCGGGCACCATGATCCTGGGGGTGAGCGTGTTGATGTGGGCGGCCATGAGCTTTCCCGGCCTGCCCCAGGAGCAGGACGCCGCCTGGCAAAAGCGCATCGACGCCGCCTCCACCGCCTCGGCCCGCCTGGAGCTTAAATCCGGCCGGGCCCAGGACGAGTTGGCGGGCACCGTGGCCGGACGGGCGGGGCGCGCCCTCACCGCCATCACCGCCCCCCTGGGCTTCGACTGGCGGGCCAACGTGGCCCTGGTGGGCGGCTTCGCGGCCAAGGAGGTCATCGTCAGCACCCTGGGCGTGGCCTACAGCCTGGGCGAGGTGGACCCGGAGCATTCCCAGAGCCTGAGCCAGCGCCTGGCCGCCGAACCGGCCTGGAACTCGCTCAAGGCCTTCGCCCTGATCATCTTCGTGATGGTCTACGCCCCCTGCCTGGCCACGGTGGTCATGATCCGCAAGGAGACCGGGACCTGGCGCTGGGCCCTATTCTCGGTGGCCTACAACACCCTCATCGCCTATTTGCTGGCCCTGGCCGTGTTCCAGGGCGGGCGGGCCTTGGGCCTGGGGTAGGGAGAGGCGTTATGTGGCAGGGAATTATTGTAGGTGTGGTGGTGCTGCTGGCCGCCCTGTGGGTGGGGCGCAGGCTCTGGCGCACCATGCGTAGCGCCCAGGACCAAAACGCCGGGTGCGGCTGCGGCTGCGAGGGTCCCTGCCACCAGCCTCAGCCCCTGGACGGGCCGGAGCCCAGTGCCTGCCAGAGCTGCCTGCAACGCCCCGAGGATATCGACAAGATCAAAAGCTAACCGGTCGGCAGCTCGATGCTGAAGGTGGTGTGAGGGGCGTCCGCTTGGTGGATCACCCTGCCCCCCCAGGGCTCCAGGGCCTTGTTGGCCAGGAACAGGCCCAGGCCAGCATGCTCGCCGCCCTTGTCGCCCGCAAAGGGCTCGAACAGCTCAGCGGCCATTTCCCCGGATAGGCCGGGGCCGCCGTCGCTAACCTCCAGGCCCAACCAGCCCTCCCGCTTGAAGCCGCGCACCGTGACCCAGGGCCCTTGTGTGCCCCGCACCGCGTCCACCGCGTTGGCCAGGACGTTGTTCAAGGCCAGGGCCACGTCGGCGTAGGCGGCCTTGGCCCATCCCAGGCCTTGGCCCAGCTCCCGGTTCAGGGTCAGCTCGTGTTTGACGAAAAGCTCGCCATTCCAAAAATCAAGCTGTTCCCCGGCCAGCCTGGCCAGATCCAGGGGCTCGGCCTCCCGGCGCTGGTCACTCAGGCTGCGGGCGGCCAACAGGCTCACCTCACCCATGAGCCGCTCCAGGCCCTGGCGCACCGAGCCCAGGCGCGCCTCCATGCTGTGCACCTCACCCTTGTTCAGGGCCAGTTGGGCCAGGTCCAGGGGCAGGGAGATCATCTGCACCGCGCCGGATAGGTTGTGCACCACCCCGGGCAGCAGGCGGGCGGTGAGGACGATCCGCTCCCGTTGTAAAAGCGCGTCGATCATGGGCGGGCTCAGGTCGGTCCGAGAGGTCAAAGCGGCTCCATACCCTGAAGGTTAGCTTGAGGTGTCTTGGGAAGAACCGGGCGATGTATCTTGGTTTATTTCCCAGTGGCACTGCTCTAGCATCTGCAAAAATCCCTCGACCACCATGGGGTCGAATTGGGAACCAGAGCAAGTCTTTAGTTCGGTGATCGCCTGCTCCATGGAACGCAGGGCCCGATAGGAGCGGTCGCTGGTCATGGCGTCGTAGGCATCGGCCACGGCCACCAGGCGGGCCAGCAGGGGGATGTCCTTGCCTCCCAGGCGGTCGGGATAGCCCTTGCCGTCCCAGCGCTCGTGGTGGTGGCGCACGATATGGCGTTCGTCCTGGCTCAGGTCCATGGCCCGGACGATGGATTCGCCGATGGCCGGGTGGCGCTTGATCTCCTGGTACTCCGCCGCGGTCAGCTTGGTTTCCTTGAGCAGGATGTGGTCCTTGATGCCGATCTTGCCGATGTCATGCAGATAGCCCGCGAATTTGAGCGACTCGATCTGGTGCAGCTCCAGGCCCATCACCTCGGCGGTCAACACCGCCAGGTTGGTCACCCGGCGGCTGTGCTGGCGGGTGTAAGGGTCCTTGGCCTCCATGGCCCGGACCAGGGCCCCCAGGGTGGAGTGCAGGTTGGAGGCCATGGACTCGTACAGGGCGATGTTCTCCACGCTGAGCGCCGCCTTTTGCAACAGGAAGCGGCTCAGGAAAACGTCCTCGCCCCGGAAAGGCAGGCCGCCGCGCTTTTCGCCCAGCACCAGTAGGCCCAGGGTTTGCTCGTGGATCATGATGGGCAGGCAGAGCATGCTGCCGCTCACCGACAGCAGCCGCCCGGCCTCTTCCGGAGGCTCCAGGCGGCCCATCACCGGCTTGCCCCCGGCGGCGGCCTTGCCTAACAGGCCCTGGTCCAGCTGGCCGGCCACCTGGCCCACCACCTCGGAGGGGAAGCCGGAAGTGGCGATGACCACCAACTGGCCGCTGGCCGGCTCCAACAAAAGCACCGCGGTCTTGCCCGCCTCCAGGTTGGTGGCCGACAGGTCGGCGATGCCTTGGTAGATGGCCTCGGAGGTGTGCATGTGGTCGATGGCTTCGGAGATCTGGTGCAGCACCTGCTGCTCGCGAACCCGGCGGCTCAGCTCCTGGTTAAGGCGCTCGATGCGTTCCTGGTGCTTGAGGCGCTCGGACAGGCGCAGGTTTTCCTGCAACAAACGGTGCTCGCGCACCACCCGCTCCAGGGTGGCCTTCACCTGGTCCAGATTGAAGGGCTTCACCAAAAAGTCGCTGGCCCCCTGGCGCATGGTGTCGATGGCCGCGTCCAGGGAGGGGAAGCCGGTCATGATCACCACCGGCAGGGTCTGGTCCAATTCCTTGAGCTGAGCCAGAAGCTCCACCCCGTTCATGCCCGGCATCTTCAGATCCAAAAAGGCGCAGTCGAACTTGCCCGGCTGGAACTTGTCCAGGGCCTCGGGGCCGCTGGCGGCGGTGGTCAGGGAATGGTTGTTCAGACTAGTGAGGTATTCAGCCAGAGCCTCACGGATGTTGGGTTCGTCGTCCACCAGCAGAATGGAGAGGCGTCCCGGACTATTTTCGGACGAAGCCGGTGTGGAGTTGTTCACGGCATAGGCTCCTACGCCCACTCAGGTTGCCCCCAGTGAAACCAGAATTACAGCGAATTATTTCATTCCCCCACGGAAACGGCGGCAAGCTTGTCAAAAATATTAGCACATGCCGACAGGTTAAACTAGCGTACCGGATTCATCGGCACTGCCTTGTTTCTTGGCATGCCCCCTGCCGGGAGCTATAATGCAACATCGTTTGTTTCCCTTTTCTCTCGCTAGCAAGGGACGGCATGCCGTGGAGCCTTCACCGCAGCAATTAGAGCTAATGGCCGCCATCTGGGCCAGCCAGGCCCAAGACGACGGTCCGGTGGTCGACTACAGCGATCCCAGCTTCAGCATCCCCCTGGGGGTGGCGGTCCACCCCGTGGACCCGGCCACCCTGGCCGAGCACTTCCTGGCCCAATGGGGCTGGGCCCAGTGGGTGCGCATATACGCCAAGCCCCCCCAGGCGGTCCTGGCGGCCAGCCGCCTGGCCATGGCCCAGGGCAAGCCCAAGACCGTCTCCTGGATGGCTCCGGGCACCGGCCAGCCCCTGTGCTCCCCCGGCGGCGACCCCGGGGTGGCGGTGCTGCGCTGCGACTGGGCCCCGGACGCCGAAGAGGCCCGCTTCAACGCCGAGGAGGCCAAACGCCAGGGCCTGCTTCTGGTGGTGGACGAGTCCACCACCGGCATCCGCCTGGCCCGGGGCGGGGCCTGCGCGTTTTACGGCCTGGAGCCGGACGCGGTGATGTGGGCCCCCACCCTGCCCGGCGGACGCACCCTGGGCCTTTTGGCCGGCAAGGGCGAAGCGCCGCCGGAGCCCGAGGCCAAGGCCCTGCCCAGCCCCGAAGCCAGGGAGGCGGCCGCGGTGCTCCTGGACCTGTCCCGCCGCCATGACCTGCCCGCCGCCATGGAGGTCCTGGGAAACAACCTGTTGATGGGCCTGAACTATTTCGGCCGCCAGGCGGGATTGACCGACGAGATCGCCCTGGAAGGCCCCCTGTACCTGCCCCGGATCACCGGCCGCCGGGTTTGGGCCTTCATGGCCCTGGCCGCCGAGGAGCGGCTGCGTTTGTCCCCCCTGGTGCTGTTCGACCCCGTCTTGGACCAGGAAGACGCCCAGGAGTTGGTGTGGCCCCGCCTGGCCAGGGCCTGCGCCCGACTCAAGGTCTTGCCCGAGGGCGAGATGGCCCCTCTGGGCTGGCGGGACGCCGGACCCAGCACCTGCCGGGCGGTCGGCGACATCCTCAAGAATATCCAAGGTTAACCTGGAGAATGCCCCATGCGCTGGTTGTGCGCCCTGCTCCTTGGCCTGGCCCTGATGGCCGGCGCCCCCGCTGCCCAAGCCGCCGACGGCCCCATTGTTTCGCTCCAGGCCAAGCCGGAGCAGGTGACCGTCGCCCCGGGTGGAGAGTTGCAGCTTGATCTGGTGCTCACCATCGCGCCCAAGTTCCACATCAACGGCCCCTCGGCCGGAGACGCGGGCCTGATCCCCATCAAGATCAAGCTGACCGCCCCGGCCGGGCTGGGCTTCGCCGCGCCGGTCTATCCCAAGGCCCAGGAGGTGCGGGTGCAATTCGCCGAAAAGCCGGTGGACATGTACAGCGGGCGGGTGGTCATCGGCCTGCGGGGCAAGGCCGCCCCGGGCCTGAAGCCCGGCCTCTACGAGGTGAAGGCACTGATCTCCTACCAGGCCTGCGACGACATGGTCTGCCACATGCCCGCCGGGCAGGAGACATCATTCAAGGTGAAGGTGGCCCCCAAGCCGTGAGTTAGCCCGGATATTGCACGAAGGTCGCGCGTCCGTCTGCGCCAGCCACCGGCACACGGTGTTGCTGGCCGCGCTCGGGCCTCGATGTAGTCTCTGCTACGCCTGCGGCCCTCGCTTGCCAGACGCCTTGTTTGCCGGCGGCTGACTGTGCCGGGCCAGAGTACGAACTGTATCAGGACAACGTAGCCACTTTTTTCATAGCGGCCCCATGAATACGGGTTCGTTGTTTAACGCCGCCCAACCCTCATGAAATAACCGGGCTAGTTTGGGTCGTCGCCCTTCATCAGGCGACGCTTGATGAACTTCATGAGCACGTAGCTGACCGCCAGCACGGCCACCACCAGCACCACCACCATCTGCAGGCCCTTGAACAGGTCCAGCCGGTCGAAGATGATCCCCCCGAACAGATAGCCCAACCCGCCGAAGACCAGGCACCAGGCCAGGGCCGAGACGAAGTTGAGCAATACGAAGCGCCACACCGGGATGCCCGCCATGCCGCAGGCCAGGGGTATGATCATGCGGAAGCCGATCAAAAAGCGCGACAGCAGAATCAACAGCACCGCGTGCCGCCGGATCAGGCGTCTGGCCTCCACCGCCTTGCGGGCGATGGAGCTGGACCAGGTGAACACCTCGGCTCCCCGCCAGCGTCCCACGGCGAAAAAGACCTGGTCTCCGATGAAGCCGCCCAACATGGCGGTGAGAGCCACGTAGTAGGGATTGAGCAGCCCCTTGCGGGCGGCGATGCCCGCCAGGATGAAAAAGGTCTCCCCCTCGAAGAAGGTCCCCACGAACAGCGCCCAGTATCCGTGCTCTGCTATGGCTTGTTGTATGACCGAGAGGTCCATGTATTAGCGCCGTGCGGGTTGAGGAAAAAATTTTGTGCTAAATGGGCGGATCAGCCTTAAATATAAATTAGAGGTATTAGCATGACCACCCGTGAAAGTAAAAAACATCCCTGCCCCGATTGCCGCGCCTGCCAGGGATGTTCCCCCACCCGCTGCCACCTGTGCCGGGGCCAAGGGTCCGAAGACGCGGAGCGCCGTTTCGCCGGGCTGTCCATCGCCGAGCAGTGCGCCCTGTTCGACGCGGTGAACCGGGGCGAGGCCCCGGAGGGCGACTACCGCCCCCAGGGCGCGGTGTTTCCCATCATCAACCCTTGGTAATCCCTCCCCCGCCCGCCGCCGCCCGTTTTGGCCGGGATAAAAGATAGTTGACCATTCCAGGCACAAGATGAAATCCTATTTCAGCGATATGTTTCCACTTGAGCGAGGGAGGCGAAGATGTTCAAGGTTCTGGAGGGGACCGGCGGGGACGTGCTGGCCGTGGAGATTAGCGGCTCCTACACCACCGAAGACGCGAAGCAGTTTGAAAACGCCGCCGAGGCGCAACTGGCCCAGGGCAACGAGCGAATCAACATCCTGGCGAAAATCGACCAGCTGGACCTGCTGAAGATAGAGCCCAAGGCCTTTTTCCAGGACGCCAAGTATGCCCTGGGCCACCTCAAGCAGATGCGCCACTTGGCCATCGTGGGCGACAGCAAGCTGGAAGAGGTGCTGGTCAAGCTGGACAACCTGATCCTCGGGAGTGAAAAAAACGAGTTGATCGAGAAATACTTCAACGTGGCCGACATGGACCAGGCCTGGAAGTTCGTCCGCTCCTAGGCCGGATGTTTTATATGCGTTTGCAAAGGGCCCGCCCGCGTATGGCGCGGGGCGGGCCCTCGCCGTTAGCGCCCCTGAGCGGCTGCGGTGGCGGCGATGCGCCCCATGGCCTCCAAGGCCGCCTCGATGTCACCCTCGGTGTTGAAGGCCCCCAGGCTGAAACGGACAGCCCCGTGGGGCGAGGTGCCCAGGTCCTGGTGCAGCAGCGGGGCGCAGTGCAGACCCGAGCGCACCGCGATCTCAAAATCACCGTCCAGGATGTCGGCCACGTCACCGGCCCGCATACCCCGTACGTTGCAACTCACCAGAGGCAGGCGCTCGCCCGGCCCCGAGGCGCAGTAAAGCTCCACCCCCTCCAGGGCGGCCAGGCCGTCGCGCAGGCGGGCCCAAAGCTCCAGCTCATGGACCAGGGCTTGGCGGTGCTCCGGGGAGTTCACGTAGTCCAGGCTCTGGCCCAGGCCCAAAACCCCCAGCAGGTTGATGGTCCCCGCCTCCAGGCGATAGGGGTAGTCCATGGTGTGCACCAGGTTGATGGAGTCCACCCCAGTGCCGCCGTAGCGGGTGGGCAGCGGGTTCACCCGGGGGCTCAATACCAGGCCACCGATGCCGGTGGGGCCCAACAGGGACTTGTGCCCGGTAAAGGCCAGGCCGCCCACGCCCCATTTTTCCAGTTCGATGGGATAAAGCCCGGCGCTCTGGGATACGTCCAGGACCAGTTCCACCCCCTGCTCCCCGCACAGGGCAGCGATCTCGGCGGCGGGCTGCACCGTGCCCAACACGTTGGAGGCGTGGTTCAGCACCACCAGCCCGGTGTCGGGTCTGAGGGCCTTGGCCACCGCGTCGGGCTCCACGTAGCCCTGGGCGTTGAAGGGAACCAGGTCCAGGGAGATGCGCCCCTGCTCGGCCAAATGATGCAGAGGCCGAAGCACCGAATTGTGCTCCAGGCGGGTGCTCACCACGTGGCAGGGCTCCTGAGTCAGGCCCAGGATCAGGGTGTTGAGGGCGTCGGTGGCGTTGTAGGCGAAACAGACCCGCCAGCCCTCGCCGCCGCCGAAGAAACGGCATACCTTGCGCCGCACCGCCTCCACCTCGTACTCAGCCTCCACCGACAGGTCGTAGCCGCCCCGTCCCGGCGAGGCTCCGGTCTCCAGGTATTGCTCCAGGGCCCGGCGCAGGGGTTCGGCCGGTTTGGGGAAGGCGGTAGCCGCGTTGTCCAGGTAGATCATTGGTAAACCCAAAAAGGAGGGCCGAGACTTAGTTGCAGGTCTTGGGATTGGGCAGCCCGGCCAGGCGGCGGGCGCCGTATTTCAAGCCGCCGGGGAACAGGCCCTCCAGCTCCAACAGGCTCAACCCGGTCCCTTTTTTAAGCTTGCTGTTCAGAGGAGCCCGGCCATTGTAGGCGTAGTAATCCCGGAAAAACCGGATCACCTTCCAATGGTCTTCTTCCAGTCGCTCCAGACCGGCCTCCTTGGCCAACTCCTGGACCGCCTCTTCGCTCCAGTCTTCAAAGTCCCAGAAAAAATTTTCCGAGTCAAAAAGAATCTCTTTGCCGGCCACGACACGAACGTGCCGGCCAAGTTGAGCATTGGCTCCATCTTGGCCGGCACGCGTGTTCATAGCTTGGGTCTTTTACTCTCTAGGCCTTGGCCTCGAGGGCGGCCTTGACCTTTTCCGGGGTGGCCGGAAGGGTGGTGATGCGCACGCCGGCGGCGTCGTCGATGGCGTTGAGCACCGCCGGGGCGGTGGGCACCATGCACATCTCGCCCACGCCGGTGGCCCCCAGGGGACCGGTCTTGCGCGGGGTCTCCAGCACGATCACTTCCATGTCAAAGGAGGTGGCCATGGTGGGGAACTTGAAGGAACGCCAGTCGTGGGTCTTGCCCGCGATGTACTCCTCGCGCAGGGCGTAGCCCACGCCCATGTCCATGCCGCCTTCCAGCTGGCCGGTGAGGTTCTGGGGATGGATCACCTTGCCGGCGTCCACCGCGGTGGTCATCTTGATCACCTTGACCTCGCCGGTCTCGATGTTGACCTCGACCTCGGCCATCTGCACCGCATGCACCTGGGTCTCGAAGTTGGGGCCCTGGCCGGTCTTGGGGTCCAGGGGGGTGCCGTCGATGTTCTTCTTGCGGCCGATGTAGCGGCGGGACTTGCCCGCGTCTTCCAGTTCCTTGCCGGTCTTGGCGCCGGTTTCGGCCATGACCTCTTTGAGTTGCTCCAGGCCGTTGACCAAGGCGTTGCCCATCATGTAGGTGATGCGGCTGCCCGCGGCCGGGCCGGAGGCCGCGGTCACGTCGGTGCTGCGGGTGTTCAGGCGCACCTTGTCCATGGTCAGGCCCATCACCTCGCAGGCGATCTGGGTGAGCATGGAATCGTTGCCCTCGCCGGGGTCGGCCACGGCGCCGAATACGCTCACGCCGCCGTCGTCGTCCAGCTCAACCGCCACGATGGAGGCGTCGCCGGGGCCGCCGATGCCGAAGGAGCCGCAGCCCAGGCCCACGCCGCGCTTGACGGTGTCGGTGGCCTGCTCCTTGGCCTCCTTCATGGCCCGCTCATAGTTGGGACGCATGGCGTCCATCAGAGCGGGAATGGGCCACTGCTCCACCTTTTGGCCGGTGGATACGCCCTGGCCCACTTCCAGGAAGTTCTTGTAACGGAACTCCAAGGGGTCCATGCCCATCTTGCGGGCCAGCATGTCCAGGGTGGACTCCATGGCGAAGTTCTGCTGCGGCGGTCCCGCGCCCCGGGCCGCGCTGCCCCAGGGATTGTTGGTGTAGGCCAGGCGCGCCTTGATGTCCAGGGTGGGCATGTGGTAAGCGCCGGTGAGCATCTGCAGGGCCCTGAGGGCCACCACGTGGCCGATGGAGTAGTAGGCGCCGTTGTCCACCACGAAGTCGTTGGCGTAAGCGGTAATTTTGCCGTCGGCGTCCGCGCCCATCCTGGTGCGCATCTTGAAGGAGTGGCGCTTGGAGGCCGCCAGCATGGACTCGGCCAGGGAAGGCACGTAGCGGATGGGGCGCTGGAAGTGCATGGCCGCCGCCGCCGCGATGCCCTCGGTGATCACGTCGATCTTGATACCGAACTGGCCGCCCGCGAAGGCCTCTTCGTAGCGCATGTTCTCGTAACCCACCGCCTCCTGGATCATGCCCAGGTGGGTGTGGATATTGATGCTGCGGCCCACCACGACCAGCTTGTCCTCGCCGTCTTCGTCCTTTTCCCAGTAGGCCAGGGAAATCTCGGGCTCCAGGGGGGCTTGGTGGTTGATCTGGGTGACGAACTCGCCCTCGACCACGGCCGCCGAACCCGCGAATGCCGCCTCGGCGTCGCCCTTTTTGATGGGCTGCTCAAAGCACATGTTGGGGATTTCGTCGTGCAGCTGGATGGCGCCTTCGGCCATGGCCTGGTCGGTGTTTTCCAGCACCGGCAGGGGCTCCAACTCCACCTTGATGGCCTCGGCCGCGGCCACGGCCTGGGCATGGGTCTCGGCGGCCACCGCGACGATGGGATCGCCGATGTAGCGCACCTTGTCCGAGCACAGCACCGGACGGTCGGCCACGATGTACTTGAGGATGTTGGTGCCCTTGACGTCCTTTGCCAACATCACACCGGCCACGCCGGGCATCTTCTCGGCCTCGGAGGTGTCGATGGAGATGATTTTGGCGTGGGGCAGCTCGCTGCGCACCACGGCCAGCTCCAGAGCGTCGCTGATCTTGTAGTCCGCGCCGAAGCGGGCCAGGCCGCAGGCCTTGACCATGGCCGAGGGACGAATATGGGAGGTGCCCAGCATGGGGGCGTCGGCCGCAGGGTAAAGATCCTCGGGCTTTTGCTCGCCGCGCAGGAAGCTGGCAGCCAACTGCACCGCTTCCACGATCTTCTTGTAACCGGTGCAACGGCACAGGTTATGGCTCAGGGCCTTTTTGATCTCTGCCACGGTGGGGTTGAGGTTGTTGTCCAAGAGCCCCTTGGTGGCCATGATCATGCCCGGAGTGCAGAAACCACACTGCACCGCGCCGGCCAGCACGAAGGCTTCCTGGATGAGGTGCGGGTTGTCCGGGGTGCCCAGGCCTTCCACGGTAATGATGTCCGCGCCGTCCAATTTTACGACCTTGGCCAGGCAGGAGCGAACCGACTTGCCGTTCACCAAGACCATACAAGCGCCGCACTGCCCCTTGCGGTCGCAGGACTGTTTGGTGCCGATCAGGTCCAGATCTTCCCGCAAAATATCCAATAAAACTATTTGGTCATCGACCACAAACTCATGTTTGCGCCCGTTAACCGTCAAACCAATTTTCTTCATGACAAACTCCTGTTTCCGCCGCGTAGAACTCCTGTAACTGGTTAATAGGACTTGGTGGTCAACCCAAGCAACAGGTTATTCAAAGACCTGCTAAATATGACACATCATAAATCATAACGCTAGATTTGGCGAGACCCTATACCGTTGTTTTATTTAGCATATGTAAACATTACCATAGGTTGCAGGCAGCCATAATACAAGTTAAACGCTTAACCTGCCAAGCCAGGCCCAAATGCCCTTTTTATAGCTGCCCGCCAAGGGAATTGGGCCCATTTTGCCATAAGGCGCGGCCGCAAGCAAAGCCCTTTCCCGCCGGATGGCCTCCAGCAAGGATGCTTGTGAATTAGGATAGTTAGCTGATCGAACAGTTGCAGGGACGTGGCGGGTGTGCTATCCATTAGACATGAGTCACCGCCCCAACCGGGGCGGCCCCCGTCACAAAGGAGATTGGCTATGTCCCGCGCACCCGCCGTGGCCGGCCGTTTCTATCCCGGCCAGGCCGACGAACTACAAGCCACCGTCCGTCAATACCTGGACCCCAAGGCCAGGCCCCAACCGGCCCTGGCCGTGGTCTGCCCCCACGCGGGATACATGTTCTCCGCCTCGGTGGTGGGCAAGGTGCTCAGCCGGGTGGAGGTGCCCCGGCGGGTGGTGGTCATGGGCCCCAACCACCAGGGCCTGGGCGAGAAGGCCGCCCTGATGACCCGGGGCTCCTGGCGCACCCCCCTGGGCGAGGTCGCCTTGGACGCCGAACTGGGCGGGGAGCTGCTCTCGCGCAACGCCCTGGTGCGCGAGGACGACCTGGCCCACCAGTACGAGCACTCCCTGGAGGTGCAGGTGCCCTTCCTCCAGGTGCTCAGGCCCGACTTTTTGCTGACCCCCCTGTGCCTGTCCATGCTCAGCTACGAGCAATGCGAGCAGCTGGGCCACGACCTGGCCGGGGCGGTCAAGGCCATGGACGGCCCGGTGCTCATTGTGGCCAGCACGGACATGACCCACTATGAATCCGCCCAAAGCGCCAAGGCCAAGGACGAGCTGGCCCTGGAGCGGGTGCTGGCCTTGGACCCCCAGGGCCTGTATAACACCGTGGCCACCCGGCGCATAAGCATGTGCGGCTTTTTGCCCACCACCGTGGCATTGGCCGCGGCCCGGCAACTGGGAGCCACCAGCGCCGAGTTGGTGGCCTACACCCACAGCGGGATGGTCACCGGTGACGACGAACAGGTGGTGGCCTACGCCGGGCTAATAATAAAGTAATTACATTAACCTCCTGCGCCCCCTGGCCGGGGCGCGTCCCTGGGAAAGAAATCATGGACAAGGTAACCGACAACACCCCCCGGGTGCGCACCCGCTTCCCTCCCTCGCCCACCGGGGCCCTGCACCTGGGAGGGGCCAGAACTGCCCTATTCAACTGGCTTTTCGCCCGCCACCACGGCGGGGAATTCGTCCTGCGCCTGGAAGACACCGACCGCAAGCGCTCCAAGGACGAGCATGTGGAGGGCATCCTGGCGGCCATGGACTGGCTGGGTCTGGACTATGATGAGGGCCCTTTTTACCAGACCAAGCGCCTGGAGCGTTACCGGGAGGCCATCGACCAATTACTGGAACAAGGCCGTGCCTACTGGTGCCACTGTTCGCCCGAGGACCTGACCAAAAAGCGCGAGGCGGCCATGGCCGTGGGCGGCAAGCCCATGTACGACGGCGCCTGCCGCGACAAGAACCTGGGTCCCGCCCCTGGCGCGGTGGTGCGCTACAAAGGCCCCCGCACCGGCAGCACCTCTTTCAACGACCTAGTCAAAGGCCCCATCACCTTTGAAAACAAGGAGATGGACGACCTGATCATCCTGCGCTCCGATGGCTGGCCCACCTACCACTTGGCCGTGGTGCTGGACGACATCGACATGGGCATCACCCATGTGATCCGGGGCGACGACCACGTGAACAACACCCCGCGCCAGATCCTGCTCTATCAGGCCCTAGACGCCGAGTTGCCCCAGTTCGCCCACGTGCCCATGATCCTGGGCCCGGACAAGACCAAGCTCTCCAAGCGTCACGGAGCCACCGCGGTGATGGACTACCAGGAGATGGGCTACCTGCCCGAGGCCATGCTCAACGCCCTGGCCCGCCTGGGCTGGTCCCACGGCGACCAGGAGATGTTCTCCCGCCAGGAGCTCATCGACTACTTCGGGCTCAAGACGGTGGGCCGTAGCGCGGCGGTGTTCGACACCGACCGCCTGTTGCACCTGAACCAGCGCTATATCCAGGAGAGCGACCCCACCCGCCTGGCCGAGCTTTTGCCGCCTTTCCTGGCGGCCCGGGGCATCGCCGACTACGACCAGGCCGTGCTCCTGGCCTGCCTGCCCGAGCTGACCCCCCGGGCCAAGACCCTGGTGGAACTGGCGGATTGGGCCGAGCCCTACCTGGTGGACGAGCCGGAGATGGACCCCAAGGCAGTGAAAAAGTTCCTGGGCCAAGAGCAGGTTACGGTGCTGGAGCGGGTGGTGGCCCTGGTGGAAGCCAAGGGAACCGGCGACTCCGAAGCCCTGGAGCAGGGAGTGCGGGAAATCGCCGAACAGATGGATCTGAAGCTGGGCGGCGTGGCTCAACCGGTTCGGGTGGCCCTCACCGGGCGCACCTTCAGCCCCGGCATTTTCGAGGTCATGGGCTTCCTGGGAGATGAGCGGGTTAAGGCTAGGTTAAATAGGGCCTTGGCTATAGCCGCAAAATAAGACTTCTGGTAAAAAAGACCTTGACGCCGACAGGTTCAGGCTATAAATCAGAGCGTACCTGCTGGCGGATCGTCTAACGGCAGGACTGCAGACTCTGGATCTGCCTATCCAGGTTCGAATCCTGGTCCGCCAGCCACACATATGTTTGCGCACGGTCCCATCGTCTAGTGGTCTAGGATATCGGCCTCTCACGCCGAAGACACGGGTTCGAACCCCGTTGGGACTGCCAAATAATATCGAGAGGTTGGCCCTTATGGGCCATCCTCTTTTTTTGTTTGGCTACAGGTTCTGCTACAATTCGCATCAGTCAATCATGCCCGATTTTTTGATTTGGACCTGGCTTTGAAGTCAATAACCTTGGCCCGCCCGCGTCCCAGGCTATCCACGGCATCCATTACCTCTTCTAACCCGAGCGTCCTCAAGTACTCCGTTGTAGTGGTGGGGCTTTGATGGCGAAGGATTACCTGGATTTGGCTTACTGGGTGCCCCTGCTTATATAAGATGCTAGCAGCAAGGTGCCGGATGGCATGAAACCCGAAGGGCTTTACTCCGGCCCGCTTGCATAGGTCAGGCATAAAGGTCCTACGTGTAGTGAAGGGTTGCTCGAACAATTCCTTAACAAATATCCAAGGGGAGTCCTTGAAGGTTCGGTTAGCCCACCACCATCTCAGATATGCGCAAGGAGCGAGCCATGAGCCAGAGTAACGGAGTTGAAGGCAAGGTCCGGGAGATCAGGCGGAAGACCCGTAGGAAGTACTCGGCCGAGGAGAAAATTCGCATTGTCTTGGAGGGGCTAAGGGGAGAAGAGAGCATCGCCGAGCTCTGCC
>JAHIND010000005.1 GCA_018896025.1 Pseudomonadota bacterium
AGGACCACGTTTTATAGTCGAGCCCTGATTGTGCAAAGAGTTTTGAAGGAAGGGAAAAGCGTCAAGGAAGTGGCCGAGGCTTTGGGCGTGAGCCGGCGCACGGTTTACAAATGGCTGGCCCGCTACAAGTCCGGTGGCCAAGACGCTCTGTATGATCGAAGCTCCCGGCCCCGCGGTAGCCCTCGGCGCTTGCCGGTTGGGCGGGTGGCCACCATCGCGGCTATGCGGCGCATGCGCATGAATTCTCCGCAGATAGCTTTTTCCCTTTCCATGCCTCTTTCCACCGTGACGCTTGAACTGCGGCGATTGGGGCTGAATCGGTTGTCACGCCTGGAGCCCAAGCCACCTGTGATCCGTTACGAGCACAAGGCTCCAGGCGACATGATTCATTTGGATGTCAAGAAGTTAGGGAAGATAGACGGGGTGGGCCACCGCATCCATGGCGACCGCTCCAGGCGCAAACGCGGCATCGGCTGGGAGTATCTGCACGTATGCGTGGACGACCACAGCCGCCTGGCCTACACCGAGCTGCTGCCCGACGAGAAGGCCACCACCGCCACCTGCTTTTTGATTCGCGCCGCAGACTGGCTGGGGCGTCACGGGGTCAGGGTGCGGCGGGTGATGACCGACAACGGAAGCTGTTACCGGTCCTATCTTTTCAACACCGCCGTGCAGAGCCTGGGAGCCCGGCAGGTGCGCACCCGGCCCTACACCCCCCGGACCAACGGCAAGGCCGAGCGCTTTATCCAGACCAGCATCAAGGAGTGGGCCTACAAGCGGGCCTACGAAACCTCGGAGGAAAGAAATGAGCGGCTGGGGCCATGGCTGGATTACTACAACCAGACAAGGCCACACACCGCTCTTAAATACAAACCGCCAATCTCAAGACTGGCAAACTGTGAACAACGTCCTTGCTAACAACACCTAGGGCTTGGGCGGCTGGCCGCAGTCGGTTCTCTTTTGGAGTTTGCACAAGTGATAGGCCGCATTGTTGGCCCAGAAGCTCATAGCCTGCTCCACATCGCCCCAGGAGGAAAACTCGGCCTTGTCCAAGTTTTTGGCCCCCACCCGGGCGGCCACCCAGGCTGCCAAAAGCTCGCCGCTGGCGGCGTCGGTGACCTTTACCGCGACGCGAGCCTCGCCCACAAAGGCGGGCTTGCCGGTGAGCGCGGTCTTGATGGCCGAGAAGGCGATGGCCTGGGGCAGAACCGTGGAGACCACGTCCAGGGCCACGATGGAGGGATCGGCCTTGGTGACCGCCACCTTGACCCGCATGACCCCTGGTCCGGGGGCGTTGACCATGGTCACCCGCTTGGACATGGCCTTGGCGATCACCGCGTAGAAGTAGTTGACCAGCATCTGCTTGTCGTGCTGGGACAAGGCTTCCTGGTCGCTCTTGGGGTCACGCCAGAAGGTGACCGGGTCCAGGAGCATCTTGTCGTATGAAGCCCAGTCTGCCTTGGGGTTCATGTATATCCAGGCGGGTTGACCAGGGCCCCCCGGTTTCAGCTTATGCACGTCGGAGCCCAAAAAGCTCGATGCCTTCACCTCGCCGGCCGGGAGAGGCGCGGAAGCGCAAGCGGACATGGCCGCCACCGCCGCCAACAACAAGATCACTTGCCAAGTTCGCATAACCCCTCCCCTAAGCTTATTTGAGTCGGTTGTGTCCATCTATGATGACCCGGCGGCGCGGGAAATGTCAAAAATCAAAACATGACCTGAAGGCGGAAAAAAGCGGCCGCGACCCGCGCTGGGGCGGATCGCGGCCGGAGTCGTGTAACAGCCTACTTGCCGCGCAGTTTGGCCAGGGCTTGGTGCGCCGCGTTGATGAGCGGGTGGACCGTGGGGGCGGACGACAGCTTGGGATGGGTGGCTATCTGCATCATGTCCATGTCGCGCACGGTGACGCCCTTTTGGATGCCCATGGCGATGACGTTGACCAGCTCACCGGCCGACTCGCCGCCGGTCACCTGGCCGCCCAGCAGGGCCCCGGCCCGGTCGGCGAACAACAGCTTCACGCTCATGGGCGAGGCTCCGGGGAGGTTGCCGGGGTGGCGGTCCGGGGCGGTGGCGCTGCCGCTCACGTAGCGGATGCCTTCGCGCTGGCACACCCGCTCGGTGAGCCCGGCGCTGGCGTAGCAGGTGTCGCCGAACTTGGTGGAAAAAGCGGCGATGCTGCCCTGAATCTGGTTGAGCACCCGGATGCCGTAGATGTTGGTGCCCGCGTTGCGCGCCTCGGCGGTGGCGGTGGAGGCCAGCCACACCGGAACCGCCTTGCGGGTGAAGAAGTCGCGTTTCAATGCGCAGTCGCCCACCGCGAAGACGTCCGGGGCCGAGGTGCGCATGTAGCTGTCCACCCAGATGGAGCCGTCGTCCACCAAGCGCAGGCCCGCCTCGGCGGCCAGCTTGCTGTTGGGCCGCCCGCCGATGCCGATGATCACCAGGTCCGCCGCCAGCTCCTCGCTGCCGGACAGGGCCACGGCCTGAACTTTGCCCTCGCCCTTGAAGGCCTCCACCATGCGCCCCAGGTGCAGTTTGATGCCCCGGGCCTCCAGGTTCTTCTGGATCTGGTCGCAGAAGTCGTCGTCAAAGGCGGCTTGGAGCACCTTGGGCATCAGCTCCACCAGGTGGATGTTCACCCCGGATTTTTGGGCCAGCTCGTCGGCGAACTCCGCCCCGATGAACCCGCCGCCCACGATGACCACGTTCTTGGCCGCCTTGGCCTTTTCCACCAGATCGCTAAGATGGGCCAGGCTCTTGGAGATGGTGAACACGCCGTCCAGGTCCGCGCCGGGGATGGGCGGCTTGGCCGGGTTGCTGCCGGTGGCCAAGACCAGGCGGTCGTAGCTCACCGACTCGCCGTTGTCCAGGGCCAGGGTCTTGGCCGCCGGGTCCAGGGACACCGCCCCGGCCACCACGGTGTCGATGCCCGCCGCCTCCAGGCCGGCCATGGGCATCATGTTGCCCTTGGGGTCGGCCATGGTGTGGATCATGTAAGGGATGGCGCAGGGGATCACCCCGTCGCCGATCTCACGGATTACGCAAACTGACTTGTCGGGATAAACGCTTTTGGCGGTCATTGCGGTGATGACCCCGCCGGGGCCTCCACCCACCACCACGATGTCTTTTTTCATGATCGTCCTGTCCTATGCGATTGGTGCTATTAATAAAATGTCTGCGCGTCCTGGGCCGGGACGCTCCCCCGCCGGGCCGGGCCAGGCAACAGCCCGCCGGTGGGCGCGCCGCTGAACGCGCCCCTCGAGGGGCCCTGCCGCTGGTGATGGCCTGGAAAAGGTGTGGCTGCCGGCCGGATGTGCCGATGACGTTTTCACTGTCCGGTTGCTTCTCGTTGCTGCGGTTGATTTATCTCCTAATATTTGTAGTCCTTTTATGGTTTTTTGCAAGGATAACCATTCCGCCCCGCCCGAGGGCGGCGGTGGGCATTAAAAAACCGGTCTGAGATGGGCGCGAAGGTAGCTAGGGCTTAAGCACGGCGGCCAAGCACAGGGCCCGGCCGAGGGCGGCGGGCCAGTCTTCGGAAAGAGGGTAAAGGCCCTTGAGATCGGCGGCGGGCTCGGGGCGGGGTTGGTCGTCCTCCAGCCAGAGGGTGAGCAACAGGCGGGTTATCTTGCGGCCCGCCGCGTCCACCCGCCACTGGCCCACCTCGGGGAAAAGCAACAGGTCCACCCGGCGGCGCCACTGCCGCTCCTCCAGCCACAGGCGCACTCCGGGGTTGCGGTCGTCGGCCAGGTGGTAGGCGTACTCGGCCAGGGCGAAGCTCTGGAACTGGGCCAGGCGGGGCAGGTTCTGGGACAGGTAGTCGTAGTGGTTGCGGTCTTGAACCGTGCCGCCTTCAAGCTCGGCGTTGATGGCGGCCACCGAGGCCCGGGCCTGGGCCAGGATGGCGGCCAGGACGGCGGCCAGGGGATCGCCGGGCGGAAGCTGGCTCAGGGGCTCGGCGGGTTGCCCGGCCAGGCGGGCCAGCACCCGGTCGGTGAGATCTCTTCGCGGCTGGTACATGCCCGCCAAAGCCCCGCTGCCTACCTGCCCCGCAGCACCCTGTGGTCGCCCACCCGCATGGTGAGCATGGTGGAGTCGAAGTGCTCCAGCAGGGGAATGATGTACTTGCGGCTGAGGCCGGTCATCTCCTTGAACTGGGAGGCCTCTATTTTTTCATTGGCCTCCAAAAACTCCACCAGGCGCTTTTTGATGTCCCCCAGGGCCTGGGCGTCGTAGTAAAGCTCCTGCTTCACCTTGACCAGCGCCCCCTCGTCCACCAGCACCGCCAGGACCTGCTTGGCCTGGGCCGGGTTGTCCCCGGCGATGACGTCCTTGAGGTTGGGCGGGGCCAGGCCGCCCTCGGCGTAGACCTTTTCGATGCGCTCGCGCAGGGCCTTGTCCGCCCCGGCCAGCTGCACCTGGTGGCCGGGCAGGCGCAGGAGGTCCTTTTCGGCCACCACCGCCTGGCTGCCCTCCAGCTTGCGCATGAGGTGGGCGAACAGCTTGGGGTCCTCGCTGCTGATCAGGCGGCGGCGCAGCTCCTCCCGGGGCATGCCCGCCTTGAGCGGGTTGGCCTGGTGATAGGCGGTGAGTAGCTCCAGGGCCTGGTCCATCAGCTCCTGCTGCACCGGGGCGGCGATCATGCGGCCGCCCTCCTTGTCGAAGCGCACCAACTCCTGCTTGGAGAGCATGTCCCCCACCAGGGCGTCCAGGGCCTTGGGGCTCATGGGCACCAGCCGGGGCAGGTCCGCCGGGCTCAGGCCGCCCTCCCCCGCCAGGCGGGCGTGCACCGCCACCTTGTCGCGGGGTTCTCCCCTAAGCAGGGTCTTCAGGTCGGCCATGATCTCGGGACGGTTACGCTTGTGGCGTCCGGGATGGGGATGCAGCACCACCCCGCCGGCGATGGTGTGCACCGGCGAGTAGGAGCGCAGCACGTAGCGGTCCCCGGCCATAACCGCCACCGGGGACTCCAGGCGCACCTGGCCTAGGGCGGTGCCGCCGGGCAAAAGTTCGTCGCGGTCCAGCCACAGCACCCGGCCCAAAACCTCGGCGCTGCCGGTGTGCAGGCGGATGGGGGCGCGGTGTTTGAGCGGCCGGGCCATGTCGGGCAGGGCGTTTACCTCCAGGTCCAGCCACAGGGATGGCTCCAAGGAACCGGGGGTGGCCAACACATCGCCGCGCTCCACCCCGGCCTTTTCCAGGCCCTGCAAATTGATGGCCGTGCGCTGCCCCCGCCGGGCCTGGGTCACTTCATCGTTGTGCACCTGCAAGCCGCGCACCTTGGCGATGACCCCGCGGGGATAGATGCTCACCTCCTGGCCGATGGCGATCTGCCCGCCGGTGGCCGTGCCGGTGATCACCGTGCCGAAGCCCTTCATGGTGAACACCCGGTCCACGGGCAAACGGAAGGGCCCCTCGGCGGGCTGCTCCTCCAGGCTCTCCACCAACTCGGCCAGGGCGGCCTTGAGTTCGGGGATACCCTGGCCGTTCACCCCGCTCACCGGGATGATGGGCGCATCCTCCAAAAAGGTGCCCTCCACGTACTCGGCCACGTCTTCCGTGACCAACTCCAGCCACTCCTCGTCCACCATGTCGATCTTGGTGAGCACCACCAGGCCGTGCCCCACCCCCAAAAGCTTGCAGATGTCCAGGTGCTCCCGGGTCTGGGGCATCACCCCCTCGTCGGCGGCGATGACCAGGGCCACCAGGTCGATGCCCGCCGCGCCGGCCACCATGTTCTTGACGAACTTCTCGTGGCCGGGCACGTCCACGATGCCCAGGCGCTCGCCGCCGGGCAGGTCCAGGTAGGCGAAGCCCAGCTCTATGGTGATGCCCCGGGCCTTCTCTTCCTTGAGGCGGTCGGTCTCGATGCCGGTGAGGGCCTTGATCAGGGTGGTCTTGCCGTGATCGATGTGTCCGGCAGTGCCCAGGACGATCTGCTTCATGGCGGGCCTTTCGGTGCTGAGGAGTGGAACGCTTCCCCAAATATAGGGGCGGGGGTAACAAAGCGTCAAGCGAGCATAGACCATGGTGATGCCGGACGTCGTACCACACTATTATTTAATTTTAGTGTAATCGTGTGGTACAATTGCTTCTGGGAAATGGGCCATGGTTATAAAAGAAATACTGCAAGAAAACGCACAATACTACCTCCAAAACAAGCGGGAGCTGGTGGGGGCACTTTTGCTCATTCCACCCGGTTCGCTGTGCCGCAGGTTTCCCCAGCGGGGGGGATATTGGTATTTGCGTCAATATGCCGGGGGCAACGCCCGCCGGGAGCTTTACCTAGGCCCCGACGGCAGCGCCCTGGTGGAATCGCTACGCCAAAAATGCGGCCGCCGATCCCAGCTCCTGGGGGACTTGGCCGAGGCGAGAGGGGCGCTGGCCATCTTGGGGCACAAGGAGGAGGCCGACATGAAAGAAGATCTGAACCCGGTGCTGGCCGAGTTGATCGCCGCCTTGGACGAGCAGGGCCTGTGGGATCTGGGTTTGGAGCTGGTGGGGAGTTGGTGCTTCAAGATTTACCAAAACTACTGCGGCGTGGAGTTCTACCCCTTCCGCACCCTGGACGTGGACCTGGCGGTGCGTCTGCCCTACCGGGGGGAAAAAAGGGACGTGGGCGGGCTTCTTAAATCCTTGGGTTTCGAAGAGAAGTTCAACGTGGCCGACGGCAGCATCTCTTACAGCAACGGCGAGATAACCGTTGAGTTCCTGCGGGCGCGCCAAGGCTCCGGAGCGCGGGGGGACAAGCCCCAGATTCCAGAGTTGGGCTTGGCTCCCGTGGCGGTACCCTATCTTGACCTGATACTTACCAACCCTTTGACCTTAGCTATCAAGGGGGTGGGCAAGGTGTCGGTGCCCCATCCCGCTGCCTTCTTTTTCCATAAACTCCTAGTGGCGGCGGTGCGGCGTGAGCCGGGCAAACGGGAAAAGGACTATCGCCAAGTGGCGGCGGTGGCCAAGGCCCTGGCGATGGACGAGGCCATGCTGGCCAAGGCCAATGAGCTTTACGGGCAATTACCCCAGGCCTGGCGCAAGCGCATAAGTCAGTCCCTGTCCAAGGGACGTGATTTGCTTGGCGAGGCGATCAACCCCGCCGAAGAGTTGTGGGCGTTCCTGGCGCGGTAGCTGCCTTGCCTTTGTACCACACTAAATATAGTTTTTCAGCATTTCGTGTGGTACAGGAGGCGGGCGCGGGCCCACAAGCCCCCCTCGCCTCCCGTCTTGTTAAGTTCACGCGGTCCCGGCATAATTAGCGCCATGTTGAATGACACCCCCGGAGTGGTGCTGGCCCTGGATGTGGGGCTCAAGCGCATCGGCCTGGCGGTGAGCGACCCCGAACGGCGCTCCGCCCGGCCGCTGTTGGTCTATGAGCGGGCGAACCGCGACAAGGACGTGGCCGCCCTGGGCGACATCGCCGCCCGGGAGGGGGCGACCCTCCTGGTGGTGGGCCTGCCCTCCAAGCTGGACGGCAGCCTGAGCCCGGTGGGCCAAGGCATAGTGAGCCTGGCCAAGCGCCTGGAGCGCCGTTTGGGCCTGCCGGTGGAGTTCACGGACGAGGCCCTGTCCACGGTGCGCTCCGAGGAGGCCATGATAGAAGCGGGAATGAGCCGGGCCAAGCGCCGCCAGGTGGTGGACCGGGCGGCGGCGGCGGAGATTTTGCGCCGCTGGCTGGAGGCTCAGGCTTGAAGCCCTGGCGCCACAGCCTGCTGGCCCTGTTGGCGGCCCTGGCCCTGTTGGCTGGGGTGGCGGCGGGCGGCTACTGGGGCGGCAAGGCCTGGCTGCTGGAGCGCCGGGCCAGCCAAAGCGGCCAGACCGAGCTGGTGGAGATAGCCAAGGGCTCCAGCCTGGCCCAGGCGGCCAAGGCCTTGGCCGACGCGGGCATCGTGGGGAACGCCCGCCTGTTTCAGCTCGCCGGACGCCTCACCTCCGAGGACGGCCCCATCCTGGCCGGGGAGTACGAGCTGTCTCCGGCCATGAACGCGGCGCGCATCCTGCACTTTTTACGCTCCGGCCGGGTGAAGCTGCACTACTTGCTCATCCCCGAGGGCTACACCCTGGCCCAGATCGCCGCCCGCCTGGATGAAAGCGGCATCGCCGAGCAGGCCGAGGTTTTGCGCCTGGCCACGGACCAGGACTTCGCCGCCGGGCTGGGAGTGGACCAGCCCTCCCTGGAAGGCTACCTGTTCCCGGACACCTACCGCTTCCCCCGTCACCTGGGGGCACGGGCGGCCATGAGCGCCATGGTTGGCCGCTACCACCAGGCCTGGCAGGCCCTGGCCCAGGCGGCCAAGCAGCAGGGCTGGAGCCGCCACAAGGCCACCACCCTGGCCAGCATCATCCAAAGGGAGGCGGGCAAGGACCAGGAGATGCCGCTGATCAGCGCGGTGTACCGCAACCGCCTGAAGCGGGGCATGCGTTTGCAGGCCGACCCCACGGTGATCTACGGCCTGGGCGGGGCCTACAAGGGCAACCTGACCAGGGCCCACCTGGAGAGCGACACCACCTACAACACCTACACCCGCACCGGCCTGCCGCCCGGCCCCATCTGCTCACCGGGGCGCGAGGCCTTGGCCGCCGCCCTGCGCCCGGCTCAAGTCCCCTACCTGTATTTCGTGGCCAAAGGCGACGGCAGCCACCAGTTCAGCACCACCTACGCCCAGCACCAAAAGGCGGTGGACGCCTTCCAGCGCCACCACTAGCGCACCCGGGGTCCGCTCCAACACGGCCATTTTTGATTGAGCCCCGCCTCAAATTATTAATTGAGGCCAATTCATTGTTGGGGTATATTTGGTCTAACCTTAAGCCAGCGGCACTTGTGAGCCCCTAAAAAATCGTTGACAGGCTTGGGGGGCCGTGCTACCAAAGAGCTTTGAATGAATCATCATTCATTGATTTTAACCTCTACGGCGCGGTTGGGGCTACCGCGCGGGACGTAGCACTTTGAAAGCAGATTCCAAGAAAAACAGCGACAAACACCGCCGCATCATCGAAGCGGCGGTCAAAGTTTTCGCTAAAAACGGATTCTTCAACTCCAAGGTTAGTGAGATCGCCCGCGCCGCCAACGTTGCCGACGGCACCATCTATCTCTACTTCCAAAACAAGGACGACATCCTCATCTGCCTGTTCGAAGAGGAGATGAGCAAGGTGCTGAACAAAATGCGCCATGCCCTGGAAGGGATCACCGATCCCGCCCGGAAGCTGGAGCGCTTTGCCCTGGCGCACCTAAGCCTTGTGGAGGAAGCCCAGGAGTTGGCCGAGATCATCCAGGTGGAGATTCGTCAGTCCTCCAAGTTCATGAAGGAGTACTCCAACCAGCAATTTCACGAATACCTGAACATCATTAGCACAATCATCAAGGAGGGCCAGGCCCAGGGGGTGTTTCGCCAAGACATCATGCCCGGAGTGGCCAAGCGGGCCTTTTTCGGGGCCCTGGACGAGATGAGCCGGTATTGGGTGTTGTCCTCGGTCAAAAAATATTCCATAACCATGGCTGCACAGCAGATCAGCGATTTCTTTATAAAAGGAATGTTAACCCAGAAAAGCGAAGACTAATTAGGTCCCAAGTTTTTCCTGTTACCCCAGCGCAAGCTAGGAAAGGAGGGGTGGAACCGTGAACATCGTGGTATGCATCAAGCAGGTGCCAGACACCGAGGCGGTGATCAAGATCGCCGGCGACGGCAAGTCCATAGACACCGGTGACATCAAGTGGGTGATGAATCCCTATGACGAATTCGGCGTGGAAGAAGCACTCCGGATAGTCAAGGCCCAGGGCGGCGAAGTGACCGTGATCGGCGCGGGCCCCGCCCGTGTGGTCGAGGCCCTGCGCACCGCGTTGGCCATGGGCGCCGACAAGGCCATCCACATTAAAGACGACAACCTTTATGGGGCCGATCCCATCGCCGTGGCCAAGATGTTGGCCAAGGCCATCGAGCCCCTTAGCCCGGACATCATCTTCTTCGGCCAGCGGGCCGTGGACGACGACTCCGGCGTAGCGAGTTCGGCAGTGGCCGAGCTGCTGGGCATGCCCCAGCTTTCGGTGGTCACCAAGTTGGAAATCGCCGACGGCAAGGCCAAGGCCGTGCGCCCCATCGAGGGCCAGACCCTGGTGCTCGAAGCCGCCCTCCCGGTGGTCATCACCGCTCAGAAGGGCCTCAACGAGCCCCGTTATGCCTCCCTACCGGGCATCATGAAGGCCAAGAAAAAGCCTCTGGACGTCAAAACCCCAGCGGACCTGGGCGTGGAGAGGGCCGATTTCATCGAGATCGCCATTCTCAATCCGCCCCCGGCTCGCGCTCCCGGCAAGACCGTGGAAGGCGAAAGCCCGGCGGAGCTGGCGGCCAATTTGGCCAAGCTGCTCAAAGAAGAGGCCAAGGTCATCTAGGTACCCCGAGAGGATCATCACCTTTCGCACGAAGGGAGAGCATATATCATGGCTGGTGTTTGGATAATCGCCGAACAGCGTGACGGCGAATTCAGAAAAATAACCTTTGAAGTGGCCAGCGCGGCCAAAAAAGTGGCCGACGGGCTGGGCACCGAGGTGACCGCCCTGGTGCTGGGCTCGGGCATGGAAGGCGCTTGCGCCGGCCTGGGCAAGTACGGCGTGGCCAAGGTGCT
Organism: Pseudomonadota bacterium; assembly: GCA_018896025.1. Taxonomy (GTDB): domain Bacteria; phylum Desulfobacterota; class Desulfarculia; order Desulfarculales; family Desulfarculaceae; genus Desulfoferula. Next base: position 10,618 of record JAHIND010000005.1, read on the forward strand.
CTACGGCGACGGCGACGCCTTTGCCGCCTACACCACCGACGCCTACACCAACGCCTGCGCGGCCATCATCAAAGACGGCGCCCCGGACGTGCTGCTCATGGGCGCTTCCATGCAGGGCAAGGACCTGGGCGGCCGTTTGGCGGCCCGCCTGGACACGGGCATCGCGGTGGATTGCACCGCCCTGGCCGTGGAAGACGGCAAGCTCAAGGCCACCCGGCCCATGTACGCCGGTAAGGTCTACGCCGACATCTTCATCAACGGCTCACCCCAGATCGCTTCCCTGCGCCCCAACGTCTTCGACATCGTCGAGACCGGCGGCGAAGCGGCCGTGGAGAGCGTCTCCGCCGACGCGGGCGAGATCAAGGCCGTGGTGGCCGAGGTCCAGGCCGCCGAGGAAGGCAAAGTCGACCTTACCGAAGCCACGGTCATCGTCAGTGGCGGCCGCGGCATGAAAGAGGCCGAGAACTTCAAACTGCTGGAAGAGCTGGCATCCAAGCTGGGCGCCGCCGTGGGCGCCTCGCGCAGCGCGGTGGACGCGGGCTGGCGCTCCCACACCGACCAGGTGGGCCAGACCGGCAAGGTGGTCACCCCCAACCTGTACATCGCCTGCGGCATCTCCGGTGCCATCCAGCACCTGGCGGGCATGGGCTCCTCCAAGGTCATCGTGGCCATCAACAAGGACCCCGACGCCCCCATCCACACCAAGGCCGACTACTGCGTGGTGGCCGACCTGTTCGACGTGGTGCCCGAGCTGACCAAAGAGATCTAGCTCCCGCGCCGCCGAGGCATAGCCGAATAAAAGCCCCTCGCCCGATTCGGGTGGGGGGCTTTTTTGCGCCGCATCGATGATCTTGGTTGTTCGCGGGAGCACCTGCCGGCGGGCAGAGATTGCTTCGTCGCTGTACTCCTCGCAACGACAAGGGTTGTTTTTTTCATCGAGTGCAAATGTAGGGGCGGGGTTTACCCCCGCCCTCTTGGGTTCCAGGAATTGTTGGGTTTCGCTTCGCTCTACCCAACCTACGCTGTGGCTGGGGAGGATTTGCGGCACAGCCGTCTCTAGTCCAAATCCAAATCAACTTTGCACTGATTACAGCGAGTGGCCCCTCTAAAGACCTTGTTGCCGCACTGGGGACAGACGTAGCGGGCCTGTTCGTCCTCGATCCACTTTTGGGTGCCCACTTCGCGCCAGTAGGGGATGGCCCGGAGGATAACCTTCTTGCCCACGGTCATGGGGAAGTTGTCGATGTGGGCGCAGGGGAACTCGTCGCACTGGTGGCAGCCCTCGTAGCCCTTTTCCCGGGTGCAGTCCTTGATGGCGCAGCGCCGGCAAAATACGAAGGGCTCCTCGGACATGCAGCCCTTGCACTTGATGTCGGCGGCGGTGAGCGACTCGGCCCCGTCGAGGCCCCCCTTGCCGGGCTTGCCGCCCTGGTACAGGCCCACCAGAGCCTGCTTGAATTTGGTGTTGTCGTCGCGGTCGGCCATGTAGATGGCGCACACCCCGCAGTACAGCCCGCAAGGGGCCACGAAATCCGGATTGATCTGCATGCCTTGCCTCCCCCTCTTGCAAAGGATTTCCGCCGGGATTTTGCTTCACCCCGCTGAGTTACCTTGGAGCAGTTGGCTATACCATAGCTATATTGTAACTACAAATCAATACCCGGCTCCATCCCTCCCACATGTCCCACGCGCATAAAAAATCCGCGCCACCGCCGCATTGCAGCGCGGCGATGGCGCGGATTTTAGTAAATGAAATTGTTAGGCCTCGCTTCGCTCGACCAAACCTACACGATTTTAGATCCCTTCGCCTGGCGGTCCCCATCCAGCGGCACAGCCAGGTGGCGGCAGGCAAGGCGGCGGCGAACGCGGACCGGAGGCGTATTTTTATATACGCCGAGGTCCAAGTAAAGCCGCCAACGCAGCATCCCGCCGCCTGGCGAAACCGCCCTACTCAGCGGCACAGCCAGGTGGTGCTAGGCAAGGCGTCGGGCAAGCGAGACCCGCAGGCGTATATGCTAATACGCCGAGGAGGCGAGCGAAGCCCGCAACGCAGCATAGCGCCACCTGGCGCAGCCGCCCGCCTAGGCTGCGGGGCCGAGGATAAGCCGCTGCGGGTCCACCTCTTCGCGCAAAATCCGCAGCTCCTGCTCGTTGGGCGCCGGGGTCTCCACGGCCTGGGACACGTCCAGCTCAAAGCCGGTCTTCTCCTGAACCTCCTCCACGCTCACCCCGGGGTAGACCTCGGCCAGGTACATGTGCTTGGTCTCGGGGTGGAACTTGAGGATGCCCAGGTTGGTGACCACGGCCAGGGGCCCGCCCCGCTTGAAGCCGGCCTTTTGGCGCGAGTCGCCGCCGTCCAGCCAGCCGGGGCTGGTGAGGTAGTCCACCTTGGGCACGAAGCGCTTCTTCTCGTGCTGCATGAAGATGATCACCCCCCAGGCCAGGGAGGCGGCGTCGCAGGCCCCGCCGCTGCCGGGAAAGCGCACCTTGGGGTGGCGGTAGTCGCCCAGGGCGGTGGAGTTCAGGTTGCCGTAGGGGTCTATCTGGGCCGCGCCCAAGAAGGCGATGGTGGACAGGCGGCGGTGGCCCAGGATGCTGAAGGCCTCGATCAGGCCCGCGTTCATGGCGCTGCCGGACATGACCCGAGGGTCGGCCACGGCCAGGGGAAGCTCGTCCAGGGCGGGGTCGATGCCCCCGGTCTCGAAAAACACCACCGACTCCGGGGCGTGGATGCGCTTGGCCACGGTGGCGGCCAACATGGACAAACCGGTGCCCGCGAAGAGCACCGCGCCGTTGGGGACCAGGCGGCCCGCGCAAAGGGCCATCATTTCCTTGTCTGTGTAGTCAGCCATGATGCTCTGCTCCCTAACGCCGGTCCAGGCCCGGCGCGTATCCCAGCACCGGGTCGGCTTTGATGCGCTCCAGGGCGGCGGGGTCCAGCTTGGCCAGATATTCCTCGAAATCCCGGCAGCCGTAGATCCACTTGTCCAGGTAGGCCTGGAAAGACTCATTTTCCTTGGCCACCTTGCCGTACATCTTTAGGTGCTGGGGGTCATAGTCGTAGAAATAGTGGCAGGCGGTGGGGTGGGCCCCCAGGGGCGCATGCACCACCGCGTCCACCAGGAATCCGGGCAGGGCGTTCTGGTCCGGGTCCTGGCGGATCTGCTCCTTGGGGACTATCTCCTCGCAGCTCACGATAACCCGGTCGGCGGCCCGCGCCTGCTCCAGGTCGGCGAAGCTCAGGCCCTTGATGCGCACCGTGCCGTCGGTGCCCACCTGCTGGGCGTGCAGCAGGGTCACGTCCGGGTTCAGGGCGGGCAAGAGCACCACCTTGTCGCCGGGCTCGGCAAAGGGGTTGTCCTGCACGGCCAGTTTCAGCCCCGGCACCTTGCCCTTGCCCCGGTCCTCGGGGCTGAAGCCGTCCTTTTTCACGATGTCGGTGTTTAGTCCGGTCTTGGTGGCGATCATGGGCAGGCCCATGGCCCCGGCCCAGAACCTTAGGCTCATCTGGTAGTTGCTGTAGTCCTCCAGGGAGAGGTCTCCCTGTTGCACTGCGCGGCGAAAGCGGACGCAGGTGGGAGCGAAGCGGCCCAGGCCTCCGTAGGCGATCTCCATGCGGCCCACGCAACCGGCCCCCACCAACAGGTCCATGGCCTGGCCCTGGGAATGGCAGACCAGGTAGAGGTCCTTTAGGCCCTGGCGGATGATCTCGTGGACCAGGGACATGGGGTTGCGGCTAAGGGTGAACCCTCCCAGGGACACCTGGTCCCCGGAATGCACGAATTTTTCCACCGCCTGTTTGGCGGTCATCAGTTTGCCGGTAAGGTCCATGACTCGGCACTTATCGGGCGACCGAGTCCGCCGCCGGGCAGGCGTCGGTGGTCGGCGAGATGTTCAGGCTAAGATGCGGCTTCATCACTTTCAGGCTCCGCTTGCATTGGTTGCCGCCTGGGGCTGTGGGCCTCCGGCGGCGGGGTTGATAAATTTCTGCATGATCACGACCATGGCCAGCAATAACAGGCCCACCACGTCCAGCAGCCAAACCGGAATGGCGCCCCCACCGGGCAGGGGGATGTCGGGCCAGAACAACATGGCCGCCGCGAAAACCAACATCACGGTTTCCAGCAGGGTGGCCTTGCGGAACATATAACGGTCCAAGGCGGCGGCGAAGGCCACCAGGCCCAGCAGGGTGGTGATCCAGGACACGATCACCTCCCAGTGCATGAGTTCATAATCCTTGCCCATGCCCAGGATGGGACGATAGGCCATGACGATGGGAATGATATAGAGCCCCTTGGCCAACTTCCAGCTGGTAAAGGCGGTCTGCATGGGGTTGGCCCCGGCCACCCCGGCCGCGGCGAAGGAGGCCAGGGACACCGGCGGGGTGACGTTGGCGTCCTGGGAATACCAGAACACGATCATGTGGGTAACCAACAGTGGCACTCCCAGGTCCAACAGGGCCGGACCGGCCAGGGTGGCCAGCACGATGTAGCTGGCGGTCACCGGCAGGCCCATGCCCAGGACCAGGGAGGCCGCGCCGATGAGCAGAATGGCCAGGGCCTCGATGCCGAAGGACAGGTCCAGCACCAGGCTGGAGAACTTGAGCCCCATGCCGGTGAGGGTCACCGTGCCCACGATGATGCCCGCCGCCGCGCAGGCCACCGATACCATGATGGCGTTGCGGGCGCCGCGCTCCAGGCCGGTGAGGATCATCTTGCCCTCGGCCTTGGCCAGATCGCCCCCGGTGAGACGCTTGTCGCTGATGGCCGGGACCATGCCCTTGTTCACGCTCCAGCGCACCAGATTGGCCAGGATGCTGGCGGCCAGGGTGCTCACCACCGCCACGAAGCCGGCCATCATGGGCGAGTAGTTGGCCATGAGCACGTAGATGAGGATGCCCACCGGAATGATGAAGTGCAGGCCGCCCTTGATCACCTTCCAGGCCTTGGGCAGCTTCTCCTTGGGCTGGCCCACGATGCCCTCTTTTTTGGCCTCGAAGTGCACGAACAACAGCACCGTGAGGTAGTACATGATGGCCGGAACCAGGGCCACCTTGATGATGGTGAGGTAGCTGGTGTTGGTGAACTCGGCCATGAGGAAGGCACCGGCCCCCATGATGGGGGGCATGAGCTGTCCGCCGGTGGAGGCGGCCGCCTCGATGGCCCCGGCCACGTGGGGGCGGTAGCCCACCCGCTTCATCATGGGGATGGTGAAGGAGCCGGTGGCCACCACGTTGCCCACCGCCGAGCCGGACACCGAGCCCATGAAGCCCGAGGCCAAGACCGCGGTCTTGGCCGGGCCGCCGCTGAAGCGGCCGGTGAGGGCGTAGGCCAGGTCAATGAAGAAGTTGCCGCCGCCGGTGACCTCCAAAAAGGCCCCGAACAACACGAAGACGAACACGAAGGTGGCGGCCACCCCCAGGGGCAGGCCGAAGATACCTTCGGTGGTCAGCCACAGGGTGGTGGCGATGCGCTCGATGCTGTAGGGCTTGTGCAGGAACATGTCCAGCAGGTAGGGCTCGTAGTAGTAGGCGTAGAGCCCGTAGCCCAGCGTGGCCGCGATGACCAGCAGGGTGAGCACGCTCTTGGGGGTGTTGCACACCCGGGCCACCACCAGGCAGGCCAGCACCGACATGATGATGTCGCCGGTGGTGTAGGCGTAGACCAAAGCCGCGAAGCAGATCCCGGCCATGACCCCGCCGATGACCCGGCGGCAGGCCTCCAGGACCAGGATGGAGCCCGCGATGGACACGTAGATATCCATGGGCAGCCAGTCTCCTTGGCGGGCGAAGATGGCGTCCAGGTTTATGCAGATGTAGTACACGCAGTAGCACGAGGCCAGCACCAGGAACCAGTCCAGGAGCAGCCAGAAACTGAAACGATCTTTGCGGGCCCCCTCGAAGGGAGGCCGCAGCAGATAGGTGAGGCTGAGGATGGCCCCCAAGTGCAGCGAGCGCTGGACCAAGGCGGTGAGGGCCGTGACTCCCGCGGTGTAGAGCTGGTAGAGGCTCAGCGCCACCGCCAGCACCATGACCACCTTGGCGATGGCATGAACCAGCGCCTGGTTGGGGCCATGCTTGTCCGCCGAGGTGTTTAGCTCTGTACTTGTAAGCATCTAGGGCTCCTGTGTCCTTGGGGTAGCCCGGTGGGGCCATGCCTGCCGCCAGAGGCGGCCCAGCAGGCTTACCGGCCGTGCGCTGAATGTCACCGCCTGGTGAGGGGCCATGGCCGACAGGTTTGTGGCCGTGCCTCTCCACAGGATGGTGTGGTCCACCCCGGGGCTGCCCACTCTGAGCACAAAGTCTCCGGTGGGCTGGTGCATGTCGGTAATCACCTCGTACGGGCCGCGCATGATCATGCGGCCCACCCCGGGCATCTTGCCCATACCCGCGCCGAACTTCAGGTAGCGCTCCTCCTCGATGTAGATATGCCCGGCCGCGTCAACGCTATGCACTTCCCAGATGGGTGCGTTTTCCACAGAATGATAGTAGTGCACGGTGAAGCGCTCCCCGGGCTGGAGCGGCAACACCAACAGAGGCTCCCCGCCGCGCGGGGTGATCCTTAGCTCCACCCCACCGGGGATGAAAGCCAGGACCAGAAGAACAAGGGCCGCCCCGGCCAGCCCGATCAGGGCCGGCCGGAGCAACCTCCGTCGTTTAAGCATTTAGGGCATCAGTATGTTGGGCACAGCGATGCCGCGCTCCTTCAGGGCCTTCACGGTGCCCGGGTGCAGCGGTATGGGGCTGTACTTCACCGCGTTCTCCGGGGTGGTGTAGGCCGCCGAGGGGTGGATCTTCATCAGGTAGTCCTTGTGATTCCACAAGGCGTTGACCAGATTGTAGACCAGCTCGGTGTCCAGGGACTTCTGCACGATCATCACGTTCCACACGCCGATGGTGGGAATCGGGACATCCACGCCGCGGTACACGCCCGCGCCCAGGTCCACCGCCGCGTAGGTCTTGTTGTAGGCCAGGATCTTGGCCTGCTGCTTGCCGGTGAAGGCCAGGATGCGGATGTCGTGGGTGGTGGCCAGGTCCATGATGGAGCTGGTGCCCGGGCCCACCGACCAGAAGCCTACCTCGATGGTGCCGTCGCGCAGGGCGTTGGCGGTCTCGGTGAAGCTCAGGCGCTTGTCGCTGTAGGAGTCCAGGGGAATGCCCAGGGCCTTGAGCACGGTCTCGCTCATGAAGTTGGTGCCGCTGCCGGGGCTGCCGGTGGACACGCTCTTACCCTTGATCTGCTCCACGTTGGTGATGGGGCTCTTCTTGAGCACCACGACCTGGAGAAGGTTGGGGTACATGATGGCCATGCCCAGGATGCGGTGCTTCTTGCCGCGGAACTTGCTGGTGCCGTTGAAGCCGGCCTTGGCCACGTCGCCCATGACCTCGCCGATGACCGTTTCGCCCTTGTCGGCCAGCTTGACGTTTTCCACGCTGGCGCCGGTGACCTCGGCCACCGCCTTGACGCCCTTGACGTACTTGGACCAGATTTCGGCCACACCGCCGCCGTAGGGATAGTAGATGCCGCCGGTGCCGCCGGTGCCGATGCCGATGAAGGTGGTGCCCAGGGCCATGGAAGCGCCGAGCAGGAGCGCCGCCGCGACAACCAAAATTACGCTAAACCTTTTCATGGGTTGATCCTCCTTGGACCCTGGCTACTTGGCCATGGTCTTGACGATTAGGGTCATGCCGGTGGGCGCGGTGGACTGGCCCTTGAAGAAATAGGTGAAGCCGGCGGTGGCGCCGGGCTTGACCAGCCCCTTATTGGTCTTGCGGGGGATCAGGCCGCCCACGGCCTTGTCGTTGTCCAGGAAGATGTTGACCCTGAAACGCTGGTCTTCCTTGGAGACGTTCATCAGGGTGACCTTGACCGCCAGGGACTGCACGCCGTCAAACATTTTGTGCATGCACTCCAGGGCCACCAGCTTGGCCTCCGGGGCGATCGCCCTGACCATCTTGCCCTGCACCGCGCAGGCGATCGTTTTCACCGGGGCCGGCTTGGCCACCTCCTCTTCCATGGTGGCGCAACCGCCCACGGTGAGGGCCAAGGCCGTCAGGGCAGCCATAAGCCCCATGAGCACTACTTTGGTGACTCTCATGCTTCTACCTCCCGTCCTGGTTTTTGGAACCACAAATCGTCGTTCTAGCCGGCCTTTCGCCCGGCCTGGCCCCTGCCGACCTCCACGCCCATGTTGCGGTAGAGTTCGCGCAAGGTTTCCAGGTCAGCGACCGTAAGCCGGCGGGCTTCCTCAGCCTGCCCAGCCCGCACCGCAGCCATGATTTGGTAGTGATAATCATGCACGATGAGGCTGGTTTGCCGGTTCAGCTTGCCCCTGAGGCTCTCCACCAGGATGCTCATGACCGTGTCGCACAACAGGCTGAGCAGTGGATTGCCGGCCAGGGCCACCAGACGGCGGTGAAATTCCAGGTTGTGAATACGAAGCGTCTGGGAGTCTTCGCGGCTCTCGTGGGCCAGTTCCAGCACCTCGGCCAAACGAGCCAGGCCGGAGGGCTTGCCCCGCTGGGCGGCCAGGGCCGCCGCCGGGGGCTCCAGCAAGAGCCGCATCTCGAAAAGATCGTTGAGGGTGATGTCGCCGCCCGCCAGGAGATTTTGCATGGAGGCGACCAGGGGCTTGTCCAGGTCGTGGCACACGAAGGTCCCGCCTCCTGCGCCTTTCTGCACCCGGAGGATGCCGGCCATCTCCAGAGTACGGATGGCCTCGCGGACCACCACCCGGCTCACCCCGTAGTTTTCGGCCAGTTCGCGCTCGGGCGGAAGTTGTTGATCTTGCTCCAGTAGACCGGCAAAAACCTGTCCCCGAATGGCCTCGGCCACTTCTTCATAGGCCTTCTTGCGCCGGTTGACTTGCAACAGTGTTTCCCCCGGGTCCTTCCCCTACATTCCTGCGGACGAGCGAGTGATGACTTGTTGGGTGAGGTCTAACCTTAGACCACATCTATTTTGCCAATCTTGGGCCCGCCTTGTCAAGGGCCGGGTTGACCGAAACGGCGGGTGCGCCTAGACTTGGCCCATGTCCGCCGAGCACACCGCTTCGGCCCCGGCCGGTCCTCTCTGGCGTCTGGCCCTGGGCCGCAGTTTGGGGCGGAGCCGCAAGTTTTTGTGGTTCCTGCTCATTAATATTTTACCCCTGTACGTGGCCAGCGACCTACTAGTGACCAGCGGGGCCCTGGCCAAGATCAGCGGCTTTTTGGAGCCGGTGATGAGCCTGTGGGGCCTGCCGCCCGAGGCGGCGGCGGTGCTTCTGGCGGGCATGCTGGTGAACCTCTACGCCGCCACCGCCGTGGCCGCGCCCCTGGCCCTGAGCTGGCAACAGGTCAGCGTGTTGGGCCTCATCCTGGGCATCGCCCACAGCCTGATCATGGAGGCGGTGGTGGTGCGCCAACTCACCCGGCGCTACCACGCCCTCACCCTGCTGCGCATCGTGCTGGGCCTGGGCGCGGGCTGGCTCCTGGCTCTGGTGTTATGCTAGGCCAACTGGCAGCCATGCTGCCCGGCGCGGCCCTGAAGGGCCTGGTGCTGTGCGCCGAGTTGGCCCTGGTGGTGCTGCCGCTGATCGTGGGCTACGAGATGGCCAAGGCCTACGGGGTGTTCGAGCGGCCCTGGAAGCGCCTGCGCCCGGCCCTGGCGGTGATCGGCCTGGGGCCCGGCGGCTTGGTGCCCCTGCTGGCCGGAGTTTTCCTGGGCCTGTTGTACGGGGCGGGCATCCTGGTCTCGGTGAGCCGGGAGGAGGGCCTGGCCGATTCCGAGCGTTTGGCCCTGGCCGTGTTTTTGGTCACCTGCCACGCGGTGGTGGAAGACACCGCCCTGTTCGTGATACTGGGGGGAAGCGCCTTTTGGATTCTGGCCCCGCGCCTGGTCATGGCCCTGGGCCTCACCGCCTGGCTGGCCCGGCGGGGACGGAGACGCCTTTAAACCGACGGGAGAAAATCATGGCCGAACACAGCCATACCTTTGTGGAAGAATACACCGGCCTGGTGGGCTTCGGCCTGGACCGCCCCACCGACGAGGCCACGGTGTTGGTCTATTTGCAGAAATTTTCCGACGACGAGTGCATGGCCACCATCCTGCCCCGGCTCAGCCAAGAGGAGTTGGCCATGATCTTCGACACGGTGAGCGACCTTTTGCGCCGCCATCTGCAAGAAGAGGAATATCACGCCAAGTTCCTCAAAGACCCCGAGCCCCACCACCACGCCCCCATGGAAGAGTAACCATGAGCCAAGAAGAAAAGCTGCCCCGCCAACTGGCCCTGGTCCGGGGCATATTGGATGGGGCCTTCTTCAGCCCCCTGCGCAGCCTGGACTGGCCCGCCTTTTGTTTCGACCAGCCCGGCCTCCTGGGCCTGGAAGAAGAAGAGGCCTTTGACCTGTACGTGCGCGGGGCCCTGGCCGCCGAGACCATCTACCCCGAGCTGTGCGAGGGCCGCGAGCCCCTGGCCTGGATATGGTCCATGCCCGAGCCCAGCCCGGTGCTGGCCCACGCCCTGGCCAGCCTACGCGAGGACCGGCCCTTTTTGTTCCACCGCCTGCTCTACTCGCTCAGCCCGGTGAGCCAAGGCGAACTGGACCCGGAGCAGTTCGAGCTGGTGGAGGACTACCTGGCCACCGCCCTGGGAGAGGGGGCCGGTCTGCGGGCGGCGGCGGCCACCGAGTTGGCCACCCTGACCCGCCGGGCCTTGCAGGCCGCGGGCGTTGAAGGCGGGGAGCCCGACGCCCTCCTGGCCGAAACCGCGGGGGTGGTGCTGGCCCAAGCCAAGGCCGCCGAGGTGATGAGCGACGCCGAGCTGCTCACCTGGCTCACCCTGGGCGGCGGGCTGGAGGGGGTGGACCCGGAGATCGCCCCGGCGGTGGCCGCCCTGGCCTGGTCCGCCTGGTGCGGGGCGGTGATCGGCGCTCCGCCCAACCTGGCCCTGCTTTCCCGCCTTCGCCCCAGCCTGGTCTTGAACCCCAGCGAGCTGGCCCTGTACGCCCCCCAGCAGGCGGGCTCGGGCCAGGTGATCAGCGCCCGCTGCCCCTACTGCCAGACCGACAACTCCCTGGTGCTGGGCGATCAGGTCAGCGAGCGGGTGCGCTGCCCCCATCTGCTCTACGTGGGCACCAGCGACGAGGCCCACCTGCTGCGCGCGGTGCAGGGCTTCGACCTGGGGAAGGACTTCCTGGCCCTGCTGGAGAGCTACTACCAGTCCCCGGCGGACTTCGAGCTGTTCGCCACCATCGTGGACGACCTGTACGAGATGCTCTGCTCCCAGGGCCGCCTGGCCGCCGCGCCGGTGAGATGTGAGGGCACAGAGGGCTTCTATTACCTCAAGGCCTTTTTCGCCGGGCCTCCCCCGGAGCAAGAGGAAGAGAGCGTGCATTGATGAGCTTGCTTGAACTGCTGGACACCCTGTGCCCGCCCCTGGGCCCGCCGGGGCGCGAGGACGACATCCGCCTGGTGCTGCAAGGGCTGGTGGAGCCCCTGGCCCAGCGGGTGGAGACCGACCGCATGGGCAACCTCAGAGCCTGGTGGGGGCCGGACAAGCAGCCCCTCGTGATGCTGGACGCCCACATGGACGAGGTGGCGGTGATCGTGCAGCACATCGACGAGCAGGGCTTTATCCGAGTGGCCCCCCTGGGCGGCCTGGACCGGCGGCTCTTGCCCGGTTCCAAGGTGATCCTGCAGCCCCGCCCCGGCCAGAGGGTCGATGCGGTGTGCGGCCTGCTGCCGCCCCACGTGAGCGGCGGCAAGGACCAGGACAAGACCCCGGCCTGGGAGCAGATATTTTTGGACGCGGGCCTGAGCAGCGCGGCCGAGGCGGCCGAAGCGGGGCTGGAGATCGGCACCTGCGGGGTGCTGGATCTGGGCAACGGACCCCTGGGCCAAGGCTTCTACCACGCCCGCAACCTGGACAACCGGGCCGGGTGCGCCGTCTTGGTTTGGCTGCTCACCAGGCTGGCCGCCGAAAAGCGCGAGCTGCCCTTCGGCCTGGTGATGAACTTCTCGGTGGCCGAGGAAGTGGGCCTGCGCGGAGCGGCCACGGCGGCCTTTGACCTGGCCCCGGACCTGGCCCTGGCCGTGGAGTCCACGGTGGGCGAGACCCCCGGCGTGGAGGCGGCGCGCACCCCCACCCGCTTGGGCCAAGGCCCGGCCATCACCGTGGCCGACGGGCGCATCGTGGTGCCCCTGGCCATGGTGGACTCCCTGGAGGCGGCGGCCAAGGGGGCGGGCATCGCGGCGCAGCGCAAGCGGCCTCCCTTTGGGGGCACCAACGCCGGGGCCATCCACATGAGCCGGGGCGGGGTGCTCACCGGGGTGGTGAGCGTGCCCACCCGCTACATCCACAGCCCAGCCTCGGTGCTCAAGCTCAGCGACCTGGAGGGCCTGGGCGATTTGGTGTGGGCCTGGCTGGGCCGGGCCGGAGAGTTGCTGTGACCTGGGAGTTCCCCTCCTGGTACCGCCTGACCCCCCTGGAAGTGCTGGCCCCGCGCGCCGAGCGCATGGCGGCCATGTGCGCCGAACAGGACCTGGGGGGCGTGCTGCTCACCGACGCCTACGACGTGTTCTACGCCAGCGGCACCAGCCAGCAGGGCCTGGTGATGATCCCGGTCAAGGGCGAGCCCTTGGTGCTCATGCGCCGCCACTTCGAGCGGGCCGCGGCGGAGAGCCCCTGGCTGGTGACCCCCATCAAAGGCCTGACCCAGGCGGCGGACTTCCTGCTGGCCGCCCTGCCCCAAGGCTCGCGTCTGGGTTTAACCCTAGACGTCATGCCCGCCGCCGACTATCTTGGCTGGAAAAAGCGCCTGCCCGGCCTGGAGCTCACCGACGCCACCAGCCCCTGGTTGCAGATCAAGGCGGTCAAGGACGCCTGGGAGCTGGAGCGCATGACCGAGGCGGGCAAACTGGCCGCCGAGGTCTACGCCGCCCTGCCCGGCCTGATAAAACCGGGCATGAGCGAGGCCGAGCTGGCCGGGGAGATGCAGCGCCTGGCCATTGGCGGCGGCTCCATCGACTACCTGCGCTCCCGCCACGCCTATCACCAGACCTACTCCTGGCACATCGCCTCCGGCCCGGAGGGCAACCTGCCCAGCGCCATGGACGCGCCCTTCAACGGCTGGGGCCTGTCCCCGGCCTTTCCCCTGGGGTCCAGCCACCGGCGCTTCAAGGCGGGCGAGCCCATCAACGTGGACTTCGGGGTGAGCCTGAACGGCTACCAGACCGACCAGACCCGCACCTTTGTCCTGGGAACCGCGCCCGAAGAGGTGCGCCAAGCCCACGCCTGCCTGGAGGAGATAGAGGCCGCGCTCATCAAGGGCTTGGTGCCCGGCGCGGTGAGTGGCGAGCTGTATAGCCTGTCCCTGGAGATCGCGGCCCGCTGGGGCCTGAGCGACAGCTACCTGGGCAGGCCGGAGCACAGAATCCGCTTCGCGGCCCACGGGGTGGGCCAGGAGCTGGGCTGCCCGCCCTACATCCTGGAGAACTCGCCGGCCGTGGTGCGCGCGGGCGAGACCTACGCCCTGGAGCTGAAGATGGTCACCAGCCTGGGGCCGGTGGGCCTGGAAAGCACCGTGGCGGTGAGGCCCTCGGGCCCAGCCCTGAACCTGACCCCCGCGCCCAGCCTTTTGGCCGAGATACCCTTGGAGGCTTCATGAAGCAGATAAACCCGGAATGGGTCAAGGCCATCCAGAGCGGGGTGAACCCCTGCCCCTACTTTGAGTTGCAATCCATGCGCATCGCCGAGGTGAGTTGGGGCCGGGCCCGGGTGGAGATAGACCTGTCCCACAAGCATATCCAGCCCTTCGGCATCGTGCACGGCGGGGTGATCTCATCCATCGCCGACGCGGCGGGCTTCTGGGGGGTCTACAGCCAGATGGAGCCGGGATACGCAATGACCACGGTGGAGCTCAAGGTGAACTTCCTGGCTCCCACCAAGGACGTGGGCCAACTCATCGGCGAGGGCCGCTGCATCAAACTGGGGCGCACCCTGGGCCTGGGCGAGGCCACGGTCACCAACTCGGCGGGCAAGCTGGTGGCCCACGCCACCACCACCCTGATGGTGGTGCCCCACCTCAGCTTGGTGAATCAGGACAAGCTGCCGCCCAAATTCTTGGATTAGCCCGGCTGCGCCATACAAGCGGCTTTATACCCGAGTCCGGCACAGCCAGACGCCGCAGGGCAAGGCGGCCCAAGGCTTGGGCTGCCAAGGCGTTGCAACGGGAGCCACTGTGGTGAGTAGGGGCAACGAACTACTCGACCCGCTTTGCCGCCAGCGGCTCGCTGGGCGAACGAGGGACGCAGGCGTAGTCTACCTACGCCGAGGACCGAGTGACGCCGACAACTCCGCCATGCGGGGTCTGGCGAAGCCGTGGCTAATCTAAAACGCTATCTCTCCATAGAGGGTGATGGGAACAGCGGAAGGCCCCGCCCCAGGTGGCCACCGCGTCGTAGGGGATATCGATAACCTCCACCCCGCGCTGGGCCAGCTCTTGGCCGATGCGATGGTGCTGCTCATCGATGATCACGCTCTTATCGTCCAGCACCAGGCAGTTGGCCGCCAGGCGCTTGGCCTCCTCCAGGCTCACCTCCACGTAGTCCCAGTCGCGGATGCTCTCGGGCAGGCCCTCCACGAATCCCTCCCGGCAGATGATCCCCAGGCCGGGGCGCACCAGGGCCAGCACGCAGTCCAAATGCTCCCAGGCGTCGGTGAGCTTTACCTCGTGCACCCGGTACTTGGCTCCCAGCAAATTTTGCAGCCAGGCGATGCCCGCCGGGTTGGAGCCACGGCCCGAGTTGCCCACGTAGACGTCGTAGCCGTTTAGCAAGACGTCGCCGCCCTCCAGATAGAGGTTGTCCTCGCCGAAGCTGGGCGAGGCCGGGGGCATGGCCACATAGCGGGCCCCCGAACCGGCCAGGCGTTCGCGGATGATGGGGCGCACCGCGAAGCGCTCCTTGGCCCGCATGGGCACCTTGAGCACGGTTTCGATGACGTGATCGCCCACCACCAGCATGGGGTCCCGGGCGTAGAGCAGCATGCCGCCCTGCTGCACGTAGTCCATGTATTGGCGCTCGGCCGGAGCCAGGCGGCGGCTGCGGTGCACGATGACCCCGCGCCCGGCCAGCACCTCGGCCAGGTGGTCAATTTGGACGATGACCTTGGCGGTGCGCTCGGGCTCTATCTCCTCGGCGGGGCGGCCGCCGTAGGCCTTCATGATGTCGATGAACTGGGGATCGTAGATGAAGCTGACCGCCTCGCTGAAGCCGGGCATCACCAGGTCTTCTCCCCGGCCCACGATGACTTCGCGCAGCTTGCCCCATTCGTGATGGGCGGTGATGGGTCTGCCTTGGCTGGTCATGGTTGCCTCCTGGGATATCAGATTGCGCGAACCCGGATGGTTGCGGGGCGGCGGGTCCATCCTAACAAAACACCGCCCGCTTCCACAGCCGTATTTCCCGCGGCCCGATTAATAGCCTTAGCGTCACTTGACAAAGGGTGGGAAGGGCTGTCAGCCTATTAATTAAGAATCATTTTCCTTTTGATGAAGGAATTTTTTGACCAGACGCCAGCCAGCCCCGCCGGAGCAAAGCCAGCGGCGCATAGAGGAGATGACCGAGGCCCTGCGCCAAGCGGGCCAGCGGATCACTCCCCAGCGCCTGGCCGTACTCAAGATCTTGGCCGGGAGCAGCGAACATCCCAGCGTGGAGAGGATTTACGAGCAGGTGGTGCGGGAGTTTCCCACCACCAGCCTGGCCACGGTGTACAAGACCTTGACCCTGCTCAAGTCCTTGGATCAGGTGCTGGAGTTGGGCTTTGCCCACTGGGGCAGCCGCTACGACGGCAAGACGCCCCACCCCCACCCTCACGCCGTGTGCCTCATTTGCGGAGCCATTGCCGACCCCGAACTGCCCCACGTGGAGGAAATGGCCCAAGAGATGGCCCGTCGCTCGGGATACCGAATAGACCGGCATCAATTGGACTTTTTCGGCCTCTGCCCCGACTGCCGGAAAAAGGCCTAGCCTAGAATCTTTTTGATCAAGCCACTTTTATGATAATAACTATTATGTGATAATTGTTGTTATATAATAAATGTTGGCCTTAGAAGGGCGGCCATCAACCCGAAGCCTCAAAGGAGAGCCTTTTATGTCCGAGAAAAAAAGACCAATGACCACCGCCTTCGGCCAGCCGGTAGGCGACGACCAACACAGCATGACCGCCGGGCCGCGAGGGCCCATCCTGATGCAGGACTACCACGTTCTGGAAAAATTGGGCCACTTCGACCGCGAGCGCATCCCCGAGCGGGTGGTGCACGCCAAGGGCGCGGGAGCCTATGGCTATTTCGAGGTGACCGCCGACGTGACCAAGTGGACCAAGGCCAAGTTCCTGAGCGAGATCGGCAAAAAGACCGACGTCTTCGCCCGCTTCTCCACCGTGGGCGGAGAGCGCGGCTCGGCCGACGCGGCCCGCGACCCCCGCGGCTTTGCCCTGAAGTTCTACACCGAAGAGGGCAACTACGACATGGTGGGCAACAACACCCCCGTGTTCTTCATCCGCGACGTCATCAAGTTCCCGGACTTCATCCACACCCAGAAGCGCAACCCAGCCACCAACCTGCCGGACCCGGACATGTTCTGGGATTTCCTGTCGCTGACCCCCGAGTCGGCCCACCAGGTGACCGTGCTCTTCTCCGACCGGGGCACTCCGGCCACCTTCCGCAACATGAACGGCTATTCCAGCCACACCTACAAGTGGTACAACGAAGCCGGCGACTACGTGTGGGTGCAGTACCACTTCAAGACCGACCAGGGCATCAAGAACCTGACCCTGGAAGAGTCCAACATGATGAAGAGCAAGGACCCGGACCACGCCACCCGCGACCTGCACAACGCCATTAAAAACGGCGACTACCCCTCCTGGACCCTGGAGATGCAGATCCTCACCCCGGAGCAGGCCAAGGACTTCAAGTGGGACATCATGGACATCACCAAGGTCTGGCCCCACGGCGAGGTGCCGCCCATCAAGATCGGCAAGCTGGTCCTGAACCGCAACCCGGTGAACTACTTTGCCGAAGTGGAGCAGGCCGCCTTCAGCCCAGGCAACCTGGTGCCGGGCATCGCCATCAGCCCGGACAAGATGCTCCAGGGCCGGGTCTTCTCCTACCATGACACCCACATCCACCGCCTGGGCACCAACTATCACCTGATCCCGGTGAACCAGGCCAAGAACGCCCTGGAGAACAACTACCAGCGCGACGGCATGATGCGGGTGGACGAAGGCGGCGGCAACGGGCCCAATTACTACCCCAACAGCTTTGACGGCCCGGCCCCGGACCCGGCGGCCCAGGAGCCGGCCTTCGCGCTGGAGGGCGACGCCGACCGCTACGAGTACCAGTTCGACAACGACGACTTCGTGCAGCCGGGCAACCTGTACCGCAACGTGATGACCGACGAGGCCAGGGACCATCTGGTGGGCAACATCGTGGACCACCTGGGAGGAGCGCAGAAGCGCATCCAGGAGCGCCAGGCGGCGGTGTTCTACAAGTGCGACGTGGACTACGGCACCAGGGTGGCCCAGGGCCTGGGCCTGGACGTGGCCCGGGTCAAGGCGCTGGCCGCCATGAGCAAAGAAGAGAGGGCCGAGGCGACTAAGAGCTAGGCTCGTCCCCCATCAAGGTGGTCCAGGCTTCGGTCAG
Organism: Pseudomonadota bacterium; assembly: GCA_018896025.1. GTDB lineage: Bacteria > Desulfobacterota > Desulfarculia > Desulfarculales > Desulfarculaceae > Desulfoferula. The sequence continues at coordinate 28,298 of JAHIND010000005.1, forward strand.
GATGGGCATTTCCACCCGGCGCGAAGCCGCCATCTTGATGGCCAGATCCAGATCGTTCCAAGCGATCAGCGGGCGGTCCTCCTCGGCCCATTGCCGCGCCAGGCGGCGGGCCGCGGAGGGCAGTCCGCGTCCCCGCCGGGCCTGGCTGCCCAAACGGCGGCCGAAGTCACGGGCCTGCCCCCCCAGGCCGTTGGCCGCTAAGGCGGCGGACCAGGCCGCGCTGGCCGCGCTGAAGCTGCTTTCCGCCCCGCCCAGGGCCTTGGCCAGGGCGATGGCCTCGGCCGAGGCGTCGGCCAGGTAGCAGCCCGCCGTGGAGCCCCGGTTCATGCGGCCCACCTTGGACAGGTATCCCGCCCACATCCCATAGACGCGCGACAACACCCCGGCCAGGTTCACCCCCACCGAGTCGTCGCTCACCGCCACGGCGATGGGGTCCAGGGTGAACAGCTTGGCCAACTCGCCGCGGTCGGCGGGGGGCCCAGCCAGCACCAGACGGCTGCTGCGCCCCTCCACCAGATCGCCGGTGCCCACCGCCCCGCCCAGGGCGTACACCGCCACATCGACCCGTCCGGCGCGAGCGGCCATTTGGCGCACCATGGCCACCGGCAGATAGGGCGGCTCCGGGGCCAGGCCCCGGCTGGCCACCACCAGTTTTAGGCCCTGCTCGGCCTGGGCCAGGATCACCCGCACCTGTTCGGCCAAAAACTGGGCGGGGCAGGCCAGCACCACCTCGGAGGCCTTCTTGAAGGCGCTGGGCGGGTCGGCGGTGACAAAGGCGTTCTTGGGCAGACGCTGCTCGGCAAAGCGGCCCTCGGGGCTGCGGTCGTAGCCCAGATGTTCGACAAGCTCCCGCCGGGGGTCGTAGAGGGTCAGGCTGGCGTGCAGATAGTGGCGGCCCTCCAACATGCGGTTGCCCAGGTGATAGGTCAGGGCGAAGCCCCAGTCGCCGGCCCCCACCACCACCAGGTTCTGCTTGGCGTTGGGGGAATACAGGCGGCGGTCACCGTGGGTGGCGTAGAAGCCCAGGCCCCTGGCGTTGCGCACCCTGGGCAAGCGCCGCTCGTCGCGCATCACGGGCCACACCACTCCCCGGCGGCGCAGGGTCTTGAGGCCGTCGGCCACCACCAGGGAGATGGGGTTGTCGCGGATGAAGTCCTCCAGGTCCGGCTCCACCCCGAAGGTCTCCAGATGATACTCGGTCAGGGACTCCAGCTCGGCCTTGGTGGCCGCGTTCAGGTCGCGCATGCCCTGGCTGCGGGCCCGCTGCAAGCCTCTGGCGGTGAGTTGACTGGCCATGACCTTTTTGCTGCGGGCGATGTCGCTGATGGCGGTAAGGGCCACCAATTCATCCAGGTCCCGTCCCTGGCGGTCGGCGGCGTGGGACGCCTTGAGATCGGAAAGCAGTCGGGGCTCGGGCAGGGTCAGGTAGGCCCGGCCATAAAGGTCTTGGGCGCTACGCCAGGTCCAGGAGCGGGGATGGGCCACCATGCGCCCCAGGGTGGACAGCACGCCCAGGCCCCTGAGCCAGGTGTAGGCTCCCTTGCGGGCGGCCAGGGAAAGGTCTTCGGGCACCACCGAGAAACTGATGGCCACCGGCTGGATGACCACCTCCTTCTCACCGGCCAGGGCTCCCCGCAGGGTTACCAGGCGGCGGGGATAGCGCAGGCTGCCGTCGCGGCTGCGGGCCCCTCCGGCCCAGGCCTCCAGGAAGATGCCCTGCTGCCCGCCGCACTCTCCCAGGGCCCGGCAGTAGTTGAAAAGGGCGGCCATGTAGGCGCGGTCGGCCCCCCGGCGGCGCACCACATAGGAGGAGGCCCAAAAAACGCGGGCGATGCTCTCAATGGCCATCATGTTGTCGCCGGCGGCAAAGGCCGGCAGGCACAGGTCGTGCTGGCTCAGCACCGCAGCCAGGAGAAATTCGTCCAAATGGGAGGAGTGGTTGATCAGGTACAACACCCCCACGCCCTGCTTGCGGTATTCCTGCAGCTTGGCGATGTGGGCCACCTCGCGCCGGTCCGGCGAAAGGAAGCTGGCCTCGGGGTCGTGCTGGGTGAAGAAACCGTTGACCAGGGTAACCGCCGCCGTGATCCCGTAGATGTAAACCTCGCGGTCGTAGCGGATGGCGATGGACTCCAGGTTGCTCTCCACCGCAGCGGGGTCCGCGGGCAGGCCCTCGGAGGCGAGTTGGGCCAGGGTCAGTTCGGCGGCCCGCTCTCGGATGGCCCCGGCCTCTTGCCAATAGGCGGGAATCTGCCGGAAGCGCTCCAGCCAGGGACGGCCCGACTCGCTGTGGGACACGTGTTGCAGCAAACGGTAAAAATCTATCCGGCCGGCGCGCCGCACCAATTGCCTTTTCAGGCCGCGGGAAAAATTCGCCGTGAGGGATAGAGGAAAAGGCTTTTGTTTGGCGGATGCCACGTAATCCTCGCCCGGCCGCCGGGGGCCTATACTATAGAAATTAAGATGGCACTAACTGTAGCCTTCTCGCCCGGCTTGTCAAGAATGAACCGGCTTCAGTTCTTGTCCACGCCCGGTGCGAGGTGTAGAGTCGAAATATGTCCAACTACCAAGAACCACCCCTGCTCAGCCCCGATCAGGCCCTGACGCGCCTGAAGGCCCTGCCTCGGCCCTGGGCCAGTGATTACCTGGCCATGTACTCCAACTGGCTGGAGGGCATCGTAACCGATCCCTGGCTCATGAGCGTGCCCATCGACGACCATCTGGTGCACCGGGGCGACGGGGTTTTCGAGGCCACCAAGTGCCTGAACGGGCGCATCTACCTGTTCGAGCGCCATCTGGAGCGCCTGAAGCGCTCGGCCACCTCCATCCATCTGGACCTGCCCCTGACCCGGCGGGAGTTGACCGCCCTGGCCACGGCGGTGATCCGGGCCGGCGACCGGCGCGACTGCATGCTGCGCATCTTCCTCTCGCGGGGGCCCGGCGGCTTCAGCACCAACCCCTACGAGTGCCCCGCCCCGGGCCTGTACCTGGTGGCCAGCCTCATCCATCCGCCGTCCGAGGAAATTTATGAGCGGGGGGCCAACCTGGGGGTGAGCCAGGTGCCGGCCAAGAGCGGCTTTTTCGCGGGAGTGAAATCCTGCAACTACCTGCCCAACGTGCTGCTCAAGCGCGAGGCCATCACCCACGGCTGGGACTTCGCGATATGCCTGGACCCGGACGGCTACCTGGCCGAGGGCTCCACCGAGAACATGGGCCTGGTGGACCGGGACGGCGTTTTGCTGCTGCCCCCGCCGGAGCACATTCTGGAAGGCACCACGGCCAAGCGTACGATGGAGTTGGCCCAGGGGCTGGTGGAGAGCGGTGAGCTGGCCGGGGTGGCCCGGCGTCACCTTCAGGTGGAGGAGCTCAAAACCGCCGCCGAGGTGATGCTCTTCGGCACCACCCTGGACGTATTGCCGGTGAGTCGCATCGACGGCAGGCCGGTGGCGGGCGGCAAGGTGGGCCCGGTGGCCAAGAAGCTGCGCCGCCTCATTCTGGACGACATCGCGGGGAATCCGGAGATGTCCACCCCGGTGTGGGAGTAAGTAGGCGGCTGCGCCAAACACTGGATGGCGGCGTTGTCGGCGTCACTCGCTCCTCGGGGTAGACCGGCTACCCCTGCGTCCCTCGTTCGCCTGCCGCCTTGCCCTCCGGCGTCTGGCTGTGCCGCTGGTGTGGGGGGCGTATCTAGATTAAGGTAGGTTGGGTTGAGCGAAGCGAAGCCCAACAAGCACCTTACGCTCCCTTTCAGCAATTAGCGGTCATTGCGAACAGCGGCAGGCAAGAGGGGCTGAGGCCCTTTTGCGCATTTATATTAAGTTTTTCTGTTCAGTAATTTAGTTTTGATTGACAGCAACGTGCTTAACAACAAGTGCCCAATAGAGCGAAGATAATAATTTTTATACGGTTTAGGATCGGTAATTTTTGACAAGCTCCACACCTGAGGATGAGCTGCATTCAAGGGGGAGTTAAACTCTAGAAATTCAGAAAATCCCGTCACTCTAAGTAAGTTAACCAAATTATACGAAGTAAAAGTATTAGTATGCTCCATAACACTTCTACATCTTTTAAATGCCAGTCGTTTATTGTATTTTCGTAGTAAAATAAACAACATTTACCTTTCATGGCAGTAATTACGCAATAAGTTCAGAACCAAAGATGGGTCGTATAGATGATCCAAGGTTGCCCTAATAACTATCAAATCAAATTTCATTCCGGAGGGAACAATACTATCTATATCCTCTGCCATACCACAGTATATATTATCGACTTCAAGAACTTCTCTTGCGATTTTTACTTGCCCATAAACTGGATCTATACCATAACATTCAGCATCGTATTCATTTTGAAACACCTTCAACGTTCCGCCCATACCGCAACCGACGTCCAGTATTTTAATACCCTTAAAAAGATGTTTTTTACAATAATCTGCAATTTTATACCCGCGCTTTATCTGGCCTTCAAGGAAGGCTTTGACCTGTTCCTTTTCCTTTCCTGAATATTCTTGGAATCCCCTCTGGGTTAAAGAGTCGTAAACTTTATTGTAATAAATATCGTAGCCATCTCTGGCTGGTCTTTTCGAAAAAAATATGTTCCCACATTTTTTGCATATGACATATTCTGCGGGGAACCCCACGGAATCATGCCTACAAATCACAAAAAATTTCGAATCGTTTTTACAAACTGGGCACTCGACGGTACAGTAATTTTCTTCCCGCAATAATGGATAGTTATCCATTGCCTTTTTAACTATTAATGCTGAATCCATGTCGGTCTCCAACCGAATCACTTGACGGCCTCAGTTTCTTCCCGTCCGGCCCGATCCATTGTGAATATCGTCATAACACTTTGGAGGCAATGCCCCATCGCCTCGTTCCAAGAAATCATCATTTAAATTACGCGATGTCCGACGCCGCCTTCAAGAGTAATAAGACATTGTGGTTTATGAGATCAGGGGACGCCGCCAAAGAGATTTGTTGAGTTTCGGGGCCTGCGGCCCCTCTACCCAACCTACACTAGACCTGACCTAGTTACGCCAGAACCAACCCCGCCCTACTTGTCGCAAATTTTGCGGTGCATATTCTGGCAGTTTGGAATCTGGAAGCACTTGCAAACCATGTCGCGGCAGGCAGAGCCCTTGGAGCAGAAGGAGTGCTTGACCAGGCAGTCCTCGCAAGGGTTCTCCTTGAACTCTATGCACGGCTTGAAGCAGTAGCGTATCAGGTCCCAGGCCAGCTCGAAACCGCAGGCCTTGGTCAGGTTCATGGAGCACTTGAAGGAGATGCCGTCAATGCCCGCGTCCTTGAACTTGCCGCACAGGTCCAGGCATTGCTGCATATCCTCGGGACCTCCGAGCGTGCCTTCGGCCTTCAGTTGGGCGCAGGTGCTCTGGCAGTCGCTCAAAGGCTGGGCCCAGGCCCCATCGGCCAACGACAAGGCCAGCAGCACGGCCAAGCCGCCAAAAATTACTCGTAAGCAACGTGGCATATTTTCCCTCCCATGGGGGCGTCCGGACGCCAAGCCCCAGTGCCCGGCTCCGGCCCGCCCGTATTCAACCTACGCGACGGCAAACTGCGTCTTCAAGCCAAAAGTTCCCATGGCACTAGGTGTTTTGTGGAATTGAGCGCTGTGGATGTAGAGGAAGGAGCAGGTTGGGTTTCGGGCCCAAGGCCACTCTACCCAACCTACGCTAAACCGGACGAGCGATGGGCGGTCTTACTTAAGCTCCACCTCCACGAAGCGGAACTCCCGGTCGCCGCCGTTCATGGTGTTGTGGCTCACCCCGGCCTGTCTGGCGTAGGAGGCCCCGGCCATGAGGGGCACCTCGCGCACCACCCCGCCGGGCTCTTCCAGGCGCAGAACTCCGGTGGTGAGGGGAATCACCACGTAGTCGCGCTCATGCACGTGGAACCCCGTACCGGCCCCGGGGGCCAGCCGCCACTCGGTCACCACCACCTGCTCATTGTCCACCTGCACCGTTGAGGTAGCTTCCAAGTTTCCTCTCTTTCAAGAACCTGAACATGGCAAAACGGCCGGGCCGGAAAACCGCCACCCGGCCCGCGCCTAGGATCGCTATGTACTACCAATCTTAGTCCCGCGCATCAGGCTGGGGCTCGCCGTCCCCGTCGGCGGCCTGCACCCGGCGCTTCTTGCGGGCCGCCTTGAGCTTGGCCGCCTTGCGGTCGCGCACCGCGCCGGTGGAAACGTCCTCCACCGCGCTCCACCAACCCACCACCTGGCGAGCCAGGTTGCCGATCTGCTTTATCAGCTCGCCTGCGGTGTCGCGGTGCTTGAACACGAAGTGCTCGCCCTCCACGTCCACGGTGACCGTGCCGTCCAGCCTGAAGGGAGGCTCCATGCGCCCGTGGGCCAGAATCACCGAGTCGTCGGCCAACTGCACGTAGCCCAGGTTCAGGGGCACCTCGAAGCCGGGCGGCGGGCTGTAAAGCTCGGTCCAGGTGAGCAGGGTGCCCCGACCCGGCTTGAGGCTCTGCACCTGGAGCAAGGGGCGGCTGGGGGCCAGGGTGGGCTGGTACTCCAGCTCCTCGGGCACCTGCCAGGTTCGCTTGCGGTCGGTGCGGGTGAGGATGGTCACCAGGTTGTTGTTGGCCAGGCCGCCGATGGACTGGGCCAGGCCCACGTCCACCTTGGGTAGCTGACGCGAGGCCTCCACCTGGCCGTTCATCTGCCAGGCCAGCTCCACCACCTGGGCCAGGCCCGAAGCCCCCACCGGGTGGCCCCTGGCCTTGAGCCCGCCCGAAGCGTTGATGGGCAGGCGGCCATCGCGGCCGGTCTCGCCCTCCAGGGCCGCCTTCCAGCCCTCGCCCGCCGCGAAGAAGCCCAGGTCCTCGCTGCCGATGATCTCGAAGATGGTGAAGGCGTCGTGCACCTCGGCCAGGTCGATGTCCGCCGGACCCAGCCCGGCCATCTTGTAGGCCTTTTGGGCCGCCTGCTTGGTGGAGTTGAAGGAAGTGAATGACCCCCGGCGGCCCACGGCCAGGGTGTCGGTGGCATGTCCCACTCCCACCAGGTTGAGCAGGGCGGGGCGGCTACTTAGCACCATGGCCGCCGCGCCGTCGCTGATGGGCGCGCAGTCGTAGATGCGCAGAGGATCGGCCACCATGCGGCTGGCCAGGTACTTGTCGATGTCGATGGCCTTTTGGAACTGGGCGTAGGGGTTCAGGGCCCCCCCGGCGTGGTTTTTGATGGCCACCGCGCCCAGGGCCCGGCTAAGGGTCTGTTCGTCCAACTCGCCCTCAAAGGCGTAGCGCCGGGCGATCATGGCCGCCAGGGCGGGCATGGTGGCCCCGTAGCTGCGTTCCACCCGGTCGATGACCCGGGCCAGGATGCGGGTGGTCTCGGTGGTGGGCAGATGGGTCATCTTTTCGCCCGCCACCACCAGGGCGTTTTGCACGTAGCCGCTGGCCACGGCGTAAAAGGCGCTCTCCAAGACCGCCGCCCCGGTGCTGCTGGCCGTCTCCACCCGCGAGGCCGGGGTGCCCGGCAGGCCCAGCTGGTCGGTGAGCACCGCGGCCAGGTTGGAGTCGCCGGTGAACTCGCCGGGGTCCATGACCCCCAGATACACCGCGTCCACCGCCTCCAACTCGGCCTGGTTCAGGGCCGCCTGAGCGGCCTCGATCATCATCTGCTCCAGGCTGTCGCTGCGCTTTCCGAACCTGCCCAGCGCCGCGCCTGCTATGAAAACCGGATTGGCCATCTTCTTCACCGTGAACTTATGAATTCCCTGACAAGTTGCGCTCTTATTTTATGTTAGCACCGCCACGCCGGGAGCCAAGGGAAATCGGACCAGCGCCGCGCCGCGCGGGACTCCCGACCGCTGAGCCCAAAATGCCTCTTACCAGAACCGGTTGCCTACGGTAAGCTAGGTTTTAATTGAGACTAACCATAACTAGTCAGGATAGAGATGAAATCAGGCTTCGTGGCCATAATCGGCGCGCCCAACGTGGGCAAGTCCACCTTCCTCAACAAGGCCTTGGGTTTCAAGCTGGCCATCACCAGCGACAAGCCCCAGACCACCCGGCATCGTTTGTTGGGGGTGCACAACCTGCCCGAGGCCCAGATCATATTCCTGGACACCCCCGGCATCCACGCGGCCAAGAACGCCCTGAACCGGCGCATGGTGGCCACCGCCATGGACGCCCTGAGCGACGTGGACGCGGTGCTGTTCATGGCCGAGATCACCGCCAAGGGCATGGAGCGGGCCCAGGCCCTGGCCCCCCGCCTGACCCAAGCCAACAGCCCGGTGATCCTGGCCCTCAACAAGATCGACCTGTTACCCAAGAAAGAGGCCCTGTTGCCGTTGTTGTCACGGGCCGCCCAGTGGGGCGATTGGAAAGCCCTGGTGCCCATCAGCGCCCAGAACGGCGACGGAGTGGATAATCTGTTGGCCGAGCTGACCCAGGTCCTGCCCGAGGGACCGGCCTTGTTCCCCCCGGACGTCATCACCGACCTGCCCATGCGCTTTTTGGCCTCGGAGCTGATCCGCGAAAAGGTCTTCCGCCTCACCGGCCAGGAGGTGCCCTACTCCACCGCCGTGACCGTGGACCAGTATTTGGAGCCCGAGGAGGAGGGCCGGCCGGTGGCCATCACCGCCACCATCCACGTGGAGCGCCAGGGCCACAAGGGCATCATCATCGGCAAGGGCGGGGCCATGGTCAAAAAGATCGGCACCCAGGCCCGCATGGACCTGGAAAAGCTCATCGGCCAACAGGTGTTTTTGGACCTGATGGTCCGGGTGGAGCCCAAATGGTCCCGCCAGGAGCAGGGCCTCAAGAAGATGGGGTATTAGGCGCGAGGCGTCTGACTAAATAGTGCGAACGACTTTCCCGCGCCGGAGGAGCCTCCGGCGCGGGAAATTTTTTACCATTTGAAAAGCTTCTTCACCGCGTCCAGGCCCTCTTTCACCGGGTCGGCCTGGCCGTCCTTCTGGGCCGGGGCGGAGGTGGACTCGCCGGAGGCGGGGGGCGCCTGTTGGCTCTGCTCCTGCTGGGCCTGGCGGGAGGCGTCCTGCATGGCCTGGTTCTGCTTCTTGCCGAAGTCCGGGTCCTTGAGCATGTCCATGACCTGCTTGGCCATTTTGCGCTGTTGGTCGTCGGCCTCTTGGTTGAACACCGGCTTGATGCCCGCGGGCGGCTGAAGCATGTCCGAAGGCACCGGCACCCCGGTCTTGACCTCCGTGGCCACCATGTTCATCTGCATGCCCATGATGCTGCCCTCTTGCTTGAGCACCACGTGCTTGTCCTTCCAGGTGTAGCTGGTCAGGCCCATGACGCTGACGATCTCCACCGGATGGTTCATGAAGGTGCCCTGCTTGATCTCGGGCTTGCCGCCGCCCATGGCGGCCAGGAAGTTGCCCGCCATCTCTTCGGCGTTTTTCTTGACCCGCTTTTTCTCGGCCGGGGTGAGTTTCTCGTACTCCTGAGCCATGTAGGTCATGGAGTTGCCGGTGTAATATGCCTCTTTCTTGCCCAGGTCCACGGTGGTGATGCGCTGGGGATCGGTGATTATGATGGTGTTGTCCTCGCTGCCGAAGCCCAGGATCTTGGTGGCCACCTGCTTGTGCTCGGCCCGGACGTTCCCCTTGAAATAGACCGTGGACTGGCCCTTCTGGGTGCCCGAGTAAGCGTATTTGATGATGGCGGATTTGAAGGGCGGCGCCAACTTGAAGGGGTTGTCGGCGGCGAACGCCGGAAAGGCCCAGGCCAGGATCAAGGCCATGGCGGCCAGGGCCAGGCAAGCTCTGTCAAACCTCATGATCGATCGCTCCTAAGATTTCCTGTTGTGGATTGAGTGCGGGCCCGACTATTGGTTTTAACGGTTCCCATGCTAGGGATAATTCCTGATAAAGGCAAGGTATATCAAAAGCCCTCACTTTACGCATCTGACGAGCGCTTGTGTTAATCTGGCCCTATATCTAGGAGAAAAAGCCATGCACGAGGCCATGCTCTACGACAAAATGAGCAATCACGACAAGGTGCGCTGCCGCTTGTGCGCCCATGGCTGCCTCATCGACGAGGGCAAACGGGGCATCTGTCAGGTGCGCGAAAACCAAGGGGGCACCCTCTATTCCCTGGTCTACGGCAAGCCCATCGCGGGCAACCCGGACCCCATAGAGAAAAAGCCGCTTTTCCACTTTTTGCCCGGCTCCAGCAGCTACTCCATCGCCACCATCGGCTGCAACTTCCAGTGCGCCTTTTGCCAGAACTGGGACATAAGCCAGTACACCCGGGAAGGGGGCAAGGACATTCCCGGCGGCGGGCCGGGCGGGGCGGAAGTGTCGCCGGAGCAGATCGTGGCCGCGGCCAAAAAGGCGGGCTGCGCCTCCATCGCCTACACCTACACCGAGCCCACCATCTACTTTGAATACGCCTTTGACTGCATGAAGCTGGCCCATGAGGCGGGGCTAAAGAACGTGTTCGTGACCAACGGCTACGAGTCGGCCGACTGCCTGGAAAAATGCAAGGGCCTTTTGGACGCGGCCAACGTGGACCTCAAGGCCATGAGCGAGGGCTTTTACCGCCGCGAATGCAAGGCCTCCCTGCAGCCGGTGCTGGACACCCTGAAACGCATGCGCCAGGCGGGCATCTGGCTGGAGGTGACCACCTTGCTCATCCCCGGCAAGAACGACTCGCCCCTGGAGCTGACCAAGCTGGCCCGCTTCATCGCCAAGGAGCTTTCCACCGAGGTACCCTGGCACATCAGCGCCTACACCCCCCGCTACAAGTACGCCGAGGGCGGCCCGGAGCGTACCCCGGTGGCCACCCTGGAGATGGCCATGGGCCTGGGTTTGCAGGCGGGGCTGGGCTTCGTGTATCCGGGCAACCTCTTCGGCCACGAGGGCGAGAGCACCAAGTGCCCCGCCTGCGGTGAGAAGATCATCGGCCGCCGGGGCTACTCGGTGAACGACCAGGTGGCCAAGACCGGGCTGTGCCCCTCCTGCTCCCAGCCCATCGCCGGGGTGTGGAGCTGATGGGGGCCCCGCCCCACCCCGGCGCGGGCCACCGCGAGCGCCTGCGGGACAAGTTCCTGGCCCACGGCCTGGGCAAGTTCACCGACGAGGAGGCCCTGGAGCTGCTCCTGACCCTGGCCACCCCCCGGCAGGACTGCAAGCAGCAGGCTAGGAGCATGCTGAAGGAACTGGGCAGCCTGCGCGCGGTGCTGGAGGCCCCGCCCGTTGAGTTGGCCAAGATAAAGGGCATCGGCCCCAAGAACATCCTGGGGCTAAAGCTGGTGCCCGCCGTGGCCCGGCGCTATCTGGAGGACCGGCTCATGGACGGAGCCGCCCTGGGCGACCCCACCCAGGCGGCGGAGTATCTGCTGCTCACCATGGGGCCCTTGAAACAGGAGGTGTTCCGGGTTCTTCTGCTGGACAGCCGCCGCCGGGTGCTGGCCAGCGAGGACCTGTTCAGCGGGACCCTGAACCAGGCGGTGGTCTATCCCCGGGAGGTGGTGGCCAAAGCCCTGGCCGCCGGGGCCGCCGAGGTGGTGGCCGCCCACAACCACCCCGGCGGCGACCCCACCCCCAGCGCGGCGGACCGCCGCTTGACCCGTCAGCTATACTTTGCCTGCCGGGGGGTGGGCCTCACGCTCCTGGACCACCTGGTGGTGGGGCGCGACAGCCTGTACAGCTTCCGGGAGCAGGGCGAAATGGTCCTGCTGGCCAGGGAATACGATGCCATGAATCTGGAGGAGATGGCCCCATGACCCCACGCGACCGCTTGATATTCGCCCTGGATGTGGCCACGGCTGACGAGGCCGAGAGTTTGGTGCGCCTGCTGGCCCCGGAGGTGGGGGTGTTCAAGGTTGGGTTGGAGCTGTTTGTCAGCGCCGGGCCGGAGGTGGTCAGCCGGGTGCGCCGGGCCGGGGCCAAGGCCATCTTCCTGGACCTGAAACTGCACGACATCCCGGCCACCATGCGGGCCGCCGCCCGTTCGGCGGTGGGTCTCGGGGTGGACCTCATCACCTGCCACGCCGACCAGGCGGGCATCTTCGCGGACATGGACCTGGGCAGGGCGCGCCTGCTGGGGGTCACCGTGCTCACCAGCCTGGGCGGCGAAGAGCTGAAGGCCATGGGCTATCCGCCGGAGCTGTGCGATCCCCAGGCCCTGGTGCTGCGGCGGGCCTCCCTGGCCCTGGCCGCGGGCTGCGCCGGGGTGGTGTGCTCCGGCCTGGAGGCGGGCGCGGTGCGGGGCCTGCTGGGTCCAGAAGCGCTCGTCGTCTGCCCCGGCATCCGCCCGGCCAGCGGCGAGGTGCACGACCAGAAGCGGGTGATGACCCCAGAGAGGGCCATGGCCGCCGGAGCCAGCCACATCGTGGTGGGCCGCCCCATCCGCACCGCACCGGACCCGGTGGCCGCCGCCCAGGCCATGGTTCAGGGCATCGCGGCGGGTCTGGCCCAGCGCCCCCCTGCTTGACTGCATATGGGGCCGCTGGTAGAGTTTAATCGCATTGCTGGAAGGTTAAGGGGTGTCCCGTGGCCGAGGTTATCGACCTTCAAGGGCGCAAAAGCAAGGATCGGCGCATAGCCGAAGGAAGGGCCCGCCGCCGGGCTCAGGCCGTGGCAGGTTCGCTCAACTGCGGCTTATGCCCCAGGCGTTGCGCCCACTGCGGCCAGCCCGCCGAGTTCATGACCCCGCCGCCGATGGACGCCCCCTACCCCTTCTGCGAGGTTTGCCAAGAAGAGTACGAGGCGTTTCGCCGTATGGAAAAGGGGAGTGAGCCCGAGGCCTTTTGGCACACTCCCCAATGGGCAGGCACCTGGCGCACTTGGTTGGCCCATATGCAGGCCAATCAGGAATTCCGGGGATCGCCCGCCTTCCTGAAGCTCATGGAGGAACACCTGGACTGAGGGCCGTGAAGGCATCTCACCTGGGAGGAGGCTAAGGTTATGATCGGCGGGATAGGCATTCCCGAACTTCTAATCATCCTGGTCATTGTCCTTTTGATCTTCGGGGCGGGCAAGCTGCCTCAAATCGGAGGCAACCTTGGCAAGGCCATCAAGAACTTCAAGGGCGGGGTAAAGGAAGACGGGGCCGAAGAGTTGAACTCGGCCAAGTCCGAGCGCCTTGAGGAAAAAAAGACCGAAAAAAGCTAGCCCCCCTCCCTCGCGACAATTTCAGGCCGCCGCGCACCACACAGCGCGGCGGCCTATCTTTTGCCCGGAACCCGGCCCGGCCCACCGCCGAGCAGCAGGCGGTCGAGCCCCAGACCGGCCAAAAATACCAGGCAGCACAGGGGCCTGGTGAGGAAGCGGCCATCCGAGGCCACCCAGGTGAGGGCCGCCACCACCGCCGCCACCACCAGGAAACCCCACACCAGACAGGCCTCGCCCCGCTGCCCCTTGCCGCGCCAGGTGCCCCAGGCGGCCAGCAGGTACAGGGCCAAGGCCAGCCCCGGCGCGGCGACGCTGTACCACAGGGGATGGTGGGGCGGGTAGGCGTAGAACAGCAGCCAAAACACCCGCAGACCCATGAGTTCCAGCAGCCAGGCGGGGTGGCTGACGGCGACCAGCCAATAAAAATGGGCTGGGCTCGTGGCCGTGATGGCGGCCAGCCCCGGCGGCGGGGCCAGACTGGACATGCCCCACATCACCACCCCCTGCCGGAGAAAGTTCATCATGTCTTGGGCCCCGGCGGCCGCGACCATGTCCTGGCCCAGGGCCAGGGCGGCGGTCAAGGCGGCCACCGCGCCCGCGGCCGACCAGCGCCGCCGCCAGGCCAGGTAGATGAGCGGCGGCAGCAAAAACATGAACCCCTCCGAGCGCAGCAGGCCCAACCAGGCCCCGGCGGCCAGGAGCAGGGCCAGGGCCCAGGCACGGCGGGGCAGCATGAGGGTGGCGGCCATGATCATCACCAGCATGCTGTCGGCCGGGCCGTCGCAGAGGATATAGAGGTTCCAGCGCTGGAGGTTGGGCAAAAGCAGGTAGATGAGCCCTCCCAGCAGGGCGGCCCGGCGGCCCCACAAGGGAGCCAGGGCCACATAGGCCATCCCGGCGGCGGCCAGCGAAAGCAGGCACTGCGCCAGGGCCGCCACCTGGATTCCCGCCAGCAGGTCCAGGCCCCGGCGTTGCAGCCAGGCCAGGGAATGGGTGTAGCCGGGGGCCAGGCGCTGCTGGCCCACCAGGGGCAGGTCCAGGTTTATCCGCTGGGCCGCGCTCAGATAGCGGAAGGAGTCCGGGGCCAGGCGGGGCCCCCCGGCCAGCCACAGGGCCCCCAGGGAAAGGACCCCGGCCAAGAGCAGGATAGCCAGGTCGCGGGCCAGGGCAGAGGAGGGTTCAGAGTCCACGGCCCGGATCATTTGCGCCAGAAGAAGAGGCCGCGCCGCTGGGCGGGCCGGGGGGCGGGAGGAGGCTCCTCCCCGGCCAGCACCGCCTGGGGGGTGAGGCGAGTGAGCACCTCGGCGGCCCCGGCTTCGCACAAGCGCTCGGCCATCGCCGCCGCCTGGCTGAGCCCCGGCGGACGCCAGGAGGCCGAGTGGGCGTCACTGGCCAACAGGTTCACCAGCCCCAGGCCCAGCAGGGCCTCGGCGGTCTTTTTGGGGGCCGAGCCCATCTTGCCGGTGAGGCTGGCGGCGGTCACCTGCACCAGGCAGCCCTGGCCCACCAGGCCTTGCAGCCAGTCCCAGCTCTCGCTGCCCGCCCAGGTGCGCTCGGCATGGGCCAGGATGGGGCGCAGCCCGGCCAGGCGCAGGCTGTAGATGATATCGGGCAGCAGGCGGGGGCTGGTGTGCAGGGGGCACTCCAGGAGGAAGTAGGGGCCGCCCCCCAGGGTGGGCAACACACCCTCCCGGGCCAGGCGGGGCAAATCCGGGTCCAGGGCCACCTCGGCCCCGGCCACCAGCTCCAGGGGCAGGCCGGCGAAGGCCAACTCGGCCCGGAGCGCCTCCACCGCCTGGGAGATGTCGCCCATGGTCAGGGGGTCGCGGGCCGGATACCAGTGGGGGGTGGCGGCCATGAGCCTCACCCCGTCGTCCAGGGCCAGGCGGCACATGGCCAGGGCCTGCTCCATATCCGGGGCCCCGTCGTCCAGTCCGGGTAGCACATGGCTGTGCAGATCCAGCAAGGTGTCTCCTTCCAGCCGGGCGTGCGCCGCCCGCTAGTAATTGAGACTAGCACCCGCCCCGGCCCTGGGCAAGCCAAGGCGCGGCGGGCGGAGTTTTCCACCGCCAACGGCGGCGAGGCGGCATCCCGGCGAAAGGCACTTTTCCACCGTGCGGGGCCGTTTCGGTGGAAAACCATGACAACGCATTGATGTAATTATATTTAATCCGGTTGATAAATTAACGATATTCGGTGGATAACTGGCTGATTGTGTTGAAAACACGGTGGATAAAATGTTGATAAGTCATTATTGGCGGTGCAAAACCCATGGAGACCGCGCGGCAGTCGGTTGAAAAACCGTGGGCAACTACGCGACCGCGGTTGAAAGACAGGGGATGAGAGGCGCAAAAATGGTTTAGGGGCGGTGGAAAGCGCCCCCAACCCTATTGCCACATCAGGAGACGGATCATGCTGCTAGGGGTGCCCAAGGAAATAAAGACCGAAGAGTACCGGGTGGCCATGGTGCCGGCCGGAGTGCGCGAAGTGGTGGCCGCCGGTCACCAGGTGCGGGTGGAAGCCGGGGCCGGACTGGGGGCGGGCATCAGCGACGAGGCCTACGCCCTGGCCGGGGCCCAACTCACCGACGCCGCCGGGGCCTGGGAGGCCCAGATGGTGGTCAAGGTCAAGGAGCCGTTGCCCTCGGAATACGGCTTTTTCCGGCCCGGCCTCTTGCTCTACACCTATCTGCATCTGGCCGCCCAGCCGGAGCTTACTCGCCGCCTGGTGGCCGACCGGGTGCAGGCGGTGGCCTATGAAACCATCCAACTGCCCGACGGCAGCCTGCCCCTGCTGGTGCCCATGAGCGAGGTGGCTGGGCGCATGGCGGTGCAGGCCGGGGCCCACTATCTGGAGCGGCCCCAGGGAGGCCGGGGGGTGCTCTTGGGTGGGGTGCCCGGGGTGCGGCCCGGCCGGGTGACCATTTTGGGAGCCGGGGTGGTGGGCCACGCCGCCCTGAAGATGGCTCTGGGCCTGCGGGCCCGGGTGACGGCCATAGACCGCTGCCAGCCCCGCCTGAGCTATCTGGACGATCTCTACGGCGGGCGGGTGACCACCCTCTACTCCCTGCCTGACACCGTGGCCGCCGCCTGCGCGGACAGCGACCTGGTGATCGGGGCGGTGCTGGTGGCCGGGGCCAAGGCCCCCCAACTGGTCAGCGAGGAGATGGTGAGGAGCATGGAGCAGGGCACGGTGATCGTGGACGTGGCCATCGACCAGGGAGGCTGCGTGGCCACCATGCGCCCCACCACCCATTCCGATCCGGTGTACACCATGCACGGCGTGATTCATTACGGGGTGGCCAACATCCCCGGCGCGGTGTCGCGCACCAGCACCTTCGCCCTGACCAACGCCACCCTGCACTACGCCCTGGTCCTGGCCCAGGGGGGCCTGGCCGCCGCCCGGCAGGACCCGGCCCTGGCCTTGGGGGTCAACGTGGCCGGGGGGCACATCGTGCATCCGGCGGTGGCCCAGGCCTTTGGGGAAGCGGCCACCCCGCTTTCACAGGCGCTGTGAACCAAGCCGGGCCATGCGCGGGCCGGGAGCGGTTTGGAGCCTGATCCCCGGGCGGAATTACGCATCTTGAAACAAAAACCCGCTTCGGCGGCGGTCCCGCCGGGGCGGGCGTCTTTTTTTTGAAGCCCCTCCCTGGGCCGGTCCGCGCTCTTTGGTCATATTTTCCGTTGGTTACCCCGCGGCGTCTTCAATAAGAGACAAAATGGGAGTAAATTGGCGATAAAACGCGAAAACCAGCGAAAAACGACTTTTCGTTATGTGGCCAAATTATGGCACAGTTGTGACATTATTGAGAAACCTAAGCATGGGGAGAGCTTAGCCCAACCGCCCGCAAAGGCCTTCATTCAGGCACCTAGATGATTTAAGCTTGAATTTATAGTGAAACCAGTATGTTGTCAGTGTGGGCAAGTAGAGAAGCCTCGCAAGCCAGGCCAAGGCATATGGCGATTGACCGTGGGAGGGTTGCTCGGACATTATGGGCAAGACTAAATGTCGCACCGGGTCACACTTAACTAAAGTCATATTTTTCTTACTAATGCCGCCTTGTCGCGGTTTAACGGGGGCTTTTTTTCCTCAACCATGAACCACGGCCAAACACATAAGCACAACACCCCCTTGTTGGATGCTCCTATCAGCGCCTCGGCTAGGCCAGCCGAGGCGATCACTTTGTGGCAGGAGCTTTTGAGCAGCCTGGAAGGCGAGTTGGACTCCCAAGACTCCGGCCTGTGGCTGGAGCCGCTGAAACCCCAGCCTTTGCAGGGGTCCCGGCTCACCCTGGTCTGCCCCAACCAACTGCACCTGAACACCATTTACGAACGTTTCGCGCCCAGGCTCAGGCAGCGGCTCCAGGAGCTGCGCCCCGATTTGGAGCTGGCCCTGGAGGCCCCCAAGGCGGCCCCGCGCCGCGCCTCCCGCCCGGCTCCCAAATCGGCCCCGGCTCCCCGCCAGATGGAGCTGCCCCGCATGGGGGCTCTGCAGATGCCGCGCCTGAACCAACGCTACGTTTTCGACAACTTCATTGCCGGCGGCGGCAATGAGTTCGCCTTTGCCGCGGCCAAGGCCCTGGCCGGAGGCGGCGGGCTGTTCAGTAACGGCCTGTTCCTCATCTCCGGCACCGGCCTGGGCAAAAGCCACCTCACCCAGGCGGTGGGGCACCAGATTTTGGGCTACATGCCCGAGACCAGGGTGGCCTACCTCACCGCCGAGGACTTCACCAACCAGATGATCGCGGCCATCAGGGGCAAGCGGGCCGACCAGTTCAAGGACCGCTTCCGCCTGGGCTGCGACCTGCTGCTCTTGGAAGAGGTCCAGTTCCTGGCCGGCAAGGACAAGACCCAGGACGAGCTGGTCTACACCCTGGACGCCCTGGCCGACGCGGGCAAGAAAGTGGTGTTCACCGGGCGCATGGCCCCGTCCCAGCTCCAGGGCCTGGCCCCGGCCCTGGTCAGCCGCCTGTCCGACAGCGTCACCGTGGGCATCGAGCCCCCGGACTTCAACACCAGGGTGCGCATCCTTCGGCGTCAGGCCTCCCAGGAGGGCATACACGTGCCCGAGGAGGTGCTGGAGTTCCTGGCCCAGGAGATCCCCGACGACGTGCGCCGCCTGCGCTCGTCCCTTGTGGGGCTCATGGCCCGCTCCAGCCTGACCGGGCGGCCCCTGGACCTGAGCCTGGCCGCCGAGGTGCTGGGCCAGATCGCCGACCGCCTCCGCCGGGTGAGCCCGGGCCAGATCCGCGACTTGGTGGCCAATGTCTACGACCTGGACCTGAAGCTACTCACCGGCAAGAGCCGCAAGAAGGCGGTGGTGCGGCCCCGCAACCTGGCCATGTGCCTGTGCCGACGCCACACCGACGCCTCCTTCGCGGCCATAGGCCAGGTGTTCAACCGCGACCACGCCACGGTGATGTACGGGGTGGACCAGATCGAGCGCAAGCTGGAGATCGAGCCCAAGCTGACCGCCGAGCTGGCCTTCCTGGAGCAGCGGTTGGGGGTGTCCTCCAACTAGGGGCGAGACGGAAGCCCGAGAACCACGTGCCCATGTGATAGAACCAAGCAGAGCGTCCGGCAGCAGCCGGGCGCTTTTTTTTCTTGAGTCCTCCCCAAGTTAGCAATAGTGGTCATCACGAGGAGCATCTTGCAAAAGATGCGACGTGGTGATCTTCATCTTCCCCCAGGCGGGAGGGGTGCGGAGCATGGAGGGCGGTGGGGCCTTGTCTGGCCAACCCAGGCACGACGAAGGAAAAGGAAGATGGCCACGTCGCGGCGGGAATGCCGCCTTTACCTTCCCAACCCCTGCCTCCGCCGCTTCTCGCCATGACCGCTATTGGTTGGAGGAGGTTATGAACGAGGCGTTGGTGCCTGCGCGGAGGCGCATGCTTCCAACAGAGATTGCTTCGTCGCTACGCTCCTCGCAACGACAAGGAACGCGGCACAGCCAGGCGCCGCAGGACAAGGCGGCAGGCGAACAAGGGGCAGGCGTAGTACGCCTACGCCGAGGTCCAAGCGATGTCGCCAACGCAGCCATGCGGGGTCTGGCGCAGCCGCGCGGCACAGCCAGAGAGTGCCAGGCAAGGCGGAAACGAGTGAGGGACGCAGGGGTAGTAGACCTACCCCGAGGTCCAAGCGATGTCGGCAACGCAGCCCCCGGGTGCCTGGCGCAGCCGGACAAGCTAGCGTTTGCCCACCAGCACCAACCTAGCCCTCCTCATGCGGCGCTTAATAACAAACACCAAGGCATCCCTCGCCGTGCGCAACAAGGCCTGATCCTCCTGGTCCAAAGGCATGCCCTCCCCCGCCTGCCGCCAGGCCCGGCGGGCGGCCAACCCCAGCAAAACGAACAACAGCAGCAGCAGGACCAGGATCAGGTACAGGCCCAAGGTGGCCGCGTCCTGAGTGGGTGGCGGCGGCGCGGGCGGCCAGCTGGGCTGGGGCGGGCTGAGGCGCAGAACCAGACAACCGGACCACAAACCGCCCGACGCCAAGCCTGCCGCCGTGAGGGCGGCTTTCTTTTTAAGGGATTTTAATTTGTATTGACTTATGCTCATAAAGGTTATATTAACCTGACCTGCGAGTCCTCCACAAATAGCACATAGGCAGGATCGTTTTGAACCAAAAGCTCAAGGAGCCAACATGGAACAGAACCTTTTGAGAGGACCGGGCCTGGTGCCCGGTTGGATGAAACGGGTGCAGGCCGAGCAGCTACCCGAGGTGTACCAGGAGATCGCCGGGGTCATCGGCCTGGAGCCCACCCTGCATTTGGCCCAGGTGTTCTCGGGCAACAGCGTGTACTTCCCCAAGCTGGAGCGCTCGTTGCTGGAGCTGCGCAACCAGCTTATCCGCGATGAGTTCGACGGGGCCAACACCCGTCAGCTGGCCCGGCGCTGGGGCCTGTCCACCCGCCATCTGCGCTACATCCTCCACCCCAACCGCCCCGGAAGTGACAACTAGCCCTCTTTCCCTCCGACCCGCTCCCCCCACCCCCCTTACAACCAAGCCCGGAGATAGCCCAGGGAAGCAGTGCCGCGCTCCCCCTGGGGAAGGCGTATTTGTGTGCCCTCTGCCTGGGCCGCCCCTTGGGCCGGGCCTAGGCTCAGGGGCAACACTTCACCGGCGGCCGATGCCGCCGCAGCAAGGAGCCGAGCATGAGCCTTATGAAGACCAAGACCTTTTGGACCGGCCTGGCCGGAGTGCTCACCGCCATCGGC
Source organism: Pseudomonadota bacterium (assembly GCA_018896025.1). Taxonomy (GTDB): domain Bacteria; phylum Desulfobacterota; class Desulfarculia; order Desulfarculales; family Desulfarculaceae; genus Desulfoferula. Next base: position 48,631 of record JAHIND010000005.1, read on the forward strand.
GGCTTTTACGCCGGGGAGGCCACCCTGTGGGAGGCGGCCCAGACCGGCCTCACCGGCCTGGTGGCCATCTTCCTGCGCCAGGGCCTCTTGGGCATCACCGAGAGCTAGCCCTCCTGTGGGCGAGGAGGAGATCAAGGTGGCCCTGGAGAGCCTGCGCGGGCAACTCAGGCGCTTGGACACGGTGCTCAAGATGAGCGTGGCCGAGCAGCGGCGCATCAACGCCGACCTGGCCGCCGGGGCCCAAAACCTGGGCACCCAGTGCCGGGGCCTGGACCAGCGCCTGGACCGCCTGGAGACCCGCCTGGCCGCATACACCGGAGGGCTCTTCACCCTGTGGCTGCTGTTCCAGGTGGCCCAAAGCTTGTGGAGGTAGCCGTGGAGAGGACATCGCGCCTGATCGCCAGGGGCCTGCGCGCCGAGAAGCGTGAACGTCTCAAGCAACTGGAGATCAAGATCGACCGCCTGGGCAAGGACATCAACTACTACCTCTACAACTTCGACGGGGTGGAGGCCATGCGCATCGACCACGCCGAGCAGGCCATGGAGGAACTGGTGGCCGCGGTGCGCGAGTACAAGGCCCTGAGCCGCGAGCTGGCGGAGATGGCCGAGTGAGCGCTTCGGCCCAGGAGCTGCGGGACCAGGCCCGCGCCCGCTTCATGGCCGGGCTGGAGACGGCGGCCATTGCCGCCGAGTTGGGCCTCAAACCCCAGCGGGTGGCCGCCTGGTGTGCCGCCGGTAGCTGGGAGGCCCGCCGCCGGGCCTGGTGGTCCGACCCACGGGGAGCCGCCGCCGCCCTGCGCCAGCTTCTGGGCCAACGGGTGGAGGAGCTTATCTCCCTGGGCGAGCTGACTCCCCAGGACGCCGACCATCTGGCCAAGATCGCCGCCGCCTGCTCCCGTCTGGAGCGCGAGGGCTACGACCTCAAGGCGGCGGCGGTGGAGGTGGGCGAGCGCCTGGCCGCCTTGGCCGGAGAACAGCCGGGTCATGAGCAGGAGCGTGCCTGGCTGGGCGGTCTGTTGGAAAAGTTTTTCGCCCGCCTGGATACGGAGGGTGGGGCATGAGCAGCGCCGCCGCCCGCAAGATGAGCGCCGCCCGCTTCCGCCAGCGGGCCGCCGAGGTGGTGGGCCGCTTGCACACCGAGGCCGGGGCCTTTGGCCCGGACGACCCGCCCCCGACGGTGCGCAAGGCTCGGGCCGCCGAAGACCCCTTGTATTTTTGCCGCGCCTATCTGCCCCACTATTTCTCGGACGCCTTCGCGCCCTTTCACCACGAGTTGGTGGAGCTCTTGACCACGCGCGGCTCGGCGGTGGTGCCGGTGGCCGTGGCCGCGCCGCGGGGTTTTGCCAAGACCACACTGGTCTCCTTTGGCTACGTGCTGCACCAACTCCTTTTCCAGCGGCGGCGTTTCGTGGTGATCGGCAGTGACACCGCCGACCTGGCGGGCGACCTGACCTCCTACCTGCGCCTGGAGCTGGGGCAGAGCCCCCGCCTGGCCGAGGACTTCGGCCCCGGCTGCCGCTCAGAAGGCCCGGCGGGCGACTTCGTGGTGGGCGGCCACGCCAGGGTGTTGGCTCGGGGCAGCGGCCAGCGCCTCAGGGGAGTCAAGCACGGCCGCCACCGGCCCGACCTGGTGATCCTGGACGACCTGGAGAACGACAAGAACGTGCGCAATCCCCGCCTGGTGCGCGAGTGTTTGGAGTGGATCAACCAGGCGGTGTACCCGGCGGTGGACCCCGGTGGCAGCCTGTTCATCATCGGCACCATCCTGGCGCGGCGCAGCGCCCTGGCGGTAATGGTGGGCTCTCCCGAGGAGCCCTGGAGCGGCTACACCCGCCGGGTGTACCGGGCCCTGGACAACCAGGGCCGCTCCCTGTGGCCCGCCCGCCACCCGGCCGACGAGTTGCTCAAGCAAAAGCGGCTCATGGGCTCCAAGGCATTCAACACCGAAAAGCAGAACGACCCCCGCGACGAGGACGGCCTGTTCCAGGAAGAGTGGCTGCGCTCCTACCACCCCGCCGAGCTGGCCGGTCGCGAGCTGGCCGTGGCCGGTTTCCTGGACCCCTCCCTGGCCACCGGCAGCCACGGCGACTACAAGGCGGTGCTCACCGTGGGCCTGGACCGGGAGCGCCAGATTTTCTACGTGCTGGACGCCTTTATCCGCCGCTGCTCCCTGGACCAACTCATCCGGGCGGTGCTGCGCCGCCTGGCCCGGCACAAGTATTTGGTGTTCGGCATCGAGGACAACGTTTTCCAGCGCCTGCTGCTGGACCAGTTCGCCCAGGCCGCCGCCGAGGCCGGGGTGAGCCTGCCGCTCAGGGGTGTTACCCAGCGCCTGTCCAAGGAACTGCGCCTGGCCGGACTCAGCCCCCTGGTGGAGCGAGGCCTGGTGCGTTTCCGCCCCGAGCACTCGGACCAGGGCGAGTTGATCGAGCAGTTGCTTCACTTTCCTTCCCCCAACGTGCACGACGACGGCCCCGACGCCCTGGAAGGGGCGGTGGGCCTGGTCAAATCCACGGGGCCCAACGTCTGGTGAGGAATTACATGAAAAATTGGCTGAGCAAGAAATTCGCCGACCTGCGCGCCAAGCGCCTGGAGCTGCCCCCGCCCCCGCCCGGCCCGCCGCCCTTTTTGGGGGGCAGCGCCACCACCGGGCGGGCCCGCCAACTGGCCGCCTACCAGGGCTGGGTCTTCGCGGCGGTGAGCACCATCGCCCGGCGCATGGCCGGGGTGCCGCTGAAGCTGCACCAGGCCCAGGGCCTGGAGGTGGCGGCCCACCCGGTGCTGGACCTCTTGGCCCGGCCCAACCCCCTCAACACCGGGCGGGAGCTGCGCTACACCCTGGCCCTGCATCTGGAGCTGACCGGCATGGCTTTCGTGCTGGTGCTGAACAACGCCCTGGGCCGACCCGCCGAGCTGTGGCCCCTGAACCCGGCGGACCTCATCGAGATCACCACCGGGGCGGACACCCGCCAGCCCCTCACCGGGTTCGTGTTCAACGGGCCGGGGGGCAAGCGCACCGGGTACCGCCCCTCCGAGCTGCTCTACTTCCGCCACCCCAGCCCCAGCAGCTTGGTCTACGGGGCCAGCCCCATCGAGGCCATGGCCCACGCCTTTGACATCGACCTGGCGGTGCGCATCTACCAGCGCAACTTCTTCAGGAACTCGGCCCGGCCCGAGGTGGTGCTCTCCACCGACCAGCGCCTCACCGAAGACGAGGCCCGGAGGGTGCTGACCCGCTGGCGGCAGAAGCACCAGGGCCTGGCCCATGTCTTCGAGCCCACGGTGTTGGATGGCGGGCTCAAGGCCACCCCCCTGGCCTACTCGGCCAAGGACTTCGAGTTCACCCAACTGGCCGGTTGGACCCAGGACAACATCCTGGCCGCCTACGGGGTTCCGGCGGGCAAGCTGGGCCTGGTCAAGGACGTGAACCGGGCCAACGCCCAGGGCATCGAGGTGACCTTCAACGCCGAGTGCGTGCGCCCCCGTTTGGATCTGTGGGAAGACGTCATGAACGCCTTCCTGCTGCCCCGCTACGGCCAGGGTTTGAGCCTCAAGTTCGACAACCCGGTGCCATCCGACCGGGCCCAGAGCCACAAGGAAGCCATGGAGCAACTAGACCGGGGGGCGCTGACCATCAACGAGCTGCGCGCCTCCCAGGGGCGGCCCCCGGTGGCCTGGGGCGATGCACCCTACAGCCAGCCCAGCCAGCAGACGGCCTTGCCTGCCTGGGGCGGGGCTCCGGTGGAGCTGGAGCCCGAGGTGCGCGCGGCCCTGACCCAGGCCTGGCCCCGCTTGGAGGGGCGCTATGCCGGGTGGTCGCGCGCCAAGGTGGCCCGGGAGCTGAGCGCCCGGCCCCAGGTGGTTGAGGGCATTCTGCCCGAGGGCCTGAACCCTGAGCGGCGGGATGCCCTGGGCCGCGAGCTCACCGCCTGCCTGACCCAGGGACTGAACATCACCCAAACCCTCGCCAAGCTGGGCCGGGCGGCCCAAGGAGAACAGTCATGAAACTGGTGCACAAGGTTATGGACTTCGAGGTGGGCCAAGCCGACGAGGAGACTCGCACCTTCTGGGCGGTGGCCTCCAGCCCCACCGTGGACCGCCAGGGGGACCTCATCGAGCCCACCGGCTGGGACTTTGCCAACTTCCTCAAGAACCCGGTGATCCCCTGGGCCCATGACTACGCCTCGCCCCCGGTGGCCCGGGCCCTGGCGGTGAAGGTGGACCAGGGCCGCCTGCTGTTCAAGGCCCAGTTCCCCACCGCCGAGGAATACGCCTTTGCCGACACCATCTACCGGCTCTACAAGGGCGGCTATCTGCGGGCCTTTTCCGTGGGCTTCGCCCCCCTGGAGAGCGAGGTGGCCACCCACGCGGTGGGCGGCCGCTCTTTGACCGGAACCCGTTACCTGAAGCAGGAGCTTTACGAGATCTCCTGCGTCACACTGCCGGCCAACCCCGAGGCCCTGGTTGCTCTGGGGCTAGGCGGTCCGCGCTTTACCCCCACTCCGGCAGGCGCTTCCCCCACCCCCTCCCCGGCGCGGACCCCGGGCGCTGACGCTCCCGCTGCGGTGCACCCCATGGCCGCGCGGGCCCTGGCCCAGGCGGCCCTGGGCGAGCTTATCGCCGCCCGCCTGCGCTACCACCTGGGTCTTTTGAACTGAAACCAACCTAGCGATTAGGAGCCAAAAGCATGAAACAAGCCAAGATCATCGAACTGTTGGAGCAGGCCACCGGCCTGTCCCTGGACGAACAAAGCCTCAAGGGGCTCATCGACGGCCGCCTGGAAAAGCTGCTCACCGCCGTGGAGCCCCGCCAGGTATCCCTGGGGGCCTCGCTGCCGGGAAGCGGCCTGGGCATCAGCAAGTACCTGGGCGACGTACGCCGCCTGGGCATGGGCCAGGCCCCCCGTCACATGGAGGCCGGGGAGCTGGTGAGCCTGAGCGCCCCGGCCATGAAGCAGTTGGAAGCACCCCAGGCCAAGGACCTGCGCGAAGGGGCCACCACCGCCGGGGGTTATCTGGTGCCCACGGAGCAGGCCGGGGAGGTGCTGAACCTGGCCAACAACTTCAGCGCCATCAAGTCCCTGTGCCGCCAGGTGCCCATGGCCGGGCGTCAGATCACCTTCCCCACCATCAGCGGCGGGCTCACCGCCTACTGGGTGCCCGAGGCCAGCGACACCGAGACCTACGGCCTGGGCGACGGCGTGGCCAACGGCGAAAAGCCCCGCAGCGAGGCCACCTTCGGCCAGCTGGCCCTGACCTCCCACGTTTTGGCGGTGAAGGTGGTGGTGAGCAACCAACTCCTGGACGACTCCGACCCCGGCGTGGACCAAGTGTTGCAGAATCTCTTTGCCGAGACCATCGGCCAGGCATTCGACGTGGCCTGCCTGCGGGGCACCGGCGCGGCCACCGATCCCATCACCGGCCTGGCGGGCAAGATCACCACCAACGCTCTGAGCGTCAGCGGCGACCTGAGCTTCGACGACCTGGCCGGGCTGATCTTCGCGGTGTACCAGAACGCCCCCCACGCCGCCCAGGTGCCGGTGCTGGGCCATCCCAAGGCCGAGAAGATCCTGATGACCCTCAAGGACGACAACGGCGATTACATCTACCGCCACCCCGGCCAGCCCCGGGCCGAGAGCGAGGGCAGGCCCCTGGTGTGGGGCGAGCCCTTTGTGCGCGACCCCAACATCCTCACCAACCTGGGCGGCGAAACCAACCAGACCCGTTTGTTCGCGGGCGACTTCGCCGGCTCCGCCCTGGTGGGCCAGCGCCAGGGCCTGGTGGTCAAGACCAACCCCTGGGCCGAGCCCTACTTCTCCTACAACCAGACCGCCTTCCTGGCCGAGGTGCGCATCGGCTTCAACCTGAGCGACGAGAAGCGCTTCGCCATGCTGAGCGCGGTGCCCACCGCCTGATGAACCCCACGCGCCCCGGAGGCCCGCGCCTCCGGGGCCTTTACTGGAGCTGAGCCATGGCCCTATCCACCGACGCCCTGACCTCCCTGGCCCAGGTGAAGCAATACCTGGGCCTCAGCGCCGCCACCCACGACCCCCTGTTGGAGGGGCTCATCGAGGCGATCAGCGCCCAGTTCAACGCCTTTTGCGGCCGCAAGCTAATGGCCCGGGACTACTCCTACCTGAGCGAGAGCCCGGCCTACGACCCGGACAACGCCCTGCTCTCGGGCTCGGGCTATCCCGAGCTGCTCCTGACCCAATACCCGGTAATCAGCCTGACCACCCTCACTGTGGAGGGCCGCAGCATCAGCGCCTCCACCGGCGGCGGCACGGGCTGGCTGCTGGACTCCGGGGCCGGCGTCTTGAGCCTCATCGGCATGATCTTTCCCCGGGGGGCGCACAACGTGGGCCTGGCCTACCGGGCCGGTTTTGGCGTCGCGCCCCCGGACCTGGCCCAAGCCGCGGTGGAGCAAACCGCCGTGCGCTTCCAGGAGTCGGCAGCCGGGCAGGGCCGCCTAGGGGTGAGCGCCCGCACCCTGGCCGACGGCTCGGTGAGCTACCACTCCGGGGCGCTGCTGCCTCAGGTCAAGGCGGTGCTGGAGCGCTACCGCAACCGGAGCCTGCTGTGAGCGCCGAAAACCCCTTCACTCGCCTGGAGCGGGTCTTGCCCGAGGTGCTGCGCGCCTCCTTGGAGCAAGCGCTAGAAGTAGGCCTGGCCGCCTCCCTGGAGCGCATGCGCCCCGGCGGGGGCGGGCCCCAGGTCCGCACCGGCCGCCTGGCCGCCAGCCTGCGCACCGAGGTCTATCAGGAGGGCGACACCTGGGCGGGGCGGCTCAGCGCGGACACGCCCTATGCCGCCGCCCAGGAATACGGGGCGGTGATCCAAGCCAACCAGGCCAAGTACCTTAAATTTCAGGTGCAGGGCCGCTGGGTGCAAAAACAGCGAGTGGAGCTGCCCGCCCGGCCCTATCTGCGCCCCGGAGCCGAGGCCGCCGCCGACGCCCTCCGGCAGATCATCGCCCAAAAACTAATGGAGGCCATGGCATGACCCGCGCCCAGATCATAAGCGACCTCATGGATTGCCTCACTGCCATGGGCCCGGCCCAGGGCCAGCCCTTGGCCGCGGCCACCGTGGTGCGGGGCATCCACCTGGCCCACGAGCTGCCCGAGCTGCCCGGCCTGGCCTTGTTCAACCAAAAGCTCGAAACCAAAGAGGAGAGCGACCGCAGCGCCCAGCGCCGCCTGGTGCTCCACCTGTGGGGGGCGGTGCACGCCGTGGACAGCGATTTCAGCCAGTTGGATGCGCTGATCGCCAGCGTCATGGCCGCCCTGGCCGACCCGGAACTGAACCCCCACTGGGCTCTCACCACCGCCGGGGCCCTGGAGCTGTACGAGGGCGGGGCGGGCGACCCCCTGGGGATTTTCGACCTGGAGCTGAGCGTGAGCTACGAATCGGCCCTGGGAATAATTTGAGCACATACTCTAACTTAAGGAGAGAGACATGAGCAGCGGCAAGGAGATCAAGGCCGCCTTTACCCAGGCCGCCACCTGGGGCCAGGCCGTGGCCTGCGCGGACGGCGACGCCCTTTACATAACCAACGAGTCGGTGAGCCAGTCCATCGAGCACCTGCCCGACGACTCGGCGGGCCAGAGCTTTTACACCGCCAGCGACCAGGGGCTCATCACCTGCGGCGGAGCCCTGGGGGCTTATCTGCGCTACCAGAGCCTGGGGGTGCTTCTGGCCCTGGCCATGGGCTCGGCCTCCGCGCCCAGCGCCCAGGGTGACACCGGGTACAAGCACCGCTTGGACATGACCGGCGACCTGGACGGCCTGTTCGGCACCCTGGCCGTGGCCAAGGGATTCTCGGTGCACGAGTTCGCCTCGGCCAAGGTGGACGGCTTCACCATCGAGGGCTCGGCGGGCCAGCCCATCACCGTTAGCTTCGACCTGATCTGCGACGGCCTGGGCCTGAACACCAGCACCGGAAGCAATACCCTGGCGGCCATGAACGCCCTGGCCGCGCCGGTGCGGGGCGAGCGGGTGCTGTTCCGCCAGGCGGCTTTCCTCATGAACGACGCCTCTGGCGCGGCCCTGAGCGCGGGCGACGCCATCCACCCCAGCCGCTTCTCCCTGAGCCTGAAGCGCAGCCTTAGCGGCGACCACCTGGCCGGAGGCGGAGACAAGATCAGCGAGCCCACCACGGCGGCCTTCCCCGAGGTGAGCCTCACCCTGGAGTTCCCCACCTACACCAGCGACACCTACCTGAGCGATCTGGGCAGCCACACCCAGAAGAAGCTGGCCATCGCCTTCACCGGCGGGGAAATCGAGTCCGGGGTGAGCTACGGCCTGGCTCTCACCATGCCCCATCTGGTGATCACCAACGCCGAGGCGGCGGTGGACAAGGCGGGCAAGATCGCCCACCCGGTGACCCTGGACGTGTTGGCCCCGGCCGCCGAGGTGGCGGGCATGAGCGGCCAGAGCGCCCCCCTGGCCCTGGAGCTCACCAACACCCGCGCGGCGGCCCTGTTGGCCTAACGGGTTAAAATCCCGGCCTGGGCAAAAAAGGCTTTATTTCCCAGACCCTTGAATGTAACGTAACCGGGTCGGGCCAAGTGTCCGGCCCGGTTTTTACATGCACTTTCCACCTCATATGGAGGCTCGAAACCATGGAGCCCACCCTTCCCCAGGGCATCGCGCCCAAGGTCCCCCAAGAAGAGATGACCCTGGAGCAGCGCGTCGCCGCGGCCAAGCTGCTGATGGTGGAGCTGGAAGGAGGCCTCACCGACGGGGTGAGCTACCTAGCCCCGGACGGCACCGAGAGCATTTCCCTGTACCGGGCCGACATCCTGGGCCTGGAGGCCTGGCTCAAGGCCGGGCGTATGCTGGTCATCGTGGCCCGCCCCGGCCTGGCCGTGGCCGAGGAACTGGCCTCACGCCTGGGAGCCACCCTGCGCACCTCGGGCGGGGACAAGGACATCCTGCTCAAGCAGGTCACCTGGGAGAACCAGGTCAAGTCCATGGAAGCGGTGTACCTGGGCCGAGACTTCGACGACCTGCCCGCCCTGGGCCTGGCCGGGTTGGCCGCCTGCCCGCCGGAGGCTCCCCTCTGGGTGCGCGGCATGTGCCACATGGTCACCGAGGCCCCGGCGGGGCGGGGAGCGGTGCGCGAGGTGGTGGACCGCCTGCTGGCCGACTACGTGCCCCAGGAGGCCTAGCCGTGTTCGATTCCGACCGACCCGATGTCTATGAAACGGTTTACATAGGTTTGGTGGAGCGCCTGGGCGGAGTCGACTTCGCCGGGGCCGCCGCTTCCTTGGGCCTGGAGCGTAGCGGCGCGGGGTGCCTGGTGCCTCTGCTGGGCCGCGACTACCTGGTGGGGCCCACCGGGGTTACCCTGGCCGACGGCGGCGAGGCCTTCATCACCCAGCGCATCGTTTTGACCTGGTACCTGCTGCACTCGGGCAGCGGAGAGCCCTGCGGAAGCATGGTCCCCTACCGGGACCTGCCCGGCGGGGCCGACTTTGCCCGGGCCTTGCAAACCATCACCTACCAGCGGCTGGCCGAGGGCTTCGCGGGCCGCCTACCCGAGCTAAAGCGCGCGGCCGCCGCCCTGGGCGGCGAGGAGCTGGAATCGGGCAGCCCCCATGACGGGGCCTGGCGCTTCCCGGCCATGCCCAAGATGCCCTTGGAGCTGCGCTTCTACGACGCGGATGATGAGTTTCCGGCCGAGGCCAAGGTGCTCTTCGACCTCACCGCGCCCAACTTCCTGGACCTGGAGTGCTTGGCCGCCCTGGCCCATATCCTGGTGATAGAATTGGAAAGGGCGGCGAAAAATTCAGCATAAAGTAAAAAAATACATATATCAAAATAACGGGGGAGGACATGGATCATACATACGAAGAGATAAGAGACGCAGCACTAGACGTATTATCTGGAAGGGAACCAGCCACGTATCACTCTGATCAGTACCAACATTTGATGATTGGCGTAGCAGAAGTGTTTCGAAAGAAACCAATCCGGACACCCTTCTGGAAAAATTATTGATCGAGAGCAAGCTTACGTTTTGCTCAATCTTTTCATTCCATACTGTAAAAAAATGTACCAGCTGATTGAGTACTATCGACCTTAGCCCCAGAAGCAATGGATTCTTTTTTGGAATTACAAAAGCCAAAACGGTATTCAATTGTATTCTCTACACACAATGGGTGCGCTTGCGTTAGACTAGCAACATGCGTGTTTTACTACACATATGCTGCGGGCCCTGCGCTATCATGCCCGTGGCCACCCTGCGCGAGGAGGGGGCGGAGATTCGGGGGTTGTTCTACAATCCCAACATCATGCCCTACACCGAAAACGTGCGGCGGCGCGAAACCCTGGAGGCCTGGGCCGCCCGGCAAGAGCTGCCGCTGATCGTACAGGACGAGTACGAACCCGAGGCCTGGCTCAGAAACGTGGCCTGGCGGGAAAACCAGCGTTGCGCCCCCTGCCTGGCCCAGCGCCTGGACCGGGCCGCCGCGGTGGCCAAGCGGGGAGGCTATGACTATTACAGCACCACTCTGCTATACTCGGTGCGGCAGAAGCATGAACTAATCAAGGAGTTGGGCCAGGCGGCGGGCAAAAAACGGGGGGTGAAGTTCCTTTACCGCGACTGGCGGCCCTATTGGCGCCAGGGCATAGAGCGCTCCCAGAAGCAGGAGATGTACCGCCAGCAGTACTGCGGCTGCATCTTCTCCGAGCGCGACCGTTACCTAACCAAGCCCAGCCTGCCCCGGCCGGAGCTGACAGCATGAGCCCCACTGAAGGACCGGACATAGTCTTGGAATTTTCCGGCGGTGTGATGACCATCCGCACCCAGGAAGCGGTGTACCAGGTCAGCGTCACCGCCTTGGGCGAGGGCGCGCGCACCCTGCCCCCGGCCTCCCAGCAGGCCCTGCCTGGCCTGGAGCGTCCGGCCCGCGAGGCCCGCCGCGAGCTGCCCGGCGGGGAAGAATCTCCGGCCCTGGCCCCTCCGGCGGCGGACTATTACAGCGAGCTGTGCCACGACGTTTATCGCGAGGTGGGGCTGCTGGCCCGCCGCCTGGCCACCTCCCTGGACAAGCCGGGCCTCCCAAGCGCCAAGGCCCCGGCCGCCACGGAGATGGCCAAGGAGATGGGCCGCTCCCTGGAAAAGGCCCGCAAGCTCTTGGCCGGGCTCAAGAAGGCCTCCGAGGAGCAGCGCCAAAACGCCGAGGACCGGCGCAAGCTCTTGGCTGCGGTGGAAAAATCCACGTCCAACGGGCAAAGCCCCCTGGCCCCCTTGGCCAAGCGGGCCCAGGAGCTGATGACCCTGGTGGCCAAGGCCAGAGTGCAAAACGGCCAGGCCGTGGGCTTCCGTTTCGGCCTGGACAGCGTGTTCCAGGCGGTCTACGACCACTGCACCAACCAGACGGTGCGCAAGCACTTGCAGGGCATGTGGGACGACCCCGCCTCCTTCAACGAGCGCCAGTTGGAGCAGTTGCTCAACCGGTCCGCCCCCTCGGAGCCGCCGCCCGGCGGGGTGGTGCGCTTCCAGCTTCCCTCGGTGCTTTCGGCCCTGGAGGAGAGCACCAGCAACCCGCGCTACGGCCAGATCCTGCAAAAGATGCAGTCCACGGTGGACCAGCTTTTCCCGGACGGCAACCTCTACGTGGAGGCCGAGGTCCTGGGCGGCGCTTCCCAGCCGCCGGACCCCGCCCTGCTGGAAGAGGTGGAGAGCTTTTTGGCCAGGGTGCAGTCGCTGTCCCGCTCCGCCCCCTCGGCCCCCAGCGAGATGGGGGAGATAATCGAGGCCCTGTTGCAGGACGAGCCCCAACAGGAGGCGGCCCGCGCCCAGGGCCTGGGCGAGGTGGAGCGCCAACTAGCGGACCTGGAGAGCCTGCTGGCCAAGGGGGCCACCGCCGCCCCGGGCGGCGACCCCGGGCTGCGCCGCATGGGCGAGGCCCTGTTGCAGATGCTGGCCATCCTGGCCGGGCTCCAGGTAAAGCTCACCGCCAAGGAAAAGAACCCGGCGGTGAACGCCTTCCAGGCCGAGCAGCAGGCCCAGACCCAGGTGGAGCGGGCCCTCAAGGGCCTGGAACTTCCCGAGGATACGGACGAGCCGCCCACGCCCGACGCCAAGAAGGTGGACCGCCTGCTGGAGTCCCTGGGGTTTTAAACCCGCATATTTTATGAAGGTCGCGCGTCCGGCTGCGCCAGCCGACGGCATACGGCGTTGCCGGCTACGCTCGGGCCTCGACGTAGGCCTCCGGCTACGCCTGCGGCCCTCGCTTGTCGGTCGCCTTGTCTGCCGTCGGCTGGCTGTGCCGGGCCTAGTTACAAACGCGACCCTGCACGGCGTATTCCTTTTTCATAAAGATCGCATAAGTGAAATTTCGCGGGCCACCGCCACCCAACCTTCATAAAAAATGCGGGCTGCCCCTTACCCTCCGTTCCTGCTGTGGCGCGTGGGCGGTCCGGGCCGTCTTGTCAGGCCGGGCTCCCTGCCGTAGGATGAGGTAATTAGCCGCATATTCCGTGCTGGAGAAAGCTCATGCGCATCATCGTGGCCAGCCTCAACTTCCCCGCCGTGGCCCAGACCCTGGCCCGCAACCTGCCCCAGGACGAGATAGCTCCCACCCCGGAGGAGCGCCTGCATGAGGCCTGCCGGAGCGCCGAGGTGGTGGTGCCCACCATGGCCCGCATCCCCGCCGAGGTGATCCAAGGCAGCGGCCTGAGGCTCATCCACCAGTGGGGCGTGGGGCTGGAGGGGGTGGACATCGCCGCCGCCACCGCCCTGGGCATCCCGGTGTGCAACGTGCCCGCCGACCAGGCGGCGGAAAACGCCGAGAGCACCTCGGAGCACGCGGTGTTCTTGATGATGGCCGTGGCCCGGCGCTTCAACCGGTTTCAGGACCAGTTCAAGACCGGCCCCTGGGGTGCGCCCCTGGGCATGTCCCTGTTCGGGCGCAGAGCCCTCATCGTGGGACTGGGCCGGGTGGGCCAGGCCCTGTGCCGGCGGCTGAAGAACCTGGGCATGGAGGTGAGCGCGGTCAAGGCCCACCCCGACCCGGAGCTGGCCCGGCACCTGGGCCTGGCCGAGTTGGCCGGGCCGGATGAGCTGCACCGCCTGTTGGGCGAGGCGGATTTCGTGGCCGCCACCCTCACCGCCACCCCCAGCACCCTGGGCATGTTCGGAGAGGAGGCTTTCGCGGCCATGCGGCCGGGAGCCTTTTTGGTCAACGTGGGCCGCGGCACGGTGGTGGACGAGGCCGCCCTGTTGGCCGCCCTGGACTCCGGCCACCTGGGCGGAGCCGGGCTGGACGTCTTCGCCGTGGAGCCGCCGGGGCCGGAGCATCCCCTGGTGCGCCACCCCCTGGTGGTGGCCACGCCGCACATCGGCGGGGTCACCGAGCAGAGCTTCGAGGCCATCGGCCGCCAAATTGCCGCCAACATCGAGCGCCTGCGCCGGGGCGAGCCCCTGCGGTTCAGGGCGAATTAGGATCGCCATGGCCCGCCGCATTTGCTTAGCCCTGGTGTGCCTGCTGCTCTTGGCGGCGGGGGCGCGCGCCTGGGCCACCGTGCCCAGCGACCCGCCCCAGGCCGGGCCCTATCTCGCCTCCATAAGCTACGAGACCTGGAAGGATTCGCGGCGGGCGGGCCGGGAAGTGCCGGTGAAGCTCTACCGGCCCCTGGGAGCGCCCGGCCCCTGGCCGGTGGTGATCATCTCCCACGGCCTGGGCGACAGCCGTGACGCCCTGGGCTATATCGCCCGCTTCCTGTGCTCCCACGGTTACTACGTGACGGCCATGCAGCACTACGGCAGCGACATGAGCCTGGGCGAGGACACCAACCGGTTGTTCGCCGCCTGGCGGCTGTGGCGGGCGGCGCGGGAGCCGCGCAACTACCTGCTCCGGGCCGGGGACCTGGCCTTTGTGCTGCAACAGCTTTCCCTGCGCAACCACCAGCCCGGCCCCTGGAAAAACAACATCGACTTGAACAACGTAGCGGTGATGGGCCACTCCATGGGCGCGCTCACCGCCCTGCTGGCCGCCGGGCAGTTCTTCACCACCGACGTGGGGCTGCGCAGCCTGCGCGACCCGGTGCCCCGGGCCTTCGTGGTGTTCAGCCCCCCGGTGTCCCAGGACCAGCGCGACTTCTCCCGGGTCTACGGCAGCATCAACCTGCCGGGGCTGCATGTGAGCGGAGGCAAGGACCAGGCCCGCCTGGGAGTGACCCCGGCCGAGGAGCGCCGGGTTCCCTTTGACAACATCGTCAGGGCCGACCAGTATCTGCTTTGGCTGGACCAGGCCGACCACCGCACCCCCCTGGGCTATCCCCCCGGACCGGACCGCCCCAAGAGCGAAGCCCGCTACCATCAGCTCATCCTCATGGCCTGCCGGGGATTTTTGGACGCCTACCTTCGGGACGACCCGGCGGACCTGGCCTGGATCAAGGGACCGGCCATGTTCAAGGCGGTCAAGGGTGTGGGGACCTGGGAAATCCGCCAGGGGCGCGGCAGCATAAGATAGGGGGCGCGCCCCAAGGCACGCCCCCTAATATTTATCGCGGGAGATGAAAAGAGCCGTCGGCTACTTGGCTTTCTCTTCCTCGCCGGTCATCTCGCCCTCGGGCACTTCCACCGCCTTGTCGGACTCTTCCATGGCGGCCAGCTTGGCCTTTAGCTCGGCCACTTCCTTCTTGTAGCGCTCGGCCTCTTCGTCACCGGCCGGGGCGGGGCTGAAGGGCTCCATGGCCGACTCGCTCTCGGCGCGCTTTTTGTCCTTCATTTCCTCGGCCCCCAGGTAGGTGGCCAGGACGCCGCCGAGAATCAAAATGGGCGGTATGACGCCCTTGAGCAGCCACAGGAATTCATCCCACCAAGCAAAGATGCCGATGATTCCCAACAAAAGGGCTATCAATCCACCCACCAAAGCCACCATGACTCTATCCTCCTTAGAGAAAGTTTATTATCGCGGATTAGGCGGGTGGCTAAAAGGTGCCGCCCCGCTCTTTTCTAGGTAGCACGCGCCCGCCGTGCCTGTCAAACCTTTGCACCTCCGGGGGTTAGCTTCGAAAAGCCCCGTAAACCCGTTCGTTGGCCGCTCCCCGGTCCACCAGTACTTGCTTGAAGCGCACCGGATTGGGCACTCCGTTCAAGCGGAGTTGCACTTCTCCCTCGGGACCCTTGGCGTACACGTGCACGTGGGCCACCCCCAGCAGGCGCTGGGTCATGCCCCGGCGCAGGTCCACCAGGTTGATGTCGGCGATCTTCACCTCCTGCTTCGCGTGGGAGGGGAAGGTGCGCTCCACCTCCAGGGTCTCGGGGGTCACCCGATACATGCGGGTGAAGCGGACGATGATCACGTAGGCGGCGATGATCGAAGCGATGAGCTGGCCCAAGGCGGCCGAGACCCAGGTCTCCGGGTTTATCTGGGGACCGGCCAGAAAAATGAAGATCCCGAAGTACCACACCCCGAAGGATTGCCAGGAAGGCCGGAACTCCGCGAACTCACCGATGGGGGCTTGGGCCACGTCAACCTCCTTTGCGCATAACCCAGCCTATAACGCCGCGCCGCCTTTGGCAAGACATACCGTAGGCCTATGACGCCGCCCGCCGCTCCGCGAGAGGCGGGGCGGCGGGCGGAGGCGCTAGATTGCAGTAATTACTTTAGGCCGGCGAAGCGCCCCGACCATTGCTGGCGGGCGCTGTTTTGGCGGGCGCAGTCGGGGCAGATGCACTGCTCCAGGCGCAGGGGCTTGTGGCGCTGGTCCAGACGCCCGGCCACCTGGTGCAGATAAGCCGCCGGGGCGTAGGGCTGACCGCAGCGGGAGCACTTGACCAACTCCATCTCCTTGAGCACCGTCCCCGCCAGGGTGGTCTTGCGCTTGCCGTCCTCGTCCACCAGCTTGATGGCCCCGGAGGGACAGGCGTTGGAGCAGGAGCCGCAGCCGATGCACTTATCCGCAGCGCGCTGGAAATCCAGCACCACCCCCCGGTCGGCCTTGGTGTCGGCCAGAACCAGGGCGTTCACCCCCACCTCGGCGCAGGCGGTCTGGCACAGGCCGCAGCCCATGCACAAGTCGCAGCGCAGGCAGCGCTTGGCCTCGTTCAGGCCCATGGCGTCGGTGAGGCCCAGCTCGGCCTGGTCGAAGGTGGTGGCCCTGGCCGTGGGGTCCAGCTTGGGAATCTCCGGGCGCCCCAGGCGGGTCTTCTCCTCGGCGCTCATTATGATGGGCTCCACCCGGGCCCGGGGGTGGGGGAAGCTAAGCGCCAGCTCCACCGTCTTGCCGTTCAGATAGGCGTCCATGGCCAGGGCGGAGCGCTTGCCCGCGGCCACCGCCTCCACCACCGTGGCCGGTCCGGTCACCGCGTCGCCTCCGGCGAAGAGCCAGCCCAGGGAGGTCTGGCCGGTGGCCGGGTCGGCGTACACCGTCTTGGCGCAGAGGCTGGCGTCCTGGGCCCAAGGGCCCAGGCAGGCCAGGTCGGGCCGCTGGCTGATGGCCGCGATCACCGCCCCGGCGGGCATGACGAACTCGCTGCCCTCCACCGGCTGGGGGCGGCGGCGGCCCGAGGCATCGGGAGGGCCCAACTCGGCGCGCAAGCACTTGAGCCCGGTCACCTTGCCGTTTTCGCCAACTACCGCCATGGGGACGGTGAGGAAGGCGATGTCGATGCCCTCGGCCAGGGCGTCGTCGATCTCCTCGTCGTGGGCGGGCATCTCGCCCCTGGTGCGGCGGTAGCTGATGGTCACCTCGCAGCCCAGGCGGCGGCAGGTGCGCGCCGCGTCCATGGCCGCGTTGCCGCCGCCAACCACCACCACCTTGTCGGCGGGCGCGCCCTGGGTGCCCAGGGAGACCCCGCGCAGGAAGGTGATGGCGTCGTGCACCTGGGGGAAGTCCTGCTCCCCCTCGATGCCCAGGTTGTAGCCCTCGTGGGCCCCGATGCCCAGGAACACCGCGTCGTAGCCCTGGGCCTTCAGCTCGTCCAGGGTGAAGTCGCGCCCCAGGGCCTTGCCGGTCTGGATGTCCACCCCCGCCTCGGCGATGGCGTTCACTTCGGCCTGGATCACCTCACGGGGCAGGCGGTAGGCCGGGATGCCCATATAGGTGGTGCCGCCCATGACCTCCTGGGCCTCGAACAGGGTGGCCTCGTGGCCGTAGATGGCCAGGAAGTAGGCTGCGGTGAGCCCGGCGGGCCCGCCGCCGATCACCGCCACCCGCTTGCCGCTGGGCAGCGAAACCTGGGGCTTGGGATAGCCGCCCTCTTCCAAAGCGTGGCGCGCGGCCACCGCCTTCATGGCCCGGATGGAGATGGGCTGGTCCATCTCGGCTCTGAGGCAGGAGCGCTCGCAGGGGGCCGGGCACACCAGGCCGCAGATGTAGGGCAGGGGGTTGTCCCGGCGGATCACCTCCACCGCCTCGCGGTATTTGCCCTGGCCCACCAGGGCCATGAAGGAGGGGATGTCTATCCCCGCCGGGCAGCCGGAGTGGCAGGGGGCCACCAGGGGCCGCAGACAGTCGAAGGCCACGCAGGAGTGACCGGCGGCGTGCTCGGCCCACTCGTCGTGGAAATAGCGCAGGGAGGAGACCAGGGGCCAGGCCGCCGGGGAGCCCATGCGCTCCAGTTGCCCGGCGATGGCCTCCAGCTGCTCCACCACCTCGGGTCCGCCCCGGCGCAGAGAAAGCTGGATGGTCAGGCGCACCGCGTGCCAGGTGAGGCTGCGCGAGGAATCGGAGGGGTGATCGCCCAGCTGGGCCAGGCGGATCAGGGCCCGGCGGGTGAGGTCCACGATACAGCTCTCCGGCCCCACCGCGAACAGGGTGCCGAAACCGGGGCGCACCCCGGCGGTCATCATCTCCTCCGGCGCCAGGGGCAAGGAGCCGCTGGCCACCGGCAAAAAGCCGCCCACCCCCGAATCCAGGGCCAGGGCCTTGGGCGGCACCTTATCGTCCAGGCCGCCGGCCCGATCCAAGATCTGGCCCAGGGGGCGGCTCATGAGCACCTCCACCAGGCCCTTGCGTTTCACCTTGCCCCCCACGGTGATGAGCCGAGTGGCCGCCTGGCCGTTGTACTGCGAACCCAGGCCCGGATGCTCCAGGATGCGCCGGATCTGGTACCAGGTCTCCAGGCAGTGGCTCAGACGGGCCTGCCCCTCGGCGAGCGGCATGGGCGGCGTTGGGCCCAGCAAGACCTCCAGATCCAGATCGACCCCTGCGGGGATGCCCCGGCGGGCCAACTCCTCCATGGCGTCGAGCATAACCGGGCGCATGGAGGCCAGGGTGGGGTCCAGCAACAACCGGGCCTTGCGGACCCCGCTGATCAAGTAGGCCAGGTGCAGGGCCTCGATTAGGCCAAATGGGTCGCGGCTAAGGAGCTTGGACTCCACCAAGCTCTCGGGATCGCGCAAACGGGCATCCGCCACCAGCTCGCCCTTTTGGGGGAAGCGGGCGAACTCCCACCACTCCAAGAACACCGGCTGCCCCAATCCATTGCGGCGGCGCAGGCCGGACTCGCGCAGGCGCACCACCGCCTCCAGCAGGGTCAGGCTCTCGCGGGCAAAGCCGCCGACGGCCAAGTAATGGTCTAGGTTGGACAACTCGTCGTCCGTCAGACGTTGTAAAAGGGGGTAAGGCAATTCAGGGGAAGGAACGCTCATGTCAGTTTGCCTCTCGGCTGGTATTGGACATAGCAGGCGAATGAATGGCCGCCGGGCTGGGGGGATTATATACCCCTCGCCTCCTTGGGCCAAGCCAAGCCAAGCCTACCACCACACCCGCGAATCCGGCAACCGTCTGGTCCGAGGCGTAAAAAAGCCCCCGGCCAAAGGCCGGGGGCCAGATTGTGCGGAAACACCAGCCCGCGCATTTATTTAAAGCAGGACGACGTCTTGATCGCCGAGAGGAGATGCCACACCCCCGGCACAGCCGGACGCCGCAGGGCAAGGCGGCAGGCGAACGAGGGGCAGGCGTAGTAGACCTACCCCGAGGACCGAGTGACGCCGACAACGCCGCCATGCGGGGTCTGGCGAAGCCGGACCCGGCACAGCCAGATGGTGCTAGGCAAGGCGTCGGGCAAGCGAGACCCGCAGGCGTATATGCCAATACGCCGAGGAGGCGAGCGACGCCCGCAACGCAGCATAGCGCCGCCTGGCGAAGCCGGGCTTAGGCGGCGCTGTAGAACGGCTGCCCCGCCAACTCCTCTGCCCGGCGCCGGCGGGCGCAGGCCGGACAGATGCCCCGCTCCACGTGGGGCACCGCCGCCGGTCCCACCCGCTTCTTCAGGTGCTCCAGATAGGCGGGCGGGGCGTAGGCCTCCCCGCAGGAGCCGCAGCTCATCAGCTGGTGCTCCTTGACCACCGTGCCGGTGAAGATGGTCTGGCGGCGTCCCTCGGGGGTGTCCACCACCTTGATGGCCCCGGTGGGGCACACGCAGCCACAGGCCCCGCAACCCACGCAGCGGGTGCTGGGCCGGGTGAACTGGTGGAAGGCCAGGCGGTCGGCCCCGGTCTGCTCCAGGCGCAGGGCCTCGGCCCCGATCTCCGAGCACACCAGCTGGCACAGGCCGCAGCCGATGCAAAGGTCGCAGCGCAGGCAGCGGCTGGCCGAGGTGTGGGCCATCTCGTCGGTGAGGCCCAGCTCGATCTGGTGGTAGTTGCCCTGGCGGTCGGCCACCTCGCGCATGGGCATCTCGGGCCGCCTGAGGTTGGTGCGGTCCATGGCGCTCACCTTGATGGGCTCCACCTCGGCCCGGCGGGTGGGGGCCACCACGGCGGGGTCGAAGGGCTTGCCCTTCAGGTAGGCATCGATGCTGGCCGCGGCCCGCTTGCCCGCGCCCACCGCTTCCACCACGGTGCGCGGCCCGCTGACCACGTCGCCGCCGGCGAAGACGCCCTCCTCCCTGGTGGCCAGGGTGTCGGGGTCGCTGCAGATGAGCCCGCGTTGCACCTCCACCGCCGATCCCGCCTCCACGCAGGCCAGGTCGGTGGCCTGGCCGATGGCCAGGATCACCTGGTCGGCCTCGATGGTGAGGGTGCGCTCGGCGTCAAACTCCGGGCTGAAGCGGCCCCGCTCGTCGAACACCCTGGTGCAGCGCTGGAAGGTGATAGAGCCCTCGGGGTTGATGCGCATGGGGCCCCAGGAGTTGTGGACCGCCACGCCCTCCTCCAGGGCCTGGTTTATCTCGTCCGGATGGGCGGGCATCTCGCGGCGCTTTTCCAGGCAGACCATGTCCACCCGCTTGCCGCCCTGGCGTATGGCGGTGAGCGCCACGTCGATGGACACGTTGCCGCCGCCCACCACCACCACCCGGGGGCCCACCTGGATGTCCTCGCCGCCGCGCACGTCTTTGAGGAAGTCCAGGCCGCCCAGCACGAAGGGCTGGTCCACCCCCTCGATGGGGATGAGGCGGCTGACCTGGGTGCCCACGGCCAGAAAGATGGCGTCATAGCCCTGGGCCCGGAGTTGGGCGATGCTGTCGATGCTCTGGCCGGTCTTGATCTTCACCCCCAGGTCGGTGATGCGCTTGACCTCCGCCTCCAAGGCCTCGTGGGGCAGGCGGTAGGCGGGGATGCCGTAGCGCAGCATGCCTCCGGCCTCCTCCTGGGCCTCCAGGATGGTCACCTCGTGACCGGCCTTGGCCAGGAAAAAGGCGGCCGTGAGCCCGCCGGGACCGGCGCCCACGATGGCCACCCGCTTGCCGGTGGGCGGGGCCACCTCGGGCGCGGGATAGCCGCCCGCGGCCAGGGCGTGGCGCGCGGAAACCGCCTTCATGGCCCGGATGGAGATGGGCTGGTCCACCCCGCCGCGCAGGCAGGCCCCCTCGCAGGGGCCGGGGCAAACCAGGCCGCAGACAAAGGGCAGGGGGTTGTCCTGGCTGATGCTGGCCACCGCGTCCAAGTAGCGGCCGTGGCCGTCCATGGCCAAAAAGCTGGGGATGTCGATGCCCGCCGGGCAGGTGCGGTGGCAGGGGGCCAGGGGCCGCTCCAGGCAAACCTGCTTGGGGCAGGCCTTCTGGGCCACGTGCTCGCTCCACTGCTCGCGGAAGTAGGTTATGGAACTGAGCAGGGGCCAGGCGGCGTTGACGCCCTTGACCGTCATCTCCCGGCCGACCTTGGCCAGCTCGTCCAGATGGTGGGGAAGGCCCTTGCCCCTGGTTATCTCGGTGACCATGCGCAGGGCCCTGGTCACCAAGTTGCGCTCCACGCTGGGCTCCTGCCCGGCCAAGACCCAATAGCGGTAGAGCACCCGGCGGGTCAGGTCCACCAGGCACTCCCCGGCGGACAGCAGCTCCAGGGTGCCCAGGCCGGGGTCCACGCCCGCGGCGGTGAGCTCCTCGGTGGCCAGGGGAATCTGGGCCGCCGAGGGAGGCAGATAGCCGCCCATGCCGCCGTCGATGGCCAGGGCCAGGGGCTTGGCGCCCTTGACTCCCTCGCCCAGGGCGGTGACCACCTGCCACAGGTCGCTGCCCATGGGGGTTTCCACCAGGCCCGGCTGATTCACCGCGCCCAGGAGGGTCACCAGGCGGGTGCCGGTGTGGCCGCCCACCCCCAGGGCCTCGTGCCAGTCGGCCCCCAGGGACATGACCAGCGAGACGTGGTACCAGGTCTCCAGGTCGTGCATCAGCACCGGGACCTCGGTCTCCGGCGGGGTGGGGTGGGCCATGATGGAGGGCTGGCGGTCGCTGGTCAGCTCCAGCTCCAGGGAGCCCTTGCCGGTCAGGTTGCTGGCCGCCACCTGCTCGGCGGCGTTCAGAAGCCCGGCGGCGTGCCCGGCCAACTGGGGCGGCAAAAGCACCCGGCAGCGGGAGGCCCCGGTGGCCTTGGAGGCCACGTAGAGCGCCTCCAGCAGGCCGTAGGGATTTTTGCCCAAGAGCTCGGCCCCGGCCAGGTGGCGGGGGTCCAGCTCGCTGGCGTCCACCACCAGCAGGCCCTTGTCCGCCCGCCTAAGGAACCGCTGCCAGCTCAGGTACACCGGCTCGGCGTCGCCGGAGCGGTCGCGCAGGCCGGAGGTCCTCAGCTCGGCGATGACCTCCACCGGGGTCATGGCCTCGGCCCGTTCCAGTCCCTGGAAGCCTCCTAGGGACACGTAGCGTTCCAGGCCCCCGGCCCCCACCTGATCGCACCAGGCCAAAAGGGTGCGGCCCAGTACCAGGGACAATCCAGTGGCGGATGCGCGCATAAGCTAACCCTTGGGGTTGAAGGCGTCTTTTGCTATCTGGGCCGCGAAGCGCTCCCTCCGGTTGGTGGGCAGCTTCTCGGCGGTGCCGAACTCCAGGCACTGGGTCAGGCATTTGGTTACGCAGGCGGGCTTTTGCCCCGCGTCCACCCGGTCCTTGCAATAGTCGCACTTGACCGCCTTGGCCGCGCCGGGGTCCCACTGGCAGGCCCCCCAGGGGCAGGCGGTGATGCAACTCTTGCAGCCGATGCACAGGCTGGGCTCGATGAACACGATGCCGTCGCTGCCGCGCTTCTGGATGGCCCCGGAAGGGCACACGTTGAGACACCAGGGCTCTTCGCAATGGAAGCAGGGCATGAACACAAAGCGCACCCTGGGTATGTTCTTCACCTCCACCGGGCCCACGGTCATGTTCTTGCACAGGGCCGGGCCTATGGGCAGGGATTTGTTGCTCTTGCAGTGCACCTCGCAGGCCAGGCAGCCTATGCAGCGCTCCGAATCCTGCAAAAGATAGTATTTGCTCACTTTAATCGCTCCTCAACGGGTGAGGTTTATAGCCGCGGTAGTTCCCTTAGGCCTTTTGCACCGAGATCACCGTCTCGGTGAGGTTGTTGCCTCCCCCGGCGGGATCATAGGAAGTAAGTTTGCCCTTCATCAGCCGCTGGTCGGCGATGCCCTTGCCGAAGGCGCGGGTTTGCAGGGGCACGGTGCGCCCGAAGCCGTGGACCATGAAGGCCGCCTCGGGGTGGATGAACTCGGTGAGCCTCACCTTGCCCTTGGCGCTGTAGCCGTTGGCCTTCACCTCGATGGTGTCGCCGTCGGCCACCCCCAAATCCTCGGCCTTGGCGCTGTTGATCCACAAGGCGTTTTCGCTCATCAGCTCGTTGAGCAGGGGGTTGTTCATGGTGTGGGCGTGGTTGTGATAGGCCACCCGTCCGAACACCAGGTTGAACTCGCCGGCCCCCTTGGCCTCGGGCTCGTGGAAGGGAGCGAACTGGGGCAGGCCCGCCTCGGCCAAGACCGGGCTGACGAACTCGATCTTGCCGGACTTGGTCTTGAAGCCCAAGCCGGTGTCGCGGTCGCGCCGGACCTCCTTGCTCACCAGGCCGATCACGCCCTTGGCCCGAAGGTCGGCCAGGCTCACCCCGGTGCCCTCCAGTTGGTAGCGCCAGATCTCTTCCAGGTCCTCGAAGTCCAGGGCCTCGCCCTTGCCCAGGCGGCGCAGGATCTCGCGGAAGATCCACCAGGCCGGGCGGCTGTCGAAGCGCGGGGAGATGCACTGGTCGCGGATCTGAAGGTTGGGCTTGGCCCCGCTCTTTTGGGCGATGACGTTGCCCCGCTCCAGGAAGGTGGACTCGGGCAGGATCACGTCGGAGTACCAGGCGGTCTCCGAGTAGTTCACGTCGATGGACACCAGCAGGTCAAGTTTGTCCAGGGCCTCCTTCATGGCCTCCACGTCGGGCAGACTGGTCAGGGGGTCGTGGCGGTAGGCGAAGTAGGCCCCCACCTGGTAGGGGTCGCCGCTCATGAGGGCCGGAAACAGCAGGTGCAGCAGGCCGGGGCCGCTGTCGAAGTGCTTGAACTTGGTGCCCACGCCGTCCACCCGGGGGTCTTCCACCTTGGGCGCCCGGCTCTCCAACTTGTTCAGGCCCTTGACCCCGTAGTCGCCGGGGCCCTTGGAGATGATCAGGCCGCCGGTCTGCTCGATGTTGCCCATGAGCACGTTCAAGATGTGCGAGGTGCGGCTGGTGTAGAAGCTCTGGCGGTGGCGGGCGGTCATCCAGCCGGGATGGAAGATGACCCTGGGCCGGTCGGCGGCGATCTCGCGGATGGCCGAGCGGATTTCCCCGGCGGGGACTCCGGTGACCTTCTCGGCCCACTCGGGGGTGGTGTCCTTTACAAAGGCCTTGAGCTCTTCCAGGCCCACCACCCATTTGTTCACGAAATCGGCGTCATACAGGCTCTCGCCCAGCACCACGTTGATGAAGGCCAGGTTCAGGGCGTATTCGGTGTTGGGCCGAATCATCCAGAAGCGGGTGGCCTTGGAGGCGGTGAGGGTGGCCCGCACGTCGATATAGGTGCACTTGGCCCCCTTGGACAAGGCCCCGATGAAGTCCTTGACTTCCTTGACCTGCAACGACTCGATCATGTTGCGGCCGAAGAGCACCAGGTGCTTGGTGTTCTTTATGTCCATGCCGAGGTCGGTGCGCCCCATGCCGAACAAGCTCTTGCTGGCGTGGTGGGCGTTGCGGCCGCAGGTGCAGTCGTGGTTGAAGTAGTTGGGCGAACCCAGGGACTTGATGAAAGTCTTGCTCAGGTCGGTGAAGGGGCCGCCGCGGTCGGAAAAGGCAATGCCCTTGCCGCCGTGCTTTTCGATCACTGCCTGGAGCTTTTCGGCGATGTAGTCCAGGGCCTCGTCCCATCCGGCGCGCCGCCATTGGCCGCTGCCCCGGGGGCCGGTGCGGATCAGGGGGTACTGGGGGCGCTCGTCGTCGTACTCGAAGGCGATGGCCGCCGCTCCCTTGGCGCACAGGCTGGTTTCCATGGCCTTGTCGTTGGGGTTGCCCTGGATCCACACCACGCGGCCGTCCTCGACCTCCACTTGGATGGGACAGCGCACCGCGCACATGCCGCAGAGGCTGGAGACCGTCCTGCGTCCGGGGCTGTCCACCCCCGTGACGTTAGGAGCTTTGTTGCCGTCCATATTTCCTTGCTCCCTGGATAGTTAAATCCAATCACCCGGACCAAGACAACCACCTGGGGCGGCGGTTTCGCCATCAGATCGATCATGACCTCAGGGCCGGGGTTGATCGTTGGTAACCATTATGTATGTGACTAAAATACACCAGGCATTCCCTATCATCAAGCTGGGAAATGCCAGACTTCACCAAACAACCTTCATTGATACACCACCACCTTGGCTTTCGTCCAGCCCGGCGGCCTTAACCCGTGTTAAGTGCTTGCCAAGTCGTACTGGTTTTATAGATACTGGTTAGCCAGTTCGTCAACAATCTAGCCGGGACCGCATGAGCAATCCACTAACCAGCACTTTCAACACCATGGCGGTCATCTCCTATGTGCGCCGCCGCCGCCCGGAGGCGGTGCCCCGTCTGCTGGAGGGCCTGGACCAGATGCTGGGCCTTAGCCCCGCGGAGACCGAGGCCCTTCTCAGCCATCCCGGGCGATGGATCCCCATGGAAGTCTACTGCGAGATGCTGCGCCGGGCCCGGGAGGACATCCTCCAAGACCCCCGCGCCCCCTACCGCCTGTTTTTCGAAGCGGTCACCTTCCACAACTGGGGTCCCCTCAAGACCCTATACCTGCGCCTCATGGGCAGCCCGGGCAGCCTGATTAGGGCCGCGCCCTGGCTTGTCAGGCGATTTTCCCGCTCGCTGGACAGGCTTTGGGCCAGCGAGCTGACCGACTCCGGCTGCCTGCTGCACATTACCTGGAAGCCCCACCCGTCCCTGAGCCACGACAACTGCCTGACCATGATGGGCGGGATAGCCTCCCTGCCCCTGCGCTGGGGCTCCCCACCGGCCCAGGTGGTGGAGGAGCAGTGCGCCTTCGGGGGCCACCCGGCCACGGTGCTGCGCATGGCCTGGGCCCCCCACACCTGGCGCCTGCGCCTCAGGGGGATGTTCCGGGGGGTCAACGCCGGGCGGGCCCGCTTCTTGGTGGACAGCCTCAACGAGCACGCCCGCCAGGTGGAGCTACTCACCGAGCAGTCCCGGAAGATGTCCCGGGCCTTGGCCCAGGAGCAGATGCGCTTTAAGGCCCTGACCGAGAACATCTCCCTGGGCGCGGCCTTTGTGGACGCCCAGGGGCAATTCTTGTACTGCAACCCGGCCATGGAGCGCATGTTCGGCTACGAGCGCAGCCAGTTGGGCGACCTCCACGGTTGGCGCGGCCTGGCCTACCCCGACCCCGAAAGACGCAAAGAGGCGGAGCAGGCCTGGGTGGACGACCTGGCCTCCGGAAAAAAGGTATTGAATCAACGCACCTTTAGGGTGCGCTGCGCCGACGGCTCGGACAAGGACGTGCTCTTCAGGGCCGGGTTCCTCTCCGAGGAGGAAAAATTCCTGCTCATGGAAGACATCACCCACCGCCTGGCCGCCGAGCAGCGCCTGAAGCGCTCCGAGGCCCTGATGCGGGCGGTGCTGGAGGGCAGCCCCGACGCGGTGCTGGTTTTGGACCGGCGGGGCCAGGTGCTCATGGCCAACCGGGCGGCCAAGGGGGTGCTCGACGCCGAGGGTCTGGTGGCGGGGAAACCGGCCCTGGACCTTCTGCCCCCCGAGCGCCGGGCCTGGGGCCAATCGCTGTGGGAGTGGGTGCTTCAGGGCAAGGTGGCCCGGGAGGAGCTGGAGCTGCCCGGCCAAGGGGAGCAGCGGCTCTTCGAGCTTCTGGCGGTGAGCCTGGAGGGCGGGGTGGTGATAATAAACCTGCGCGACATCACCCACCGCGACCGCCTGGAAAAAGAGCGGCAAAAGGCGGCGCGGCTCACCGGAGTGGTGGAGCTGGCCGGCACCGCGGCCCACGAGCTGAACCAACCGCTCACCTCGCTGCTGGCCAGCAGCGAGATGATGGGCATGTACCAGGAGGTGGGCGACCTCAAGCGCCAGGCGGAGCGCATCCGCCAGGACGCCCTGCGCCTGGCCCGCCTGGTGGAGCGCTTCGGGCGCATCGTGCGCTACGAAACCAAGGAGTATCTGCCCGGACGGCGCATCATCGACCTGGACAAGGCCGCCGCGCATCATGAGGATTAGTGAGGTATTATTGGCTCAAATGCCCTTTCTGCAACCGTAAACGGTTGACGCCCTCGGGGGGCTGGTGGTACATAAGCCTGGGAGCGGGGCCCAGGAGCGTTCCTTGGCCGGAGAGCCCGAACCTCCCTATAATTTTATAGGTATATAGAGGAGGGATGGCCGAGTGGTCGATGGCGGCGGCCTTGAAAGCCGTTGAGCCGCAAGGCTCCGTGGGTTCGAATCCTACTCCCTCCGCCACGAAAATAGCGCCGCCTTTAACGGTGGCGAGACAATCTAAAGGCCCAAAGGGCCGGCCGCGGAGAGATGACCGAGAGGCCGAAGGTGCTCGCCTGCTAAGCGAGTGTGGGGTGTAAAGCTCCACCGAGGGTTCGAATCCCTCTCTCTCCGCCACTTTTTAAGCGCCAAGGCGAGGTCCGGGCAAGCAATGTCCGGACCTCGCCTTTTTGTTTCCCCATCCCCCCGAGGCGCCATGCTTTTCGCCCAGATAATCGCCTTCATCCTGGTCATGGCCGTGTTCGAGGCCTACCAGCCGGGGCCGCCCCAACTCAGCGCCGGGGAGAGCTATCTGGCCTCGGCGGCCCTGGCGGCCATGCTGTGGCTGACCTCGCGCCTGGCGGTGCGTTTGCACCAGAGCCGCCTGAGGGGCCCCCACCCCCCGGCGGACCCGGCCAAGGCCGGACGCCGCCTGGTCACCAAGCTGCACCTGGCGGCCATCTTCTGCCTGATCCTGATCATCACCCTGGCCGAGCTGAAGGCCCATTTGCTCTCCTGGCCGGGCATGCAGACCTGGGAGAGCCTTCGGGGCGTGGCCGCCCTGGGGCTGTATCTGCTGCTGCTGGGCGTGGTGTGGAGCGCCGCCTACCGCCTGGAGCGCTCGGCCAGCCTGGAGGGCCTGGAGCGGCGCGACTACGTGAGCGGCCAGCTGCGCCTGGTGGCCCCGGTGGTCTTCCCCTGGTTCGCGGTGAGCCTGGTGCAGGATCTGCTGGCCCACGCCTGGCCGGCGGCCGGGGCCTGGCTGAACACCGGGCCGGGCAGCCTGGTCTATCTGCTGGTGTTCGTGGCCTGCCTGGCCCTGTTCTTCCCGGTGCTGGTCAAGTACTGGTGGGGCTGCGCCCCCCTGGAGCCGGGCCGGGAGCGGGACGTGGCGGCCATGGTCCTGGAGCACACCAAGGTGTCGGTGGGGGGCATCCTCACCTGGCCGCTGATGGGCGGACGGCTGCTCACCGCGGGCATCCTGGGCCTTTTGCCCCGGCTGCGCTATCTGCTCATCACCCCGGCCCTGGCCGGGGCCCTGGACAACCGGGAGCTGGCCGCGGTGGTGGCCCACGAGGCGGGCCACGTGGTGCACCGCCACCTTTGGTACTATCTCATGTTCTTCGCGGGCCTGTTCCTGGCCGCCTACGCCCTGGCCGAGCCCTTGGCCCTGATCATCAGCGGCCTGGTGTGGTGGCTGGCGGGCAGCTCCTGGGGCATGGACCTGTTGGGGGCCGATGGCGCGGGCGGAGCCTTCAGCATCCTCCCCGCCCTGCCCCTGGTGGCCCTGCTCATCGTCTATCTGCGCCTGGTAATGGGCTTTTTCATGCGCCACTTCGAGCGCCAGGCCGACTTCTTCGCCCTCAGGGTAATGGGCGAGGCCGAGCCTTTGGCCGCTTCCCTGGAAACCATCGCCATGCTCTCCGGCGACACCCGCGACGTGCCCTCCTGGCACCACTTCTCCATCGCCCAGCGGGTGCGCGCCCTGGAACAGGCCCAGGCCGATCCCCGGCGCATCGCGGCCCAGGCCCGGCTCATCCGCCGGGGCCTGGGGGTGTTCTTCCTGGGCCTGGCCCTGGTGGTGGCCGGCGGTTTCGCGGTGGAGGGCCTGGGTCTGGACCAGCAGCTCAAGCAGGCCACCCTGGAGCGCATCCTGGCCTCCGAGATCGCCAAGCGGCCCCACGACGCCCGCCTGCAAATGCAGATGGGCGTGCTGCTCTATGAGCGGGGCGAAGAGCGCCGGGCCTTGGAGCATCTCCAGGGCGCGGTTGCCCTGGCCCCCAAGGACCCGGAGGTCCTGAACGGCCTGGCCTGGTTCTGGGCCACGGCCAAGGATCCCTCCCTGCGCCGTCCCCGCCAGGCGGTCTCCCTGGCCCACCAGGCGGTGTCCCTGGCCCCCTTGCCCCATATCTGGGACACCCTGGCCGAGGCCTACTTCGCCGTTGGGGACCCGGCCAAGGCGGTGGCCGCCGCCCGGGCCGCCCTGGCCGCCCGGCCCAGCGAGCGCCTGGGCTACTACCAGGGCCAGCTCAAGCGCTTCCAGGCCGCCACCCAAGAGGAGAGGCCATGAGCCGCCCCAAGGTGGCGGTGATCGGTCTGGACTGCCTGGAGCCTTCCCTGGCCTTTGGGCGGCTCGCCGGCAGCCTGCCCCATCTTGAAGAGCTGATGAGCCGGGGCCGCTGGGGCCGCCTGACCAGCACCATTCCGCCCATCACCGTGCCCGCCTGGATGTGCATGGCCACCGGCCAGGACCCCGGCCAACTGGGCATCTACGGCTTCCGCAACCGCCGCGTGCCCTCCTACGGCCCCCTGGCCACCGCCGCCGCCGACTGGGTGGACGCGCCGCGCCTGTGGGACGCGGCCACCGCCGCCGGGCTCACCTCGGTGGTGCTGGGCTGGCCGCTCACCTACCCCGCCGCGCCGCTCAAGGGCGCCATGGTCAGCGGCCCGCTGACCCCGCCGGGGGCCCGTGACGGGGTGTGGCCACCGACCCTGGCCCCGCGCCTGGAGCGCTGGGCCGGGGGCGAGTACCTCTATGACGTGAAAAACTTCCGCACCGCCCCCCGCCAGGAGCTTTACGCCCAGCTGGAGCTGATGGCCCGGCGGCGTTTCGCCGTGGCCCAGGGCCTCTACCGCCTCTACGCCCCGGACCTGTTCATGATGGTGGAGATGTCCTCGGACCGCTTGCAGCACGCCTTCTGGGAAGAACCCGTGCTGATGGCCGGACACTACCGCCTGCTGGACTCCCTGGTGGGCGAACTGCTGGCCTGCCTGGACCCGGAGACCCTGGTGCTGGTGGTCAGCGACCATGGGGCCCGGCCCCTGGAGGGCGGCCTGGCCGTGAACCAATGGCTGCGCCGCCAGGGCTACCTGAAGCTCAAACAGCCCCCCGCCGAACCCACGCCCCTCACCCCGGAGATGGTGGACTGGCCCCACACCCAGGTGTGGGCCGACGGCGGCTACTACGGCCGCATCTACCTGAATCTGGCCGGGCGCGAGCCCCAGGGCGCGGTGTTGCCCAGCGAGGCCGAGGCCCTGCTGGAGCGCCTGAGCGCCGAGCTCACGGCCATGGCCGGGCCGGACGGGAGCCCCCTGGGCAACCGGGTGTTCAGGCCCCAGGACATCTACCGCGAGACCAAGGGCCTGCCCCCGGAGCTGATCCTGTATCCCGGCGATCTGGCCTGGCG
The DNA here is from genome assembly GCA_018896025.1 of Pseudomonadota bacterium. Classification (GTDB taxonomy): domain Bacteria; phylum Desulfobacterota; class Desulfarculia; order Desulfarculales; family Desulfarculaceae; genus Desulfoferula. The sequence continues at coordinate 78,961 of JAHIND010000005.1, forward strand.
GGCCCTGGCCACGGTGTGGCCCAGCGATGATCCCGGTTTCACCGAGGGCAACGACAGCGGCCCGGACGGGGCCAACCACGCCCAGGAGGGAATGCTCATCGCCGCCCCGGCCGCAGGGGGCCGCCTGGCCCAGGCGGGGCGGGAGGTCCAGGGCGCGCGCCTGTATGACATTTTCCCCTCCCTGTGCGCCCGCCTGGGCCTGCCCCAGGGCGCTCCGGGACCGGGCGAATCCTGGGACTGGCTGAAATAACACCTAATTTTTTGTTCCAATTTATTTTGCTTTCAACCGCCAAGGGCGCGTATCGTAATTGTTATAGGGATAAAACAAGGTCCAACAAGCGCCCATGAGGATATCCACGGGCGCAATCAACAAAACGACAACGGAGGAGAAGATATGCGCAAGCACATTAGTGCTCTGACCTGCCTATTGGCCAGCTTGGCCCTGCTTGTAGCCTTGGCGGTGGTTCCGGCCCTGGCCGGGGAAAAAGACGAAGCGATCCTGAAGGTGGACGAGGCCTCGGTGGTGGTCCAGAAGATGATGGGCGCCGAGGACAAGGGCGTGGCCCGCGACCTTTTGAAAAAGGCCAAGGCCGTGGCCATATTCCCCAGCGTGTTTAAAGCCGGCTTTATCATCGGCGGCCAGGGCGGCACCGGCGTCATCCTGGCCCGCGCCAAAAACGGCTCCTGGAGCGGACCGGCCTTCTACACCATGGCCGGTGCCAGCGTGGGCCTGCAGATCGGCGCATCCTCCACCGACTTCATGTTGATGATCATGTCCTCCAACGGTCTTAAGGGCATCCTCCAAGGCCACGCCAAGCTGGGCGGCGACGCCACCGTGGCCGCCGGTCCCGTGGGCCGCTCCGCCACCGGCGGCAGCACCTTCGCGGGCAAGGACAGCGACATCTATTCCTACTCCATGAGCGCGGGCGCCTTTGCCGGGGTCTCCCTGGACGGCGCGGGCCTGGAGTTCGACAAGAAGCGCACCGACGCCTTCTACGGCAAGACCTACACCGCCAAGCAGATATTGGTGGAGCACAAGGCCCCGGTTCCCACGGCGGCCAAAAAGCTCATCCAGAAGCTGGACGCCTACGCCAAGTAAGACCCGCCGTCTCGACACCATGCCCCCGGCCCCGGCCGGGGGCTTTTTATTGCCCTGATGCGGGGAAGAGGGTCGGGAAAATAGGCAAAGCTCTTTGCCTGGGCGGGAGCGATTCCATCGTGGCGATATAGGAGCATCCGCTGGCGCGCAGAGATCGCTTCGTCGCAGGGCTCCTCGCGACGACAAGGGTTGTTTTATAAACCGGCGGGAAATGTAGGGGCGGGGTTTATCCCCGCCCTCCCCGCCTATGGCGGCACGGCCCGACTTGTAGGTTGGGTAGAGCGCAGCGGAACCCAACATCTTTTTTAGTAATAGCCGTCATCGCGAGGAGCATCTCGGAAGAGATGCGACGTGGCGATCTTCGCCTTCCCCCAGGCGGGAAGGGCCGGGGCATGGAGGGTGGCTGAGCTGTAGGTGGTCAACACAGGCACGACAAGGCTTTTGTAGGTTGGGTAGAGCGAAGCGAAACCCAACATCTTGCCTTGCGGATAAAAAGAGACTTGTTGGGTTTCGGGCTGCGCCCTCTACCCAACCTACGCTAGTTCTGTATTTTTTGCTGAAAACAACCGCCGAGATATCTTCGCGGCACAGCCGCCGCTTAGAGGTAGCCCAAGTCTTTCAACCGCTCGGTCAGCTCAGCCTCCTCCTCGGCAGAGTAAGCGCCATCACCTTTTTCCTGCGGCGCGGCCTCCTCGGCGACTTTTTCCCCAACAGGCGGTATCAGATCGGCCGCTTCCAGATAGACCAGAATCTTGCCCAGGCTCTCTTGGGGCGTCTCCCGGCCGGTGAGGCAATGCACCTCCGGGTCGTCCGGCGGCTGGTAGGGGCTGCCCAGGCCGGTGAAGTCCTTGCCGCCGTCCTTGCTCAGGGCCTGTTGGTACAGGCCCCGTTGGTCGCGGTTGATGAGCTGCTCCAGGGGGCAGTCCACAAACACCTCCACGTACTGGCCCAGGGCGGTGCGCAGTTCGCGGCGGGTGGCGGCGAAGGGGGCGATGGCGCTGACCACGCAGGCGGCCCCGGCTTGGTTCACCAGTCCGGCGGCCCAGGCGGCGCGCAGGTTTGCGGTGTGGCGGTCGTGTTGGCCAAAACCCAGCTCCGGGCCCAGGTTGGCCCGGACCTCGCTCCCCTCCAAGCGGGCGGCGGCAACTCCGCGCCGGGCCAGCTCGTGGGCGAGCAGACGGCCCAGGGTGGTCTTGCCCGCGCAGGGGGGGCCGGTGAGCCAGACGGTAAAACCGTCCCCGCTCATAACAGGCTTTGGCCGTCCAGGCTGGGGGGCGTGTTGAGGTCCAGCAGGGAAAGCAGGGTCGGGGCCAAGTCCTCCAGACGGTGGGGACCGGGCCGGAGGCCCTCCTTGAGGCCGCTGATGTAGAATAGGGCGTCGTTGCGGCTGGGGCAGCCTCCCCTTTCGGGCGGGGACACCAGGCCGCTCACCCCCAGGTTGGCCTTGATCTCATAGCCCTGGGCCGCCTCCACCACCAGGTCCGGGGCGCGGGAAAGCTGCGGGCCGGAGTATAGCTCCTCCCGCCGATGCACCTTGGCCACCAGGGGCTCGCCGCTCTCGGGGTGCTCCAGGCCGCTGATGCGGTGGATCAGCTCCTCGCGCAGGTCCTCGTAGGGCCTGCCCGGCGCGACGGTGCCCTTTTGCTCCCGCCCCTCCAGGTTCAGGTAGATGCGGCCGGGGATGAGGCTGTAGGCCTTGCTGTCGCTGTGCAGGTTCTTGAGCTCCTTCTTGCCCTTGCCGAACAAGAGGTAGCCGTTGGCCTCCAGCCACTGGTTCAGATAGACCGTGCCCCTGGCCCGGGTCATGCCGTAGGCGCTCACCAGCACCAGGGGGCAGCCCTGGGGAAGCTGCTCGGTGAGCTCGCCCAAATAGCCGTCCAGCAGGCGGTAGAACTCGGCCATGCGCTTGCCGCTGTTTTCGCCGCCCTGCTCCCAGGCGTCCCAGTACAGGCGGTTGATGTGGTCCGGCCCGGTGAGGTGCAGTTGGAAAAACTCCCAGTCGTCCTCGCGCATGAGCTGGAAGGCGGACTTGAAGCGGCGGCTCAGGGTCTCGCCGACCTCGGCCAGGAAGAAGTCCGGCTCCTCGGCGGCCAGGGCCACGTCGGCCTCGATGCGGTAATCCATCTCCATGAGCCGGGGGGCCAGTTCCACCGGGTAGGTGGCCTGGGACAGGTCCGGGCTAAGGAACCCGCTGACCATGAAGCCGTTGACCTTGCGGGGCGGGAAGGTCATGGGAACGTTCATCACCCCCACCGGCACCCCGCCCCGGCCCAGCATCTCCCACAGGGTGGGGGCCTTGATGTCCAGGGACGAGGGTATGATCACCGAGAAGGGGTCGGGGTGGCGCTCCACCAGGCCGAAGACCCCGTGCTTGCCCGGATTGACCCCGGTCATGTAGTTGGTCCAGGCCACGGTGGACACCGTGGGCAGGGTGGAGGTGAGTCCGGCGCTGGCCCCTTGGGATAGAATGGCTCCCAGGTTGGGCATTAGGCCGCCGCCGCCCGCCTTTTGGGCAAAGGGCAGGCTCACTCCGTCCATGCTTAAAACGAAAAGACGCTTTTTCTGCGGCTCGCGGCTGAAAAGGCGTTTGAGTATACTCACTTAACTCCCCTATTCGCCAAGGGAAAATCCTTCCCAACTCTAGCTGGGCGCTTAATAGGTGTCAAGAGCCTTGCCCCCGTGACCCTCTTGTAACGCCCCTTACGGCACCGCCGGCCTTGACTTGGGCCTGGTGTATGGTAGAAATTCGAATTCTTAATGGTAGTTTACGTCACACCGGGGTACGCCGCATGGACTACAAAAAGACCCTAAACCTTCCCAGCACCAAATTTCCCATGAAGGCCAACCTTCCCCAGCGCGAGCCCCAGATGCTGGGCCGCTGGCAGGAAGAGGGGCTTTACCAGCAACTCCGCGAGCAGGCGGACGGCCGTCAAAAGTATATTCTGCACGACGGCCCGCCCTATGCCAACGGAAACATCCACATGGGCACCGCCTTCAACAAGGTGCTCAAGGACATCATCGTCAAGTCCCGCCAGATGAGCGGGCTGGACGCGGTGTACGTGCCGGGATGGGACTGCCACGGGCTGCCCATTGAGCACGAGGTGGACAAGAAGCTGGGCGGCAAGAAGGCCCAGATGGGCCAGCTTTCGGTGCGCAAGGCCTGCCGGGCCTACGCCGAGAAGTTCATCGACATCCAGCGCAAGGAATTCGTGCGCCTGGGCGTGTTGGGCGACTGGTACAACCCCTACCTGACCATGAGCTACGACTACGAGGCGGTCACCGCCGCGGAGTTCGCCAAGTTCTACGAGTTGGGCGGGGTGTATCACTCCAAGAAGCCCATCTACTGGTGCAACTCCTGCCAGACCGCCCTGGCCGAGGCCGAGGTGGAGTACGCCGACCACACCAGCCCCAGCATCTACGTGGCCTTCCCGGTCACCGACGACCTGGGCGGCAAGTACCCCGAGTTGGCCGGCAAGCAGGTCTACCTGGTGATCTGGACCACCACCCCCTGGACCATCCCGGCCAACATGGCCGTGGCGGCCAACCCCGAGCTGGACTATGTGGCCGTGGAGCACCAGGGCAAGGTCTACATCCTGGCCGAGCGCCTGGCGGCCATCAACATGGAGGCCTTCGGCTTCGAGGGCTGGACCAAGCTCACCAATATCGACCCTCACGACATCGAGGGGCTCAAGGCCAAGCATCCTCTGTATGAGCGCGAGTCGGTGGGCGTATTGGCCGACTACGTGACCCTGGAGGCGGGCACCGGGCTGGTGCACACCGCGCCGGGCCACGGCCGCGAGGACTACGAAACCGGCCTCAAGTACGGCCTGGAGGTCTATAGCCCCCTGAACGACCAGGGCCGCTTCACCGACGAGGTGGAGTTCTTCGCGGGCCACGAGGTGTTCGAGGCCAACGACCTGGTGGTGGCCAAGCTCAAAGAGGTGGGGGCCCTGTTGGGCACCGAGAAGATCCGCCACTCCTACCCCCACTGCTGGCGCTGCAAGAGCCCGGTGATCTTCCGGGCCACGGCCCAGTGGTTCATCTCCATGGAGGAGAACCAGCTTCGCGAGCGCACCCTGGAGGCCATCCAGAACAAGGTCCGCTTCGTGCCCCGCTGGGGCCGGGAGCGCATCTTCGGCATGATCGAGAACCGCCCCGACTGGTGCATCAGCCGCCAGCGCGCCTGGGGCGTGCCCATCATCGTGTTCAAGTGCGCCTCCTGCGGCGAGTTCGTGCTCACCCCGGAGATGGCCGCCAAGGTGGTGGCCGCCTTCCGCACCGAGGGCGCCGACGCCTGGTTCGCCCACAGCTCCCAGGAGCTTCTAGGCGATCTGGCGGTGTGCCCCATCTGCGGGGGCGCCGAGCTGGAAAAGGAAAAAGACATCCTGGACGTGTGGTTCGACTCGGGCACCAGCCAGGCGGCGGTGCTCGATCCCAACCCCGGCCTCACCTGGCCGGCGGACCTGTACCTGGAAGGCTCGGACCAGCACCGCGGCTGGTTCCACAGCTCGCTCTTATGCGCCATGGGCACCAAGGGCGAGCCGCCGTACCGCATGGTGCTGACCCACGGCTTCGTGGTGGACGGCGACGGCCGCAAGATGTCCAAGAGCCTGGGCAACGTGATCCCGCCCCAGACGGTCATCGACCAGTACGGCGCGGAAATACTGCGCCTGTGGGTGGCCTCCGAGGACTACACCGACGACATCCGCATCAGCCCGGAGATCCTCAAGCAGTTGGCCGAGGCCTACCGCCGCATCCGCAACACCATGCGCTTCATGATGGGCAACCTGGACGACTTCGACCCGGCCACCGATCAGGTTGCCCTAGCCGACATGGGCGAGATGGACCGGCTAATGCTGCACCGGTTGCAGGACCTCATCTCCCGCTGCCTGGGCGGCTACGAGGAGTTCAACTTCCACACCGTGTTCCACGGCCTGCACAACTTCTGCGTGGTGGACTTGTCGGGCTTCTACCTGGACGTGATCAAGGACCGCCTGTACACCAGCGCCCCGGCCGGGCCGGAGCGGCGCGCGGCCCAGACGGTGGTCTACCGCCTGCTGGACGCCATGGTGCGCCTGAGCGCGCCCATCATGTCCTTCACCGCCGAGGAGGCCTGGGAGTACGTGCCCGGAGCCAAGGCCCAGCACCACAGCGTGCACATGGCCGAGCTGCCCACCCCGGACCAGGGCCTGATGGACGCCGAGCTGGCCTCGCGCTGGAAGCGCCTGCTCATTCTCAGGAGCGAGGTCAACAAGGCCCTGGACATCGCCCGCAAGGACAAGCTGGTGGGCAACTCCCTGCAAGCGGTGCTCTCTTTGAGCGCGGACGCCGACACCCTGGAGTTCCTGGGACAAAACGCCGAGGCCTTCACCGAGATCACCATGGTCAGCGAGCTGAAGCTTCTGGACGCCGCGCCACAGAGCCCCACCCTGGCCAGCGAGGAGATCCCCGGCCTGGTGATTCTGGTGGAGCCCACCGAGGCGGAAAAGTGCCCCCGCTGCTGGATGCACAGCAAGAGCGTGGGCGCGGACTCCGAGCACCCCGAGCTTTGCGCCCGCTGCGCCTCGGTGGTCAGGGAGATCGCCTAGCCGATGAAAAGCCGCCTGGGCAAGCTGGCCCTCATCGCCCTGGCCGTGGCCGGGGCGGACCAGCTACTCAAGGCGGTGATGGTCCCCTGGTTGCAGGACGGGCCGGTGACGGTGATCCCCGGCTTCGCCCGCCTGGTGTTGGCCTACAACACCGGGGCCGCCTTCAGCAGCTTCGCCTCCATGGAGGGAGCCCGCTGGATGCTGGTGGGGGCCACCCTGGTGGCCCTGGCCCTGGCCGCCTGGGTCGCCTGCGGCAGCCTGGGCCGCCGCCGGGGCACCTTCTGGGCCCTGGGGCTGATCTGCGGCGGGGCCCTGGGCAACCTGGCCGACCGCCTGCGCCTGGGCTCGGTGGTGGACTTCGTGGACCTTTATGCGGGAAACTGGCACTGGCCGGTGTTCAACCTGGCCGACGCCGCCATAACCGTGGGCGGCGTATACCTGGCCTGGGCCCTCATAAGGGGCAAGGCCTAACTAGGGAGGCCCCGGCGTGTTCCCCGTTCTACTGAGCATCGGCCCCCTGACCCTGCACACCTACGGGGTGCTCCTGGCCCTGGGCGCGGCCCTGGGCCTGTGGCTCATGACCCACCTGGCCAAAAAATCCGGCCTGGACCCGGACCGGGTGATGACCCTGGCCCTGTGGCTTCTTATCAGCGGATTGGTGGGCTCGCGCCTCATGTTCGTGCTGCTGGAGCCCGCCCAGTTCAAGAGCGCCCCCTGGCGGGTGCTGGCCATCTGGGAAGGCGGCCTGGTGTTCTACGGCGGGGTGGCCGCCGCCCTCATCGTGGGGCTCATCCTCATGCGTCGCTGGCGCATGCCGGTGCTCACCCTCTTGGACTGCGTGGCTCCGGGCCTGGCCCTGGCCCAGGCCATCGGCCGCCTGGGCTGTTTCAGCGCCGGGTGCTGCTACGGCCGGGTGTGGGAAGGCGGCTGGTGCGCTCTCACCTTCAGCGATCCCTTCTCCCTGGCCCCCCGGGGCGTGCCCCTACACCCCACCCAGCTCTACACCTCCGCAGCCCTCTTGGTCATTTTGGGCGTGCTTCTGCTGCTTTGGCGGCACCGGCGTTTCGCGGGGCAAATTTTCTTCACCTATGGCTTTTTACACGGCATCGCCAGAGTTATAATCGAGACGTTTCGGGCCGACTGGCGAGGCGAGCCCATCCTCGGGCTGACCCCCACCGGCTGGTTCGCCCTGGCCCTGGCCGTGGTCAGCGCCGCGGCCCTGATTTACTTACGCCGGAAAAACGCCGCCAAACAGGGAGGCTGAGTTGGACTTCCCCGAAGATCTCAAGTATCACCCCGAACACATGTGGGTCCGCCTGGAAGAGGGCGGCAAGGCAACGGTGGGCATCAGCGACTACGCCCAGGAGCAGTTGGGCACCGTGATCTACATTGATTTGCCCGACGTGGAGCAGGACCTGAGCGTGGGCGAGGAGTTGGGCGCGGTTGAGAGCGCCAAGAGTGTCAGCGACCTCATCAGCCCGGTCAGCGGGGTGGTGCTGAAAGTCAACCGGCGTCTGGAGGACACACCGGACCTGATCAACCTGGAGCCCTACACCGGCGGCTGGATCGCGCGCGTAAGGCTGGCAGACGCCGACGAGCTGGAAGAGCTTTACGACGCCGGGGAGTACGAGGCCGAGCTGGACTAGGCCCCGCGGCCTAAGCCGTGGTGGAGTTCCCTTGGCCGGGGCGGGACTCTCCGTCCACCGGTGGCCCCACCACCCGGTTGCGGCCGCCTTGCTTGGCCTTGTAGAGCCGCTCGTCGGCCTGGCGCACCACCTGGTGATAATCGCCGCCGTCCTGGGGATACAAGGCCGCTCCCAGGCTGGCGGTAACCTGGGGAGCTTGTTTGCCACCGGGCAGGGTGAAACGGTGGTTCTCTATGGCCGCGCGCAGCTTCTCGGCAACGGCGGTTACTTCCATTGGCCCCACCCCCCCCAACACCACCAGGAACTCCTCGCCGCCGTAGCGCACCACCCGGTCATGGTCGCGCACGCTGTTGGTGATCACCTCGGCGAAAGCGGCCAGCAGGACGTCCCCGGCCGGGTGGCCGTAGGCGTCGTTGAAATCCTTGAAGTGGTCGATGTCCAGCATGATCAAGCCGTAGCGCCGCCGAGGGCGATTATCGTCCCCGTCCAGGGACTTGATCAGCTTGTCCAAGGCGGCCCGGTTGTGCAAGCCGGTGAGCTTGTCCCGGTAGGCCATACCTTCGGTGAACGAAAATATCTTCAGCACCACCCGGTCCAGGTAAAAAATCACCAACAGCCCGGCCACCACCGCCAGGGCCAATTGCACCGCGAACACCACGCTCATGGCGTGCCAGGTCTGGTTGGAGCTTTGGGTCAACTCGGTCTGCAATAGGGCATGGTGATCGTGCAGGTGCACATAGTATTTCTTGAAAATGCTGTCGAATTGAGCCGTGCAATTAATCAAGCATTGGCGGCCCCTACTGAAATCGCCGGCAATGATACGGTCCAGTGACTTCCGGTAATCCGTGTAGGCCGTGGCGATGCCCTCGGTGCGCGCCACGACCATATCTTTGGTTTTGTCCGGGGGCAGACTGGCGGCGTGGGCCCTGAGTTTGGTCAAGGACGTCTCCGCCTTGTCCCGGTGACGCAGATAGGCCTCCCGGTAACCGGCCTGGCCCTTGCTCTCATAAAAACCCTCGGTGTCCAGGAGCATGGAGTGAATGGCCGAGTGGAAGCTCTCGCCGTATTTCAGGTGATTGGAAACCTCCACCAACTGATGCACATAGTCGTGCAGTTGGCTGATGCCCAGCCAATAGAACCCATAGGAGGCCAGCACCACGACGAACAGCACCCCTACCGCCAATTTAAAGCCGAAATATTTGACGCCCATGGCGCTTTTCTCCACCGGGGCCGGGGGAGACGACCCCTGATAGAGGTGCAGTGTGATGATTATCCAAATTGGTGGGTGCCCCTAGCTTTGATACTAGCCGTATCCTCAGCCGGGGGGCAACCGTGCAATTACTCAACCCTTTGACAATACCCACCCGCCGAATTACACTTGGTTCAATGCATCCAAGGGAGGAGGCGAGCGAAATGTGCGAATGTTGCGGAAAAGCCGGACCAGGCCATGAGCACCCGCACGGGCATGATCACGACCACGGCCACCAACACGAGCATGGCCATCATCATGATCACAGCCACGGCGAAGGGCACCACTGCCAAGGGCACGGGGACCAGCCCGGCCGCCCCCGCCCTTTGATCACCCTGATTCAACCGGCCAAACCCAGCCCCAGCGGCGACTGAGCCATACGGGGAGGTCCCGCCTCCCCGGCTTTAAATCATGCCCAAATGGTTGACCCCTTCGCGTCTGGTGTTGGCGTCGTTCGCCCTTTTCATCATTTTGGGCGCGGCGCTGCTGGCCATGCCGCTGATGCAGGGCCACGGCGAGGTGGGCCTGCTGGACTGCCTGTTCACCGCCACCAGCGCGGTCTGCGTCACCGGGCTCATCACCGTGGACACCGCCACCGCCTGGTCCCCCTGGGGCCAGGGGCTGATCCTGGTGATGTTGCAGGCCGGCGGCCTGGGCATCATGACCTTTTCCGTGGCCCTGTTATACCTGGCCCGGCGGCGTCCCGGCCCGCGCACCCACCTGGCCCTCAAGGGGGCCCTGGGTCCGGTGCCCGGCGGGGAGGTCGGCCGCCTGGTGTCCGATGTGCTCCTGTACACCTTCCTTTTGGAGGGCCTGGGCGCGGCGGTTTTGTTCGTGCGCTTTTGGGCTGATTTTCCCGCCCCCACTGCCCTGGCCTTGGCCGTGTTCCACTCCATCAGCGCCTTTTGCAACGCGGGCTTCAGCCTGTTCGGCGACAATCTGGTGGGCTACGCCACCGACCCCACGGTGAACCTGACCATCCTGGGCCTGGTCGTTCTGGGCGGCCTGGGCTTCGTGGTGCTCAGGGAGCTGGTGGGCCGCCTGCGCCGCACCAAGGACGCCCTGCCCCGGCGGCTGTCCCTGCAGGCCCGCCTGGTGCTGTTCACCACCGGGACCCTCATCGTGGGCGGCATGGTGGCCCTATTGGTGGCCGAGTGGCTGGGCAAGGGCCCGGCCTGGCAGCAGGGGCCCTGGACCCTGCTCTTCCAGGCGGTCACCCCGCGCACCGCCGGTTTCAACACCGTGCCCATGGGCCAGCTCACCAACGCCTCGCTGGTGGTGATCATGGTGCTCATGTTTATCGGGGCCTCGCCGGGCTCCTGCGGCGGCGGCATAAAGACCACCACCATCGCGGTGCTCTGGGCCCTGGCCGTGAACCGCCTTCGGGGCCGCTCCGGGGCCGAGGCCTGGGGGCGCACGGTGCCCGAGCGCCAGGTGGAGATGGCTCTGCTCCTGGTGCTGGGCACGGCGGCCACCCTGTTGATCGCGGTGGTGCTGCTTTCGGCCGTGGGCCTGGCCGACGGCGGCCATATGCGCGGCGACTTCATCAGCCTGGCCTTCGAGGCCACCAGCGCCCTGGGCACGGTGGGGCTGTCGTTGGGGGCCACCCCCATTCTCACCCCGGCGGGCAAGGTCATCATCATCCTGCTCATGTTCCTGGGACGCCTGGGGCCCCTGGCCTTTGTCTACTCCGTGGCCCAGTCCCTGCGCGATCCGGGATACCGCCTGGCCGAGGAACGGGTGATCATGGGCTAGCCCTGGCAAAAGCAGGGGCCGGGAGTATGCTATTTGTAGGCAAGTTGGGAGGCTCAGATGAACCTGGCGGTTATCGGATTGGGGCAATTCGGCTCGGCCCTTGCCCTGGAGCTAAAGAAACTAAAGCACCACGTCACGGCCATGGACTCCGATGCCCGCGCGGTGGCCCGGGTGCAGGACGTGGTGGATCAGGCGGTGGTGGCCGACTGCACCGACCGCAGCCTCTTGGAAGAGCTGGGCCTGAACCTGGTGGACGGGGCGGTGATCAGCCTGGGCGACCACCTGGGGGCCAGCATCCTCACCACCCTGCACTTCAAGGAGATGGGGGTGAGCCGCATCGTGGCCAAGGCCACCAGCCCGGAGCACGAGAAGATCCTCAAGCGGGTGGGGGCCGGCGAAGTGGTGTTCCCCGAGCGCGACGCCGCCCAACGCCTGGCCCGCTCCCTGGCCGACCCCAACCTCCTGGACTACCTGCCCATCGGCGACGAGTTCTCCGTGGCCGAGGTGGCCCCCCCCGACGCCTTGTTGGGCAAGAGCCTGGCCGAGTTGGAGCTGCGGCAAAAATACGGGGTGAACGTCATCGCGGTGCGCGAGCTGGTGCCCGAGCGCACCCATCTGGTCCCCTCTCCCGATTATGTGCTCAAGGACAGCGACGTGTTGGTGGTGGCCGGACGCCTGGAAGACCTGGAAAGGCTGCGCCAGGCCAAGTGACCCAACCTTCTTATCGTAGCGCCCTTTATATCCTGGGACTCACCACCTTCGTGGCCATGACCGGGGTGGGCATCATCGTGCCGTTCTTGCCCCTGTACGCCCGGGACCTGGGGGCCAACGGGGTCATGCTGGGGCTCATCTTCAGCTCCTTTTCTCTGTCGCGGGCCTTCGTGGTGCCCTGGCTGGGCGGGCTCTCCGACCGCTTTGGGCGCAGGCCCTTCATCATCGCGGGCATGGCCGGCTACGGGGTCACCTCCCTGCTGTTCATGTGGGCGGCCAGTTCCGAGGCCCTGGTCTTGACCCGCCTGTTGCAGGGCGTGTTCGCGGCCATGGTGCTGCCCATCGCCATGGCCCTGGTGGCCGACATAACCCCGGCGGGCATGGAGGGCCGCTCCTTCGGGGCCTTCAACATGTTCTTCCTCATGGGCTTCGGGGTGGGGCCGGTCATCGGCGGAGCGGTCTACGAATACGCCGGGCTAAACGCCAACTTCCTGCTGATGTTCTTCCTCAGCGTGGCCGCCGCCCTCACCGTGCTCTTTTTCGTGAAGGAGCCATCCGCCGAGCTGCGCTCCGGGGGCAAGCGGGGCCTCCGGGAGATGCTTCATCTCACCCGCGACCGGGGCTTCATGGCCATCATGGTGGCCCGCATGGGCGCGGCGGCGGGCATGAGCTGCTTCATCTCCTTCATGCCCCTGGTGGCCACGGGCCACGGCCTGGGCACCCTGGGGGTGGGCCTGTGCCTGACGGCCAACGTGCTGGTGAGCACCGCCATGCAGCGGCCCGCCGGAAGCCTGGCCGACCGCCTGCCCCGCCTGCCCCTGGCCGCCGGCGGCCTGGGCATGGCCGGAATCATGAAGATACTCATCCCCTGGGGAAGCGACCTGACCTCCCTGATGCTCCTGTCCATGGCCGAGGGCATCTTCTCGGGCCTGGCCCTGCCCGCCCTGACCGCCATGGCCGTGAGCCGGGGCAAGGACTTGGGCTCGGGCATGGGGCTCACCACCGGGGCCTTCACCATGGCGCTGAGCGTGGGGGTGTTCTTCGGGCCGGTGAGCGGAGGCTGGGCCGTGGACCTGAGCGGCATCAGCGGCGCGGCCCTGTGGCTGGGCGGAGGGGCCACCGTGGCCTCGGCCCTGCTATTGTGGCTGCTCTATTCCTCGTCCCAAAACGGCCACCATGGGACCAAGGCCAAGGACCTGGTCCCGGTGGACCGCCTGCCTTAACCCGGATATTTCATGAAGGCCGTGCGCCCGGCTGCGCCAACCACCGGCATACCGCGTTGCCGGCTGCGCTCGGGCCTCGACGTAGCTTCGGCTACGCCTGCGGCCCTCGCTTGTCGGTCGCCTTGTCTGCCTGCGGCTGGCTGTGCCGGGGCCGGATATAAACTGCACCCCGATAGAGATGGCGCTTTTTTAAGAAGTTTGCGTGATTCCTAATTCGTTGTTTGTTGTCGCCCAACCTTCACGAAAAATCCGGGTTGCAATCCGCCCCGCCCAGAGCAGACAGCCCAGGGACATGAGCAGCTCGGCCGGTTCCTGGTCCCGCCAGATGATCACCCGGCCGATGGCGAAGTTCTCGCCCCCGAAGATCGCCGCCAAGAGCACGTCGCCCCAGATGAAGTAGGAATAGATCAGAAACACCGGCAGGAAGTACAGACTCAAGGCCCGGGGCGGGACCAGGGCCTCCGCCAGGGAGCGCAAAAGCGGGCTCAGCCCCGGCCGGGCCAGGAGCTTGTCTTTCACCAGCCAGCCCAGGGACAGGCCCAGGCCCGCCAGCATGTACAGGGCGTGCAGGTGAGACTGCACCGGCTTCAGATTGTGCAGCGACACCTCGTGCTGGGCGTTGTAGCGGGCGAAGAACTGCGGCAGGTGGTAGCCCAGGATGCGCTCGCCCCAGCTTATCTCGTCACCGGCCACCAGCAAGAAGCCCAGGCCCAGCAACAGCGCCGCCCCGGCGTGCCAGGCCAGGCCCGAGGTCCTGAAGCGCAGGGCGGCCCACAGGCTCAACAGCCCCGCCGCCGCGTAGCAACAGAACTGGGCGTTCTCCAGGGAGCCGTCTTCCTGAATCATGGCGTGATAGTAGGCTGGGGCGTAAACCTTGATCCCCACCATAACCAGGGCCAAGGCCAGGGGAAGGATAAAAATAATCCATGGCCAGGGCCGTCCGGCCTGGTCGCTGTGCGTCATGTTGTTCCCACCTCCGGGCCGATTTTGCAACCGGCCCTCCCGCGGACCCAGCGGGAGCTTGTTAAATCCGCCCGCCGTAAGCGGGCGGAGGGTACAGGCGGGTTCATATTATGCCGCTGGGCATGGGTTGTCCAGGGTGCTTGCCCCGCCGCCGCTCGCCCCGGCCAGACCCAAGTCCTCGGCCCCTTATACGGCTGAATCCCAACTCACCTCTCCTTGACTTTCCTCCACCCCCGCAGTAGATTCTTTGCTTGACCTACAACTACAGTTAAGTTCAGGAAACCGCGATGGAATACGAGGCGGTCATAGGGCTGGAGGTCCACGCCCAGCTCCTCACCGAGTCCAAAATTTTCTGTGGCTGCTCCACCAAGTTCGGCGCGCCGCCCAACACCCACGTCTGCCCGGTGTGCCTGGGCATGCCCGGGGTGCTGCCGGTTTTGAACCAGCGGGTGGTGGAGTTCACCATCCGGGCCGGGCTGGCCACCAACTGCGCGGTGCAGCCCAAGAGCGTATGGGCCCGTAAAAACTACTTTTACCCCGACCTGCCCAAGGACTACCAGATCAGCCAGTACGAGCTGCCCATCTGCTTGGACGGCTGGCTGGACATCCAGGTGGAGGGTCAGGAGAAGCGCCGCATCGGCATCACCCGCATCCACATGGAAGAGGACGCGGGCAAGCTGATCCACGACCCCGCCCAGCCGGTGAGCTACGTGGACTACAACCGCACCGGCGTGCCGCTCATGGAGTTGGTCAGCGAGCCGGACCTCAGGACTCCCGCCGAGGCGGGGGCCTATCTCCGGGCCTTGCGCGACATCCTGGTGTACCTGGAGGTCTGCGACGGCAACATGGAGGAGGGCTCCTTCCGCTGCGACGCCAACGTGAGCCTTCGGCCCGTGGGCCAGGTGGAGTTGGGCACCAAGGCCGAGCTCAAGAACATGAACTCCTTCCGGGGAGTGGAGCGAGCCCTGGAGTACGAGATTCGCCGCCAGCGGGCCATCCTGGACGAGGGCGGCAAGGTGAAGCAGGAGACCCGCCTGTGGGACCCGGACCAGGGCAAGAGCTTCGGCATGCGGGGAAAGGAAGAGGCCCACGACTACCGCTACATGCCCGACCCGGACCTGCTGCCCCTCGTTGTGGACGACGCCTGGGTGGAGCGGGTGCGCGCCGGGCTGCCCGAGCTGCCCGAGGCCAAGCGGCGGCGCCTGGTGGCCGAGCACGGCCTCAGCGACTACGACGCCGGGGTGCTCACCTCCTCCAAGGTCCTGGCCGATTACTACGAGGCGGTGGTGGCCGCCGGAGCCCCGGCCAAGGCCGCGGCCAACTGGGTGACCAGCGACTTGATCGGCGCGCTCAAGGCCCAGGGCCTGGAGATCAGCCATACGCCCATCAGCCCCGAGGGCCTGGCCGGGCTCATCAAGCTGATCGAGGCCGGGACCATCAGCGGCAAGATGGCCAAGGAGGTCTTCGCCGAGATGATGACCGGCGGCCAGGATGCCGAGGCCATCGTCAAGAAAAAGGGCCTGACCCAGGTGAGCGACGAGGGCGAGTTGGAGTCCCTGCTCCAGGAGATCTTCGCGGCCAACCCGGCCGAGGTGGAGGCCTTCCAGGGCGGCAAGAAAAAGCTCATGGGCTTTTTCGTGGGCCAGGTCATGCAAAAGACCAAGGGCCAGGCCAACCCCAAGCTGGTCAACCAGCTGATAAACAAGCTTTTGGGGAACTAATCATGGTCCCGACTCTTTATTGGCAAGACGACGTGGTGATGATCCTGGACCAGCGCAAGCTGCCCACCAGGACCACCTTCATCGCCTGCCGGGACATGAAGCGGGTGATCTACTGCATCCAGACCCTGGCGGTGCGCGGAGCCCCGGCCATCGGCATCGCCGCGGCCATGGGCCTGGTGTTGGCGGCCAAGGCCGTCAAGGTGAAGGACCCGGCCAAGTGGATGGAGCGCTTCGCGGCCCAGGCCGAGATCATGCGCACGGCCCGGCCCACGGCGGTGAACCTGGGCTGGGCGGTGGATCGCATGCTGGCCCTGGCCGCCAGCGCGCCCCAAGACGTGCCCACCATCCTGGCCATGCTGCGCCGCGAGAGCGAGATGATGCTGGCCGAGGACGTGGCCATCAACCGGGCCATGGGCCGCCACGGCAACAAGCTGGTGCCCAAGCGGGCCACCATCCTCACCCACTGCAACGCCGGCTCCCTGGCCACCGGGGGCTACGGCACCGCCCTGGGAGTGGTGCGGGCGGCGGCCGAGGCGGGCAAGAAGATCAAGGTAATCGCCGACGAGACCCGGCCCCTGTTGCAGGGGGCCCGGCTCACCGCCTGGGAGATGGTGGACGAGGGCATACCCGTGGCCGTGGCCGTGGACGGCGCGGTGGGCGCCCTGATGAGCAGGGGCCTGGTGGACCTTTGCGTGGTGGGGGCTGATCGCATCGCGGCCAACGGCGACGTGGCCAACAAGATCGGCACCTTCAACGTGGCCCTGCAGGCCCGCCGTCACGGAGTGCCTTTCTACGTGGCTGCCCCGCTCAGCACCGTGGATATGGACACCCCCAGCGGAGACCTGATACCCATAGAGGAGCGCGACCCCGCCGAGGTGCTCGCCTTTGCCGGCAGCCGCGCCGCACCCGGAGCCGAGGCCATCAACCTGGCCTTCGACGTGACCCCTAACGACCTGGTCAGCGCCATCATCACCGAGGTGGGCGTACTCAGGCCGCCGTTTAACCGCAGCCTGGCCGCGGCCAAGGCCCAGAGTTTAACCTAGCCCTTTGGGAGAGCGCCATGGAGTGTAGAAAAGAACTGCTGCCCGCCGGCAGCTGCAAGCCCAAGCCGGCCGACGAGTCCAAGCTTGGTTTCGGCCAGATCTTCTGCGACCACATGTTCCAGCTGGACTATGACAAGGGCCAGGGCTGGCACGATGCCCGCATCGTCCCCTTCGCCCCCCTGTCCCTGTCCCCGGCCGCCCTGGTGCTGCACTACGGCCAGGAAGTCTTCGAGGGGCTCAAGGCCTACCGGGGCGTGGACGGCGGCATCTACATGTTTAGGCCCAAGGCCAACATAGAGCGCATGAACCGCTCCAACCGCCGCCTGTGCATCCCCGAGCTGCCGGTGGAGGAGTCCCTGGAGCATTTGTTCGAGCTGGTCAAGACCGAGCACGAGTGGGTGCCCACCCTGGAAGGCACCAGCCTCTACATCCGGCCCACGGTCATCGCCACCGAGGCCTGCCTGGGGGTCAAGGTCAGCTCCAAGTACCTCTACTTCGTCATCATGGGGCCGGTGGGGGCCTACTACCCCGAGGGCTTCAACCCGGTGCGCATCTACGTGGAGGAAACCTACGTGCGCGCCTCGGTGGGCGGCGTGGGCGAGGCCAAGACCATGGGCAACTACGCGGCCAGCCTGTTGGCCGCCGAGGAGGCCCACGCCAAGGGCTTCACCCAGGTGCTGTGGCTGGACGCCTGCGACAAAAAGAGCATCGAGGAAGTGGGCACCATGAACATGTTCTTCGTCATCGACGGCGAGATCATCACCAGCCCGCTGCACGGCTCCATATTGCCCGGCATCACCCGGGACTCGGTGCTCACCCTGTGCCGCCACTGGGGCCTCAAGGTCAGCGAGCGCAAGCTGACCATCGACGAGGTCATCGAGGCCCAGGCCGCGGGCAAGCTGGAAGAGGCCTTCGGCACCGGCACCGCCGCGGTGATCAGCCCGGTGGGGGCCATCCACTACCAGGGCACCGACTACGCCGTGGCCGACGGCCAGACCGGCCCGGTCAGCATGAGGCTCTACGACGAGCTCACCGGCATCCAGCTTGGCAAACGCCCCGACCCCTTCGGCTGGGTGGTCAAGGTCAAGTAGCCCCGACCCGCCTTACAAGCACAAGCCCCCGCCCGGTATCGGGCGGGGGCTTTTTATTTTGCGGAGCGGCTGGGGCGGTATCGTCCCTTCGGGTGTCGTTGCGAGGAGCGCAGTGACGAAGCAATCTCGGCGCGCCAGAACAAGTCTTTGTAGGGGAGGGGTTTACCCCCTCCCTCTTTTGGGCGGGGATAAACCCCGCCCCTACATTTCCTAAATTGATGCAGCGGCCTAGACGGAAGCCGCACCTCTTGTCGTCGCAGGGAGCCCGGCGGCGAAGCAATCTCTGCCCAAAGCAGACGCTCCCGCCAACCACTTCCAGCCAATAGTGGTCATTGCGAGGCCGGGCAGAGGCAAACGCCTGGCGGGACCAGGCCGCCCAGTCTGCCCGGCCGTGGCAATCTTCCCTTTCCCTGGTCATGCCCGCGTTGGCCAGACAAAGCCAAGCCCCTCTCCAAACCCCAACCCCTCCCGCCCGGGGGAAGGCGAAGATCACCACGTCGCATCTGTTCCCAGATGCTCCTCGTGATGACGGCTATTGCTGGATTGGGAAGCAATGGAGATTTTGTCGGGCTTCGCTTCGCTCAACCCGACCTACGCTATCTCTAAATCTAAGATCGTGTAGGTCAGGTTGAGGGCGCAGCCCGAAGCCTGACGAATTCCTCGTCGAGGCAAGTTTAGACCGGCACAGCCAGACGCCGCAGGGCAAGGCGTCCGGCAAGCGCAGACCGTAGGCGTAGCCTAAGCTACGTCGAGGTCTAAGCGATGCCGGCAACACAGCCCACGGGCAGCTGGCGAACCCGCCGCATGCGAAGCCTGGCGCAGCCGGGCTAAACCCCAGCTGCGTTGCAGATGCGCTCCCACAACTGCTCCCGGCCTAGGCTGGTGGTGGCGGAGAAAAGGGTGGGGCTGTGGTCAAAAGGCGCCAGCGCCGGGCGCAGCTTGGCCAGGCGCGAGGCTTGCTGGTTGTTGGAGAGCTTGTCCGCCTTGGTCACGGCGATCAGGATGGTGATCTGCAAGGCACGAAGCCAGCCCAGGAGCATCAGGTCGTCGGCGGTGGGCTCGCGGCGGATGTCCAAGATCACCACCACCCCGGCCAGAGTCTCGCGCCCGCTCAGGTAGGCCTCCACCATGGGCCGCCAGGCGGCCTTGATGGCCTTGGGCACCTTGGCGTAGCCGTAGCCCGGCAGGTCCACCAGGCGCAGGGTGTCATGGTGGATGCTGAAAAAATTGATGTGCTGGGTGCGGCCGGGGGTGCCCGACACCCTGACCAGCTTATTGCGCTTGGTCAGGGTGTTAATGAGCGAGGATTTGCCCACGTTGGAGCGGCCGGCAAAGGCCACCTCGGGCGGGCCCGGCGGAGGATAGCCGCTGGGCTTGGCCGCCGTGGTGATGAACTCCGCGTTGCCGGTGGGTATGGTCATGGCAATGCCTTAGGGTAGTAGCGTTCCAGGTATTCGCGCAGGCGCACCAGAGCGCGCTCGATGTTCTCCAGGCTGTTGCAGTAGCTGAAGCGCAGGAAGCCCGCGCCGCCGGGACCGAAGTCGCAACCAGGGGCCATGGCCACCCCGACCTTCTCCATTATATCAAAGGCCAGCTTGTAGTCGTCCGGGTCCAGGTGGCGGCAGGAGGTGAGCACGTAGAAAGCGCCCTGGGGCTCCACGGGTATGGAGAAACCCAACGCCCTAAGGCCGTCGATGATGACCCGGCGGCGGGTGTCGTAGACCGCGCGCATGCGCTCCACGTCGGGCCAGGCGTACTTGAGGGCGGCGATGGCCGCGTACTGGCTCACCGAGGGGGCGCAGATGGCGAAGTTCTGGTGCATCTTCTGCAGGGGCCGCACGTAGTTGGCCGGGGAGATCACGTAGCCCAGCCGCCAGCCGCACATGGCGTAGCGCTTGGAAAAGCCGTCCAAGACAAAGGCGTTGTCGCTGTACTCCAGGATGGTGTGCTCTTCACCGGAGTAGACCAGGCCGTGGTAGATCTCGTCGTTGAGCAGGTAGGGGCCGCCCGGCTTGCCCGGCACCATCTCGGCGATGGCCGCCAAACGGTCCGGGGTGGCCACCTGGCCGCTGGGGTTGGAGGGGCTGTTGATGAACACCGCCTTGGTGTTCGGCCCCATGGCCGCGCCGATCTCCGCCGGGCGGAACTGGAAGCCCTCCTGCTCGCGCACCGGCACGCGCACCGGCACCCCGCCCACGAAGTTTATGAAATTGTCGTAGCAAGCGTAGTGGGGGTCGGAGATTATCACCTCCTGCCCCTGGTCCAACAGGGCCGAAAACACCAGGAGCATGGCCGTGCTGCTGCCCGAGGTCACCAACACCCGGGCCGGGTCCACCGATACCCCGTAGCGCTCGGCGTAGTACTCGGCGATGGCCTCGCGCAGCTCCCGAAGGCCCAGGGAGTGGGTGTAGTGAGTGTGCCCGTCCTTGATGGCCTTGATGGCCGCCTCGGTGATGACCGCCGGGGTCTCGAAGTCCGGCTCGCCCACCTCCAGGTGGATGATGTCCCGTCCGGAGGCTTCCAGCTCCTGGGAGCGCTCCAAGACGTCCATGACGATGAAAGGCGGTATTTGCTTGGCTCTGGCGCTGATGCCCATGACCACGTTCCGTTGTTGAATGGTTGGCCCTAATTAAGTAGGCGGGAGGGGCCTAAAGCCCGTCCCGCCCGGATGCCCGCCCTCCGGGAGGGTCAGCCCGCACATTCCATGAAGGCAGTGCGTCCAGCCGCGCCAGCCACCGGCATACTGTGTTGCTGGCTGCGCTCGGTCCTCGCTGTAGCCCCAGCTACACCTGCGGACCTCGCTGGCCAGACGCCTTGTCTGCCGCTGCCGGGCTGTGCCGGGCCAGAGTGCGAACCGTATCTCGATCGGGCTGATGCCTTTTTAATAATAACCACGAAAATGCCAAATCGTTGCTTAATGCCGCCCAGCCTTCACGAAATATGCGGGCTAAATTACTTTGTTCAGCGAATACTCGATGATGCCCTCGGCGCCCTTTTCCATGATCTCGGGGATCAGGTCGCGCACCACAGACTCGTCCACCACCGTCTCCACGCTGAACCAGTCGCTGTTGTACAAAGGCGACACGGTGGGGGCGTTGAGGCTGGGCAGGGCTTCCACCACGTCCTGCACCTTTATCTTGGGCACGTTCATCTTGAGCGCCACCAGCTTCTCGGCCACCAGGGCGGCTTTGAGCAGCATGGCGATCTGCTGAATCTTCTTGCGCTTCTCCGGGACCTCCCAGGCATCCTTGTTGGCGATGAGCTGGGTGGTGGACTGCATAAGCTCGGCGATGATCCGAAGGCCGTGGGCCCGGATGGTGCTGCCGGTCTCGGTGACCTCCACGATGGCGTCGGCCAGGCCGTTGACCACCTTGGCCTCGGTGGCGCCCCAGGAGAAATGCACCGTCACGTCGATGCCCGCTTCCTCGAAGTAGCGCTTGGTGAAGTTGACCATCTCGGTGGCCACCCGCATGCCGCCCAAGTCCTCGGGGCGCTTGATGGGCGAATCCTTGGCCACGGCCAAGACCCAGCGGGCCGGACGGGTGGATACCTTGGAGTAGACCAGCTCCTCCACGTAGACCACCTCGGAGTCGTTCTCCTTGATCCAGTCCATGCCGGTGATGCCCGCGTCCAAGGTGCCCGACTCCACGTAGCGGCTCATTTCCTGGGCCCGGCAGATGGAGCACTCGATGCCGTCGTCGTCGATCTCGGGGAAATAGGAGCGGCCGTTGACGTTGATGCGCCAACCGGCCCGGCCGAAGAGCCGGGTGGTGGAGTCCTGCAGGCTGCCCTTGGGAATCCCCAGTTTCAGGGGTTTTGTCATTTGCCGTAAACCTCCTTGGGGTCGAACAGAGGCTCGCCCTCGCTCACCAGCTTGTCGCCTTCCACTTTGCGGAAGAAGCAGGAGCGCATGCCGGTGTGACAGGCCGCTCCGCCCACCTGCTCAACCTTGAACAGCACGGTGTCGTCGTCGCAATCCACGTAGATGGCCTTGATCTTCTGCACGTTGCCGCTGGTGCCGCCCTTGTGCCACAGCTCCTGCCGCGACCGGGACCAGTAATGCACCTCGCCGGTGGCGAGGCTTTTGGCCCAGGATTCGGGGTTGATATAGGCCATCATCAATACGTCTCCGGTGGCCGCGTCCTGGGCTATGGCCGGGATCAGGCCGCCGGTTTTCTTAAAATCCAGTTCAATCATAATCGCTTAGGGCTCCCTGAGCCTGGTAAAAAGTTGAATTAATCTTTTTATAGCCGACATCAGGGGTTGTCAAGGGAGAGGGACAGGGTAACACCCCGCCGTCACTCCAAAGTAACCTCGGCCGCCCCCGCCCGCTTGCCCGCCAACTGGCCGCAAGCCGCGCTGATGTCCACCCCCCGGCTCTTGCGCACCATGGCCGTGATGTGCCGCTCGATCAACAGGCCCTGAAACTCCTCCACCGCCGCGTCGCTGGGGCGCTCGAACGCCGCTCCGTCGTGGGGGTTGAAGGCGATTAGGTTCACCTTGGCCCGAAGGCCATCCAGCCAGCGGGCCAGGGCCGCCGCGTGCTCGGGCTGGTCGTTAACCCCTCCCAGCAGCACGTACTCAAAGGTGATGCGCCGGGTGGGCTTGAGGGGATAGGCCAGGAGCGCCTTCTTGAGCGCGTCCAGGTTCCAGCGCCGGTTCACCGGCATCAGACGGCTGCGCAGCTCGTCGGTGGGGGCATTGAGGCTCACCGCCAGGGCCGCCGAGCTGGCCGCTCCCAGGGCCGGGAGCTTGTCCACCACCCCGGCGGTGGATACGGTCACCTTGCGCTGGCTCATGGCCAGGCCGTGGCTGCCCAGGATGTGCCCCAGGGCCAGGCTCACCGCGGGCAGGTTGTCCAGGGGCTCGCCCATGCCCATGAACACCAGGTTGGTCAGGGGCCGCGCCTCCTCGGCCAAGCGGCGGGCAGCCAAAACCTGGCCCATGATCTCCGAGGGCCGCAGGTTGCGTTTGAAGCCCAGGGTGGCGGTGCGGCAAAAGGCGCAGCCCATGCGGCAACCCACCTGGCTGGATACGCACAGGGTGGAGTGGTCCTCCTCGGGGATCAACACGCTCTCCACCGCGTGGCCGTCACTGAGCTTGAAAAGCATCTTCCTGGTGCCGTCGGCCGAGGCCTCCACCAGGGCGGGCTCCAGGTTGTCCAGGCGCGCCGCCTTGGCTAGGCGCTCGCGGAACACCTTGCTCAGGCTGGTCATCTGCTCGAAATCGGTGGCCCCGTGCTGATAGAGCCACTGCAACACCTGGCGGGCCCGGTAGGGCTTTTGCCCCAGGGTCACCACCAGATCCTGCACCTGGGCCGGGCTGAGGTCGCGCAGCTCGGGGCGTATGTCCTGGGTGTCGTTCATGCCCCCTAGTTTACCGGCCTCGGAGCGGCCCGCCATAGTTGCAAAGCCGCTCCGGGGGAGAAGGTCAGGCTGGCGCGGCCTGGGGGGCGGGTCCAAAGACGGACTCGGTGAAGCGCACGTACCAGGCAGCGGACTGCACCTGGATGATGTAGGCCACGGCGATGACCAGGGCGGCCTCGGAGCCCTGGGGCCCAAAGGCTCCCATGGCCAGGGCCAGGGCGATGGACAGGTTGCGCATCACCGTGCCGTAGACCAGGGCGATGGCCTCGCCCCGGGGCAGAAGCCAGCGCCCGGCCAGGGTGCTAAGGCCGTAGTTGAACACATACAGCAGGCCCAGGGGCAACAGCAGCTCCACCAGGGTCCAGGGATCGGCGGCAATGTGGCGCGACTTCAGGGCCATGGCGATGAACACGATGCCCAGCACTCCCAGGGTGGACAGGGGCGGGAAACGCGGAGCCAGGCGCTGGGCGAAGTGGGCCTGGCCGTAGCGCTTCACCAGCCAGCGGCGGGTCAGCCAGCCGAAGAGCATGGGCAGGAAGACGATCACCGCGATCTGGCGGAACACGGCGACCAGATCCACCGACAGGCGCGAGCCCAACAGCCACTCCACGTAAAAGGGCGTGGCCAACGAGCCCAGTATCAGGCCCACCACGGTCATCTTCACCGCCGCGGCCAGCCGCCCTCCGGCAAAGCCGGTCCAGGAGATGGTCATGCCGCTGGTAGGCACCAGCCCGGCCAGCAAGAGGCCCAGCATCAGGTAAGGGTTGCCGCCAAAGAACAGCACCCCCAGGCCCAGGGCGGCGAAGGGCACCACCCCGAAGTTGATGACCTGGGCCAGGACTTGGGCCTTGAGGTCGCCCCCGGCCAAGACCTGGCCCAGCTTGAGGTTGACCATCATGGGGTAGACCATGAGGAAGGTGAGCGGGATTATGGTCTGCTTGAGCCAGCCCACCGGGGCCATCTGGCCGTAGGCGAAACCCAGCAGCATCATGGCCGGGATGGCCAGGATCAGGTTCTTGTTCAGCGTTTGCAACAGCTTCCACATGGCCCTAGCCCTTTGCTTGTCTAGAAGGTGAAAACCTTGTACTCCGGGTCGGTCATCATCTTGACCAACACCGGGGCCCCGGAAAGCACGGTTCCGTTGATGAGATCGTCCGGGCCCACCAAGCGCTTGTCCGCGCAGGCCTTGCATACGTGAATGGGCGCCTTTGCCGCCACCAACTGGTCCAGCAGCTCCTTCATGTGCTCGCCGGTGGAGGCGCGGATGCCCTCGGCCATGCCCCACTGGGCCCAGTGGATGGCGTCGTCGATCAGAAACACCTCCACCTCAAAGCCGTCCTTGGCGGCGATGGCCGCGAACTGCATGGCCCGGGTGGCCCCGCCGGACTTCTCGAAACCCTTGGACATGACGAACAGGAACTTGTTCATGAGTTGATCTCCCCTGGTCATTGAATGGATAAGCGGTTGTCTTTGGGGAGCTATATGAGCAAAGAGCGTGCCGGGGCGGTTCTCCGGGGATTTGGAGGAGAATAACCGGTTGTTAATATGGCAAGTTTTACGGTAGCCCTCGCGGCAGAAGGCCCCAGGACCGCGTTAATTGCTTAACGCGGAGTTAATGCCGATAAACGTCTGTTCAGTCTTGGTTAAGGCAGGAGGTGAGCAGGCGGTCAATGGCGTCGTTGAACTTCTGGCGGTCCTTGGCTCCGAAGGGGGCGGGCCCGCCGGTGACCACCCCGGCCTCGCGCAGGTTGCTCATGAAGTCGCGCATACTCAGGCGCTCGCGCACGTTTTCCTCGGTGTACAGCTCGCCCCTGGGGTTGAGCCCCCAGGCCCCTCCCGCCACCACCTGGGCGGCCAGGGGCAGGTCGGTGGTTATCACCAGATCGCCCGGCTCCAGGTGCTCGGCTATGTAGCGGTCGGCCGCGTCCATGTCGCCGGGCACCACCACCATGGTCACCAGGGAGTTGGTGGGGCGGCCCACCTGACGGTCGGCCACCATGGTCACCGGCAGCTTCAACCGCTGGGAAACGTTGAACACCACATCCTTCACCGGCCGGGGGCAGCCGTCGGCATCGATCCAAATACGCAAATTACTTCCTATTCAAAAAGGCGGAGCCAGTCGTCTTGCATGTTCACCACCCGCCAGCCCCGCTCCTTGGCCGTGGCCAAAAGCTCCGGGCGGGAGTAGACCGCCTCCTGGGGGTCGTCGTGGTTGACCACCAGCACCATGTGGGGCCTGGGGTTGGCCCCGGCCATCCTTAGCAGCCAGGAGTCGCCGGTTGAGTTGCCCGCCGCCAAGACCGGGGCGCACCCAGCCTTAAAGTACATGTTCACGGCCTTGTTGACACCCAGGTTCAAAAATTTCAGGTCCAGCTCCCCGGTGCGCACCAGCTCCACTCGCCCTTCTCGCTCCCGGGGCTCTGCCTGGTAGCGGGTGCCGATGCAGCGGCTGGGCTCCACCCCCAGGTCGGCGCTGATGGCCATGAGCGAAAGCTCGTCGGCCCCGGAGTTTAGGTACACCGTGAAGCCCTTGGCCCCCAGCAGGGCGATCAGCTCCCGCATGGGCTGGTACACCGTGTCCTTGAAGGGCTTTTGGCGCTTGGGGTGGATGCCTTGGTTCCATACCTGGGCCACCAGCTCCCGGTACTGGGCAAAGCTCATGCCCTTGAAGGGCAGGCTGAGCACCTGGTCCAGATTCTTGCGCACCCAGCGGCGGTCCTTTTTGCCCGCCACGGCCCGGCACAGCTCGGCTTCCTTGGGCCCCTGCTGGCCGAAGGCGGGGCAGACGGCCTTCAGGCGGGCCAGGGCCACCTCCAGCACGAAAAAGTTGGGCCGCTCGGTGATGAGCGTGCCGTCCAGGTCGAAGGCCGCCACCCGCTCGGGGGCGGGCACGAAGCCCGGCGAGGCGGGGTCCGCGGCCTGACTGGCGTAGGCCAATATTTGCCCGCGCAGGGGCTCGCGCCAGGAGGCCAGGGGCTCGGCCGCCTGGGCAACGGAGGCCAGGGCCAAAATGAGCAGGGCGAGGCATAACCAACGCGCTAGCCCGGGTATTTCACGAAGGTTGAATGGCATTTAACAACTAACCCGTATCCATGGGCCCGTTATGAAAAAAGGCCCCCGCATTGCCAAGGTGCAGTTTGTGCATTGGCCCGGCACAGCCAGCCACCGGCAGACAAGGCGTCCGGCAAGCGAGGGACGATGGCGTAGCCGCAGCTACGTCGAGGCCCGAGCGCAGCCGGCAACGCCGTATGCCGGTGACTGGCGCGGCCGGACGCACAACTTTCGTGAAATGCCCGGGCTAGGGCCTTGGGTCGCATGGCGAAAAATCCCTCCCGGGAATCAGGCTGTAAGGATGCGATTTACTTCTTTCAGCAGGCTGCTGAGGTCGAACGGCTTTTGCAAGACCCCCTGGGCCTGGGGATAAAGGTCGGCCACCTGATAGCGGTCTCCGCCGTGGCCGGTGGCGATGATGATGCGGGCCTGGGGGTCCATGTCCCAAATGGCCTTGCCCGCGGCGCGTCCGTCCATCTTGGGCATGGCCAGGTCCATGAGCACCAGGTCAAAGGGCTCGCCCTTTTCCCTGGCCTGCCGGAAGGTCTCCACCCCCTGGGCGCCGTCCGGGGCCAAGGTCACCTTATAGCCAAAGGTCTCCAAGGCCTGGCGGCAGATATCGCGCACCGCCTCCTCGTCATCCACCACCAACAACCTCTGACCGCTTCCCTTGGGCGTGGTCTCGCGGGAAAAGTCGCGACTGGAATCCAAACTAACACCCTCACTTACCGGCAGGAATATTCTGAAGGCACCTCCGCCTTGCGGACGATTAACAGCCAGGATGCCCCCTCCGTGACTTTTAATCAAGGAGTAAGCCACGGAAAGTCCCAATCCGGTGCCCTTGCCAGGCTCCTTGGTGGTGAAAAAGGGCTCGAAGATGCGCTCCAAAACCTCGGGGGGAATGCCCGGCCCGTCGTCGGCCACCTGCACCCTCACGTAGGGCCCCGGCTTGGCCCAGGGGTGGGCCAGGCAAAATTCCTGATTCAGCGCGGCCAGGCGGGTGGTCAGGCTCAGGTTGCCGTGGTCTTCCATGGCGTCGCGGGCGTTGAGCGCCAGGTTCACCAGCACCTGCTCGATCTGGTTGGGGTTGGCCAACACCACCGGCAGGTCCTGGGCCAGGTCCAGGTTGATGCGGATGCCTGGCGGGAAGGTCTGGCGCAGCAGGCTCTCCATATCCTTGATCACCTGGTTCACCTGCACCGGCACCTTTTCCCCGGCCTCCATGCGGCTGAAGGTGAGCATCTTCTGGGTCAGCGCCCCGGCGCGGCGGGTGCTCTGGTTCATCTTTTCCAGGGCCCGGCCCACCTCCGGGTCCAGCCCGGCGCGCATCTGCAAAATCTGGATGTAGCCTCTGAAGGTCATCAGGATGTTGTTGAACTCGTGGGCCACGCCTCCGGCCAGGGTCCCCAGGGCCTCCATCTTCTGGGCGTGCTGCAACTGGCGCTCCAGGTGCTCGCGCTCGGTGACGTCGCGCACGATGCCCTGCAGGGCCTGCTTACCCTGGAAGCTCACCACGCCGGCGGACACCTCGCAGCGGAAGGTAGAGCCGTCCTTTCTTATGCAGGTGTAGATCTCGTGGGCGGTGCTCAGGCGCTGCCCGGCGATCCTGGCCTCCACCCGCCGCCGGGCGCGGCCTTGTTCCTCCGGGGCCATCATCTCCCACACGTTGCGCCCCAGGACCTCGTTCACCTTGTAGCCCATCATCTCGGCGGCGGTCTGGTTGGCGAACAACATGATGCCCGAGGGGTGCTCGGTGATGAATATGCCGTAGGGCACGTTTTCCACCAGGGAGCGGTAGCGCTGCTGGGAAAGCTCCAGGGCCTGCTGGGCCTGCTGGGCCTCGGTCACGTCGCGGGCGATGGACACCGCCGCCGCCTGGCCGTCCACGGTAACCCGCCGCCCGGAAACCACCATGGGGATACTCCGGCCGTCCTTGGCCACCCAGGAGGCGCTGTGCCCCAGGCACTCGCCATTTTCACCCAGTTCCCGCCAGAAGTGCTCCCGCTCGGCGGGGTCGGCCCACAGGCCGAGCCCCTCGTCGCCGCGCCCCAACACCTCGCGGCGTTCATACCCCGTGGTGGCCAGGAAGCTGTCGTTGACCTCCAGGAAGACCTGCCCCTCCAATCGGTTGATCAGCACGCTGTCCGGGCTGGACTGGAAGGCGGTGTTGAACTTCTCCTCGCTGTTCTTGAGCGCCTCCAGGGCCTTTTTGCGCTCGCTTATGTCATTGGCCACCCCCACCGCCTTGTCCAATTCGCCGCTGGGGCCGCGCACCGCCGAGACGGCCAGATCCACCCACACCGGCTTGCCCTCGGAGTTCAGGTAGCGTTTTTCCAGGCGGTAGTGGTCCAGTTCGCCCGCCACCAGACGATGGAATAGCGCGTTGCTCTGTTCGCGGTCGTCGGGGTGGGTGATGTCGCCCATCACCAGACCCTCCACCTGGTGGGGGGAGTAGCCCAGCATGCGGCTCCAGGCGGGGTTGACCTGGATCATGCGGCTCTTGCGATCGGTGATGGTGATGCCCAGGAAGGTGTGGTCGAATACCCCCCGGAAGCGCTCCTCGCTGGCCCTGAGGGCTATCTCGGCCCTGGCCCTGGTGGCCATCTCCCGGCTGAGCTGATCGTAGCTTTCCTTGAGAGCCTGGCGGTCCAGCTCCTCCTGGTCCAGGCGGGCGGCCAGCACCGCATTGTGGTAGTTGGACCACACCAAAAGCCCCAGGCCGCCCATCAACACCAGGGCGGCCAGAGCCAGGGCCAGGGAAAGCTGCCAGGGGCTGATCTCTCCCAGCCACATCCTGGCCGGAGAAAAGGAGTAGATCACGAAGGGGGTGCCCTTCACCGGCTCGCCCATGCCCAGCCAGCGGCCGTCTTTGCCCGGCGCGGCGGGGACCTCGGGCAAAAGGTGGGCCTGGCCCAGGGAGCGGCCCAGCATGGCCGGCAGCATCTCCCGGGCCACCGGGCCGGAACAGCCCACTGGTTGCAGGCCGCCCTCCAGCTTTACGGCCAACATCGTGTCGCCCATGCCCGGCGCGTCCTTTTGCCGGATGAAACCGGCGCACAGCGCCGCGGTGTTGACCCAGCCCACCACATAGCCCACCACGCGCCCGCTGTAGAAACAGGCCGCGCCCATGGCCACTTGGGCGTCCTCTCCCTTGGAAAGTATCACCGGGCGGCTGCCCAGCTTGTCCAGGGCGGGCATAACCAGGCTTTCGGCCTGGCCGCCCCGCATTTCCAGGGAGCGCTGCTCCACCAGCACCTTGCCGCCCGGCTCCACCAGGGCCAGGCGCAGCCACACCGGGTTGGGCCCCAGCAGCTTGCCGCTGGTCTCGCGCTGGAACATGCGGCCCACCTGGGCCAGGCCGGCCCCCAGGCCGTAACGCAGGCTCATGCCCAGGGCCTTGCCGCCGAAGTAGGACTCCACCCGCTTGCTGCCGGCCATCTGGCGCAGGTCGCCGGAAAGCTCGTTGTAAAAAAAGCTCACCGTGGTGGCCCGGAGGATCAGCTCCTGGCGGAAGCTCTCCAAATGGCTCTCGCGCAAGGCCGTCTGGGAGCGGTAATAGGCCCCCACCAGCACGGCCATCATCAGCACCAAGGCCATGCCGGCCCCGTACACCGCGAGCCATTTTTTGCTTAGCAACCTAACCAAGGGGGCTCCAACCCATAGGGACTATCCAACGGGCGGCATCGAGGACTCAGCGGTCTTGGGCGAAGAAATCCGGGAAGTAGTCCACCACCGCGGGATAATATTTTTGGGCCATGGCGCGATAGCGCCCGCTACGCTTGAGCTGGGTCAGGAAGCGGTTGAACTCCCCGCGCAGGCGCACCGAGGAAGGCGCGAAGGCCGCGGCCATCTGTTGCACCGGGGACACCGGGCCGATCACCTTGAGCTCGCCGGGCCATTTTTGCAAAGAGACCATGGCGTCCGGGGCGTCCTGCAAAAGGGCCTGGGACTGGCCCTGCACCACCACGGCCACGATGTCGCTGACCTTGCCGGTGTAGTCGATGAGCTTGGCCCCGTCCCGGTCCAGCTGGTATTGGCGGCCGTCCAGGCAGGTGCCCGGCACGCACAGCACGCTCAGTCGCTTCAGGCGAGCCTTGACCATGGCCACGTCCTTGTCCGGGTCTCCGCTGGGCTCGATGGGCTCCACCTTGACGTCGGCCCGGGCCACCAACCACACCTGGTTGGGGAAGGTGGGCTGGGAAAAGGCCACCACCTTTTCGCGCCAGGGCAACACGGTGACCCCCCCGGCCCACACGTCGCCGCGCACCGGCTGGGGCTCTCCCAGCACCGCCTCGCCGCCGGTCATGCTCACCTTGCGCCCCAGGAGGTCGCCCACCGCCGAGCCCCAGGTGGTGGGCACGAAACGGTAGCGCACTCCCAGGTGGGCGGCAAAGGCCTTCATCACCTCCACGCTCAGGCCGTCGTCCGCCCCGGTGATGAAGTTGGCGTAGGGCTCGCCCATGTGGCGCAGCTCGCCCCGAGCCCGCAGTTGGTCCAGGTCGTCGGCCGACGCCGGAGCGGCCAGGGCCAGGCACATCAAACAGCAAAACGTCAGGGCCAGGAATTTATAACGATTCATAAGCACCTACCGGAAATTGAGTATAGCCAAGCTACTCCACCGGACCGGTACGGACCTGAACCACATCCTATGGATATTAATCTTGCGACATTGTCACTCTATTTAGTATGCCAAAGTCCAATGGACTCGGCCAGCCCCGTGCGACATGGCCGGGCGGGGCTTGTGGGCCGGGGCGGGCCGTGTCATAGTGAGGCAACCCGCCGGGGAGGCGGGGCATTTCTCCAGGCGGAGGTCGGGGTTGCGCATAGGCATGGTGGTTCAGCGCTACGGCGAGGGAGTGGACGGCGGGGCCGAGGTCCACTGCCGGGCCGTGGCCCAGCGCCTGGCCGCCCGAGGCCACCAGGTCACGGCACTCACCACCACCGCCCAGGACTACCTCTCCTGGGCCAACCACTTCCCGCCCGGCGACAGCGAGCTGGACGGGGTGGCCGTGAAACGCTTCCCCGTGGCTAGACGGCGCTGGATGCGCCCCTTCAACCTCTGGTCCCGCAAGGTCTACCGGGGCGGCCAGCCCATCGACGTGCAGTGGCGCTGGCTGGTGCGCCAGGGGCCCTATTGCCCGGAACTGGTCCAGCACCTGGTGGATCATGAGGACGACTACCAGGCCATCGTCTTTTTCACCTATCTGTACTTCCCCACCGCCGCGGGCCTGCCTCTGGTGCCCCGGCGGGCCCTCTTGGTGCCCACGGCCCACGACGAGCCCACCCTGTATTTGCCCCTGTTCCGGCCGGTGTTCCACCTGCCCCGGGTGATCATCTACAACACCCACAGCGAGCGGGAGCTGGTTCAGCGTGTCACCGGCAACAGCCAGGTGCCGGGCCGGGTGGTGGCCCTGGGCATCGACCCGCCCACCGCTGGAGGCGGGGCGGAGTTCAAGAAGCGCCACGGCATCGACGGGCCCATGCTCTTGTACCTGGGCCGGGTGGACGTGATGAAGGGCTGCCGGGACATGCTGGAGCACTTCGCGCGTTTCAGCAAGGAAAGCGGCCGCGCCGGGCTCAAGCTGGTGCTGGTGGGCAAGGAGCGCATGGAGATTCCCAAGCACCCCGGCGTCGTGAGCCTGGGGTTCGTCAGCGACGCCGAGCGCGACGCGGCCCTGGACGCCGCCGATCTTTTGGTGATGCCCTCGCCCCACGAGAGCCTGTCCATGGTCACCCTGGAGGCCTCGGCCGCCGGCAAGCCGGTCTTGGTCAACGCCCAGTGCGAGGTGCTGGCGGCCTACGTGGACCAGGCCGGGGCGGGCCTGGCCTACCGGGACTACGGCCAGTTCCAGGCGGCGGTGGAGCGCCTGCTGGACGATCCCGCCCAGGCGGCAGCCATGGGCCGGGCGGGGGCGGCCTACGTAGCGGAGCATTACGGCTGGGAGCCGGTGCTCACCGCCTATGAGGAAGAGATGGGCTGGGTGGCCGAAGAGGCCCGGAAGTAGCCATGCAGGTCGGCATCGACATCTGCCGCCTCACCGATCCCTGGACCGGCATCGGCAACTACATCGCCAACCTGTTGGCCGGTCTGGCCGCCGTGGACCAGGACAACCAGTACATCCTCTATCCCTATTTCCCCGAGTGCTTTCCCCGCCGGGTCAAGGACATGGCCCAGTTCGTGCCGCCCCAGGACAACTTCTCCCTGTGGGGAGCCGGGCGTCCCGAGCTGCTCGTCAAACTGTTGTGGTTCAAGCTAAAGCTGCCCCAGCCCTGGTTTTTGGCCAAGCCCACGGTGACCCACTCCACCAACCTGGCCGGGCCGCGCCTCACCCACGGCAAGCTGGTGGTCACGGTGCACGACCTCTCCTTCTGCCGCCAGCCCCAGTGGCACAAGGAGGCCAACAACGAGTTCAGCCTGCGGGCCCTGAATAATGCCGTGGCCAACGCCGACCTGTTGATCGCGCCCTCCACCTTCACCGCCCAGGAGTTGGTGGAGCTGTACCCCGCCACCCAGGGCCGGGTGCGGGTGGTGCCCGAGGCGGTGCTGCCGGTGTATCGCCCGGCGATCGACCCCGCCCCGGTGCGCCAAGTGCTGGCGCGCCACGGCCTGGGGCGCCCCTATCTGTTGTTCGTGGGCACCCTGGAGCCGCGCAAGAACCTGGTGCGTTTGCTGGCCGCCTACGAGCGTCTGGTAGCCGGGGGGCAGGACGAGTTCGACCTGGTGTTGGCCGGGGGCACCGGCTGGAAGGCCGGGCCCATCGAGGAAGCCCTGAGCCACAGCCCGGTGCGCGAGCGCATCCGCCGCCTGGGCTACGTGCCCGGCCCGGACCTGCCCGCCCTGTACCAGGGGGCCTGGGCCCTGGTCTACCCCTCACTCTACGAAGGCTTCGGCCTGCCGGTGCTGGAGGCCCTGGCCTGCGGCGTGCCGGTGGTCACCTCGGCCGCCGCCTCCCTGCCCGAGGTGGGCGGCGACGCGGCCCTGTACCTGGACCCCGAGGACCCGGAACAGCTATTGGACACCCTGGAGCGCATCACCGGCCAACCGGGCCTGCGTGAGGACCTGGCCGCCAAGGCCTCGGCCCAGGCGGGGCGCTTTTCTCAAGAAGCCATGGGCCGGGCGGCCCTGGCGGTTTACCGGGAAGCGGCGAAGCTCTAAACCCTACTTCTTGGCTCCGGGCGCGGTCTTGCCCTTGCCCTGGGTTTTGTCCTTGGCGGGCAGCGCCTCCTGCTCCTTCTCCTCCTTGGCCTTTTGCTCCTCATCCTCCTGCTCGTACAGCTCCTGGCGATCCTGGTAGCGCCGCATCATCCGGTTGAGCCGGTCGGGGTCGGCCAGGATCACGTTGACCCGATCGGGCAACCCGCAGGCCCCCTGGCGGGTCACCAACAGGCGCTCCGAAGAGCCCGCCGGGCTGGTCACCCGGAGGCTGTGGGAGAGCATGGACTCGCCGCCGGGCACATAGCAGGGCACCGAGGCGGTGAAGTTGCCCCGCCCGTCGGTTAGCCCCTCGCGGAAAAAGGGCCGCTGCCGGGTGGACAGGCTCACCTGGGCCAGGGGCACCGGCTTGCCCTGGTCGTCCACCACCAGCACCACTATCTTCCGCTGGGGCAGCCCCGCAGAGGGGGCGGCCCCGTCCGGAAGTTGCGGGCTGTAGCCCGGGCCGCCGGGGCGGGCCGGGGCCTGGGGAGAGGACGACGGGGACGGGGGCTGGTCCGCCGGGGAAACCTGCTCCGGGGCGCGTGATCCCGGCGGGTTGAGCAGGGGGTCGTTGCTGAAACGGTAGCGGGGCGTGGGGGCCTCGGTGGTGGTGGTGGTCTGGCCCTGGGCGGCTTGATCGTCCTTTTTGCCCTGGTCCTCGGCGGGGGGCGGCGGGGGGCGGCCGTAGAGGCCCCGATACCTCATCTCGTCCTGGCCGGCGTCCCGCTTGCCCGGCGCATACTGGGCCGTGGCCGGCGCGGCCCCCCAGAGGGCCGCCAGCAAAAGAAGCAAACACCAAAGTAAAAAGCGAGTCACAGCTCCACCCAAGCATCATGTGGCAACGGACAACGGCTCAGTACTTTTTTAAGGCCCCAGTAAACAGGCCCTAGGCTAAACGAGATTTGGTTCGCACCCAGGCCCGGCACAGCCAGCCGGGCCGCCTAGGGGCGGGTGATGCGGCGGATGCCCGTAGCCCCGGCCACGATCACCTCGCTGGCCAGGCCCAGGAACAGGCCGTGATCCACCAGCCCGGCCCGGCCCTCCAGGGAGCGGGCCACCGCCACCGGGTCCGGCATGGGGCCGAAGTTGCAGTCGATGATCCAGTTGCCCTGGTCGGTGACCAGAGGTTCGCCGCCCTGCATCAGGCGCAGCTTCACCACCGCCCCCAGGGAGCTGACGTATTCGCTCACCGGCCGCAGGGCGAAGGGCACCACCTCCACCGGCAGGGCCCACTTGTCGCCCAGTTGGGCGCTCATCTTGGACTCGTCCACGATGATGATCTCGCGCTTGGAGGCCTGGGCCACCACCTTTTCGCGCAGCAGGGCCCCGCCGCCGCCCTTGATCAGGTTGAGCGCGGGGTCCACCTCGTCGGCCCCGTCCACGGTAAGGTCCATCACCGGGTGCTCGTCCAGGGTGGATACGCTCAGCCCCAGGGAGCGGGCCTCCTTGTCCATGGCCAGGGCGCAGGCCACCCCGGTGATGTCCTTCAGTTCGCCCGAGGCCACCTTCTTGGCCAGGCTGCGCACGAATAATAGGGCCGTGCTGCCGTAGCCCAGGCCCACGGTCATGCCCGAGCGCACCTCGTTCACCGCCGCGTCGGCCGCCAGTTGTTTCAGCCGGGTCTGCTCGTCACTCATCCGCTTCGCTCCGCCAGGGTTGGGTTCCTGGCCCGAAGGTTTACCATCTTTGGGGGTGCTTGGGCCAGGCCCGGTTTACGCCTTATTTGATGCCCGCCTGGGCGGCCATGTCGCCCAGGAACTGCTTGCCCGGGGGCAGCTCGCCGCTGGCCGCGTAGAGAACCCGGTTGCCCCCGCCGGGCAGGCGTTGGATCGCCACGAAATAGGGGGTGTATACCGCGCCCAGGATCTCGGCGCACTTCACCTTGTAGTCGGGCACCACCGGGAAGGGCACCTTGTAGTGGCGCACGTAACCCTCCACTTCCTCGCCGGTGTTGCTGGCCCCGATGCCCACCATCTTGATCTTGGAGCCCCAGCCCTTTTCCTGGATCAGCTCGTAGAGGGCGTTGACCCTGGGGGCCTGGCGCTGGCAGTGGGGGCAGTAGATGTTGAGGACCTCCACGATGACTAGGGCGGCGTCCACCTTGGCCGGGTCTAGGCCGTCGCCCGGCTTCAGGCCCAGGTAGGCCCGCTGCCCGGCGTCCTCGGGGGCTTGGAACTCTGCGGAGGGGAAAGGCCCTCCCACCTTGAGCATCGCCCCGTCCCCGGCGGCCAGGGCCATGGGAGCGGCCAACAGCAGGACCGCCAGAACCGCGGCCAACACCTTGTACATCTACAACCTCCTGACTGGAGCCCCTCGCCCTGTGCGCGTACCCACTGTATGAATCTTAGCAGAAAGGGCCCGACCCGCGCCCGGGGCTTGCCCATGGGGCGCCACCCGGCGTAGGCTCAAGAATAGGCCCCCGGACCAATCCAATGGGGGCAACGGGAGGAAAAAAGATGAAACTGCGTATCACCGTGGCCGCCCTGGCGCTCCTGCTCCTGGCCACCACGGCCCAGGCGGGCTGGGTTTTGCACCAGGAGACCCCCGGCGGGCCCAGCACCATGTCTGTGCAAGACAACAAGGTGCGGGCGGGCGTGGGCCTGGGGGGCATGATCTATGACCTGAAAAACGAAACCGTGACCATGCTCAACCCGGACCGCCAGGTCTATTGGTCGGGCAATCCCCAGCAGCTCAGCCAGCAGATGAACCAGGCCCTGGAAGCGCGCATGGAGCAGGCCCTCAAGCAGGCGCCCCCGGAGCAGCGCGACCAGATGCGCACCATGATGAAGCAGCGCACGGGCCAGGGCGGCATGGGCCAGGGCAAGGCCATGGCCCCCCCGGCGGCCCAGGTTGAGGTGAAAAATACCGGCCAGAGCGCCAAGATCGCCGGATACAAGTCCACCAAGTACCAAATCTACGTGGACGGCAAGCTGCGCCAGGAGATGTGGATGGCCCAGGTGCCCGGCTTCCAGAAGGAGATGGACATGGGCAAGATGATGAAGCTGGCCCATTCCATGCGCGCCGGAGCCGGCGGCCAGGGCCTGGGCTGGCGGCGCTCCGAGGCGGTGCAAAAGCTCATGTCCCAGGGCATGCCCATGAAGATCGTGGAGTACGGCCGTGGCGGCCCCATGACCGTGATGACCATGACCTCGGTTGAGAAGAAAAACCTGCCCGCCTCCACCTTCCAGGCCCCGCAGGGATGGAAGAAGGTGGACTTCGCGCAAATGATGCGCTGATGACTACACGGCCGGCTGCGCCAGCCACCGGCATACCGCGTTGCCGGCTGCGCTTGGTCCTCGGCGTAGAAAAACTACGCCTGCGGCCAATGCTCGCCGGGCGCCTTGTCTGCCGGCGCCTGGCTGTGCCGGGTTCCGAAATGAACAGTTCGCAGAAACGCATTTTTTAGAGACCTGAAAATCATGGATTGGGTTTTTGATGCCGCTCAAACAACATGAAATAAGCGCGGCGGCCTGCCGGGCAGATGACAGGCGATGGCTCATGTTTGCTTGCCTCGGCGCAACCATGCTCCTGATGATTCTCCTGGCAGCCGCGCCCGCCTGGGCCGCCCAGCGCTGGCAGGGCAGCATCCAGGGCCTGGGCTGCGTGACCCAGGGCAAGGTGTGCCCCATCAACATGGAAGACCCGCTCATCGCTCTAGAGAAAACCTTCGTGCTGCTCTTGCCCGACGGAGGCTGGTACTACCTGCCCAACCTGGACCGGGCCATCCTGGCCCGCCACCTCAACCGCCCGGTGGTGGTGGAGGGCGCCCTGGAGGCGGGCTCCAAGGCCATCATGGTGGAAAAGCTCTTGGTCAAGCGGGGCGACGACTGGCAGGAGGTCTGGAGCCCTGAGATGGAGCGCGAGCTGCTGGAGCACCTCCAGGGCTGGGGCCAGGGCAAGCGGGAGTAGGCTCTTGGAGTTCATCAACCTGGGCAGCGAGCTGGTCGCCCTGATCATCACCCTGGCCCTGATGGTCAGCCACTACCTCTCGCCCCTGATCCGGCGCATACCGGGCATTAGCGAACGCCAGGCCGCCTCCTTTGCCGGTGGAGTGGCCGTGGCCTACGTGTTCTTGCACATGCTGCCCGAGTTGGTGGAGGGCAACGCCACCGTGGGCCGCGTGCTGAGCCGAGTGGAGCACCTTACGCCCCTGCTGGACCTGGGCATCTTCATGGTAGCCCTGTTGGGCTTCACCCTGTACTACGGCCTGGAGCTGCTGGCCCAGAAGGCGGCGGTGAAGTCCCCCGAGGCCGAGGGCAAGGTCTACGCCCTGCACCTGGGCATGTACTGCCTGTACAATTTCCTGATCACCTACACCATGCCGCTGAGGGTGCAGACCGGCCTGGTCTACGCCCTCATCTTCACCGTGGCCATGGCCCTGCACTTCATCCTGAGCGACCGCAACTTCAACCGCCACTTCCCCAAGCGCTTCTCCCTGGGGGGCCGCCTGATCCTCTTGGGCTCCCTGGCCGCCGGATGGGTGGTCACCGCCCTCACCGATCCCATCGACGTGATGGCGGTGAGCCTGATGATCGCCTTCCTGTCGGGCTCCATCCTCTACAACGTGTTCAAGGAGGAGTTGCCCGGCGAGCGCAACTCCAGCTATGCTTGCTTCACTCTGGGACTGGGCATCGTCACCGCCCTGCTGGCCATGGAAGCCTTCGTCAGACACCCCTAGCCGAGTAGAGACCGGATAGCATGAGCACGGAGTATTTCGAGTTGGACGGCGGGCGCATGGCCTACGAGCTGGCCGGAGCGGGCGACCCCGCCCTGGTGTTTTTGCACGGCTTCGCCTGTGACCGCACCTTTCTGGCCCCCCAGATGGAGCACTTCGCCGCCGGGCACCGGGTGGTGTCGCTGGATTTCCTGGGCCACGGCGACAGCGACACGCCCGAGACCGAGTACCGCATACCAGGCTTTGCCGCCGAGGTGGCCCGCCTGCTGGAGCACCTGGGGCTCAAGGAGGTGGTGGTGGTGGGGCACAGCATGGGCGGATCAGTGGCCCTGGAGCTGGCCGCCGGGTGGCCGGAGCTGGTGCGCTCGGCGGTGTCCATAGACTCCACCCTGATTTCCAGCCCCGAGCGCAAGGCCAAGGCCCTGCCCGCCATGCTCCGATCCCTGGAGGGGCAGCACTACCTGATGGCCGCGCGCCGCTTCGCCGGGAGCATGGTCCTGCCCAGCGACGGCGAGGCCATCAAGGAGCACGTGGAGACGGTGATGTCCTCGCCGCCGCGCCACGTGCTCCTTGAGCTGACCAGGGGCCTCATCGCCTGGGACGGCCCCCCGGCCCTGGCCCGCCTGAAACGGCCCCTGCTCTACATCGGCTCGCGGCGGCCCCTGACCGGCCAGGCGGCCATGCTGGCCAGCAGCCCCTGGGTGCAATACGCCCAGGCGGCGGGCAGCGGCCACTTCCTCACCCTCATCGTGCCCCAGCAGATCAACGCCATGCTCGAGCGCTGGCTCGAGGTGCTGCCCTTCGCCGAGGCGGAATCTTAACCGGCGCTTCCGCGAACATCGCAAGGCGCAATAGCTCGCCCCTGAAACACGGCTTTATAATTTTCGGATCAAGCAAAGCACCGCGCCTACTCCCGGCACAGCCAGGCAGTCGCGGGCAAGGCATCCGCCGAGCGAAGGCCGTAGGCGTAACAAAAGCTACGTCGAGGCCTGAGCGACGGCGGTAACGCAGCATGGCGCTTCCTGGCGCAGCCGGGGAACCTACGCCGAGGCCCAAGCGCAGCCGGCAACGCTGTATGCCGGTGGCTGGCGAAACCGGCTATACGGCACAAGCGGTCGCCAAGGTCACCCCACTTTCCTCTCCTATTAACTTGCCATCCGCCATATTGATGACCCTGTCAGCGTACCCGGCGCAGGTTGGGCTGTGGGTGACCATCACGATGGTCATGCCCTCGACGCCCAGTTGCTTTAGCAGCTCCATCATGCGGTGGGTGTTGGCCTGGTCCAGGTTGCCGGTGGGCTCGTCGGCCAGGAGGATGGGCGGCTGGTTCACCAGGGCCCGGGCCACGGCGGCCCGCTCCTGCTCCCCGCCGCTCACCTCGGAAGGCAGGCGCTTCTCCTTGCCCGCCAGCCCCACCCGCTCCAGGGCCGTATGGGCCATCTCCAGCTTTTCCCTCTTGGGCAGGCGCTTGATGGCCAGGGGCAGCATCACGTTTTCGGCCAGGCTGAGGTAGGGCACCAGGTTGAAGGACTGGAACACGAAGCCCAGGTACTCCCGCCGAAAATCGGCCCGCTTGTCCGAACCCAGGGCGAACACCTCGATGTCGTCCACCAGGTAGGTGCCGCCCTCCGGCGTGTTGAGCGCCCCCAACACGGCCAGCAGGGTGGACTTGCCGCTGCCCGAAGGGCCCATCACCGCGGTGAACTGCCCAGCGTCTATCTCTAGGCTCACCGAGTCCAGGGCCTTTACCAGCGACGATCCCTTGCCGTAGGTCTTGACTAGGTCGCGCGCGATTATCATGCTCATGTGTTTTCTCCTACAGGGTGCGCAGGGCCTGGGCGGGGTCCAGGCGCGAGGCCATCCAGGCGGGGTAGAGACTGGCCGCCGATCCGCAGACCAGGGCCAGGACCAGGGCCGCACCGGCCAGGGAGGGGTCCCAGGGCAGGTGGCCGCCGCCGTCTTGGCTGAACAGGGGCAGGGCCAGCTCACCGGCCAGGTGCCCGGCCAGATAACCCAGCAGCCCGGCGGCGGCGGAGAGGATCAGCGCCTCGGTGAGGACCACCCGCATCACCTGGCTGCTGCGGAAGCCTATGGCCCTAAAGATGCCTATCTCTCCGGTGCGCTCCTTCACGCTGCCCATCATGGTGACCAGCACCACCAGGGCCCCCAATAGGGCCACCAACAGCGACACCCCCAGGGCGAAGCGCTTGAAATGGGCGATGGCCTCCATGCGACCCTTGACCACGCTCTGGATGGCCACGGCCTTGGCTCCGGGCAGGGCCTGGTCTATCTGGGTGACCATGGCCTCGATGGGGCAGTCCTTGCACAGGGCGGCCACCTCCACCAGCGACACCAGCCCCTGCTTGCCCAGAATCTCCTGGGCCGGGGCCAGGGGCATGAACAGCAGGTGGTCGTCCTGGCTGCCGGTGGGCTCCAACACGCCGCTGACCGTCAGCTCGCGCCCGGCCACCTTTACCTTGCTCCCGGTGGTCAGGCCCAGCAGGCGGGCCGCCTCCGCGCCGGGAGCCACCTGGCCGGGGCCGGGTTCCTTGCCCTTCATCTTCCACCAGGGCTTGAGGATGCGGGCCTCGCCCCAGTCCACCCCGGCCAGAAGCACCGGGCGGCCCGCCGCTTCGGTGCGGCCCAAGACCATGGGGCCCACCGCAGCCACGTTGGCCGAGTTCTTTATCTTGCGGATGGCCCCCAGGTCGGCCTGGCGTATCTCCTTGGCGTCAAAGGAAAAGCCCCCCAGGCTCATGCCGCCGTAGGACATGTTGAGCTGGTCGCTCCTGGGGGTGATGAGGATGTTGGCCCCATACTTTTCCAGCTTGTGGTTTATCTCGTGGGTGAGCGCCGAGCCCAGGCCCATGAGGGCGACCATGGTGGCCACCCCGGTGAGCAGCCCGGCCAGCACAAAAGCGGCCTTGGCCTTCTTGCGCCGAAGGTTCAGCAGGGCGATGTCGGTGAGGTTCATAGGTTTAGCCCTTGCGCGGGAAGTCGAAGTAGCGTTTGCCCGCCGCGATGTCGGCCGTGCGGATGATGACCTTGCCGTTTTCCACCCGACGCTGCAGGGGCGCGGGGTTGCAGCCGCCCTTGACCTCGTTGACCTTCACCGAGGGGAAGCGCTTGCCGCAGTTGGCGCAGACCATGTCGTCGCCTTGCTGGTAATAGCCCTTGCCCTCGGGCCAGCACACGTCGCAGGCGTCGTAGGCCGCCCGGATCACCCCGTCGGAGCTTTTGATGACAAAGTAACGCACCGTGATGCCGTCCGCGCCCTTAAGCTCGAAGTGGCGCGCCTTGCCGTCGTTGAACAGGGCTGCGGGCAGGGCCACCACCTGCTCCCCGCCCACCACCGCCGCCGAGGCCGGCAGAGGGGCCTCGGCCTGGCCGGGGGACATGAGCCACCAGGACAGGCCGCCGCCCAGGGCCAGCACCGCCACCACCACCATTACCGCCAGGCCCTTGGAAGAGCCGCCCTTGCCGCCGCCCAGAACCTGGGCCTTCTTGTCTTGTATCTGCTTGCTCTGCTTGTTTTTGCTCGACATGATCTTCTCCCAATATTTTGATAAACCGCTGCTCCGGCCCCAGGGGGGCGCGAGGGCGCACCGCCGCGCCGAGCGCGGGCACGCCGTTGGGGGAGGCCCTAGGCCTCGGGGAAGCGGCTTATATCAGGAGACTGGCGGTGGACAGGTAAAGCGGCACCGGAGCCCTGGCCCTGGGTTGTGGCGCGGGCAGGGGGCGGGAAACCGGGGCGGCCCAGGCGGCGGGACGCACGGTGCCGGCTAGAGCCGGGGTGATGGATCTGGGGGCATGGCTCAGTATGAGGCAGCGGCCGTCCTTGGGAACGGCCTCGACGCAGCAACAACCCGCCGCGCCCGTGGGGCAGCCGTCATGCCCCGCCGACTGCCCGGACATGTCCGGGCAGGAGGGGGGCATGACACCGGCCGCGACGGGTGTCACCGACACCGCCGCGAGCAGGAGCATGGCCGCTATAAAATATTTTACTAGCGACAAAGGCCCCATCTCCACTTAATAAAGTATTTTAAAGATAGCGCCGCGCCCGGTAATAGTCAACTTGGCTGGTAGGATTTAACTGAAACGGCAAGCCGCCCTGGGAGCGAAAAGCAGCTTCATGACTTCTCGTCCGCCCCGCCTGATACTTTTCTCCCGCCTGCCCTTGGCGGGACGGGCCAAGACCCGCCTGGCCCCCGCCCTGGGAGCCGAGGGAGCCGCCATTTTGCAGGACCGGGTGGCCCGCCGCCTGGCCGGGCGCATGGGGGCATTGGCCGAGCGCCTGCCTCTGGAGTTGGAGCTGTGCTACACCGGGGGCAAGCGGGAGCAGGCCCAGGCCTGGC
The DNA here is from genome assembly GCA_018896025.1 of Pseudomonadota bacterium. Classification (GTDB taxonomy): domain Bacteria; phylum Desulfobacterota; class Desulfarculia; order Desulfarculales; family Desulfarculaceae; genus Desulfoferula. The sequence goes on from JAHIND010000005.1 coordinate 121,692, forward strand.
TGGGGCCTGGCTTCACCTGCCGTGAACAAGGCAGCGGCCACTTGGGGGCGCGCATGGCCCGCGCCCTGGAGCGAGCCCTAAAGCAGGGCGCGCCCAAGGCGGTGCTGGTGGGCAGCGACCTGCCCGGCCTGGACGAGGCCATCTTGGAGGAAGCCTTCCAGGCGCTGGACCGCTCCCCCCTGGTGCTGGGCCCCAGCCTCGACGGCGGTTATTACCTGGTGGGCCAAAGCCGCCCCGTGCCGGGACTGCTGGACGAACCTCATTGGCGCAGCCTGGCCGCCCTGAGCGCCCGAGCCAAGGCCCTGGGCCTGGAGCCGGTGCTCCTGCCACCTCTGCGCGATCTGGATACGCCGGACGATCTGGCTTATTGGCGGGAAAACGACCCCCAGGTCAGGGCCTGGACAGACCCAGCATCCTGACCACCCTCCCGGCCACCTCCTCGATGGGCAGGTTGGTCACATCCACCAGCTTGACCCCCTTGAGCATGTCGTAAATCTCGTGGCTATAGGCCAGCTCCCGGGCCACGTCCCGGGCGTCGGTGTAGCCCTGCACCACCCGTCCCTGGTAGCGGCTGCGCCGTATCGAGGCCAGGACGTCCGGGTTTATGGTGAAGCCCACCTTGCGGGGGCGCTTGAGGGTGAACAGCTTGCCCGGCGGCTCCATGCCCCTGACCAGGGGAACGTTGGCCACCTTGAGGTCGTAGTTGCAGGAGAGGTAGAGGCTGGTGGGGGTCTTGGAGGTGCGGCTGACCCCCATGATGATCACGTCGGCCCGGCCCAGGGATTCCAGGCCCGCCCCGTCGTCGTGGCGCAGGGTGTAGTCGATGGCCGCGGCCAGGCGCAGGGACTCCTCCCCGGCCACGTGCAGCATGCCCGAATGCAGCCTGGGGCTGGCCCTAAAGCGCCGGGACATGCGGGTCAAGAGAGGGCCCAGCAGATCGTAGGCCTCCAGGGAGCGCCGGTGCCGCTGTTGGTCCATGACCAGGCGCAGCTTTTCATCCACCAGGGAGTAAATCACCAGGGCCTGGTCGCGCTCGGCCTGGTTCAGGGCCTTGTTGATCTGGGCGGGGGTCTTGAGGTGGGCGTGGCGCAGGATCTCGGCCTGGATGTTGCGGGAGAACTGGGTCAGGGCGGCCAGGGTGACCCGCTCGGCGGTCAGGCCGGTGGCGTCGGAAAAGACGTGGACCTTTACCCTGCGCCGCCCAGGGCTCATGGCTCCTGGTCCAGGGGCACCCCCTGGCTGGTCAGACTGATGCCCTGCTGCCCGGCGGTGCCCATCATCAGCACCTCCACCAGGGGCGGCTGCACCGCCTGGGCACAAGACCAGCGCACCAGGATGCTGGGCTGGCCCGTGCCCGCCGGGCAGCGGGGCGGCAGCAGGCGCAGGGTGGCCAAGGGGGCCAGGCGCTGCTTGCCCTCGGTGCACTGGGGCCCGGCCTTGCCCTTGCCGTCCACCAGGGTCACCGACTCTATGATGAGAGGGTTCTTTTGGCTGAGGTTGCGCACGTAGACCGTGGCCGCCAAGTCCAGGCGGCGGCCCCGGTGGTCTATGACCGCCTCTTGATAAAGCGGGGCGTAGATCACTCCCTGGCGGGCGCTCTGGGCCCAGGCCGGGACGCCGAGGCCCAGGAGCAGGGCCAGGCACAGGGTGGCGGCCAAGGCGAAACGGGACATGGACATGCTTTTCATCCTCCAGAAGACGGACCCTACCCCTAGCCTAGCCCGCCGAACCCCAAACGAACAACGCATAAGTAATTAGAGGGTCCATGGGAAAACAATATTCCTGTCTTCTTGGGGTGCGGTTTATACACCGCCCCGGCGCAGCCGGGCCCTATCGCCAGGGGCCGGGGGGCAGGTAAAAGGCCAGCAAGAGGGTGCGCTGCATCGGGGAGTAGTTGTCGTCGGACAGCAGGTACACCCGCCAGCCCCCCTTGGGGTCGGGCACCAGGGCCAGGCCCTCGAAGTTGTCGGTGGTCAGGGGCGGCAGAAGCTGGGCCAGGTTGATGGGGGCCAGCTCCGCGCCGGGCTTTAGCTGCTCGGCGGGCAGCCAGCCCAGTCGGGCCCTGGCTCCCAGGGCCGGGCTGTAGGCCCGCTCCAGGACCAGGCAGCCGCCGCCGGGCAAGGCGGCCAGGGCGGTGGGCTTGAAGTCCGCGTGCAACCGGTAGCTGAGTTTTTGCCAGCGCGCGCCGTCGCCCAGGGCCCCCAGGGTGCGCGGGCCGCCCGTGGCGTCCTCGGCCAGGAGCAGGAGTTGGCCGTCGGCCAACACGGCCATGGCCTCCACCCCGCTGTTCTTGGGCGAGGCGGTGAGCCAGGCGGGGAGACTCAGCGGCTGGGGCCTGCCGGTGAGGCCCTGAGGCGCGGGGTAGCGCCACAGGCGGTGGTTGCGCTCGAAGCTCACCAAAAAGCCGCCGTCCTGGGCGGCCAGGCCCTCGGCGTCGCGGTTGCGTTTGCCTTGCAGGAGGCGGCCCTGAGGGTCCAGCAGGGGTCCCAGGCGCGCCTCGCCCAACCCGGCCGGAGCGCCGCCGGGGCCGTGGGACAGCCCCGCGCTGAACCACCAGCCCTGGTCGCTGATGGCCCACAGCCGCCCGCCGTCCGGCGACAGCCACAGGCCCGAGAGCCCGCCAAAGGCCGGGTCCGGGCTGGAAAGCTCCAGGCCGCCCAGATAGGTGAGGCGGCCCAGGCTGGTTCTGCGGGGGGCGGCCGGATCCAGGGCCACCGCCGCGGACCTTACCCGCACCGCGCGGCCCTCCCCCGGCGCCGGGGGCGGTCCGGGCGAGGCGCAAGCCAGGCTCAGGATCGCCAGGAAAGCCGCCGCCAGCAAGACACGCAAGGCGTTACGCAAGATTTTCTCCCTCCCGGCCCCGAGGCCGGGCCTCAAACAGCGCCTCCCCAAGGGCCGTCCAGGGGCGGCCGCCGGGGAGGCGCGGAAATACGGGTGCTAACGGGCCGAGGTCAGGTCGCGCTTGATGCGGTACACCTGGCCCGGCTTCAGGTCCAGCTCCAGCTTCTGCTCGTAGTTCAAAAGGCTCACCGGCACCGTGCCCTCCCCCCTGGTCCTGAGGGCGTAGCCGCTCACCTGGAACAAATAGGTGCGCTTGCCGGTGGGGGCCAGGAAGGTGACCCTGCGCACCAGGGGGTTGACGTTGGAGATCACCTTGAAATTTTGGGGCTCGGTGGGTTGGAGCAGAGGCAGCGGCCCCTGGGGCACGATGAGGTTCACCCCCCAGTCCCAGAAGACCCACTCGCCGGGGTACTCCAACAGGGCCGGGTCGGCCTTGGCGGTAAGCTCCACCTCTATGCGGGCCGGGTTGGGGCCGGGGTCCAGGTACACCTGGGCGCAGGCCGCGACAAACAGGCAAAGGCAGGCCAAGGCGTACAAGCCGCTCTTGCGGGACAGGGGGCGTTTCATGGTCATCCTCCCAATACGGGCGACTGTGCTTGTTCCGGTTCGCGGCTCACCATGGAGCCTGATATTTATTATACTGGGAGCCGAGACCGGAGCGAAATCATTCAACGCAAGGGAGCAGCCATGCCCACCATTTTCAGCAAAATCGTAAGCGGCGAGATCACCGCAGACATCGTGCACCAGGACGAGCTGGTCACCGCCTTCCGGGACGTGAGCCCCGCCGCGCCCACCCATATCCTCATCGTGCCCAACCAGGAGATCAGCGGGGTGGACGCCCTGGAGGACTCCCAGGCCCAGGTGGCCGGGCGCATGATCCTGGTGGCCCGGGACCTGGCCCGCAAGGAGGGCGTGGCCGCCGGCGGCTACCGTCTGATCATCAACTGCGGCCCGGACGGCGGCCAGGAGGTGATGCACCTGCACATGCATCTGGTGGGCGGGCGGCCCCTGGGGCCCATGCTCTCGCGGGGATAACCGGCCCCTAGCGCGCGGCCTACCGCGGCGGGAAAGTTTCAGGAATCCGCGCCGTCCGAGCCCAGGGCCAGGGCGAGCCGACTTTCCAACTCCCTCCTTGCCTCCTCGGCCCGCTTGCGCTCGGTGATGTCCTGAGTGATGCCGAACAACTGGTCGGGTCTGCCCCGGTGGTCCTGCAGGGAAAGGCCCCAGCCGTGGACGTAGTGCATGGTGCCGTCGGGCCAGGGGACCCTGGCCTCCATGTCAAAGGGCTCGCCGGTCTCCGCCGCGCGGCGCAACAGCGCATCGTAGCGCTCCCAGTCCTCGGGGTGGAAGATCTGGTTGTGGCGGTCGTAGTGGGGGACCCCTTTGGCCGGGTCCTGCCCCATGATCTCGAACATCACCTCGGACCACTGGGACTCCATGGTCTGCGGGTCGAAGCTCCAGTAGCCAAGGCGGGCTGTCCTCTGGGCCAGATCCAGGGCCGCGTTGGTCTGGCGCAGGGCTGATTCGGCCATGCGGTGGCGGCTGACGTCGCGAATCACCGAGATCAGGCAGTCGCGGCCTTCCAGCTCGAAGGCCTCGGCCGACCACAAGGCGTAGCGCAGCTCGCCGTTCTTGGGGGTGTATTCGATCTCGAAATCCCTGAGCAGGCCATGCTCCTTGATTAGGCGCACCGCTTCGTGGCGGCGGAAGGCGTCGGCCCAAAGGCCCACATCCTTGGCGGTGCGCCCCAGCACCTCGCCCCTGGTGTAGCCGGTCACCTCGGTGAAGGCGTCGTTCACGTCCAGGAACACCCCGTCCTCCAGGGTGGTGATGGTCATCCACACCGGGCTGTTCTTGAACACCAGGGAGAATTTTTCCTGGCTCTTGCCCAGGGCCAGTTGGGCCTGCTTACGCTCGGTGACATCCTCGGCCACCCCCAGCACCCGCTCCACCCGGCCGTCCGGCCCGCGCACGCACACCCCGCGGCCCCGTATCCAGCGCACCGAGCCGTCCCGGCGCTGGATGCGGTACTCCACGTCGGTGTCCGTCCCGCGCACCCTTTGATCGGCCAGGGCCTTCTCCAGCACCGGCCGGTCGGCGGGCAGCACTATCTCCAAGATGCCCAGGGGGTTGTCGTACATGTACTGAATGTCGTGGCCGAAGATCTCTTCCGCCCTAGGGCTGATGTACTCCAGCTGCCCGGAGTAGGGGTCGCGCACCAAAAACACCTCCCGGATGCTTTCCACCAGCCCCCGGAAGCGGGCCTCGCTGGCGACCAGGGCTTCCTGGGTGCGCTTGCGCTCGGTGACGTCCACCCCGGCCCCCACCAGGGAGCTCGCCCGTCCGTCGGCGTCGCGCACCGCGTTCACGTACATGTCCACCACCACCGGGTGGCCGTTTTTGTGCATATAGCGCAGATTCATGCGCAGACTGTCGGTCTCGCCCTTGATGAGCTCCACCACCCGGCGGGCGAAGTTTTCGCGGTCCGCGGGGTGGGCCAGGCCTAGGTTGTCCAGCTCCATCATTTCCTGGCGGTTGTATCCCAACATCGCGCACAGGGCCGGGTTCACCTCCAACCAGCTCCCCTGGAGGTCGGCCATGCCCATGGGCACCGAGCTATTCTCAAAGATGCCGCTCAGGCGCTGGCGGGTTTCGGCCAGGGCCTTTTCCGCCTCCACCTGGCGGGTGATGTCCCGAAGCACCGCCAGCCAGCCCCCGAGCTCCCCCGGAGAGGCCTCCTCGACCACCGCCGAAAACAAGACCTGGATGAGCCCGCCGTCCTTGCGCACCATGGTCAGGGGCACATCGTCCAGACGGCCCCGGCGGTTGAAATCGAGCAAATGGTTGTCCAGGTATTCCCGGCGGGACTCCTGGCTGAAGAACTCGGTCTCCAGGCGGCCCAGCACCTCGTGGCGCTGGTAGCCCATCACCTCCAGCCAGCGGTCGCTGACGTTGACCACCCGGCCCTGGAAGCCGCAGGAGTGCAGCATGGCCGGGGTGCGCAGATACATCTCCCGCTGGCGGTCCTTGGCCTGGGAGAGCAGCCGCACTTGAGCCCGGAGCTGGTTAAGCTCGTTGTTTTCGTCGTGATTTTGGGGGGAGGAATCTCCCATGGCTTCACCTGCCTGGGGCCAGCCTGATTGCATTGCCGAAAATTCCACCGTAGCGCCCCAGGGGCGGACACCGCTTTGCCACAGGGCACCCTGTTATCTTAGCTTAGGACACCCCCTGTTTGTCCACATAGGATCAACTACTGAGTGCCGCAATCAGGCGCAGGAAGGCGGGACCAGGGCCAGGGCCAGGCGGTAATAGAGCTCCGAAGCCGCGGCCACCTGGCTGAAGCTCACCCATTCCTCGGGGCGGTGGGCCGCCTCCAGGCTTCCCGGCCCCATGATGATGGGCTTGACCCCGGCGGCCCAAAGCTGGTTGGCGTCGGAGTGGCTGCGGAAAGCGCCGGGCAGCCAGGGGCGCCCCATGCGGCTCACCGCGTTTTGCAGCGCCTCCACCACCGGGCCCCGGGGCGGCAGTTCGTAGCCCGCCTGCACCGTCTCGAAATCCAGGCGCAGGTTCAGGCCGTCGTCGCTGTTTTTCTCGGCGGCCACCAGCTCCTCTATCTCCACGGCCACCTCGCTGGCCTGGGAGTTGGGCGGCAGGTGCAAATCCAGCCAGGCCTCGCACTCCTCGGGCACCACGAAGCCGCCGCCGCTGCTGAATAGGTCGCGGATGTTGTAGATCACCTCGGGCCGCTTGTTTTGCAGGTGGGCAGTGAGGGTGAGCAGCAGGCGCAGCATGTCCTCCACCGCCTTGCGCCCGCCCCCGGCCAGGGAGGCGTGGCGGCGCTCCCCGCGGGTGACCAGCTTCAGCTCCATGTAGCCGTAGTTGTGCAGACAGGGCTCCAGGCGGGTGGGCTCGCCCACCACCGCCCAGGGGAAGCGGTACTCGTTCACCAGAGCCTCGGCCCCGTCGCCCGCCTCTTCCTCGCCCACCACCAAGGCCAGGGTCAGCGGCAGCTCGCGCACTCCCTGCTCCCACAGGGAGAGCACCGCCTCGATCATGGCCGCGCAGCCGCCCTTCATATCCGCCGCGCCCAGGCCCCACACCCGGTCGCCCTCCTGGCGGTAGCCGAAATCCTCCAGCTCGTGGGCGCTGACCGTGTCGATGTGGCCGATCAGGGCCAGCTCGGCCTCCTCCCCGCCCAGGGGAATCACCAGGTTGCCCCGCTCCTCGTCCACCTCCTGGCGCACCACCGGCAGGCCGCGGCGCTTTAGCCACCCGTGCAGGTACTGGCACAGGTCCTCTTCCTTGCCCGAGGGGCTGTAGATGTCGAGCATGGCGGCCAACAGCTTCTTCAGGCGGGCCTGGTTGATGGGCGTCTGGTTCATGGGCCCTCCTCGTGGCTCCGGTTGGACGGCGCGCGGCGGCCCGAAAGGTTCAGGCTCATGTAAAGGTGCTCCGAGGGCTTGCCGAAACCCAGCTTGCGGAAAAAGCGGATGGCGGGCAGGTTGTCGGCCTCGGTGTCCACCATCATGATGCGCACTCCAGCCTCCAGGTAGCGGTCGCGCAGTATGTTGAACAGGCGCGAGCCCACCCCGTGCTCCTGCCAGGCCGGGTCCACCCCCAGCCACACCAGGTGGCCGTATTTCCAGGCGCTGCCGCTCTTGGTGATGGTGGTGCCCAGGGCGAAGCCCACCATGCGCTCGTCGTCCTCCTCCTCGGCCACCAGGCAGAACTCGGTGTCGCTGGTGAAAAGGCCCACCACCTCGAACTCGTCCCAGGTGCGGTAGAGGTTGGGCACCTCCTCGGCGGTGAACAGATCCTCGCCCAGGTGGAACACCGGGGCCAGGTCGTCGATTTCCATGGTGCGAACGGATATGCCGGGGCGCTCCTTGCCCTCGCCGCCCATGCCTACGTGATAGCGCACGTTATCCTCGCTGCTTGCGTGGTGAGGTTTTTATCTATTTTAGCGCATGGTTGGCCGTCTGACGACGCGGCGTCTAGGAACGAATCACGGCATCCCTTTGTGGATCGAAGGGATTGAGCCGCACCGCCAGGGAGAACAAGTAAGGATGGCGGCGGCTGAGGTGCCCGGCATAGGTGAGCCAGCGCATCACCAACTGGCGGTACACCCGCTTCAGGTCGCCGGCCAGGTGGGCGGTGTCGCTGTCGGGCAGGTCGGCCAGGGCCCGGCGGTGGTACAGCTCGTCCTTGAGGTGGAACACCGCCCTGAGGCACTCGGTGAAGCCGCCATCCTCGCTGATGGCCGGGTTTTCCAGCAGGCGGAGCAGCAGGCCGGTCTTGGAGGCCAGGAGCATGCGTATCTCGGCCAGGTCCACCAGGCCGGACTCCACCTCGTAGTCGTAGGCCACCAGGCGCTCTTGCAAACGGCTGAAATCCGCCGGGCTCCAGTCGGCCTGCACCCGCAACTCGCCGGACAGCTCGCCCCGCTTGGGGTCGCCCTGGGTGAGCAGGTGCAGCAAGTCCGAGCCCAGCTCGGAGAAGAAGATGCCCTCCACCATGTAGAGCTTCAGCTCCCGGGACGCCTTTTCCCGGCGGCTCAGCAGCATCTCGGTGAAGTTGGCCACCACCCCCATGAAGGTGCCCACCCCGCCCAGGATCAGGAAGATAGCCAGCACCTTGCCCAAGGCGGTGTGAGGGCTGATGTCGCCGTAGCCCACCGTGGTCACGGTGACAATGCTGAAATACACCGCGTCGTAGAAAGGCAGGTCTTCGGCCAGGGTGAAGCCCACGGTGCCCAAGACCAGGATGCCCAGCATGACCAGCAGGAAGGTGCGCAAGCGAAAGCGTATTTGATCCATGACCAACCCAGTGAAAAAGTCGGGAGCTTGTTTAATGATAGCACTGGCAAGGGGGCAGGGTCAGGGGCGGGAGGAAAATGCCTCCCAGCTCATGCGATGGTGGTGACCCATGGCCACGAACATGAGGGCCCGGCCCATGGCGGCCCGGTTCTGGTAACCGGTCAGGCGCAGCGCCGGGTTGCCGTTAAGGTCCAGGAAGATGGTGGTGGGCACCTGCTTTATCTCATAGACCTCCATGAGGCGCGGCTCTTTGGTCACGTCCACCAGCACGGGGTAGCTTTGCTTTTGCAGGCGCCCGGCCAGATCGGGGTCGCTGAAGACCTGGCGCTGCATCTTTTTGCATAGGTAGCACCAGGGGGCCGAGAAAAACAGCACGATGGGGCGCGGCGTCTGCCGGGCCAGCTCGGCGGCCTGCTCATAGCCCAGCCAGGCGACCCCGCCGTCCGCCCCGGCCGGGGCCGGGGCCAACAGCAGCAAGGCTATGAGCAATAGAAATGCCGCCCGCCGGCCCCTCCCGGCCGCGAGGGGTGGTGGGCCGGGAGGAGCCGGGGCGGCTGCGATGCCTGGGAGGGCAGGCAAGAAACTAGCGACCCTTCATGAACTGGTCCAGGCTCTTGCGCATGTAGGCCCGGTTTTGCACGTAATCCAACATGCCCAGGAAACGCTCCACGCCCATGACCCCCTTGTCGCGGTACACCTCCTTGCCGCCAGAGCTGATAAAGACGTAGCTGGGGGTGTAATCCGAGTGATAGAGCTTGGCCGGGGCGGGGTTCTTTTCCACGTCCACCTTGGCGGCGATGAAATTCGCGTTGAGCTTTTGGATCACCGCCGCCTGGCTGTAGACCTTGATCTTCATCTCCTTGCAGCGGTAGCAATAGGGCAGATGAAAATAGATCAGCATGGGCTTGTCCTGGGTTTTCTGGGCGGCCAGGGCTGCGTCGTAGTCCAGCCAGTGGATGCCGCCTTCGGCGGCCATGGCCGGGGCCGAAGCCCAGGCCAAAACCGCCAGCAGGACAAGACCGGCCAAGGCGCTGAGGCGTGGCATGGCTCTTGTCTCCCCTCTGTGTTTAAACCCGCACATTCCATGTGGGTCGTGCGTCCGGCTGCGCCAGGCACCGGCATACGGTGTTGCCGGCTGCGCTCGGGCCTCGACGTAGCCTCGGCTACGACTGCGGCCCTCGCTTGCCGGACGCCTTGTCTGCCGGTGCCTGTCTGTGCCGGGCTAATGCATAAACAGTTTCTGGATAGTCAATCCTGTTAATTAGAGCCGAATAAACACTAATTAGTCGTTCTATGCCGCTCAACCCACATGGAACCTGCGGGTTAGAAACGATAGCTCACCATAACGTGCAACGTGTCCTGATAGTGGCTCACCTCGGTCCCGGAGAACGGGTTGGTGGACGAAGGATCCCCGGTGTTGGTCTGGTCCAAGTTAAAGGCGTGCTCCAGGGCCACGTCGAAGTCCCATTCCTTGTAGGTGTAGGTGAAGCCCGCGGTGAGGTGATGCTCCACCATGGCCGGGAACAAGGGGTTCAGGGTGTTGTCGGGCACCGGGTTCTGGCCGTAGTTGTAGCCGGCCCGCACGGTCCAGGTGTCGTTGATCTCGTACTGGGCCCCCAGGGCGAAGATCCACTGGTCCTTCCAGTCCATGATGAAGGGGATGGTGAGGGTGTCGTAGCCCGAAGGCACCGAGGTGCTGGGGTTGGAGGCGGTCACGGTCACGGTCTGGATGGCCGAGGACCAGTTGACCCAGCTTACGTCAAAGGCCAGCAGCCACTTGGGGGCGGGCCTGAAGGACAGGCCAACCTTGGCCTGACGGGGCCAGGTGAAGTTGTCCATCTTGACGTCGCGGTAGGTGACCTGGCCCATGCCCGGCCCGAAGTTGAAACGCATCTCGCCGCCGTCCAGGTCCATGGAGCTTTCCGAGGTGTAGGTGGCGCCCACGGCCCACTGGTCGTTGATCTGGTAGCTGGCGCCCAGGCGCCCGGCGATGGTGAAGGAGGAAAGGCCGGTGACGTGCTGGCCCTGGGTTCCCCGGGGGAAGAAATCGTAGTCGATGGTGGCGTAGCCCGCAAAGGCGGTGAGGCCCAGGGTAAGCTTGTCGGTGACGTTGTAGGCCACGGTGGGGGCCAAGCGCATGAAGGCCACCTGGGAATAGAGGCTGTCGTCGGCCCCATTGAAATTCTTGACGTTCTTAAAGTCCACGCCCATGCCGCCCTGGGCGAAGACGCCCACGCCCACCGACCAACGGCTGGTGCCGATGCGCTGGGCGTAACCCGCGAAGGGCAGAGGGAAGAGCTGGAACTCATTGTCCACCCCGCTCTGGCCGGGCATGGTCACTTCCATCTGGGGGTTTAGAAACGCCCCGCCCACGCTGACCACCCGGCTGCAGGTGGTGGCCAACTGGGCCGGGTTGCCGGCGATGGCGGTGCAACCGGCGGGCACGGCCACGTCGGCCCCGCCCATGCCCGAGGACACCGCCCCGGTGCCGATCATGTTCATTCCGTTCGTGGCCCAGGCCCACACCGGTGCGCTAAGCACCAGCAAAGCGGTCAAAACTGCTCCCAGCATCCTTCTCATGACGGATCCCTTTCTTCTCTTTCCCATGGTTTAACTATGTTTGCGGAACCGCCAAACGACACCCCTCCGGTTCCTTGTAATGCGGCGGATTGCCATCCCGCCGACCCCTGCTTGTTATGTTTTTGTGGGGCCCCCATTACCCGGATCTGTAATTAAAACCCGGGCTGACCCTGGGGACCCCTTATGCGCTAGACGAAAAGAGTGATGTTGCAGCCGGTGGCGAAGTTCAAGAAAGTAGCCGCCCCGCCCAACTCGATATCGTCGATAAGCTCCTCGCGCTTGATGCCCATGACGTCCATGGTCATCTGGCAGGCGATGATCTTGACATCGCTCTCCACGCAGGTGTCCAAAAGCTCTGGAATGCCGGGCACGCCCACCTTGCCCATCCAGTTGTTCATCATTTTGGTGGCCATGGCGGTCATGCCCGGCAGCATGCCGATGATGTTGGGCACCGGCACGGGCATGGCCGGGTTGCCCACCGGGGGCACGCCCAGATGGGCGTTCTTGCCCTTGCGCAGGATTTCCAGGCCGTAGAAGGTGAAAAACACCTGGCATTCGATGTCCAGGGCCGCGCAGGTGGAGGCCAGGATCAAGGGCGGGTAGGCCATGTCCAGGGTGCCCTTGGAGGCGATGATGGCTGCCTTGGAATTTTTCTTCATCGCGGTGCTGAACTGCTCGTTGACCGCCTTTTTCACCGCCTCATCTATATAGCTCTGAATTTCCTTTTCCATGGCTGGGCTCCTTTCGACCTAGCGACCTTTTAGATGGCCCTGGCCCCCGCTTGAGTTCCGGCGACGCGCTCTGCGCCCTCCCGGATGCAATGAATAATCTTGTAAACCTCGGGACGGGCGATGCTGTAGTAGACGCAGGCCCCCTCGCGCCGGGCGTCCAACAGGCCCCGCACGCGCATGGCCTTGAGATGCTGGCTGGTGGCGGCCTGGGCCGCGCCGATGGCCTGGCTGATCTCGCCCACGTTCTTGGCGCCAGGCTCCAGGCACTGAGCTATTCTTATGCGCATGGGATGCCCCATTACCTTGAGCATTTCCGCCGCGTCATCGATGAAGCATTGGTCCATAAATTTCTCCGGGGGGCTTAATTTAATAATTTGTATATTAGTATATTCATATATGCAACTAAAAATATATATCCCCAATTGCCTAGTGATATATTCCTATTCTTAATTATTGTGGGACTAAACGGCCGCTCAGAGCAAGCGGCCCCCGCCGCGGGCGGCATCCCCCAGGTTTTTCAGCTGGGGATTAGGGTTGGCCCTCCATCCTCGTTCCCTGTCGCAATACTCTGCTCATTATTCACCTTGCAACAATCTCCGCACCCAAAGGATAATTTATACATACTGAGATTGAGTACCCTGGGAGCAGTAGAAGGCTCAAAATGAGTTGAAGCGCGGCGCCTGCCGCTAATCTAGGAGAAGATGTGCTGGAAAAATTCCGTAAAAAACTGGCGGCAACTAAAAAATCCGCAGATGAAGTCAGTGAATTCGCTGAGAGCCTCATCAACACCATACGTGAACCATTAATCGCCCTGGATCAAGATCTAAGGGTGGTCTCAGCCAGCCGTTCCTTCTATAAATTTTTCAAGGTAAAACCTGAAGAGACCGTGGGGCAGCTAATTTATGACCTGGGAAATAAACAGTGGAATATCCCCAAGCTGCGGGAACTGCTGGAAACCATACTTCCCCAGAAGACCGCCTTTGACAGCTATGAGGTTGAACACGATTTTGACACCATCGGCAGGCGCACTATGCTTTTGAATGCCCGGCAGATAGAACGAGTGTTGGGCAAGGAGCGTATTATCCTTCTGGCTATCGAGGACATCACCGAGCGTAAGGAGATAGAAGCCGGCCTGGAAAAGACCCGAAAAGAACTGGAGGTTATAAAAAAATTAGCGGATGAAGCCCATGAATTCGCGGATAGCGTCATCAATACCGTGCGCGAACCTCTGATTTCTTTGGATCAAGATCTAAGGGTGGTCACCGTCAGCCGTTCCTTCTATGAATTCTTCAAGGTAAAACCTGAAGAGACCGTGGGGCAGCTTATTTATGACCTGGGCAATAAACAGTGGGATATCCCCGAGCTGCGGGAACTGCTGGAAACCATCCTTCCCCAGAAGACCGCCTTTGACAGCTATAAAGTTGAACATGATTTTGACACCATCGGCAGGCGCACTATGCTTTTGAATGCCCGGCAGATAGAGCGAGTGTTGGGCAAGGAGCGTATCATCCTTCTGGCTATCGAGGACATCACCGAACGCGTGCAAGCGGAAACCGTATTGAAGAATTCCGAAGAGCAATACAGGCGCCTTTTTGAGACCGCGGACGACGGGATATTGTTTCTTGAAAAAAGCAAACTGAAAATTCGCCATGCCAATCCGGCCATCACGGCGATGTTGGGTTATTCCAACGAGGAGTTGATCGGTAACGATATGAAGGGGATCGGTTTCCCGGATAAAATCGGCACCTTTCAAGAAATATTACAGACATTGAACAAAGTTGGCATTGCTCATCACGAAGATGTTGCGGTGCAAAACAAGGCTGGGCAAACTATCTATACCGATATTTATATGGCCGACAGGGAAATTTTAGTTCAATGTAATATCCGCGACATCACCGAGCGCAAGCAGGCCGCGCAGGAAAAGGAGAAGCTGCAGAAGCAGTTGATACAGGCCCAGAAAATGGAAGCCATCGGCACACTGGCCGGCGGCATTGCCCATGACTTCAACAACATCCTTTCCGCTGTCATCGGCTACACGGAATTGGCGCAAATGAAGCTTGAGGCCGATTCTGAAATTAATGACGATCTTCAGGAAGTGCTCACTGCAGGCGTCCGCGCCAAAGACCTGGTTAAACAGATTCTGGCGTTCAGCCGCCAAGCACAGCGAGAGCAAGTGCCTACTCAACTGGGTTTAATCGCACAAGAAGCCTTAAAACTGATAAGATCCTCCCTGCCCACTACCATTGACGTCCGTCAAAACATCCAGAGCCAATCTGTAATCCTGAGCGATCCGATCCAGCTTCACCAGATAGTTATGAATCTTTGCACCAATGCCGCTTATGCCATGCGAGGAAAAGACGGTATTTTAGAGATCGCCCTGACCGATGTCGAGCTTGATTCCGACTTTTGTTTATCTCATCCGGAGATTCAGCCGGGCGCTTACCAGAAGCTGATGGTCTGCGATACCGGCCAAGGCATGACTGCTGATGTCATGAACCGAATCTTTGATCCGTTTTTCACCACCAAGCCTAAAGACGAAGGCACCGGCCTGGGCTTGTCGGTCGTCCACGGTATTGTAAAGGATTTAGGGGGTACGATCACGGTCTACAGCGAGCCTGACAAAGGAACCACTTTTAATATTTATTTTCCGATCATTAAAGGCAGGGCTGAGAAAAAACCCGAAAAACATACAATCATCCCTACCGGAACCGAACGGATTCTGGTGGTGGACGATGAAAAGGCCATTATTGACATAATTCAAAAAATCCTTACATACTTAGGGTATGCGGTTGAAGCCAGAACCAGCAGCCTCGCGGCTTTGGAGCTTTTCACGGCGACGCCTGACAAATTTGATCTAGTCATTACCGATATGACCATGCCGCAGATGACCGGCGATATGCTGGCCCGGGAGTTGATGAAGCTCCGGCCGGACTTGCCGGTGATCCTTTGCACCGGTTTCAGCGAGAATATCACCAAGGAACAGGCTGAGACAATTGGGATTAAGGCCTTTCTGCTGAAGCCGCTGCTTAAAGAAGAAATGGCCCATACGATCCGAAAGGTGCTGGATGAGGCCAAAGGCACAACTCAAGAATAATTATCCTATCCTTGACTTCGGTCTATGATTAACATTTTATTCCGGCAGAGCGGCGCGGCTTATAGCAACTGCCCGCCCTGGCGGGCGGCTTCCACCAAAGCCTTTAGCTGGGCATAGGGCTGAGCCCCCACCAGCAGACGGCCCCCGGCCAGGAAAGAAGGCACCGCGCTGATGCCCACCTGGCGGCTGTAGGCCCAGTCGGCATCCACCGCCGGGGCGTAGCGCCCCGACTCCACCGCCTCCAGGGCCTCGTCCGGCTCCAGGCCCACCTTGGCGGCCTCCCGGGCCAGCACCGCCAGATCGTAGATGTTCTGGCCCTCGGCGAAATAGGCCTTGAACATGGCCGTGTGGAAGGCCTCGCCCTTGCCCTGCTCCTCGGCCCACTTGCCAAGTTCCTGGGCCCGGCGGCTGTTGAAGGTCATGGTGCGCATGCCCCAGGCCAGGCCCTCGTCCCTAGCCACGCCCGCCAGGCGGGCCAGCATGGCCGGGATGTCCATGCCCCGGCCCTCGAAGAGCTTCTCCAGGGTGTTGCCCTGGGGCGGGGTTTCCGGGTGCAGGGGAAAGGCGATCCACTTGATGGCGACGTTCTCTTCGGCGACCAGTTTTTCTATACGCCCGGTACAGAAGTAGCACCAGGGTCAGATGTAGTCGCTGAACACCTCGAGGGTCAGGGGGGCGTCGGGCATGGCTTCTCCCTATGGGCAAAAGGCTTACTAATAGGTTATCGCAACAACCGGGGTTGGGCAAAAGGGGATGGCCAATAAAACGCCGGGCAGGGATCTTTCCACTTGCTATATTCTAGATTCTAGAATATAGAATAATACATGCTATTACCTCAGGACATAATGGTGCTGCTCAAGCTGGCAATACATCCCGGCCGCAAATGGACCTATGCGGGGCTGGCCCATGACCTGGGCCTGAGCCCCTCGCAGGCGTACAGCGCATTAGGCCGGGCGGAGCGATCCAGTCTGTTCTCGGGGGAATTGCGCCGCCCCTTGCTGGCTAACCTGGAGGAGTTCCTGGTCCACGGGGTGCGGTACGCCTTCCCGCCGGAGATCGGCGGCATTACCCGAGGGGTGCCCACCGCCGGTAGCCACCCGGTATTCTTGGAAGAGTTGCCATCCAGCCCGGAGGAAAACTACGTTTGGCCCTATGCTGAAGGCCTGCAAAGGGGCATGAGCCTTTCACCCCTTTACAAATCCGCTCCCCAGGCTACTAACAACGACCCCCTGCTTTACACCGCCCTGGCCCTGGTGGACGCCCTGCGCCTGGGCCGCAAGCGGGAGATGGATTTCGCCAGACGCAAGCTCAAAGAGTTGGTGCAAGGAAAAGGGGACTGGCATGACTGGTAACCTGGAGAGCCTGCTCTTGGTGGCTCGGTGCTTAGCTGATTTACGCGAGCAATTGGTCTTCGTGGGCGGGTCGGTGCTGGAACTGCTCATCAGCGATCCGGCTCAGCCGCCGGTGCGCCCCACCTTGGATGTGGATTTGGTGGTGGGGGCGCATAGCTGGATTGAATTCACCCGGCAACAGGAAAAGCTGCGTGAATTGGGGTTTCGCGAAGACCCCAACGGCCCCATATGCCGCTGGAACATTGAGGGGGTGGCCGTGGATCTGATGCCCGCCGAAGAGGAAGTCCAGGGTTACATCACCAACCGCTGGTACGCCGCCGCCTTGCGCACCGCTGAGATCATGGTCTTGGAGGGCTTGGAAATAAAAGTAATCTCCGCCCCCTGCTTCCTGGCCACCAAGCTGGAGGCCTTTGACGGCCGGGGGGAGCGGGATTTCATGGCCAGCCACGATCTGGAAGACCTGGTGGCGGTGGTTGACGGCCGGGAGGAACTGGCGGAGGAGGTGGCCCGTAGCGAGCCGGAGTTGCGGGAGTATCTGGCCTCGCGCTTGCGGTGCTTGCTGGACGAGCGGGACTTCATCGATGCTCTGCCCGGCCACCTTTTTCACGACCAGGCCGGCCAGGCCCGCTTGCCCTTGGTCTTGGAGCGGCTGGGGCGGATGGCCGCCCCAGCCTAAGACGGTCTAATATCCCAGGTTTTCGCCCACCAGGATCACGTGCATGCGGTTGGGCACCATGGAGCCCTCGATGATGCTCCAGAAGTTGCAGATGCGCTTGGGCGCGCGGCAGTCGGCGCACAGGCCGTTTTTGTTACAGGGGGTGTCCAAGTTGAGGCGCATGGCGTTCACCGGCGCGGCGTAGTTTTTGACCCTGGCCTTGGCGCTCTCCAGGTCCGGGGCCACCTTGTTCATGCCCACCACCAGGATCACCTTCTTCGGGCCAAAGGCCATGGCCGCCACCCGGTTGCCCATGCCGTCCAGGTTCACCAAACGGCCGTCCAGGGTGATGGCGTTGCTGGAGGCGACCATCACGTCGGCGGTTAGGCCCTGGCGGCGGATGGCGATGCTTTCTTCCGGGGCCAGGCCAGGTTTGTAGGGGTTGAAGACCTGGACCCCTTCCATGGCCTCGATCTTCTCCCAAAGGCCCATCTCCACGGTGCTGCAAGAGCCGCCCCGTAAAACGCTGCCCCCTGTGGGTATCATGTCCAGAATCTGCTGCCTGGCCTGGGCCGCGTCGGCTGCGTAGGAGCCGGCCATGCGCCTTTTCTCCAGCCAGGCGATGATGCCCTGGGCCACGGTCTCATTCCACTTTTGCTGATGGGCGTCCACGTTCTTCCTCCATATGCTTGGATCAAATTATGACGAAGCCGAGTTTCTAAAAGGTTAGTACTTTTAACCCAGCCTGCAAATACTCGGTCAGCGGCTTGCCCATGTAGATCACCTTGATGCCCAACTCCTCCAGGCGAGGGGCCACACCGTATTGGTCGGCGCAGGCCCGGCAGGCCAGAAGCTCCACCCCGGCCTGCTTCATCTCCTCCAACTCGGCCTGCAACTCGGCGTCCTCGGCGATGAGCGAGGCCGAAGGCCCCCACACCACTAGGCGCACCGCGGGCCACCATCCCTGGAGGCGCGAGTTCTTGGCGTACATGAAGACCATGTTTTTGGCCACCTCGCGGTCGCGGGAGGTCCAAATGATCACCAGGGTGTCGGCTGCCTTGTCCATGTCTTGCTCTCCTTATGGGCGCTTGGTTGGAGCTCATGGCCGGTTTGGTTATTTTTATTATGCCCCATAACCCGGCCCCGGGAAAAATCTCCGCGCTCTCGGCCCTGCATGCGAAAAAATTACCCGGTCAATCCAGATACTCGGCAACTGGAGTTGCACACCGGCATTTTATAACCTACTATATTAATAGATATTAGGGAAAAAGTTAATCTCCGGCGGATGGTTGGCACGCCTACTGCAACTTAAGCAGGGCAAATACAACCCTCAAAGGAGGAAAGACATGAGACGCGCAACTACCTTTATCCTGGCCGCAAGCTTCACCCTTCTACTGGCCGCGGGCGCCATGGCCTGGGGAGGCGGCATGGGCGGCGGTTACGGCGGCGGCTGGGGCGGCCACATGATGGCTCCCGGCTACCATATGTATCAAGGCAACGGCTACGGCCCCGGCTACCAGGGCCAGGGCCAGGGCCAGGGCTACGGCCCGGCCAACTGCCCCGGCTGGAACTCCTACCAGAGCGGCAACCAGGGCCAGGGCAACTACGGCCCCAATCAGGGCCAAGCTCCCAACCAGGGCTACGGCCGAGGCTACCGGCAGGCTCCAGTGAACCCCCCGGCCGACAACCTGGAACGTTAGTCATATCCCCCGGGGGTCCGGGCTCTCGGGCCTGGGCCCCCACCTCCCCAGGAGGTGAAGCATGTCCCAGATGATACGCCAAACCGAAACCTGCCCCATCTGCCGGATGCCGGTGAAGACCGACGGAGCCGAGTACGTGGAAAAGCGCGACGGGCGGCTCTACTTCTTCTGCGCCCCCGGCTGCCGGGAAAAGTTCCTGGCCGGGGCCTGCTGCGCCAAGCCCAAGGGCCGCTGGGGCCGCTTTTTGGACCGCCTGGCCAAGGCCAACGCCAAGGAATTCGGCACCTCGGGCCCTTCCTGCTGCGACTAACCCAGGGCTCCAGCCCCGCTTAGGAGGCCCCACGCCATGCACCCCATTTTGTTCAACCTGGGGTCCCTGCCCATCCACACCTACGGGGTGCTCCTGGCCCTGGGGGTGTTCCTGGGGCTTATCGCCCTGAGGATCAACGCCCGGCGCCTGGGCCTGGACCCGGAGGCCGCCCAGAACGAGGCCCTGTGGCTGGTGCTGGCCGGTCTGGCCGGGGCCCGCCTGGCCTTTGTGCTTTTGGAGCCCGGCCCCCTGCTGGGCAATCTGGGCCGTTTTGTCTTTATCTGGCAGGGTGGGCTGGTCTTTTACGGCGGCCTGGCCGCCGCATTGCCCCTGGTCGTCTGGCGCGGCCGCTCCCAGGGCTGGGGCGCGGCCGCCTGGGCCGATCTGTTGGCCCCTTCCCTGGCCCTGGGCCAGGCCCTGGGCCGGGTGGGCTGCTTTTTCAGTGGCGACAGCTACGGCAAGCCCTTTGACGGTCCCTGGGCGGTGGTGTTCAGCGCCCCCCATTCCCTGGCCCCCCTGGGCATTCCCCTTCACCCCACCCAGCTCTACACCGCCGGGGCCCTGCTCATTATCTTCGCCCTGCTGACCTGGCTGCTGCCCCGGCGGCGCTTCGCCGGGCAGGTGGTATTGACCTACGGCCTGCTGCACGGCGTGGCCCGCCTGATCATTGAGCCCTTCCGGGCCGACTGGCGTGGCGCGGTGGTGGTGACCGGGCTCACCCCCACCGGGCTCTTCGCCCTGGGGCTGGCCTTGGTCTGCTTGCTGGGGCTCTTCTGGGGTCTGCGGCGGCAGCGCCGGACGCGCCTAGCCTAAAACGGCAAATTTTGGGAGGTCAGCGGTCCCGGAGCCCGCTCCCAGGGCATGGCCATGGGGGACTCGGGGATGCGCGGGAGAGCCGAGTTATCGGTCTATTACGTGCTGGAAATTGTGAGGACAAAAAAAGGGAGAGGACCGAAGTCCTCTCCCTGAGTATTAGCTAGGATTGCCTTAGCAGGCGCCGCAGCATCCGTCGCCGCAACTGCCGCCCTGGGACTGGGGCAGGGGCTTGGAGCTGGAGAGCATGAAGCCCTGCTGCCCGTCGTCGGTGAGGTAGTCCAGTTTCATATCGCCGACCAACTCGCACAGCTTGGAGTCGATGACGTAGCTCACACCGTCCACGTCGAACTGGTCATCGCCATCGCGGGCCTGGTCCACGCCCATGGCCAACTGCGATCCGCTGCATCCGGACTGCAAAAAAATGCGGATAGGGGGCTCGAGGTTTTTCTCGGCCATCACCGCCTTGAGGGCCTCGCTGGCCGAGGGGGTAACTTCCATCATGACAAAATGCCTTTCGCTAGGGGTTGGGTTTGATTCCAAACATAAGGCCCAAACCGGCCAAATGCAAGCAACGCCCTAGAATTCCATGTTCAGGTCCACGCCCAGGCGCTCCCACTGGGCCGCGCCCTCGGCCTCGCCCTTGGCCACCTCTTCCTCGCTCCAGGGCTCGATGACCAGGCAGTCGGCAATGAGCTGCCAGATGTATTTCACCTCGTACTTGTAGTCCTTGTAGTACTTGGGCAGACGCTTCATGAGCTGGTCGTGGCAGTTGGAGCAGGCCACCACCACCACGTCGGCCCCGGACTCCTTGATGGACTCGAATTTCTTGCGCCCGTGCCAGGCCGCGTCGTCTTCCCAGGGCAGAGGCCAGTTGCCGCCGCCCGCGCCGCAACAGTTGCCGTTCATGCGGTTGGGGTACATGTCCACGAAGTTGTCCACGCACTGCTCTATGATCCAGCGGGGCTCGTCGAAGTAGCCGTGGCCGAAGTGGCTCTGAAGCTCCCGGCCGTGCTTACAGGAGTCGTGCCAGGTGAAGGTCTTGCCCGCGTACACGCTCTTGTCCAGCTTGATGCGCCCCTGTTTGATGATTTCCAGGAGGTAGTCGTAGAGATAGATCCAGTTGGTATTGTTCTCCGGGTCGTCGAACTCGCACATCTTCATGCCGTTGCGGCAGCCGTAGGAGCCGCCGCCGCAGTCGGGCATGATCATGCGGCCGATGTTGAACTCCTTCATCATGTCGATCTTGCGCTGGGCCAGGATGCGGGTGGCCTCGTAGTTGCCCGTGAACA
The DNA here is from genome assembly GCA_018896025.1 of Pseudomonadota bacterium. GTDB lineage: Bacteria > Desulfobacterota > Desulfarculia > Desulfarculales > Desulfarculaceae > Desulfoferula. Next base: position 142,876 of record JAHIND010000005.1, read on the forward strand.
GGCCCCAGTCCACCGCCTCCCAGTTGTTGCTGGGGATGGTCCAGTTTTCCTTGGCCGCGTAGAAGATCTTCCACCACCAGTACATGTCCTCGAAGTCGCCGAAGACCTCCTTGGAGTTGGGGAAGAACAGGATGTCCGCGTCCTGCTTGTCCACCGGCACGTAGAAGCCGGGGCAGCACTCCTCGGCCATCTCCACGCCCATGTCGGCCATGGTGAAAAGATAGTCGTCCCGGGGGATGGCCATGTTGTTGCCGGTTTCCAACACGTTGATCACGCCCTTGTGCAGGATGCCCGGCACCTTGTCGCGGGGGCGCAGGCTCTTCATGTAGCCGAAGATGGCCGGCATGTCCAAACCCATGGGGCAGGCGGCGGCGCAGCGGCCGCAGCCGGTGCACAGCCAGGGGAAGCGGCTGTCCACCACCTCGTCGATCATGCCCAGGGCCAGCATGCGAATGACCTTGCGGGTGTCCCAGCCCTGCATGTCCTCGGCCGGGTTGCCGGTGATGGGGCAGCCCCCGGAGCAGGTGCCGCAGGTCAGGCAAAGATTGAGGTTGGCCCCGTTGAGTTTTTCCAGGACCTCGTCGGGCAGCTTTTTGGGTCGAATTAGTTCAGACACGTGTCACCTACCGTCTGGGGGCCGGGGCGAACCCGGACCGATGTTTTTGCAGCCAACCGGAGGCGGCCCGGTGGGCCTGAATTATCTTTGGCCGTCGGCCCTAGGCGCCCACGGCGGCTTGTCGGGGCTGGGGATACAGCGGCCCCAGCTTGCGAATTCTCTCGGTAAAGTCGATGCAGGTCTGGGCGAATTGGGGACCCATGGCCGAGGAGTTGAAGTACATCTCCACCCGCCCCGGCTCTATGCCCAGGGCCTCCAGCATACCCTTGACCTTTTCCACCCTCTTGAGCGCCTTGTAATTGCCGTTCACGTAGTGGCAATCGTCCAGCAGGCAGCCGGAGAGGAACACCCCGTCGGCCCCGTCCTCGATGGCCCTGAGCAGGTAGAGCATGTCCACTCTGCCGGTGCAGGGCACCTGGATGATGCGCACGTTGGGCGGGTACTGCAAACGCATGCTGCCCGCCAAATCGGCGGCGGCATAGGAGCACCACTGGCAGCAATAAGCCAGAATCTTGGGTTCAAATTCTTCGGACATAACCATCCTCCCCAGGTGCCCGGCCCGGATGGGCGGCCCGTCCAGGGGCGGCGGCCCGGGGGCTGAAGGTTGGCGCCGGGTAATATTAAGCGTTTTTCCGGCACCTTATGCGCAAAGTCTGTTTTCGAGCCCACCTGCCCGCTTGTCCCGGACGGTCCTCCGGGACGAGGCTCAGGTGAATCCCAGAAACAACTCCATGCCTGGTTGCCTCGCTTAATTACCAATTCTTGGAAACTAGCCGGAGGGGGGGCGAGTGTCAAATAGGTAATAACTATTGGGTAGTTACTTGTACCCCGGCCATTATCAATAGGCCGCGCGACCCCGGGCCCGCCGGGAGAGCCGGGCGCAGGCAACGGCGGCCAGGGCCAGGGCCGGGATAAGGAGGAAGGCGTGGCCGAAGGCGGTGGCCAGGACCTCTTGGGGCAGGCCCGCCTGGGTGAAGTGGACCCCGCCGCGCGCCAGGGAGGCGGGCAGGGACAGGGAAAAAATCCGCTCCACCCCCACCACCCCGGCCAAGGCCCCCAGGCCCAGGGCCAGGCCCAGGTTGCGGCTGTTCCAGGCCGGGCCAAAGGCAGCCAGGGCCCGGCCCAGGAACAGGGCCGCCGCCGGGGCCGGGACCAGGAGCAGCCCGGCCCGGAGCAGGCTCAAGCCCAGGAGGTCCAATAAATAAAAGGGCAGCAGAAACAGGCTCCCCCCGGCCAGGGCCGCGCCCCCCAAAAGCGCCGCCAGGCCCCAGGCCAGGCCCCGCTCCCGCAGCTCGGGCAGCAGGATGACCGGGGCCGGGGCGCGCCGCTCCCAGGGCACGAAGGTGGTCAGGCACCCGGCCCCCAGGACCAGGCTCAGCCAAGGACGCGTATCGGCCGGGCCTTGGGCCTGTCCCAGGTCCAAGGCGCTGATCACAAAGTACAATCCCCCCATGAGCAGCAGAGCGCCCACCAGGTCCAGGCCGCTCCCCCGGTCGGCCGGGGGCGTGGCGGGCAAAAGCTTTAGTCCCGCGAGGACCACCGCCGCGCCCAGGGGCAGGTTGAGCCAGAACACCGGACGCCAGCCCAGATGCTGGGCAGCCAGGGCCCCCAGCAGAGCCCCGGCCATGGCTCCCAACGCAGCGGCCAGGGCAACCAAGCCCGGCCCCCGCTCCTGCCGCCCCAGCAGGGCCGAGCCCGCCGCGCCCATGAGCGCCGCGCCTAGGCCCTGGGCCGCCCGGGCGGCCAGGAGCTCGCCCATGCCCGGCGACAGGCCGCACAACAGCGAGGCCACCCAGAACAGCCCCGCGCCCCAGAGCAGCAGGCGCTTGGGGCCCATGCGCCGCGCCAGGCCCCGGCCCACCGGGAACAGGCAGGCCCCCACCAGCAGATAGACCACCGTGACCTTGCAGGCCAGGGTGAGGCCCACCCCCAGGTCCAGGGCCAGGAGCGGCAGGGCCAGGCTCACCGCCAAAAAGTCCAGGCCCACCATGAAGGCCAAGGCCGCCATGAGCAGCAGGCACCACCAGTGGCGGCGGGGCTCCAGGGCGGCCAGGGGGCTGGGGGTGGCGGCGGGCGGCATGCTACTCCTATTTATTAATAGCGGCCGCACTCATTATACGGCCGGGCGCTTCAGGACAAGGCGGCGATCATGTAGGGCAGGATCACCACCACCAGCAGGACGGTGAGCACCGGGCGCAGCAGGTTGCGGCGGTTGCGGTTGCCCTCTTTGAAGGCGCTGTAGGCGTGGTTGGCCGCCGAGAGAATGAGGAAAATGAGCAGCACGCTCATGAGCGCCGCCTGAGCCATGGTCCCCCAGCCCAGGGCGTAGGCCAAGACGCAGGCCAGGGCCAGGGCCAGGTTGTTCAGCCCCGACTGGCGCTGGTAGCCCCCTCCCCCCCCGTAACCCGAGATCTGGGAGGCGGATTTGCCGAAAAATAGGCTCTCGATGCCCGAGAGCCCGGCCACGGCCAGCACGGTCCAGATGGTGATTATGCCAAACTGCTCTTCCGGGGTGCCGCCCGCGTAGTTGGCCCAGAAGATGCCCACCCCCGCTCCGGCCCAGCGGGCGCATTCCAAGACGTCGTTGACTTTCACGGGCCCTCCTTGGCAGGTTAAGGTGGTCAGCCTCCTTTGAAACCACGTATGTGGCCCGGAAGGCAAGCCTTTTCTGGCCCACCGCCGGGGGGACCAAAACCGGCGGCCAAAAAGGTGGTTGACCCCAGGGGCCCGGTTCATTAGAAATGAGGAACCATTCACGACCCCGCTACCCGTAAGGAGAGCCCCTTGGCAGTTTATGTCGTAGACCATCCTCTGGTGCGCCACAAGCTGGGCATATTGCGCAGGCACGACCTGAGCACCTCCAGCTTCCGGGCCCTGGCCAGCGAGGTAAGCCTCTTGCTCACCTACGAGGCCACCAAGGACCTGACCACCGAGCGCAAGACCATCAAGGGATGGGCGGGCAAGGTGGAGGTGGAAGAGATCAAGGGCAAGAAGATCACCGTGGTGCCCATCCTCAGGGCCGGTTTGGGCCTCATGGACGGGGTGCTGGACATGATCCCCGGCGCCAAGGTGAGCGTGGTGGGCTTCTACCGCAACGAAGAGACCTTGCAGCCGGTGCAGTACTACGTGAAGTTGGCCAAGCACATCAAGCACCGCATGGCCCTGATCCTGGACCCCATGCTGGCCACCGGCGGCACCCTCCTGGCCACCATCGAACTGCTCAAGGATGCGGGCTGCTCCCAGATCCGGGGCATCTTCCTGGTGGCCGCGCCCGAGGGCATCGCCCGGGTGCAGAGCGCCCACCCTGACGTGGACATCTACACCGCCTCAGTGGACGACGGCCTGGATGAAAACGGCTACATTCTGCCCGGCCTGGGCGACGCCGGGGACAAGATATTCGGCACCAAATAAAAGCCGCGCCCCGATAAAATTTTTCCATTCTTCAGCCAGGGAGAGGCCATGAGCGAACTTTCCACTCCTGAATACCGATTCACGCCCAAGGGCCTGCTCCTGGGGGCCCAGATGCTGTTCGTGGCCTTCGGGGCCCTGGTGCTGGTGCCGCTACTCACCGGCCTCAACCCCAACGTGGCCCTGTTCACCGCGGGCGTGGGCACCCTGCTGTTCCAGATAATCACCAAGGGCAAAGTGCCGGTTTTCCTGGCGTCATCGTTCGCCTTCATCGCCCCGATCATCTACGGCACCCAGACCTGGGGGGTGCCGGGCACCCTGTGCGGCCTGGCCGCCGCCGGCGGTATGTACGTAATCATCAGCTTCGTGGTGCGCATCGGCGGGCCGGACACCCTCAATAAAATTCTGCCCCCGGTGGTCACCGGCCCGGTGATCATGGTCATCGGCCTGGTCCTGGCCCCGGTGGCGGTGAACATGGCCCTGGGCAAGACCGGCGACGGCTCGGCGGTGCTGTTTCCCCAAAACACCGCCCTGATCATCTCCCTGGTCTCGTTGGCGGTGACCATAACCATATCGCTCTTGGGCAAGGGCTGGCTGCGCCTGGTGCCCATCCTCATCGGCATCGGCGTGGGCTATTTGCTCTCGCTGTTTTTCGGCATCGTGGACTTCACCACCGTGGCCAAGGCCCCCTGGCTGGCGGTGCCCGCCTTCACCCTGCCCACCTGGAACCTGGAGGCAGTGCTCTACATCGTGCCCATCGCCATCGCCCCGGCCATCGAGCACTTCGGCGACATCCTGGCCATCGGGGGCATCACCGGCAAGGACTACATCAAGGACCCCGGCATCAAGAACACCATGCTGGGCGACGGCCTGGCCACCAGCCTGGCCTCTTTCCTGGGCGGCCCGCCCAACACCACCTATTCCGAGGTGACCGGCGCGGTGGCCCTGACCCGGGCCTTCAACCCGGCCATCATGACCTGGGCGGCCATCGTGGCCGTGGCCCTGGCCTTCGTGGGCAAGCTGGGGGCCTTTTTGCTCACCATCCCCGCCCCGGTGATGGGCGGCATCATGGTGCTCTTGTTCGGAGCCATCATGGTGGTGGGCATCAACACCCTGGTGCGGGCCGGGCACGACCTCATGAATCCGCGCAACATGACCATCGTGGCCCTGATCGTCATCTTCGGCACCGGGGGCATGGCTCTGCCCATCGGCAGCTTCAAGCTGGCGGGCATCGGCCTGGCCGGCGTACTGGGCGTGGTCTTGAACCTGGTGCTCCCCGGCCGCAAAAAGGCTGACGCCTCCTTGTGCGCCCCCGGCGAGGAGAAGCCCGACGAGCGGATACTAATGGACTGAGTTCAGCCGACCGCCGCTCCCCCAGCCGGGCCCTTTGGGCCCGGCTTTTCTTGCGCCCCCATACCCCCCACAAAACATACCATATGGTATTTATATAATGTTATAGTTACCATTTCGTTGCTATATGAAACCGTTACTACATTTTTGTAGTTTTATTTTTTCCTGACATAACAGCCCGTTATCCTGTCCCGTTCCCGCCTTGCCGCCCATGGCACAGCCATTGCTTTGATGAGCCACATCAAAATCCGACACCTTAACCCTGCCCCCCAGGGGGCAGCCCTAGCGGAGAGGAAGTCATGACCAGGCAAGAAGCGACCGAAGCCATCATCGCGGCCAAGGCGGCCAAGGGCCTCACCTGGGAAGCCATCGCCCAGGCGGTAGGCGGCCATCCGGTATTCGTAACCTCCGCCCTGTTGGGCCAAAACAGCCTGGAGCCCGAGCAGGCCTCCAAAGCCGCCGAGGCCCTGGGCCTGAGCCCGGAGCTGACGGCGATTCTGCAAGAGTGCCCCATGAAAGGCTGCCTGGACGCGGCGGTGGTGGCCGACCCCCTCATCTACCGTTTCCACGAGATCACTCAGGTCTACGGCACCACCATGAAGGCCATCATCCACGAAAAATTCGGCGACGGCATCATGAGCGCCATCGACTTCAAGATCGACATTTCAAAAGAGGAAGACCCCAAGGGCGACCGGGTGGTGGTCACCTACAACGGCAAGTTCCTTCCCTACAAAAAGTGGTGATGCCCGGCGACGCGGGGAACTGACCAATATTTAGATAGTTACGGATCACGAGGAGACAGGCACCATGGCCAAGAAAGACGACAAGCCTTCGGTTACCAAGAGCGTAAACAGCCTCAACGACCCCTTTGACGCCGGGGTCTCCCTTAGGCACCACGGCCAAGGCTACAGCGCCGAGAGCCGCCCGGTGACCGGCAGCGAGGACATGATCGACCGCGCGGTGGAAAACACCGTGGTCAAGGCCATCTTCAAGGGCAACGACGTGAGCCGCCGCCGCTTCATGAAGGCGGTGGGCGCCTCGGCGGCCATGGCCATCATCGGCAACTTCTTCCCCCTGGAGGCGGCCAAGGCCTGGGCCAAGGACGCTTCCGGCCCCCTGGAGAAAAAGGCGCTCAAGATCGGCTTCATCCCCATCACCTGCGCCACCCCCATCATCATGGCCGACCCCATGGGCTTCTACGCCAAGCACGGCCTGGAGGGCACCCGGGTGGTCAAGGCCGCCGGTTGGGCCATGATCCGCGACTGGGCGGTGAGTAAGCAGGTGGACTGCGCCCACATGCTCTCGCCCATGCCCCTGGCGCTGACCCTGGGAGCCGGCTCCCCGGCGGTGCCTTTCCTCATGCCCGCGGTGGAGAACATCAACGGCCAGGCCATCACCCTGCACAAGAAGTACCTGGGCAAGGTCAAGTCGGCCAAGGACATGAAGGGCTTCACCTTCTGCGTGCCCTTTGACTACTCCATGCACAACTTCCTGCTGCGCTACTACCTGGCCGAGGGCGGGGTGGACCCGGACCGCGACGTGAAGATCCGCGTGGTGCCCCCGCCGGAGATGGTGGCCAACCTCAGGGCGGGCAACGTGGACGGCTACCTGGCCCCGGACCCCTTCAACCAGCGGGCGGTGTACGAGGGCGCGGGCTACATCTTCATGCTCACCCGCGACATCTGGCCCGGCCACCCCTGCTGCGCCTTCGCCGCCAGCAAGGAATTCGCCACCACCATGCCCAACACCTTCAAGGCGGTGTTCAAGTCCCTGGTGGACGCCACCCACTATGCCCACAAGGCCGAGAACCGCAAGGAGATCGCCAAGGCCATCAGCCCGCGCAACTACCTGAACCAGCCCAAGGTAGTGGTGGAGCAGGTCTTAACCGGCAACTTCCCCGACGGCAAGGGCGGCGACATCAGCGCCCCGGACCGCATCGACTTCGACCCCTTCCCCTGGGACTCCATGGCCGTGTGGATTCTCACCCAGATGAAGCGCTGGGGCTACGTCAAGGGCGACGTGGACTACAACAAGGTGGCCGAGCAGGTGTTTTTGGCCTCCGACTGCCGGGGCATCATGCAGGGCGAGGGCTACAAGGCGCCCGCGGAAAACTACAAGAAGCACATCATCATGGGCAAAACCTTCGATCCCAGCCAGCCCGAGGCCTACATCAAGAGCTTCGCCATCCGCCGGACCTCCTAAGAGGCGAGTTATTTATCTCCCGCACGACCATATAGGTGAAAACCATGAGCAACTCCAACCCAAGCACCCTTAGCGTCCCTTCGGCGGCAGCGGTCCCCCCCTCGGGGGGGACGGCCGCCAACAAGCGGATTATGCTCAAGGCGGTGGACCCCGGCCCCTCGCGCTCCGCGGCGGGCAGCCTCGGGCAAAGGGTGGGCGGCAACTGGATGGTGCTGAGCCTGTTCTGCCTCCTGCTGTTCCTGGCCCTGTGGCAGCTCTACAGCACCGTGGGCAACGAGAAGTTCCCCAGCCCGGTGGTGGTGGCCGAACACGCTTGGTACTTCCTGTCCGATCCTTTCTATGACAACGGCCCCAACGACCAGGGCATCGGGTTTTTGGTGGGCTTCAGCCTGGCTCGGCTGGCCACGGGCTTTTTGGCCGGTTCGGTGGTGGCGGTGGTCCTGGGAGTGATCCTGGGCCTCAACCGCACCCTGTTCAAGGCGCTCAACCCCTACATTCAGGTGTTAAGGGCCATCTCGCCCATCGCCTGGATGCCCCTGTTGCTCTACACCGTGCAAAACAGCGGCTGGACCGCCCTACTGGTGGTGTTCATGGCCAGCATGTGGCCCACCCTGGCCAACACCGCCTTTGGGGTGAACAACATCAAGAAGGAATACCTGAACGTGGCAGCCATCCTGCAGATGCCCACCATGTCCAAGGTGTTTAGGGTGATCCTGCCGGGGGCGGGTCCGGCCATCGTGGCTGGCTTGCGCATCTCCATGGGCAGCGCCTGGGTGGCCATCGTGCCCGCCGAGGCCCTGCTGGGCTCCCTGGGCCTGGGCTACTTCGTGTGGAACGAATGGAACAACCTGGACATCGCCAACGTCATCTTCGCCATCCTGCTCATCGGAGCGGTGGGCGTGATGCTGGACATGCTCTTCAACCGCCTGGCCAAGTCCCTGGCCTACACTGACTAGGAGTTACGGCCATGAAAATGCCCTTGCTCAAAGTGGAAGGCGTCTCCAAGTACTTCCAGGACCCGCGCAGCAAAAATGATTTCTGCGTGTTCTCGGACCTGTCGCTGAGCGTCAAGGAAAAGGAGTTCGTGGCCGTGTTGGGCCACTCCGGCTGCGGCAAGTCCACCCTGCTCAACATCATCGCGGGCATAGAAAAATCCAATGGCGGGGTGGTGTTTTTGGACGGCAGGCAGACCGTGAAGCCGGGCCTGGACCGCATGGTGGTGTTCCAGAATTTCGCCCTGATGCCCTGGCTCAGCGTGCAGGGCAACATCAGGCTGGCGGTCAAGGCCGCCTACCCCGAATGGGACAAGGCGGCCATAAACCGGCGGGTGGAAAAGTACGTGGAGATGGTCAACCTCACCGAGGCGCGCAACAAAAAACCGGCCGAGCTAAGCGGCGGCATGCGCCAGCGGGTGGGCCTGGCCCGGGCCTTTTCGGTGAACCCGCGCATCATGCTCCTGGACGAGCCCTTCGCCCAGATCGACGCCCTGACCAGGGGGGTGATCCAGCAGGAGCTGGTGCGCATGTGGGAGGACACCGGCATCACCATCTTCATGGTCACCCACGACGTGGACGAGGCCATCCTGCTCTCCGACCGAGTTTTGCTCATGACTCCCGGACCGGGGGCCACCCTGGCCGAGGAGATAACCATCCCCTTCTCCCGGCCCCGCACCCGCGACCGGCTGGTGGAAGACCCGGCTTTCTTTAAGCTACGCGACCGTATCGTGGCTTTCCTTGGTCATCGCCAAGCCGCGTGACCAATTTCCCTCCTGATGCTGGGCCGGGGCCGTTGTGGCCCCGGCCCTTTTAGCTCCAGCCTAGCCTAGCCAATCCTTTGTCCAGCCGTTAAATTTCCCAGGGGGCTTGACCTCCCCTATAATATTCAAACAAGTTTTGTTTTAAGCGGCCGCCGGCCGTTCGCAACCACAGTGGAACATCGCACATGGACGCCAAAGCACTAGGACTTTTGATACTGGCCCACCTGGTCACCGACACCACCACCGGGGCCCTGCCCGCCTTTCTGCCCATCTTGAAGCAGTTGCACGCCCTTAGCTACGCCCAGGCCGGGGCCCTCATCATGGTAATGAACCTCACCTCCTCGGTGATCCAGCCCTTGTTCGGCGACCTCACCGACCGCCTCAGCCTGCGCTGGCTGGTGCCGGTGGGGGTGGCCGTGTCCGGGCTCAGCTTCGGGCTCATCGGCATCTGCCCCAACTACCTTGCCCTGATGGCGGTGGTGGTCTTCTCCGGCCTGGGGGTGGCCAGCTTCCATCCCGAGGCCTTCAAGGGGGTGCTGGGCTCCGCCGGTTCGCGCAAGGTGGTGGGGGTGAGCTGGTTCATGGTGGGAGGCAACGCGGGCCTGGCCCTGGGCCCGGTGATGATCATGGCCTTCTACGCTTGGGGCGGCATGAACGGCACCCTGCTGTTCGCCATCCCCGGCGTGGCGGTGGCTGGGCTCATCCTGGCCTACTGGCGTCACCTCACCCACAAAAACGGCAAGCAGACCCGCGAAAAGGCCCAGGCCGAGCGCAAGCCGCTCAGGGGCCGCCTCAAGCCCCTGGCCATCCTCATGGGCGCGGTGACCCTCCGGGCCTGGGTTCACACCGGCATCGCCGCCTTCATACCCTTCTACTACGTCAGCGTGCTGCACGGCGACGCGGTCACCGGCGGTTCGCTACTCACCGTCTTCCTCACCGCCGGGGTGGTGGGCACCGTGGTCGGGGCGCCCCTGGCCGAAAAGGTGGGCCCCAAGCGCTTTTTCGTGGTCAGCATCGCCATCATCACCCCCCTGATGGTCTGGTTGCAGGTGTTGCAGCCGGGGCTGTGGCTCTACATCGTGCTGGCCCTGGTGGGCGCGGTGCTCTTGTCCACCTGGTCGGTGGTCATCGTCATGGGCCAGCAGCTTCTGCCGGACCGGGCGGGCACCGTCTCGGGCATGCTGGTGGGTTTCGCCATGGGCCTGGGCGGCATCGGCGCCACCCTCATGGGAGTGGTGGCCGACCATTGGGGGGTGGCCACGGTGATGCAGATCGTCACCGTGCTTCCCCTGCTCAGCGCGGTGGTGGCCCTGTTCATCCCCGCGGGCAACCGGGACTATGCCAAGGCGGCCCAGGCCTAGGCCCCTGGGCGGCGGCCCCAACCCCGGAGACCACCAGGCAAATAACGCTGGCCATTAGGATCAAATAGTGGCAAAAAATTAAAAAGGCGTAGCCCCCGGCCCAGGCAGTCCCTAATCAAGATGAAGAGGAAACGATCATGCAAGCCGACAAAATTGAAATTAAAAAGGTGATGGCCGCCATTGACCTTTCCAAGTACTCCGAGGACACCTTCCTGCACGCGCTGACCCTGGCGCGGGCCCTGAAGGCGGAGCTGACCTTGGTGAACGTCATCAATACCCGCTATCTGGACTCCCTGGAGCAATACGGCGGGGCGGGCTTGGGCCTGGACCGCAACGAGATCATCCAGCGCACCATCAACGACCGCCAGGAACTGATCGAAAAGGAATACATCTCGCGGAGCCAGGGAGTGGACACCCAGCTCCTGTTCAAGGAGGGCCTGCCCTGGGAAGAGATCATCCACGCGGTCAAGGAAACCGGCGCGGACATGCTGGTGGTGGGCAGCAAGGGACGCGGCGACGTGGCCGGGGTGCTCTTCGGCAGCGCGGCGGAAAAGCTGCAACGCCACGCCCCCTGCCCCGTCTTGACCGTGCGCGGCCCGGAGCACATGCGCGCCGCCAAGTAGGCCCCGCCCATATAGGAATCGACATCGCCCGCGCCCCGGCCCATTACGGCCGGGGCGCTTTTTTTGCGCCCGCCTGGGGCAAAAATTTTTCCCACCCTCCCGGCCCGCCGCATAAAAAAGTTACAGCCCCCGCCCCAGCCGCTTGGCCCCGCGCCGAACCCTCCCTTCCTAACCGATGGATAAATTGAGTAAACACTCAATTTTTCTCTCCGGGGCACAGGCGGGCACCGTTTTTGCTTACTTAATAGGCGGCTGGGGCGCACCCCGGCCGCCTACAAAAGGAGGACAACCATGCTTCGCCTATACCAAGCCCCTCGCAAGGTGGGGCTCATAATGCTTACCGCCCTGGCCGCCCTCACCCTTGGCCTCGCGGCCCCGGCGGCGGCCCGTGGACCCGGCGGCCCCGGCGACGGAGGCGGCGGTGGCCATTGGAACGGTCCAGGCGGCGGGCCTCCCCCGGGCCACACCAGGGTGGTGGTCAGGGGCAATCCCTATTACTACTGGGGCGGCAAATACTACCGCCCCTGGCGGGGCAACTACGTGCCGGTGTTCCCGCCGTTGGGGCTGGTGATCAGCTTCATGCCGCCCGGCTTCCGGGTGGTGGTGTTCGGCGGTATCAACTATTACCTGTATGACGGCGTGTACTATCAGCCCGCTCCGGGCGGCTACGTGGTGGTTCCCGCCCCGGCCGCCGCTCCGGCCCCCGCCGTGGCGGCCGCGCCCACCGGCGTGGTGGCCCCGGTGCAGGGCGCTTCCGGCATGGCCACGGTGATCTCCCAGGCCCTTAACGTGCGTAGCGGCCCGGGCATGGCCTACCCCGTGTTGCAGGTGGTCAGCCTGGGGGCCGACCTGACCGTCCAAGGCCGCACCGGCTCCTGGCTTTTCGTGCGCGCCCCCAACGGCGACGTGGGTTGGGTGTCCCAGGAATTCACTACCCAGAGCACAATCCCGGCTAGCGGATAAAATATAGCCTGACCCTCTGGGAGCGAAGAAAACCACACCCTTTCCCTTGGAGCGTTGCGCATGATCCGCTACCTGATTCCCGCTGTGCTGTTGATCGCGGCCATGGGCTGCGGCGGCCCCTCTCCCCACGACGGCCCCCCCGGCGGCGGCCCCGGCGGACCTCCGCCCGGCGCCGCCCAGGAGATGAGCCCCGCCCAGCGTCTGGAAAAAACCATGCAGGACCTCACCGTGCGCCTGAAGCTGAAGCCGGAGCAGGCCGAGAAGGTGAAGGCCATCATCAAGGCGGGCGAGGACAAAAAGGAAAAGATGTTGAGCGAGGGAGAGCGCAGCGACAACCCCCGCGAGATGCAGAAGCTCTTCGAGCGCGTGCACCAGGTGGACCTGGAGACCCAAGCAGTCCTGGGCAAGGTGCTGACCAAGGACCAACTGGACGAATACAAGGACTACCTCAAGGAGCAGCGCCGCCGCTTTGAAACCGGCAAGAAGCCCGGCAACGCCCCCCCCGGCGGGGGCCGACCCAGCGGAAGGCCGGGCGGCGGCCCAGGAGGAGTTTAGGAGCCGAGGGCGCGGGTGGCGCTTAGGCGAACCCCACTAACGCAGCGTCGCCCCCGCGCAATCGGCCCGCCGTCGGCTTCCGGGTGGGAGGGACAGGGAGATAGCCTCTGCCCGGCCCCCCTCCTGGCAGCCGACGGTTTTTTTAAAATTGGTTTAGAATACTGTCGGCGGCGCGCCCCAACGGGCCCCGCCGGCAAATTTTTTTCATCCCTAGCCCGCATATTTCATGAGGGTTGAGTGGCATTGGCTCACGAACCAATATTCATGGGTCCGTCATGAAAAAAACACCCACTTTATCAAGATACAGTTTAGATCCCATCCCGGCACAGCCAGCCATCGGCAGACAAGGCGACCGGCAAGCGAGGGCCGCAGGCGTAGCCGTAGCTACGTCGAGGTTCGAGCGTAGCCGGCAACGCCGTATGCCGATGGCTGGCGCAGCCGGACACACGGCCCTCATGAAATATGCGGGCTAAACGCCAAGGAGGACAGCTTGGCCCTTTACCAGTTCGAAGGCAAGGCCCCCCAGGTGGACCCCAGCGCCTTTGTGCATCCCCAGGCGGCGCTCATCGGCGAGGTGAGCGTGGCGGCGGGCTGCTTCATCGGGGCGGGCGCGGCGCTACGGGCCGACCTGGGGCGCATCGCGATAGGCCTGGACAGCAACGTGCAGGAAAACTGCGTGCTGCACATGAACCCCGGCCAAGCGGTGATCATCGGCCAGGGAGTCATCATTGCCCACGGGGCCATCCTGCACGACGCGGTGGTGGAAGACGGGGCCTTCATCGGCATGGCGGCGGTGCTTTTGGCCGGGGCCAGGGTGGGGGCCAAGGCCATGGTGGCCGCCGGGTCCCTGCTCCCCACGGGCATGGAGGTGCCTGCCGGGCATCTGGCCCTGGGCAACCCGGCCCAGGTCAAGGGGCCCTTGAGTGCCCGCCGCCTGGAAGCCACGGCCAAGGGCCTGGAACTTTACAAGGAGCTGGCCGCCCGCAGCCTGCGGGGCATGAAGCTGGTGGGCTGAGCCCGCGCCGCTCTCCGGCCCTTCAATTAGGAGGGGCCGTAATTGCCGCCCAACTGGTGGTCGGCAATTACGGCCCCTGGGAGAAGGCGCTGCGACGGACTGGGATGCTCAATCAAACTATGGGCCGACCAGCGCCGAGTAGGCCTGTGTCAGCTACTTTATGGCGATGGGCTGGCCGATGCCCTGCACCGTGCCCCGGATCTTGGGGTGGGTGAAGTTGAAGAAGAAGTCGTACTTGCCGTCGGTCTTGCAGGCCTTGGCCAGATCGGCCAACTTTAGGTTCTGGAACTGATAGATGCCGTTGCCCAGCAGGGCCACGTGGCCGGGGAGGAAAGCCGCGCCGTAGAGGTCCTTGGGGAAGCCCTTGTGGGGGTAGACCTCGGTGCACCACTGGTCGGTGCCCACGCCCACCACGCCCTTGTCCACCAGGTACCAGGCGATGTCCTCGCTGATGCCGGGGTTGCTGGAAGCGAACTTCTTGTTGTCGGTGCCCAACAGGCGCATCCAACCAGTGTTGACCAACACCGCGTCGCCGGGCTGGATTTGCAGGTTGTGCTTGGCCATGCAGGCCTTGAAGTCCTTAAGGCTGATTTCCTCGGCGGGCTCCAGGTTGCGGCCCAGGAAATCCACCATGTCCACCAGCACGGCCCTGGTCACCAGGGGCGGCACGGTCTCCATGCCGAACTTCTTGGCGCCCGAGGCGCTGACGATGTCATTCTGCTTGGTGGCGTTGTAAAAGACATGGTTGCTGCCCACGTGGGCGAAGCCGTCCAACTGGGTGGACAGGCCGGTGGACATGCACACGAACTCTTCCATGTCCGTGGCCTTGTCATAGCCGCGCGGGGGGTCCACGGTGAGGCCGTGGACCAGAAGCCACACAAAGATGTCCCGGGGAGGATAGGCGGGGAAGCCCTTGTAGTATTCGTTGCCCAGGTCGAACACCTTGCCCTCTTTGACCAGCTTTACCGCCTCCAAAACCTTTTTGGGGGTCAGGTAGTTGGCGTTGCCGATCTGGTCGTCCGGACCCCACTTGGACGGCTTGGGCATGTATTTGTTCTCGGCCATGGCCTGCCCGGCCATGCACAAAAACGAAACGGCGACCAGGGCCACAATTAACCTAATAAGTCTCTGCTTCACGATAATCCCTCCCAGTTATTTCGAGATAAGAAACTCTAAAGCTTGAAAAAATTAATCCATGAAAGCCGTCAAGGAAGCAGAATCAAAAGGTGTGGCTTGCCCGTTTACATCTCCGGTGATCCGCGCTTGCCATTAAGCCATATGGATATTCCTCCGCTTTTGGTTTGCATGATTACGCCCCACACCCGCGGACCTTTTGAGCATAGTTTTCGCTTATGGCTTTTCGATATTTTAATAGTATTTATCTACTAGTAGTTAGTATGTATTGCGGTCTTTAACAGCAACATGCATGCCATTGGCCGGGGTTTTAGTTTTTACGGGTTAACAGTCGGGATACATTGAATCTTATTCATTCCTGTCATTCAGATCGGCTTTATCGGCATACGTAGCGATTTTATTAATTTGATACATGTGTGCCACTGGGTGACACACATGCCGCTCCAAGCGGGCGCGGGTTGCGCGGCTCGTCCCCAAAAAGGTATTTCTGGATAAACACCAACCCATGCAGGGGCTTTGCGCGGCCCAAGGGAGATGCTTTATGAAAAGGTTCTTACTTACTCTGGTCCTGGCCGCGGCCTTGGCCGCACCGGCCTGGGCCGGTCCGGTGCCGGACTGCTGCTCGCCCCGCTACGACCGCACGGTGATGCACAGCTACCGCCAGATCATGTTCAAGATGAGCGTGTACGCCCAGCCGCCCAAGGCGGGACAGGGCGTGCGCCTGGGGGTCTACCAGGCCCAGGGGGCCTATGGCGAGGGGGCCATTGCCAAGAACATGGCCCGCTTGGAAAAGGCGGTGAAGCAGGCGGCCCAGCGCGGGGTGCAGCTTCTTAGCTTCCCAGAACTCTACGTCAACGGCTACACCATGAGCATCCCCCTGTCCCACCACGAGGCCGAATTCGAGAACGGCCCCATAGTCACCAAATGCCGCGCCATAGCCAAGAAATACAACATGGCCCTGTTGGTGCCCTACGACGAAAAGGTCAAGGGCAAAGACGGCAAGGTGATGTTTTTTGACAGCATCGCGGTGATCGCCGCCGACGGCAAGCTGGTGGCCAGCTACAAAAAGACCCACCTCTGGGGCCGGGACGAACGCGCCCACTGGAGCTTTGGGGACAAGCTGTGCCCGGTGTTTATGGTCAACGGCTTCCCGGTGAGCGTGCTCAACTGCTACGAGTGCGAGTTCCCGGAGCTTACGCGCATCCTGGCCCTCAAGGGCGCCAAGCTGGTGGTGGGCCCCACGGCGGCGGACTGCTACGCCACCCAGCCGAACGGCCAGCGTAGCGCCGTGCCCTATCCGGACATCTCGCGCCTGCTGATCCCGGCCTACGCCTACGCCAACAACATCTTTTTCGCCTACAGCAACCACTGCGGTTACGAGTCGCTCAAGGGGGTGGAGTGGCACTACCGGGGCAACTCCATCGTCTGCGGGCCCCACGGCGACGTGATCGTGGCCGCCAATCATCAGCAGGACACCATGCTCATCGCCGACGTGATCCCGGCCTACTACGGGGCCAGCCACCCGGAGAGCGACTACCTCAAGGACCGCCGCCCCGACCTGTACAAGGAGCTGGTGGCCCCCAAGTGCGACTTCGTGCCCGGCGGCTGGGTCTATCCCCAGTACAAGGACGGCAAGGAGATCATGCCCAAGGGGGAGAAGCTGCCCAAGGGCGAAAGGCAGACCAAGGGCAACTAGAACGGCGGCTCAGCGCCTGCCGGTAAAAACAAACCTTCGCCGGTGCCGCCTTGTGGGGCGGCCCGGCGAAGGTTTTACAGAGATTGCTTCGTCGCTGCGCTCCTCGCAACGACAAGGGTTTTCTTTTGGCTTAGCCCGACCCGCCGGAGCCGTCTAGTTGGGCGGTCCGGCGGAGGTTTTTTGGGGCAGGCCACTACCGCCCCGCATGGGTGGTTGCCCGCCCAACAATAGTGGGCTAGTATGCCTTAAATCGGGGCAGCAGCGAATATGGCCCTGTATTCAAAGGCAAACCACAACAGAGGGCGGGCCGGAACCGGAACCCACGCCCCATGACCGCAGGCCGGCAGGCACTATGAGCGCAGGCAAAAACTCCACCTCCAGACCCCGCTTGAGCCGGGCTGGTCTGCCCCCGGTGCACCACATCGAGGTGGTGGACCATTTGGGCAAGCGCCGGGAGGTGGCCATACCCGGCGAGTCGCCGCTGACCATCAAGGTGGACGGCCGGGAAGTGGTCACCCTGATGACCCTGGGCACCAACCCCGAGGAGCTGGCCCTGGGTTATCTGCACAACCAGCGCCTCCTCGAGAACATCGCGGACATAGAGTCGGTTCAGGTGGACTGGGGCCGGGAGACGGTGAAGGTGGCCACCCGCCACGGCGAGGGCATCCCGGACCTGGAGGAGAAGCTCCACCGGGTCACGGTGACCAGCGGCTGCGGCCAGGGCACCCTGTTCAGTTGCACCGTGGACAAGCTCTACGAGCACAAGCTGCCTCTGGTCACGGTGCGCCAGTCCACCATCTACAAGATCATCGAAGCCGCCGCGCCCCTGAACCCCATCTACCGCCAGGCCGGGTCCATCCACGGCTGCTACCTGTGCCGCGACGGTGAGGTGATCATGGCGGTGGAGGACGTGGGGCGGCACAACGCGGCCGACGCCATCGCCGGGCGCATGTGGCTGGAGGGCATGCCCGGCGAGGACAAGATCATGTTCACCACCGGACGGCTCACCTCGGAGATCGTCATGAAGACCGCCTTCATGGGCATCCCGGTGCTCATCTCCAAATCCGGCGTCACCCAGATGTCCCTGGAGCTGGCCCGGGACATGGGCATGGTGGTCATCGGCCGGGCCAAGGTCACCCGCTTTCTTATCTACAACGGCGCGGACCAGGTCATCTTCGACGCCATCCCCCAAGGGGAACAATCCAAGCAATAAAAAACGCCCCGCAACAATGTGCGGGGCGCGGGATGCCATTGAAAGCAGGCGGGGCGACGGTCTAGGCTTCGGCCCCCTTGCCCTTGCGGGCCAGGGCCCGCTCATCCTCGGGAATGGGCGGCGGCACCGGCCCGCCGGTGATCTTGGTCACCGCCCCGAAGCGCGGCGGGCAGGCCTCGAAGCAGGTGCCGCACTTGATGCACTTGTCCTGGTCGATGACGTGGATCTGGTTCTTGGCCCCGATGATGGCCTCCACCGGGCAGCGGCGCAGGCAGATCTGGCAGGCCTGGCACTTCTCCGGGTCGATGAAGTAGGAGGCCACTTCGCTGAACAGGGCGTCGATCTCTTCGGTGGTGTAGAAGTCCTCGCGTTCGGCGGGGCTCAGGCGCTGGCTCAGCTTGGGGTTCATCATCAGCTTGATGTAGGGGACCAGCTTGGTCACCTCTCGCAGGCGCTCCTGAAGCACCTCGGGCTCCAGGTCTTCCCCCTCGCCCTTGCCCAGGGGCCCCAGCCCCCGCACCTGCTTGGTGAAGTCGTCCACCACCTCGGTGAACAGGTTGCCCTCGCCGGCGGACATGAACTCGATGCGCAGGCGGTCCGGGTTCAGGCCGATGTGGGCCATGATCTTCTTGCAAAGCAGGGCCATGTTCAGGGCGTGGTAGTTCCCGTGAGTGACGTAGTTGCACTCACCAAGTCGGCACCCGCCGATGAACACCCCGTCCATGCCGTTGGCCAAGGCCCGGAGCACGAACTCCAGGTCCACCCTTCCGGAACACATGACGCGGATGACCCGTATCTCGGTCGTATACTGTAGCCGGGAAACTCCCGCTAGGTCAGCTGCTCCATATGCTCACCAGTGGCAAAGGAAGCCGAGTATCTTGGGCTTGAACTTGCCCCCTGCACTCATCGCCTTTTTCTCCTTGGTACCTAATCGCGGCCAACGCCGCGCCCACACTATTACGCAGTCGCGCTCATGGCGTCAATCTGGCTCAACAACTCTTCGTCGGTAAAGTGCTTCAAATAGATGGCCCCGGTGGGGCACTTGGCGTTGCACAGGCCGTCGCCCTTGCACAGCACCGGGTTGACCACCGCCTTCTTGCCCTGCTTGGTCTTGCGGAACTCGATGGCCCCGTAAGAGCAGGCCTGGCCGCAGGCCCCGCAGCCCATGCAGCGGGCCTCGTCCACCTCGCACACCGAGCCCGACACCGTGACGATGTCGTTGGACAGCAGGGTGAGGGCCCGCCCCGCCGCGCCGTAGGCCTGGTTGATGGCCTCGGGGATGTGCTTGGGGTAGTGGGCCGTGCCGCAGAGGTAGACCCCGTCGGTGGCGAAGTCCACCGGCCGCAGCTTCACGTGGGCTTCCTTGAAAAAGTCGTCCGGGCCCAGGGACACCTTGAACAACTGGGAGATGTCCTTGTTGTCCTCACGGGGAATAACCGCCGCGGCCAGGGTGACGATGTCCGCGCCGATGGCCAGCTCCATGCCCAGCACGTAGTCCATGAGGCTCACCTGCAACACCGGGCGGCCCTCCTCCTCGGTGGCCTCCACCTGGGGCGGATTTTCCGGCTCGTAGCGGATGAACTTCACGTCCTTGGCCGAGGCCTCGCGGTAGTAGTCCTCCAGCATGCCGTAGGTTCGGATGTCCCGGAACAGGATGTAGACATCCATCTCCGGGTTGATCTCCTTGAGCTTCAGGGCGTTCTTGATGGACTCGGAGCAACACACCCGTGAGCAGTAGTTGCGGTCGGTGTTGCGGCAGCCCACGCACTGGATCATCACCAGGGTCTGGGCCCCGGTCACCGCCTCGTCGCCCGAGGAGATGCGCTCCTCCAACTCCAGATGGGTCAGCACCCGATCGTCCTGGCCGTAGAGGTATTCGGTGGGCGTGTACACGTCCACCCCCACCGCGATGACCGTGGCGCCGTGCCTGATCTCGCTGGGCCCCCGGTCGGAGGTGAGCTTGGTCACGAAGTTGCCCACGTAGCCGGTGGCCTCGGTGACCTCGGCGTTGGTGTAGACGTGGATGGACGGGTGGCGGTAGACCCGGCGCATCAGGCCGTCCAGGTATTGCTGCACATCCAGGCCGTCCAGGGTGTAGTGCAGCCGCCGGGCCATGCCCCCCAGGTCGTTTTCTTTTTCCACCAGGTGGACCTCATGCCCCTGGTTGGCCATGGACAAGGCGCTGGTCATGCCCGCGATGCCCCCGCCCACCACCAGGGCCGCCTTGTTCACCGGCAGGTCCATTTCCTGCAAGGGCTTGAGGTGCCCGGCCCGGGCCACGGACATGCGGATGATGTCCTGGGCCTTGCGGGTGGACTCTTCCTTTTCCTTGGAGTGGCACCAGGAGCAGTGCTCCCGGATGTTGGCCATGTCGTAGTAGTACTGGTTCAGCCCAGCCTCGCGCAGGGTGTCGCGAAACAAGGGCTCCAGGGTGCGCGGCGAGCAGGCCGCCACCACCACCCGGTTGAGGCCCTTCTCCTTGATGGTGTCGGTGATCTGCTTGGCCGAGTTGGTGGCGCAGGAGAAAAGCTGCTCCTGGGCGTAGACCACATTGGGCAAGCTGAGCGCGTAGTCCACCGTGTTGGGCACGTCCACCACCCGGCCGATGTTGGAGCCGCAGTGGCACACGAACACCCCGATCTTGGGCTTCTCTTGGGAGACGTCCTTTTCCGCCGGGTACACCCGTTCCCTGGTCAGCCCGCCCCGGCGGTAGTCCAAGAGCTCACCGCACTGGGTGCCCGCCCCGCTGGCGGTGAACACCGACTCGGGAATGTCCATGGGCCCCTGGAAGGCGCCGCACACGTACACCCCGGGACGGGTGGTCCCGATAGGATTGGTGGGCGAAGCCAGGCAGAAGCCGTGCTCGGTCAGCTCTATGCCGAACTTGTCGGCCAGGCCCTGGTAGTCGGCCGGGGGGTTCAGGCCCACCGACAGCACCACCATGTCGAACTCCTCCTCCTTGACCCCCTCGTCCGGGGTGGAGTAGCGCACGAAGACGTTCTTGGTCTGGGGGTCTTCCCTGGCCACGGTGGTGTAGGAGCGGATGAAGCGCACGTCGGACAGCTCCTGGGTGCGCTGGTAGTAGCGCTCGAAATCCTTGCCATAGGCGCGGATGTCGTTGTGGAACACGGTGCACCGGGCGTCGGGGTCGTGGTCCTTGGCCAGGATCACCTGCTTCTGGGTGTAGGAGCAGCACACCGCCGAGCAGTAGCTGTTGTCCCCCGGGGTCACCCGCCGCGAGCCCACGCACTGTATCCAGGCGATCTTGTGGGGATGCTTGCGGTCCGAGGCCCGGAGAATCTCGCCCTCGTAAGGGCCGGTGGCGCACAGCAGGCGTTCGAAGTCCATGCTGGTGACCACGTTCTCCAGGCGGCCGTAGCCGTATTCCTGCTTCAGGCTGGGGTCGTAGGTGTCGTAGCCGGCGGCCAGGACGATGGCCCCCACCTTGATCTCCATCTTCTCGGGCTTTTGCCTAAGGTCGATGGCGTCGGCCTTGCACACGTTCTCGCAGATGCGGCATTTCTTTTCTTTGAGGTAAAGGCAGCTTTCGTCGATATAGGCGATCAGGGGAATAGCCTGGGCGAAGTAGATGTGTACGGCCTTGTTGTCGGATATCTCCTGGTTGAATTGGTCGGGGTACTCCACGGGGCAGTACTCCACGCAGGTTGTACAACCCGTGCACAGGTCTTCGTTGACGTAGCGGGGCTTCCTGGTGAGACTCACCGAAAAATCGCCCACCTCGCCGTCTACACTGTTCACTTC
Organism: Pseudomonadota bacterium; assembly: GCA_018896025.1. GTDB lineage: Bacteria > Desulfobacterota > Desulfarculia > Desulfarculales > Desulfarculaceae > Desulfoferula. The sequence goes on from JAHIND010000005.1 coordinate 164,530, forward strand.
AGTGTATGACAGGACCTCGATATTTGGATGCCGGCCGACCTCGACCAGTTTGGGCGAGAGTATTCACATAGAGCAGTCATTGGTGGGGTATGTCTTGTCCAACTGCGACATGTGCCCACCAATGGCTGGTGATTTCTCGACCAAATAGACCTTGTAACCGGCGGTGGCGAGATCCAGGGAGGCCTGAATCCCGCTGATCCCTCCGCCCAGGACCATTACGTCGCCGTAATTGCCGCCGGCGGGGATGCTCTGAAGCTGTGCCGTTTCCGTTTCCATTAACCTACGCCTTTAGAGTTCCAAGCGTTTGCTAGATGACCTCTTGGACTATCTCCGTAATGTCCTTCACCTCCACCGATTCGCCGTTTTCCAGAGTCAGCCTGCTGTCCTCGAAGTTGGTGATGCAATAGGGGCAGGCGGTGACCAACACCTCCGCCTCCAGATCCATGGCCTGCTGCAGCCGAATGTCGCAGAAGCGCTCCCCCTTGGGGGTCTCCATCCAGATGCGCCCTCCCCCACCGCCGCAGCACAGGCTGGCCTCCAGGCAGTCGGGCATCTCACTGAGCTCCAGGCCGGGCACGCTGGTCAGCACCTGGCGGGGCTCGTCGTATATGCCGTTGTGCCGGCCCAGGTAGCAGGGGTCGTGATAGGTGATCTTCTTGCGATATTCCTCTTTGATCTCCAGCCGACCTTCTTTGATCAACTCCAGCAGGTATTGGGTGATGTGCACCACCTCGAAGTTGACCATGAACTCGGGGTACTCGTTCTTGAAGGTGTGGTAGCAGTGGGGGGAGGAGACCAGAATTTTCTTCACGCCCGCGTCGATGAAGTTCTTGATGTTTTCCTTGGCCAGGCGGCGGAACACGTCCTCGTCGCCGGTCTTGCGGATGCTCTCGCCGCAGCAGCTTTCCTTTTCGCCCAGGATGCCGAAGTCCACCCCCGCCGCCTTGAGCACCTTGACCGTGGCCTTGGCCACTTTCTTGAGGCGTTGGTCGTAGCTCAGGTAGCAGCCGGGAAAATAGAGAATCTCCATCTCCTCGCTGAAGGACTTCACCCCCAGGCCCTCGGCCCACTTGGCCCGGTCCTTGCGCTCTTCGCTGAGCGGATTGCCCTCGCCCATGAGGCTGCCACTGATGGTGCGGATGGGCTTGACCGAGGTGGGGAACACGCCGTACTCGGTGGCGATGCGCCTGAGCGCCACGCCGGATTCGATCTGCTTGACGTCGCGGGGGCAGCGGCTGGGGCACAGGCCACAGGTGGTGCAGCGCCAGATGTCCTCGCTCTCGATGTCGGTGAAGCCGAAGGTGGCCTGGCGCACGATCTTGCGCATGGAGAACTCGCGGACCCGGTTCCAGGGGCAGACCGTATCGCAGAGACCGCATTGGAAGCACAACTTAAAGGCGTCGCCGCCGTTGTCCTTTATGACCTCTACGATCTCTTTGTAATCAGCTACGTTTTCCACTGTCCGCCCCAACCCCTGTTTTTGACCGTGGGAGAGCTAATCCTTCTTCTGCTGGGACATGCGGGCCACGGCGTCCATTATCTTGTCCATGCCGTATTTGTCGGCCAGCGCTTCCAGGCCCACGTCGATGTCCTCGGGCTTCTCGTCCTCTTCGGCTTCCTCTTCCCGCTCCTCATAGGTCAGGGCGTCCACGATGCACCACTTTACGCAAAGGGGCTCGTCCTCACCCTCGCACATGTCGCATTTCAGGGGAAGGCCGGAGTCGGGCTCCTTGAACAGGTCCCGCGAGGGGCAGGAAGCCCGGCAGAAGGCGCACTCGTCGTACTCCTTGCCGTCAATGATGTACTTGTCGCGGCCCAGGCACTCGGCCGGGGTGTATTCGCCGGCGTACACCGGCACGTACACGTCCTTGAGCGGCTCGCGGATCACCCTGACGCGCGAGCGCTCGGGGTTGTTGCCGCTGTACTTGGGCGCGGCGTGGTAGGCCGAGCAGATCATTTCGCAGGCCCGGCAACCGTTGCATTTATCAACATCGACCTTGATGGTCCTGACGGTTTTGGTCTTTTTAGCTTCCGCCACGGCTACACCTCCTTGTCCTTTTCAGGCGCATCGTCCTTGGGAGGTGTGTCCGCGTCCTTCTTCAGGATGCCCCGCGCCAGAAAATCGTCGGCCACGAAGTCCAGCCCGAACTCGCGCAGGGTGGTCTCGGTGGGGATGCCGTCCTCGTTCCAGCCCTTGAAGGCGTAGTAGGTGTCCAAAAGCTCCTTTTCGAGCTCGGGGAACCTTTTCTTCCAGTGGTCCTTGGGAGGCTTCTCGTCCTTGCGGCTCATGCCCCGCCTGGTGTTGTTGGCCCGCACCAGGGTCCGGTAGCGCTTGGCCGCCTGGGTCAGCTTTTCCGTGTCCATCTCGATACCCGCCCCGGCCGAAATGAACTTAGGGTAATTATGCAGGTGATACGGGGGCTTGAGCGGGAAGGACGACAACCCGGCGCACATGCCCAGAGCGTCGTCGATGTAGTGCATCCTCTCCTGCCAGTCCACGATGTCGCAGGCCATGGGCGGCGTGGGGTAGTAGGGGATGGAGTTGTCGCCGCGCGGCTCCCAGTCCAGGAAGTATTGCTTGAACTTCTCGTCGGGCACCTGGAACCAGTCCTTGACGAAAGCCTCCCGGTGCTCCCGCTTGGGGAAGGGCGCCTGGGGGAATTGGCCTTCGATCTGGGTGATGTTGATCTTCTCGCCGGTGGCATACATGAGGAAATAGATGGGGTTGAGCATGGACAGCTTCAGGGGGAGCTGCTCGTGCTTCTTGATATTGTTGTGGGCGTATTCCTCCGCCCCCTTGCCTATCTGCTTGGCCGCCCAATAGGTGCCGTTGGCCAGGACGTCGCCGATGCCCTCGCGGCGCACTATGTGGTCCAACAGCCAGTAGAAACGGCCCTCGTTGTCCTCGGGCATGCCCGGGAAGTCCTCGTCGGTGAGGATGCCGTTTTCCAAAAGCTCCAGGGCGAAGGCCATCACCTGGGGGGCCGAGAAGCCATCCACCCCGTATTCCGTGGCGCTCTGGGCGATGCCCAAGCCGAACTCCAGGTCGGACATGGCGGCCATGGTGTAGGTGAGCTTGGAGAAGCATTTCATCATGTAGGTGGGCATGCCCGGCGGGGAGATGGTGGCCCCGCAGGTCATGGGGCAGTTGTAGCAACTGATGAGCCGGGTGCGCATGGAGTCCAGGGTTTCGGTCCACTCCCGGGCCACATCCTCGTTCCAGAAGTCTTTGCGCCGCGTGCGGGAGTTGCCCCAAGAGAAGTTCTCGGTGTGCCACTTTTCGTCGTGGACCTTCATCTCCTGGGGAGAGCCCAGCCCGGCCAGAATGGGCATGACGCCGGGGATGGGATGATCGTTGCGGTACTTGATGTATTCCAGGACCTCGTTGCAAAGCTCCATGAACTCCATGGGCTTGGCGATGCTGACGTCCTTGGTGCCGCGCACCACTATGGCCTTGAGGTTCTTGTCGCCCATCACCGCGCCGATGCCGCCCCGGCTGGCGCTGGAGCGTCCCTGCTCGATGGAGGCGAAAAACACCCGGTTTTCCCCGGCCATGCCGATGGCCGCCACCTGGGCCTTGGGCTCCTTGAGCTCCTGCTGGATAAGCGCCGCGGTCTCGATGGCCCCCTTGCCCCGTAGGTGGGTGGCGTCGCGCAACTCCACCTTATCGTTGTGGATATACAGATAGACCAGGTCCGGCGACTTGCCCCGGAAGATCACCTTGTCGTAACCGGCGTACTTGAGCTCGGGGGCAAAGAAGCCGCCCATCATGGAAAAGGCCATCAGCCGGGTTTGGGGGGAGATGGTGGTGACGATGGTGCGGTTGCAGCCGGTGGCCGGGGTGCCGCACAAAAGGCCGGCGGCGAAGATCAGCAGGTTGTCCGGAGAAAAAGGCTCGACCTCGGGAGGCACCCGGTCCCAGATGATCTTGGCGTTGGTGCCCAGGCCCCCCAGGTACAGCTCGGTGTCGCGGGGATCGGTTTCCACCCTCTCGATGTTGCCACGGGACAGATCGACTTCTAAGTTATACCCAGTCTCTGCGTACCTCATTTTCAGTCCTCACGAGAGTGGTATACCCGGCTCGCGGTCATCGGGGTCCCAATGCCTTTATGCCCGGCCGCCCGCCCGGCTGCCGGGCAGGTTTCGCCAGACGCCAACGCCGCCGAGCCTGATCTACTCTTGTGCAACCTCCCTGCGATACGCCTTGCCGCGTCATTCACCGGGAGAGGGGCGCCCGGACCCGCTGCTGCATTTTTCCGCCGGTGGTCTGCCCAAAAACACCACAAATTTGCGAGTAAAAACAAGCCCAATTCGAAAAAACAATTACATTGTAGCCACAATATAACTATTTGTCAAAGCCTTTTGCAGGGGAAATAGGCGGCCAAAAATTGCCGCCGGGCATCTCCCGCTCCAGCTTTTCGCAAGAGTTGCCAGGGTCTTAGTATTTATTTTTCAGGTGACTGTCTCGCCGTCCGCTTCCCGCACCGCCTCCCCCTGGCCAGGCGGTCAGGGTCACGCCGAGGCGCAGTCAACCATACTAAGAGGTCCGCCCTGCCCCGGAGCGCGGCGCCCAAATCCCGCCCCAGAGCTTTTTCACCTCTTTTTTCACCTCGTCGTTGAATTTTGAAACACTTGCCCCTCGGTAGGCTATAATTGATATAATTGGCTGTAATAGCCCGGTAATTTACCTAATTGGCCACCCTTTGATGTTGCATAAATCAACACCACCCGAGGCCGGGCATGAGGGGTGATTGAGGGATATTTCACAACGATAATCACCGGTTGAGTCACGGCGTATTCCCCCTTGGCATGATTCTTACATGCATGGAGGGACATGCATGCCGGACTTGCGCATAGGCTCACCGCGCCGCTGCCCAGACCGAGAGGCCTTTTTGCCGGGCAAAGGGGACGCCGGGTCGGGGCCGGGGCGGGAGCGGAGAACGCCATGGGGCTTTTACAGGGACTCAGCAAAATCAGGGTCCGCCTGGCGGTGGGGTTCGTGGCCGCCTTTTTGGGCATGGCCCTGTTCGGCGTGCTGAGCTACAGCTATTTCCTGGGCATGGAGCAAAAGCTGGTCTTCCTCAGCCAAGCCGACGGCATGGTCAACATGGCCCTGGAGGCCCGGCGCTACGAGAAGAACTATTTTCTCTACCGCCACGACCAGGACTTTGAGCAGGCCCTGGACTATCTGAACCGCTACGAGGCCATGCTGGGGGCCGACCGCGAGCACCTGGTGCGCGGCCACGGCCAGGCGGCCATCGCCGGGCTGCAAAAGGTCTCGGCCGACTACCGCCGCCAATTCGTCTGGGTGCACGACCACATCGGCGGCGACGCCGGGGTGGCCAAGATGGACCAGGCAGTGACCAAGCTGCGCGCCTCGGGTAAGGAGCTGATCGAGCGCCTGGAGGTCCTGGCCCGCAACGAGCGCCAGGGCATCACCGACCTGCTGCGCGAATACCGCCCCCTGCTGGTGGCCTTCCTGGTGCTGTTGGCCGGGCTGGGGGCCGTCCTGGCCTACTCGCTCATCGTGCGCCTGGTGCGCCCCCTGCAAATCATCGAGGCGGCCACCGAGGTGGTGGCCCACGGCGACTACCAAACCATTCCCTGGGCCAAGCACCGCGACGAGATCGGCAGCCTGGTGCAGGCCTTCAACCGCATGGTCACTCAACTAAGGCACAACAACGAACAGATGATCCAGACCGAAAAACTCACCGCCCTGGGCACCTTGACCAGCGGCGTGGCCCACGAACTGAATAATCCCCTTAACAACATCTCCACCTCCTGCCAGATACTCTTGGAAGAGCTGGGCCAGGAGGTGGGCGAGTATCACCGCGAGCTGCTGGCGGCCATCGACCAGCAGGTGGCCAAGGCCCGCGATATCGTCAGCTCCCTTTTGGAGTTCTCCCGCCAGCGGGACTTCCGGCTTCGCCGGGAAAACCTGCGCACCGTGGTGGAGGAGAGCCTCAAGCTGATCCGGGGCGAGATTCCCTCCGGGGTGCAGGTGCGCCTGTTGGTGCCGGGCGGCATCCAGGTGCAGATGGACAAGGCCCACATGGTGCAAGCCCTGCTCAATCTAGCCATGAACGCCGTCCAGGCCATGGGCGAGGCGGGCGTGCTGACCATCACCGCGCGCATGCTCACCCAGACCCGCCGGGTGGAGCTGGTGGTGGAGGACACCGGGCCGGGCATCCCCGCCCAGGTGTTGCCGCGCATCTTCGACCCCTTCTTCACCACCAAGGACGTGGGCTCCGGCACCGGCCTGGGCCTTTCCATCACCTACGGGGTGGTGGAGCGCCACCACGGCCACATCGAGGTGGCAAGCTCCCAGGGCCGGGGGGCCCGCTTCACCATCACCCTGCCCATGGACACGGAGAGGAGCTGAGCCATGAGCCACAAGCCCAAGCTCCTGATAGTGGAAGACGACGCCCTGGCCCGCAAGAATCTCCAGCACATCCTGGAGCACGGCGGCGAGTATCAGGTGACCGCGGCCTCCGGCGGGGCCGAGGCCCTGCAGCTGTTCGCCAAGAAATCCTACGACCTAGTGCTCACCGACCTGCGCATGGAAAAGATCGACGGCATGCAGGTCCTGGAAGAGGTAAAGCGCGCCAGCCCCGCCACCGAGGTGATCATGCTCACCGCCTTCGCCTCGGTGGACTCGGCCATCCAGGCCATGAAGCGCGGCGCCTTCCACTACATCGCCAAGCCCTACAAGATCGACGAGGTGCGGGCCCAGGTGGCCCACGCCCTGGAAAAGGCCCGCCTTACCCGGGAGGTGGAGACCCTCAAGCAGGACCTCAGGGCCCGGGACGGGGCCGACAACATCGTGGGCAACCATCCGCGCATCCAGGAGCTGATCCGGGTGGTGGCCCAGGTGGCCCCCAGCGACAGCAGCGTGCTCATCGTGGGCGAGACCGGCACCGGCAAGGAGCTCTTTGCCCGGGCCCTACACCACGCCAGCCACCGGGCCGATAACCGCTTCGTGGCCTTCAACTGCGCCGCCTTCGCCCAGGAGCTTCTGGTCAGCGAGCTGTTCGGCCACGAGAAGGGCTCCTTCACCGGAGCCCACGCCGCCAAGCCCGGCCTGTTCGAAGCGGCCAACGGGGGCACGGTGCTCCTGGACGAGATCGGCGACATGCCCAAGGCCATGCAGGTGAAGCTCCTCCGGGTAATCCAGGAAAAGGAGCTGACCAGGGTGGGCGGCACAGAGCCCATCCCGGTGGACGTGCGCATCGTGGCCGCCACCCACCGGGACCTGGCCTCCCTGGTGGAGCAGGGGGTGTTCCGCTCTGACCTTTACTACCGCATCAACGTGGTTCGCCTGGAGCTGCCGCCGTTGCGCTGGCACCGCGACGACATCCCGCTGCTGGCCAACCACTTTCTGCACAAGCACGCCGAGCGTCAGGGCAAGGACACCAGCGAGCTGTCGCAGGAGGCCATGGAAGTGCTCATGGCCTACGAGTTTCCGGGAAACGTGAGGGAGTTGGAAAACATAATCGAACGGGCGGTGACGCTACGGGCCGGAGGACGGCTGGAGCTGGCGGATCTGCCCGAGGAGGTGAAGGCCGCGGTCAATGCCGCGGGCCAAAAGGATGGGAAAGGGCGGCTGCCCACCCTGGAAGAGAAAGAGTGCGAGTACATCAAGCACGTGCTCGATCACACGGGGGGCAACAAGACCAGGGCGGCCGAGATACTGAGCATCGATCGCGTGTCCTTGTGGCGCAAGATCAAGAAATTCGGACTGGAACCATGAAAAAAACCTCTGGCAACAATTCGGAGCCGGGCATCCTTTACCGCCTGCTGCCCTTCTTGGGCTGGTTCCGAAACTACAGCGCATCGGCCTTCAGGGTGGACGCCCTCGCGGGCATCACCGTGGCCCTGGTGCTGATACCCCAATCCATGGCCTATGCCCAGTTGGCGGGCCTGCCCGCCTACTACGGCCTGTACGCGGCGTTTTTGCCGCCCATGATCGCGGCCATGTTCGGCAGCAGCATGCAGCTGGCCACCGGGCCTGTGGCCATAGTCTCGCTGATGACCAGCGCCTCCCTGGAGCCCCTGGCCACGGCGGGCAGCGAGGCCTTCATTGCCTACGCCATCCTGCTGGCCTTGGCGGTAGGCATCTTCCAGCTTGCCTTGGGAGTGCTGCGCCTGGGCCTGGTGGTGAACTTCCTGTCCCACCCGGTGGTCAACGGCTTCACCAACGCGGCGGCCATCATCATCGCCTCCAGCCAGCTCTCCAAGATGTTCGGGGTCTACGTGGACAATGCCGAGCATCACTATGAGACCATCTGGCGGGTCATCCAGGGGGCGGTGGACTACACCCACTGGCCGACCCTGGCCATGGGGGTGGGGGCCTTCGCGGTCATGTATGGGCTCAAGAGGCTCAACCCCAAGATCCCCTACGTCCTGGTGGCGGTGGCGACGGCCATCCTGGTCTCCTGGGCCACCGGCTTCCATCACGACAGCAAGGTGGACCTGACCGCCATCGTGTCCCCCCAGGTGCGCCAGGAGATAGCCCAGTTCAACCATGAGGTCAAGCGCATCAACGAGCTGGGCGATGCCCGCGCCTCGCTGAACAAGAAGGTGCAGCAGGCGCAGCAGGCCCAGGGGCCAGACTCCCTGGAGGGGCTCAAGCTCAAGCAGGAGGCCTCCCTGGACACCGCGCTCATCGAGCGCGAAAAGCACAAGGCCCACGAGCTGCGCACCCGCCTGCGCGACCACATGTTCGTGGGCGTGCCCCAGCCGGACGGCGGCCTGCGCTTCTACCTGGAGGGCCGCCAGCCCACGGGGGCCCAGACCGACGGCCGCGTCTGGCGCATCAAGGTGGGCAACCGCCCCCTGGACACCGCCAAGCTGACCATGATGGGCGGCGGCGCGGTGGTGGGCGATATCCCGCCGGGCCTGCCCACCCTGTCCATACCCACGCTGGACCTCAGCGTGGGGCTGCAAATTTTCCCCTACGCCATCATCATCTCCCTGCTGGGCTTCATGGAGGCCATCAGCATCGCCAAGGCCATGGCCGCCAAGACCGGCCAACGCCTGGACCCCAACCAGGAGCTGATCGGCCAGGGCCTGGCCAACATCGTGGGCTGCTTGGGCAAGAGCTACCCGGTGTCGGGCTCCTTCTCCAGGTCCGCGGTCAACCTGCAGGCCGGCGCCTTCACCGGCCTGTCCAGCGTGGTGACCAGCCTGATGGTGGTCATCGTGCTCTTGTTCTTCACCCCCCTGCTCTACAACCTGCCCCAGGCGGTGTTGGCCGCGGTGATCATGATGGCGGTGGTGGGGCTGATCAACGTCACCGGTTTCATGCACGCCTGGCGGGCCCAGTGGTATGACGGGGCCATTAGCATTATCACCTTCATCGCCACCCTGATCTACGCGCCCCACCTGGACAAGGGCATCATGATCGGCGTGGTGCTTTCCCTGCTGATGTTCCTCTACAAGAGCATGCGGCCCAAGGTGGCCGCCCTGGCTATGCACCAGGACTGCTCTCTGCGCGACGCCGACCACTTCAAGCTGCGCCAATGCGAACACGTGGCCGTGGTTCGTTTCGACGGCCCCCTGTTCTTCGCCAACGCCAGCTTCCTGGAAGACCAGATAGACGAACGCATCCGCCATCTGCCCAACTTGCGGCATATACTGGTGGTAGCCAACGGCATCAACGACATCGACGCCTCCGGGGAGGAGGCCCTGTCGCTGACCATAGACCGGGTGCGCAGCGCCGGCTACGACATAAGCTTCTCCCATATCAAGGAGGGCGTGCTGGAGGTGATGAAACGCACCCACCTGCTGGCCAAGATCGGGGAGGACCACATATATCCCCTGGCGGCCAACGCCATCGCCGCCATCCATGAGACGGCCCACCGGGATTCGCGGGAAGAGTCCTGCCCCCTGACGAGTGTCTGCCCACTGGAGAGAGTCCATGTGGGAGAGGGAGCATAAATCATGAGCGTGGTTACCATAATGAGCGGCTCCTTTTGCGGGGCCGAGGAAGTGGCCCAGGACGTGGCGTCGCGCCTGAGCGTGGAGCTGATGCGCGACGAGGACGTCATCGGGCGAGTCGACCGCAACGGCGGCCCGGAGGCCGGCAACCTGCGCCGGGCCATGTACGGCCGCACCTCCATATTCAACCAGTTCTCCCATGAAAAAGAGCGGGCCGTCAGCGCCCTGAAGCTGGAAACGGCCAAGCTGCTCAACGAAAAACAGAACATGGTCCTGCTGGGGCACGTCTCCCTGCTGGTGCCGCGCTCCATCAGCCATGTACTGGAAGTGTGCCTCATCGCCGAGACCAAGCACCGGGCCGCACGCGCCGCCCGAGAGCTGGGCCTAAGCGAAAAGGAGGCCCTGGCCAGGGTCCACCGCGACGACGAGTCGGCCATCCGCTGGGCGGAGTACCTGCTGGACCGCGACCCCTGGGCCGCCCAGCTCTACGACATCCTGCTGCCCATGGAAAAACGCGACCCCGAGGACGCCGCCAAGTTCATCGCGGAGCAGGCCCTGGGAGGCCCCCTGGCGGTGACCGAGGCCTCGCTCCAGGCGGCCAGGGATTTCTTGCTGGCCGCCCAGGTGGAGCAGGTCTTGACTACCCAAGGGCACAGCAACAAGGACATCCAGGTCTCGGCGGCCCAGGGAAAGGTTGACATCCAAGTGAACAAGAAAGTGTTGCGCCTGAGCAAGCTCAGCAAGGACCTGGAAGACCAGGCGCGCCAGGTGGACGGGGTCGGCGAGGTGTCGGTGGAGCCGGGGCCCGGCTTCTACCATGCCGACGTCTACCGCCAGGCCGACTTCCAGCTTCCCTCCAAGGTGCTGTTGGTGGACGACGAGCGCGAGTTCGCCCAGACCCTGTCCGAGCGCCTCCTGCTTCGGGAGATCGGCTCGGCGGTGGCCTACGACGGCGAGCAGGCTCTCAAGATGGTGGCCGAGGACGAGCCCGAGGTGCTGGTGCTGGACCTCAAGATGCCCGGCATCGACGGCATAGAGGTGCTCAAGCGCATCAAGCACGACTACCCCAAGGTGGAGGTGATCATCCTCACCGGCCACGGCTCCCAGCGTGACATGGAGCAGTGCATGAGCCTGGGCGCCTTCGCCTATTTGGAGAAGCCGGTGGACATCGACAAGCTCTCGGAAGCCATGCAGGCGGCCTATGACAAGGTGCGGGGGCAGGAGGGCTGAGTTTGGGCATTTGGCGCAAAATCAAGCCGCCATTCTGGGACCGGCGCGACTCGGAGCTGGAGCTGCTCAACTACCGCCGGTTGTGGCGCACCACCCTGTTGTCGGCCATAGCCGTCACCCTGGCCCCCCTGGTTTTCCTGGCGGGCATCAACTTCTACCAGTTCGAAGAGCAGTACCAGCTTCAGCGCAACGAGATCACCAGCCACGTGCAGCGGCTGCTGGCGGTCAACAAGGTGCAGCTTGCCAACTTCCTGGAAGAGCGCCGGGCCGCCCTGACCTACGTTAACCTGGCCAACACCTTTGACCAACTCTCCGACCGGCGCCATCTGGCCACGGTGTTTCGGCGCCTGCGCCAGTCCTTCGGCGGCTTCGTGGACCTGGGCCTCATCGACGGCCAGGGCATCCAGCACGCCTACATCGGGCCCTACAACCTGGAGGGCCGCGACTACAAGAACCAGGACTGGTACAAGGAGGTGCAGATTCGGGGCATCTACATCAGCGACGTGTTCCTGGGCCACCGCAACTTCCCCCACTTCGTAATCGCGGTGCGCCACGAACGGGCGGACGACCAACCCTACGTGCTCAGGGCCACCATCGACACCGGCAAGCTCAACAGCCTGCTTTCGGCCACGGACCTGCACCCCATCGGCGACATCTTCCTGATCAACCAGCAGGGGGTCTTGCAAACCCCCTCCACCCTGTTCGGCGGGGTGCTGACCCGCTTCGAGTCCATGCCCCAACTGGCCGGGCAGATGGGCAAGGTCACCGAGGTCAAGCAGAACAACGCCCCGCCCTTCCTGGTGGCCACGGCCAAGGTGGAGGGCTCGCCCTTCCTGCTGGTGGTGGTCAAGCAACCGGCCGCCCTGCTCCAGAAGTGGGACCTGCTGCGCATCAACATCATCGTCATGGTGGGGGTGTCGGTGGCCGCCATCCTGGTGGTCATCTGGTGGGGCTCGGCCACCCTGGTCAACCGCATCTACGAGGCCGACCTCAGGCGGGTGGCCATGCTGCACGAGGTGGAATACACCAACAAGCTGGCCTCCATCGGCCGCCTGGCCGCGGGGGTGGCCCACGAGATCAACAACCCGGTGGCCATCATCAACGAGAAGGTGGGCCTCATGGGGGACATCCTGGGCATGAACCCGGACTTCCCCCGCCGGGAAAAGTTCATGGAGCAGATCAGGGTTATCAAAGACTCGGTGCGCCGGGTCAGCGAGATCACCCACCGCCTGCTGGGCTTCGCCCGCCACCTGCCGGTGAAATCCGAGCAGATACACCTGGAGCCGCTGATCAAGGAGGTGCTGGGCTTCCTGGGCCGGGAGGCGGAGTACCGCAACATCTCCATCAACGTGGACATCCCCGCCGACGTGCCCACCCTGGAGGCCGACAAGGGCCAGATCCAGCAGGTGCTGCTGAACATTCTGAACAATGCTCTGGCGGCGGTGGAAGACGGCGACAAGATCGACATCTCCGTGGCCAGCCGGGACAACGAACAGGTGGCTATAACCATCACCGACAACGGAATAGGCATAGCCTCCCAGGACCTCCAGAACATCTTCGAGCCCTTTTTCTCCACCAAGGGGGAGAAGGGCACCGGCCTGGGCCTTTCCATCACCTACGGAATCGTGCAAAAGCTCGGCGGCCACATAGACGTGACCAGCCAACCCGGCCAGGGCACTTCCTTTATTGTGTATCTGCCCGTGAAGCAGCGTCCCCGCCGCCTGGAAGGCGCAAGCGGCGAGGACGCCGCAAGAATGGAAGTATGAAATGAAGGTTTTGCTCATCGACGATGAGAAAGAACTGGTAACCACCCTGTCCGAGCGCATGGAGATCCGCGACATCGACAGCGACTGGGCCACCAGCGGGGAACAGGGCCTGAAGATGATCCAGGAGCAGGCCTACGACTGGGTGGTGCTGGACCTGAAGATGCCGGGGCTCAGCGGCTACGAGGCCATCCAGGCCATCAAGGCGGCCCGGCCCGAGGCGCGCATAATCCTCCTCACCGGCCACAGCGCCCCGGAGGACCTGGACCGCGCCTTGGACATGGGGGCTGATCTTTATCTGGTCAAACCGGTGGACATCGATGATCTGATCGCCTTGATGCAGGGCGGCGGCAAACAGGAGCTGAGCTGATGCCGGACACCAACCCAGGCCAAGCCGGCTATGCCGAGCTGTTCGGCCAGGTGACGCGCAACGCCACCCACGAGATCAAGAACGAGCTGGCGGTCATCAACGAGCAGAGCCGCCTCATCAGCGAGATGCTGGAGATGGGCGCCAAGGGCCGCGAGCCCGACCCGGACCGCCTATACCAGCTCATAGGGAGGGTGATAGAGCGGGTGTCCCGGGCCGACCAGGCGGTGAAGCGCCTCAACGCCTTCGCCCACAGCGCCGAGGAAACCGGGCCCATTTGCGACGCGGTCAAGGGCGTCACGCTCATCTGCGGCATATTCGCCAGGCAGGCCGCCCTGCACAACGTGACCCTGGAGCTGGCGCTCCCGGAGACCCTGAGCGTGGGCCTGCCCACCTTGGACTTCGAGCGGCTGTTGTGGCGCTGCCTGGCCACGGTGGTGGAGGCGGCGGTGAGCGGCTCGGTGTTGCACCTTGGCCTGGAGAGCGGCGGCGAGGGGGCAGTGCTGCGCCTGGATGCGGAGCTGGAGCGGGAGATGCCTCCGTTGCCCGGGCAATTGCTGGCGGAAATGGGAGTAAGCCTGCGCGGGGGTGGCGGCGTCTTGGAGTTGGGACTGCCGCCGGCGCGGGCCACGGGAGGGTAAAATATAATGAGTAAGAGCAAGCAAACCAAACCCCCTGCGCGGCCGGACAAACCCGAGCCCCAAAAGGTGTTGGACGAGTTGACCGAAGGCAACCACCGTTTCACCCATGACCAGCGCCACCATCCCCGCAGCGACTTGCTGCGGCGCAAAGAGGCCCACCTGGGCAACCAGGCCGACCACGCCATGGCCACGGTGCTGGCCTGCTCGGACTCGCGGGTGCCGGTGGAGATGATCTTCGACGTGGGCATCATGGACCTTTTCGTGGTGCGAACCGCGGGCCACAGCATGGACTCGGCCACCCTGGCCTCGGTGGAATACGGTATGCTGCACGTGCACACCCCGCTGCTGGTGGTGCTGGGCCATACCGGGTGCGGAGCGGTGACCGCCGCCCTGGACATGGTGCAAAACGACGCGGTTCCCGCCCAGGCCAGCCTGCGCGGGCTGCTCAGCGGCATAACCCCGGCGGTGCACCAGGCCATGGCCGACCTGCCCGAGGCGGGCGCCGAGGAGCTTTTGGACCGGGCCATCGAGGAAAACGTCAAGCAGACCATGCAGGCGCTTTTCCGGCAAAGCAAGGCCATCAGGGAGGGAGTCGCCTCCGGCGCTTTTGCCGCGGTGGGAGCGATATACGATCTGGCCCATGGTCGTGTAAGATGGCTGGAGCCCCAGCAAACCGCCGGGGCGCCCGACCCGCAAAATCAAGCGGCCGCCGAGAGCCGCAACGAAATAGGAGGGTAGCGATGCAAGACATCAGGGTGTTGGTTGTCGATGATGATCCGGACTTCCTGGAAAGCGTCAGTGAGCGTCTGAGCAACCGGGGCTGCATTGTGGATACCGCTCTGGACGGGGCCATGGCCCTGGAAAAGATCGGGCAAAACCTCTATGACGCCATCGTGCTGGATCTGCAGATGCCCAAGGTGGACGGCATGGAAACCCTGAAGCGGGCCCTGGCCAACAAGCCCAGCCTTCAGATCATCCTGCTGACTGGTCACGCCAGCGTGCAGGTCGGCGTGGAGGCCATGCGCCTGGGCGCCCTGGATTTCATGGAAAAGCCCGCCGACCTGGATCTGCTGGTGGAGAAGATCAAGGAAGGCCGGGCCCGGCGCATCGACATCGACGACCAGACCAGGGAAGCGGCGGTCCGCGAAGCCCTCAAGAAGTACGGCTGGTAGGACCCGCCAAGAACGATCGCGGCCAAACGGTCCCGCCCCCTGCCTGCCCGGCGGTTTGGCCGCCCACGGGCGCGGACCAAAAGCGAGAAGCCCTGGCCCGGCAAAAAACTAGGGCCATGAGCCATGGCGAGGCCGCGCGGGGGCGGGGGCATGGCTCGGGGCCCACAACCGGCGTCGCGAGACCCGCTTATTTTTCACGCCCACCCAGTGGGCGTCCCCCTCCCCCCAGGCCAGGGCGGAGAATATCCTATTCTTGCCGTCCGGCCTCTTGCCGGATATGCTCAAGTGAAACGGCCAGACTGCGGACATCTCCGAGAAGGAGGCTCCATTGCCCGCGAGGCCAACGGTGCTTGTTGAGCCCTCCGGCCTTTTACTAAACAGCAATCACCTTATGATCTTATTATGATCTTATCGTGGTGAGGTAAGTTTCATGCGCCGCCAGGTTCGCCTTTTATTAGTGGAGGACAGCAAGACCTACAGCATGCTCATAAAAGGCACTTTGCGGGAAATGGCCAAGGATGAGTATACGCTGAAGGCGGTGGAGACGGTGGAGCAAGCCGCCGCCACGGTCCACGACTTTGATCCGGACGCCATCCTGCTCGACCTGTTCCTGCCCGACAGCGAGGGGCTGGACACCCTGCGCCGCGTGAAAAACATCTTCTCGGACAAAGCCATCGTGGTGTTGAGCAGCCTCGACGACGAAGAAACCGCCTTCCAGGCCATCCGGGAGGGGGCCCAGGACTATCTGGTTAAATCCGAGACCGATCCCAAGACCATGGAGCGGGCCATACGCTACGCCAGGGAGCGAAACCAGATAGAGCAGGCTCTGCTGCAAAGCCAAAAGCTGGTGCGCGACCTGTTGGACTCCATCCAGGCGGGCATCTTGATCGTCGAGCCCACCGACCACCGCATCGTGGACGCCAACTCCGTGGCCATGGAGATGTTCAAGGCGTCCTCCCAGGAGGTGATCGGGTCCGTCTGCCACCGCTTCGTGTGCCAGGATCAGCTGGGGCGGTGCCCCATCACCGATCTAGGCAAAAAGTCCGACAACTCAGAGCAGCAACTGCGCCAATCCGACGGCCAATTGATGCCCATTCTCAAGACCGTGGCCCTGGTCAATCTGGACGGCCGGGAGCGCCTGGTGGAGAGCTTCTTGGACATCTCCAGCCTCAAGAAGATGGAGGAGGAGCTGCGCTGCCTGTCCCTCACCGATGAGCTGACCGGCATCGCCAACCGGCGGCAGTTCATGTACACGGCCTCCCTGGAGGCCAAGCGCGCCCGGCGCTATGGCAACTCCATCTCCTTGATAAACGTGGATGTCGACGAATTCAAAACCGTCAACGACAGCCTGGGGCATCATGCCGGGGACCTGGTGCTCAGAAAGCTCACCCAGTTAATCAGCCAGGAGCTGCGCGATAGCGACCTTTTCGGCCGGGTGGGCGGCGAGGAATTCGCCATCATCCTACCGGAAACCGGCCTGCAAGCCGCCGTGGAGGTGGCCGATAGGTTGCGCGTGCGCGTCCAGAGCCACACCTTCAAGGCCGAAGGACGTCATATCGCCTGCACCATAAGCCTGGGGGTGGCGGCCTTTGATCCCGAGTCCGACGACCTGGATTCCTGGCTCAAACGGGGCGACCAGGCCCTGTACCAGGCCAAGGGAAAAGGCCGCAACCGGGTGGAGGCCCTGGAGGCCTGAGACCGCCACGGCGCGCCGAGAGCTACCAGCCGTAAGTCCTCTCCGCCATACCTGGAAAATTCCGAGGGCCAGTCCGTGCCGCAAATGAATGATCGGACCAGCACCGCGAGTGCTGGTTTGCTGTTTCATCCCTGCCCGAAACGGGTTTACCCCCGGCGCGGGAACGGGCCCTAGAACCGGTACTCAAGCCCCGCGGTGACGGCCTGAGCGTAATAATCGTCGCCCAGGGCCAGGGTCAGGGCCAGGTTGGCCTCCAGGGTTTGGCTAATCAGGGCGGAGAAGCCCGCGCTGACCACGCCATAGTCCGAGGGCAGCTTCAGGCCGTCCACCGTGAAGGGCGAGACCCCGTAGTCCACGAAGCGGGCCGTGACCTGCAGGGGATCGTCCTTGAACTCGTGCCACCAGGCCGCCGACAGCCGGGGCAGCACCCGCACCCCGCCCAACTCCCACAGGCTGGAGGCCTGCCAGCCCAAGGCGCTCTGCATTGACTCCGCGTCCTGTTCATCCACCGCCAGGCCCAGAGCCCCCACCCCGGACTCACTGAAGCCGTCCTGCTTCAGGCTGGTGTATCGCACCATGGCCGTGGGCCCGGTTTGCCATCCGCCCAGCCTGAAGTCGTAGCCGCCCTTGAGGCTACCCAACCCGGCCAGGCCGTGGAAGTCGCTGCGGGCCGTGCCGTTGTAGCTGGGCAAGTTCAGAGACCGGTGGGCGGTGGCGTCGTTGTAGGCGAAGCCGAGCTGACCCCGCAGGTATAGCTGCCCCCAGACGGCCTTGGCGTAGAGACCGGCGTGGAAGTTGTCCATGCGCCCGTAATAGGAGGGGCGGTCCCAGTCCAGGTCGCCCCGGCTGACGCCCAGGGCCAGGCCCAGGTTCAGCCACGGGGCCAGAGCGCCGTCGCCGCCCAGGGCCAGGCCGTCCAGGGTCTGGCCGTAGCCCAGGTGTTGGGCGTCGCCCTCGCGCTGGGCGGTGCTGCCCCAGAAGCGGGCCCACAGATTCAGGCCCTGGGGGGATTCCTCGGCGGGAGGCATCCCCAACAGTAGCGCGTCACGCTCCTGGTCCATCTGCTGGTCGATGACATCGCCGAAGGCCTGGGCGCTTTGCAACGAAGACCAAGCAAAGGCGCTGTACATCTCCGGGCTGAGCTGCTCCAGGGCGGCGCTTATCTGGGCCGCGCTGTAGGAGAAGTCCATGAGCGTGATCAGGGAGGCCATCTCGTCGTCGCGGTTCACCGCCAGGGGCACTACGGCGTCCAGGCTGCCACCCACCATGCGCTGGCCCGGCGTCTCGCCGAACTCGGCGTAGGAGGCGCGCGACAGGGTTATGGAGATACAATCGCTGGAAGCGCCCATGGACAGGGACAGCACCACCGAGTCCAAGAGGGACTGGAAGCTGGAGAAGCCGCCCACGATGTTGCCCGCGCTCAGCACCGTCCAAGAGGTGCCGCCGGTGTAGACCCCCGGATCCAGGGAGGCCCGCAAGGTGCCGCCGTTCAGGTAGGCGGTGCCGGTGACCACCAGGCGGTCTCCCGAACTCTGGCCCAGTTGCACGGCCAAAACCCCGCTGCTGGTGTTGATGAAGTCGCCGTCGATGGTCAGGGTGCCGATGCTGTTGCCCGGAGAGATGACGCCGTTGTTGGTAACCTCGCCCACGATGGTGCCGTTGCCCCCCAGGGTGCCGTAGTTGGTCAGCGTGTCGCTGGTCAGGGTGCCGTTGATCGACGCCGCTCCGCCCGCCTCCACCGTGGTTGCTCCGCTAATGCTCCAGTCGCCGGTCAGGGTGGTGCGGCCGCCGTAAAAGGCCAGGTTCTCGAAATTCAGGTAGGTGGTGCCCCACAGGCTGCCGTCCTGGTTGCCCATGCCGCTGAAGGCCAGGGTGTCGGTGCCGCTGCCGCCGCCTACCGTGCCGCCCACCGAGGAGCCGCTTTCCAGGTTGACCCGGTCGTCGCCGTCACCCGCGTAGATGCTGCCCCCCACCGCGCCGCTGTTGGTGATGGTGTCGTCGCCGCCGCTGCTGCCGCTGCCGGTGTTTCTGCCGCCGTAGATGTTGCCGGTCACCGTGCCGGAGTTGACTATGGTGTTGCCGGTGCTGCTGCTGCCCGCGCCGGAGTTGAGGCTGCCCCAGATGTTGCCGCTCACCGTGCCGGAGTTGACTATGGTGTTGCCGCCGCCGCTGCTGCCGTCGCCGTCGTTGTAGCTGCCGTAGAGGCCGCTGGTGACGGTGCCCGCGTTGTTGATGACGTTGCCGCCGCCGCTGGAGTTGGTGCCGGTATTGCGGCTGCCAACGATATAGTCCGCCGTTCCGGAAGATGTGTTGCTTATGGTGTTGCTGCCGCCGCTGCTGGAATCGCCCTCGTTGGAGCTGCCGTAGATCACCTGACCCACGCTGCCGGAGTTGGTGATGGTGTTGCCGCCCCCGCCGACGCTGCCGCCGCGGTTGCGGCTGCCGAAGATATAACCGTCCACCGTGCCGGAGTTGACGATGGTGTTGTCCCCGCCGCTGCTGCCCGTGGAGGTGTTGTGGGTGCCGTAGATGGATTTGCCCGCCGTCCCCGAGTTGACGATGGTGTTGTCCCCGCCGCTGGCGGAGTCGCCCTGGTTGCGGGTGCCCATGATGTTGCCGTCCACCGTCCCGGTATTGGTGATGGTGTTGCCGCTGCCGCTGGTGGAGTCGCCCTGGTTGTCGGAGCCGTAGATGCCGCCACTCACCGTGCCCGCGTTGACGGTGGTGTTGTCCCCGCCGCTGCTGCCCGTCCCCTCGTTGATGCTGCCGAAGATGTAGCCGTCCACCGTCCCCGTACTGGTGATTGAGTTCGACCCGCCGCTGCTGCCTGTGCCGTCGTTGTAGCTGCCGTAGATGTCGTAGGTCACCGTGCCGGTGTTGCTTATGTTGTTGGAGCCGCCGACGCTGTCCACCCCGCCGTTGCCGCTGCCGTAGATGTCGCCGTCCACCGTGCCGGTGTTGATGATGGTGTTGGAGCTGCCGCTGCTGTAGTCGCCTTCGTTGAAGCTCCCGGCGAGACCAGATACCTCGAGGCCGGTGTTGATGACGGTGTTGTAGCCGCCGCCGCTGTTCTCCCCATCGTTTTGGCTGCCCACGAGGCCGCCGTAATCCTCGCCGGAGTTAGTGATGGTGTTATAGCCGCCGCTGCTGGAGTCACCCTCGTTGACGCTGCCGAAGGAGCCGAAGCCGCTGGCGGTGTCGGTAAGGGTGATGGTGTTGGAGCCACCGGTGGCGCCCGCCCCGGCGTTGTAGCTGCCCATGATTGTAACGGCCATGCCGCTGTTGGTGATGATGTTGTCTCCGCCGCTGGTGGAGGCGCCATCGTTATAGCTGCCGATGATGCCCAGGCTCACACCGCTGTTGCTGATGCTGTTGGACCCGCCGCTGCTGTCCGCGCCGGCGTTAAGGCTGCCGTAGATGTCGTTGTCCACCGTACCGGCGTTATTGATGTTGTTACCCCCGCCGCTGTTGCCCACGCCGGTGTTGTTGCTGCCGTAGATGCTGTCGGCAACTGTTCCGGTGGCGGAGTTGACGATAGTGTTGCCCCCGCCGCTGGCCCCCGCGCCGGTGTTGTCGCTGCCGTAGAGGCCATTGACCGCGCCTGAGTTGCTGATGGTGTTGCCGCCGCCGCTGCTGCCCGCGCCGGTGTTGCTGCTGCCGTAAACTGACCCGCTCACCGTGCCCGAGTTGACTATGGTGTTGTCCCCGCCGCTGCTGTCGTCTCCCTTGTTGCGGCTGCCCATGAGGTTGTTGCCTATGGTCCCGGCGTTGGTGAGGCTGTTGGAGCCGCCGTCGCTGCCCGTGGCGGTGTTGTTGCTGCCGAAGACGCTTACGCCTATGGAGCCGCCGAGCTGGTTCACCACGGTGTTGGAGCCGTCGCTGCTCATGAATACGCTCTGGCCGACATCGCCCGAGTTGGTGAAGAGATCGTGCCCCCCCTGGGTCATGTTCACCTGTTTGTTGATGGTGCCCTGGTTGTCGTAATCATCGT
This sequence comes from Pseudomonadota bacterium, assembly GCA_018896025.1. Lineage (GTDB taxonomy): Bacteria > Desulfobacterota > Desulfarculia > Desulfarculales > Desulfarculaceae > Desulfoferula. The sequence continues at coordinate 185,329 of JAHIND010000005.1, forward strand.
CCTCGGAGGTGCCGGCCCAGTTGCCGGTGATAGTCCCGGTGTTGGTTTGGTCGGCGGCCGGAGCCGGAGCGGCGGCCAGGGTCAGGAGCAGAAGCCCGCACAGCAGGCGGCGGGCAATAGAGCCCAACGGACGGCATAGGCAGCTTTGCATGTTTGTCCCCCAGCGCCGCATGAAGCCACACACCTCATGGGACCTAATGATGTTGCCCCAGAAAAGCGCGAAACGCGAGGGGCCTGCTCTTAACCTTGTTGGGCACCGTGGGGTGTGGAGGCAAAACAGACCGGTACGCCCAAAGGTTGAGGCAACCCTCGCCTTGAGCGGACGCGGCGAGATGTCGGCACAGCATTTAATTCACGGGCAGGCGAACACGGCGATCATCGTAACTTTAAACATCTAAATATGTACAGGTTTTTATAGCCAGCCCTTCCGCAAGGCTCGGCAATAGACAACATTTCTTATGTGCGCCGGCAGCAAGGCGAAATTGCAAGACCTGAGTTTGGCCACGGACGGGCCTCGCCGACCATGTTTGCTCACGCCGGCCGCTTGTTGCGCAAGGCGTATGCCCCGGTGGACTATTTCCTGATTCAATGAATAGTGTTTTGACCGAGAGTCATGCTACGATACCAAAATATTTTTTTACATTGCGACGCCGTTGCGCTTCATGGCCGTCATGGCTAAGGACGAAATAGTGCCCAGCCCCCCAGCGACAGCGCATGAGATAAGGCCTGCCCCTCCTGCCGCACCGGCGGTTTCCATAATCGTTCCGGTTTACAACGAGCAGGAAAGCATTCCCGGCCTTTATGATGGCTTGGCGCATCTGGCCGACTCCCTGGGAGCCGAGATCATCGTGGTGGACGACGGCTCCGACGACGCCAGTCCCCAACTTTTGCAAGACTGCCGGGACTTCATCTATCTGCGCATCGCCCACGCCGGCAAAAGCGCCGCCCTGGCCGCCGGACTGGCTAGGGCCAGGGCTCACATTACCGTGACCATCGACGCCGACTTGCAGGAAGACCCCGCCCATATCCCTGCCATGGTGGCCCTGGTGGAGCAGGGCTACGATTGCGTGCATGGCGTGCGGGTGCGCCGCCAGGACGCCTTTTGGGGCAAGCGCCTGCCCTCCTGGTTCTACAATCTACTTATATGGCTGCTTTTCGGCTACCAGTTCCGGGACGTGAACTGCGGCCTGCGCGCCGCGCCCACCGCGCGGCTGCGCCCCCTGGAGTGGAGCCGGGGGACCCATCGCCTGGTTCCCCTGCTGGTCCATCTGCAGGGCGGCCGTATCAAGGGAGTGCCGGTGCGGCACCGCCGCCGCCAATGGGGCCGCTCCAAGTACGCCACCCCCAGACGCTACCCGGTTTCCCTGCGCCACCTGCTCAACTTGTGGTTGAACGGCCATGTTTGACGCCGTGGTGCTGGGCGGCGGCTACTCCGGCCTGGCCGCCGCCCGAAGCCTCATGCAGGGTGGGGCCGGGTGTCTGCTCTTGGAGGCCTCCGACGGCCTGGGCGGGGCGGGGCGTTGCAGCCCGGTGGCCGGGGAACCGGTGGAGTGGTTTTATCACCACATCAAACCCCACGACAGCGAGCTGCTGGAACTGATCGGCGAGATGGGCCTGGAAGGCTCGTTGCTGTGGCAGGAGACCTCCATGGCCTTTTACCTTGAGGGGCGGCTATATCCCTTCAGCCGCCCCCAGGACCTTTTGCGTTTCGCTCCCTTCAACCTGGCCGACAAACTGCGCTTCTGCGCGGGCATGCTCAGCTCGCGCTTCACCCAGAGCCAAAACCTGACCGGGATGAGCGCCAAGGACTGGATCGTGCGCCACTGGGGCCAGAGCGTTTACCGCAAGATGATGGCCCCCATGATGCGCAACAAATTCGGCATCCCCCCGGAGCGGGTGTGCGCCGGTTTTCTGCACGGCCGCATCAAGGGCCTGGCCGCCACCAAGGCCAAGGGGGTGAGCGGTGAGATGCTGGGCTATCTGGACGGCGGCCTGGACCGCCTGGCCCGCCGTCTGGGCGAGGAGCTGGCCCAGGGCGCACAGGTCCGCCTTAACTCGCCGGTGGAGGCCCTGGAGCGCGGCAAGGACGGCTACCTGGTGCACGCCGGGGGGCAGAGCCACGCGGCCAGGGTGGTTATCAACACCCTGCCGCTGAACCACTTCGCCCGGCTGCCGGTGAACTTCAGCTTCGATAGCCGGGTGAAGTACCAGGGCGCGGCCTGCGCCCTCATGGCCCTGGACCGTCCCCTGGAACTGCCCTATTGGACCAACATCCTGGAGCCCGGCTTCTCTTTCAAGGTGGTGGTGAACCAGTCCCTGCTGGGACGCCATCGGGCCAACCTGGTCTACTGCTCGGCCTACCTGCCCGACGAGCATCCCCTGATCACCGCCCCGGCCGACCAGGTGCGCGACACCTACCTAAAGGACCTGAGGGCCATGGTGGGGCCGGTGGAGCTTATAGACTGCCTGGTGACCCAAAGCCCGGTGGCCACCCCGGTGTTCGACGTGGACTACCACCAACAAACCCATGATTTGCAAAGCCGCCTGCCCGGCGTGTTCTTCGCGGGCAACGCCACCATCTATCCCCATAGCCGCACGGTCAGCAGCGTGATCGGCTCGGGGCGGCGGGCGGCGGGCATGGCCCTGGAGCGCCTGGCCTCCGGGGCCCGGACGGCCTGAGTCCAGCAAAGGAGCGACGTCAGCGGTGCAGGTTCTTTTTGTGGCGGACATAAAAAACTTCGCCCTGGGCGGGTTCGAGCCCCTGGGAGTGGAATACCTCTCGGCCTGCCTGCGCAAGGCGGGCCACACCCCGCATATCTGCGACCTGGACCTCACCGACGCGGTGGCCACGGTAAAGGAGCACGGCATCAAGCTGGTGGCCTACAGCGTGGTCACCGGGGCCCACCAGCGCTTCGCCGACTTCAACCGCCGCCTTAAACGCATCGCGCCGCTCACCAGCATCTTCGGCGGGCCCCACCCCACCTTCGTGCCCTCGGTCCTGGAGGATGAGCCGGGCCTGGACTTGATCTGCGTGGGCGAGGGCGAGCGGGCCCTGGTGGAGCTGTGCGACCGTATGGACCAGGAGCGCGGCCTGGAGGGCATCCCCAACCTGCGCCGCAAAAAGGACGGGGAAATCGTGGCCGGTCCGGTGGAGCCGGGGCAGCGCTCCCTGGACGACCTGCCCTTTCCGGACCGGGCCCTGCTCTACGACAAGTTCCCCCACTTGGCCCGCACCCCCATGAAGACAGTGCTGGCCGGGCGGGGCTGCACCTTCAAGTGCTCCTACTGCTTCCACCGCGACTTCATGGCCAAGCATGGCCTGCGCAACAAGGTGCGCATGCGCCGGGTGGATCTGCTGGTCCAGGAGTTGGCCGGGCTAAGGGACAACTACCCGGTGCAGTTTTTCCGCTTCGTGGATGCCTCCCTGGGGTTCAGCAAGAAGTGGCTGCGCGAGTTCGCCCCGGCCTACGCCCAGGGAGTGGGGGTGCCCTTCAGCTGCGCCCTGAACCCCTTGCAGGCCGACGACGAGGTGATGAGCCTACTCAAGCGGGCGGGCTGCCACAGCGTGAACTGGTCGGTGGAGACCGGCGACGAGGGGCTTAGGCGCTCGGTGCTCAACCGGCCGGTGCCCGACGACAAGATATACGAGATGGGCCGCCTGCTGGCCAAGCACGGCCTGGTGAGCTGGGTGCAGAACATGGTGGGTCTGCCCGGCGGCTCCCTGGCGGCGGATTTCAAGACCCTGGACATGAACATCGCCCTGAAGCCCGCCTTTTCCACGGTGTCGTTCCTGACGCCCTATCCCGGCACGCCCATCCACGACATGGCCCAAGAAATGGGCCTTTTCGACGGCGACCTCAGCGGCCTGGATCAGGCCTACTTCCACGGTTCGGTGCTCAAGGTGGATCACCGCAAGGAACTGGCCAATCTGGGCAAGCTGTTCGCCCTGTGCGTGGAGTTTCCCCGGCTGCGCCCCATGCTGCCCGGCCTGATCCGCCTGCCTTTGGGGCCGCTCTACGAGGTGCTGCGCAAGGGATGGAAGGGCTGGTGCATGGTCAACCGGGTGATGCCCAACCGGCCCACCGCCGGGGACTTCGCCCGCACCGCCTGGCGTCTGTTATCCGGGACCGCCGGATAACAGCTCCAACCGGTCCACCAGCAGATAGCACTCGCGCCGGGGGCAGGAGCGCCAAGTCAAGCGTAGCTGGTGCCAGCCTCTGCTCAGGGCCGGCAGCGTGGTTTCCAGGTTTCGGCCCTGGCTGAAGGACAGGCTGGGCAGGGTCCGTCCGTCCAGGCTAAGCACCACCTCGCCGGGTCTCCCCGCCCGGGCCACCAGCCTAAGGCGGGCCGCTCCACCGGGGAAATACAGGCGCCCGCTGATCCAACCGCCGTTGCTCAGGCTGCGGCCCCGCATGTCCCAAGGGAAGGCGTTTTCCACCCACAAGGGCGAGTGGGGGCCGCCGCGTATCAGCTCGGCCTCCAGGGTTCGGGGCGGCCAGAGCTTGGCTCCCGCCAGCGGGGCGGCAATCAACAAGGCCAGGCCCATCACCAGCACCACCGCCTCCTTGGCGGGCAGACGCCAAGCGCCTGTTTGGGCGGGCGCGGAGTTTCTCCAGGCCAGCCAGGCCAAGCCGACGAGGCCCAGGGCGGTGAGCCCGGCGAACCAGGGCAGCAGAGGGGAATAGACAAAGGTGCTGGGCAGCAGGTGGTAGAAGGTCAAGCCCCAGCGGTCCTGGGCCAGGGACACCGCCGGATTGATCATCCCCGAGCGGCCCCAGCGCAGGGCCGGGATCACCACCACCACCAGGGTGTAGGCCAGGCCTCCCAGAGCCGCGCCCCAGGCCACCAGCCGCCACCAGGGCCGGGCCAGGGCCGAGAGCATCACCCCCAGGAACAGGGCCAGGGCCGGAAAAACCACCAGGTACAAGCGGGCGGGCAGGTCGAAGCCGCCTTGCCAGCGGTACCAGCGCATCAGGCAGACCATGCCCACATACACCAACACCGGAGCCAGGGCGGTGAGGGCCGGGCGGGGGTGGCGGCGCAGGGCGGCGGGAATCCCGGCCAGGGCCAGGAGCGCCACCGGGGCGATGAGCAACAGGCCAAAGGACTGATCCAGGGCCAGGCCTCCGAACATCACCCACAGGGGAGTCCACAGGCTGCCGTTGCGGCCCCACAGGCTCAGGCCCTCCCGCAGCTCTCCCACAAAGCTCTGGGGCCAAACCCATCCCGGCAGCAACAGCGCGGCCAACAAGGCCAGCAAAGCCGCGCCCAGGCTGGTGAGCACGGCGCGCCGCGTCCCCAGCCGGACCTCCAGCCACCAGAACCCGGCGACGGACAGCAGGCCGCAGCCCAGGGCGGCCAGGCGAAACTTGATGAAATACAGGCAGGCGCTCACCGCCAAAAGACCCAGGAGCGCGGCCAAGGGGCGGCGCGGCGCGACACCTGCCAGGCGCAGGCCCACCACCAACAGCAGCATGCCCGGCGCTTCACTGAGGGCGTGCTGCCCCAGACACAACACCGGCCCCGAAAACAACACCAGCCCCGCGCTGAGCGCGGCCACTCCCTTGCCCAGCCCGGCCCGCCCCAGCCAGGCGTAGAGTTGCCCGGCCAACAGGGCCATGATGCCCGCGAAAAAGAGCATCACCCCCAGGCGACCGCCCAGGGCATAGGGCGGGTACAAAAGCAGGGGGAAGTAGGAGTGGGAGCGCTCCATGGTCCAGCGGAGGCCGCCGCTCCAGCGGCAAAAATAGAATTCGCGGTATTCCTTGCCCCGCACCGTGGCTTCCTGGTCCAGGGTGCCGTGCTGGGCCAGGCTTTGGGCCATGAGCAGGTAGGAGACCTCGTCCCCGGCGGTGCTGGAGGCCTGCTTGACCCACAGGCTGGTCATGCTCAGGATGCACAACACCGCCAGAAAGATGGCCGCATGCCTGCGCCAACCCAGGGCGGGCCCCTCCTGGGGCCGCAGCCAGGCCGACCACAGCAGGCGCAGCAACAGGGCGGCCTTGGCCGCCACGAGGACCACGACCGCAAGGGCCAGGGGCAGCATGCCCGCGCCGGGAAGCCCCCACCACCAAGCCCCCAGGGCCACGGCCCCCAACAAGGCGTAGGAGGCCAGATCCAAGGCGCGCACCCGCGCGGCCACGCCCGCCAGGGCGGATCTGCGCGGCGTTGGGACCAACCACAGCAGCAGCTCCAGGCACAGGCTCCCGGTCAGGGCCATGGCGGGAAGGGTGAGGAAGGCAAAGCGCCTGAGGCCCCAGGGCTGGGCGCAGCCCCAGAGGTCGGCTGGCACCGCATCGGGCAGGGCAAACAGGCCCCACAGCCAACGCAGGAGCGCGCAGGCGGCCAGGGACAGTAGCGCGCAGGCGGCCAGGTGAAAAACGGCAGGCTTTTTAATCACGCTGGACAAGACAGGCGGTCAGCTCCCAGGAGATTGGGTTGCGGTGGAAAGTGCTTTTGACCCATAGATTATTAGCACATTCCAAGCCCTTTTGGCCCAAAGAGCCTGAAGGCGCTTCCCGCCTGGCCCAAGGGCCGCGTGGCCACGCAAGGCGCAGCCGCATAAGAAGGGGCCGAGCCTTGCGGCCCGGCCCTTGCCGGCTCAGCGGCGCGGAGGAAAAATCACATCATGGTGGAAGGCAACCAGAGCACCAGCCAGGGGAAGATGATCACCAGGGCCAGTCCCAGGATGTCCAGGATCATGAAGGGCACCGAGCCGATGATGATGTCGTTGAGGGTCACCCCCGGAGGGGCCACCGCCTTCATGACGTAGAGGTTCAGCCCCAGGGGCGGCGTGATCTCGGCCAACTCCATGTTCACCACGAACATCACCCCGAACCACACCAGGTCGAAGCCCAGCTCGTTCATCAGCGGGGCCAGCATGGGCACGGTGACCATGATGATCGCCGCCGGGTCCATGATGCAGCCCAGGGCGAAGAGCAGCAGGTTCACCGCGATGAGGATGACGTAGGGCGACACCTGCAGGCTGGAGGACCAGGTCACCAGGCTTTGGGGCACCTGGAGAAAGCTGAGCACGTAGCCGAAGGCCGAGGCGGCCACCAATATCCAGATGATGAAGCAGGTGGTGCGGGCGGTGCGTTCGAAGGCCTCTTTCACGCAGGCCCAGTTCAGGCGGCGATAGGCCGCCGCGATGATCAGCGAGGCGAAGCAGCCCACGCCCGCCACTTCGGTGGGGGTGGCGATGCCGGTGTACAGGGAGCCGAACATGAACACGGCCAGGAAGATGAGCGGGAGGATCTTCCACAGGGCCCGCCAGCGGGCGTTCCAGGAAACGACTCTGTCCTTGGGGGCGCTGGCCGGGTCTATGATCACCCGCCCCATGAAGTAGGCGATGCGCAGCACGGTGAGCAGGATGCCGGGCAGGATGCCCGCGATGAACAACTGGCCGATGGACACCTCGGCGATGATGCCGTAGATGATCAGCAGAATGCTGGGCGGGATGAGCACCCCCAAGGCTCCACCGGCGGCGATGGACCCGGTGGCCAGGCGCTTGTCGTAGCCCCGGTTGATCATCTCCGGCACGGCCATGCCGCCGATCACCGCCGTGGTGGCGGTGCTGGCCCCGCACACCGCCGCGAACAGGGTGCAGGCTATTTGAGAAGCGATTGCCAGGCCCGCGGGCAGGGCGGATATCCACTTGTCCAGGGCCTCGAAGGCGTCCTTGGCCGCGCCCGAGACCAATATCATCTCGGCCATGAATATGAACAAGGGCACGGCCACAAGGCCGAAGGAGTTCACCTTGCCGAAAGCGAGGCTGCCGAAGAGGAACAGAATCCGGTCGCCCACCATAATGGTGCCCAGGATCAGGGCCAGGAAGCCCAGGCTGTAGGCGATGGGCACCCCCAGCATCATCAGCACCAAAAGCACGAGGGAGCTGAACAGCAGTATCAAACCCCAGTCCATTTTATTCCCCCCCCTTCACCAGCGCCGCCGCCGCCTTGACGATCTTGCCGATGAGCACCAGGCCCAGCAGCGCGCCGCCGATGGGCACCAGGATTTGGGAAGGGAACAGGGGCCACTCCATGGCCTGGGAGGAGCGGGCGCCTATGGCCAGGGACTTGAAGGCCAGGCGGCCTCCCTGCCAAACCACAATTACCGCCCAGGTGAGGCCGATGAGGGGGATTATCATGTCCACCACGGCCTTGGCCCTGCCCCGAAAGCGCTCATATATGAAATCGATGCGGATATGGCCGTCCATGAGCTCGGTGTGGGCCGCGGCCAGGTAGGAGAGCCCCACCAGCAGGTAGCAGGAAAGCTCCAAGGACCAATCCGAGGGCGCGTTGAAAAAATGACGCCCGATCACTTCGCGCATCACCGCGATCATCATCACCGCGGTGAGCCCTCCGCCGATCCAGCCCAACTGGTTGGACAGCCATTCCAAGCCTTGATAAATTTTTTTAAAGCCTGTAGCCAGGGATCCCATTGCAAGCAGCCTTTATACGTGGTGGTCGGATTGCTCCCGCGTCAGACCAGCAAGCCGCGAAGGGTCCGGGGGGAAGGCCCCCCGAACCCCTGGTCCGCTAGTCGTAGGCCTGGAAACGCTTGTCCAGGATCTCCTTGATCTGGATGGCTTCCTTGCCTAGGCCCTGGCGCTTGCAGTTCTCCAGGTAGATGTCCCAAACCGGCATGGCCGCCTTGTACATCTTGGCCGCCTCCTCCGGGGGCAGGGTGTAGAAGGTGACGCCGTTCTTGCGCGCCTCGGCCCGCACCCTGGCATCGTCCAGCTCCACGTAGCAGATCCAGCGGGCGGTCATCATGCGGGCGGTGTCGATGAACACCTTCTGCACCTCTGGAGTCAGCGAGTTCCACTTGTCCAGGTTCATCCACACCCCCACGAAGCAGTGGGGGAAGATGGGCGGGTTCACCACTTGGTCGGCGACCTCCCAGATCTTGTAGGTGCGCAGGGAGTAGCTGCCCATCAGGCCCGCGTCCACGGTGCCCTTTTGCATGGCGGTGTAGTACTCGCCGCCCACGGTAGCCACGGGCGAGCCGCCGATGGCCTTGACGGTGTAGTTGGGCATGCCGCCGCCGGCCCTGATCTTCATGCCCTTGAAGTCCTCGAACTTCACGATCTTCTTGGAGCGCTTGGCGATCTGGAAGTTCTGGGGGGCGAAGATGGCCGGGAAGAGGAACTTGGCATTGGCCCGCTTCTGATAGCCCTTGTCCACCAGCTCTCCCAGGGGGCTGTTCCACCACAGGTCGTAGATGTCGTCGTAGGAGTGGAAGTTGGCGGGCATGGCCGCGATGTCGGCGATGGCCACCTTGCCGCTGAAGTAGGGGGGATAGGCGGCCAGCATGTCGATGGTGCCCACGGACAGGGCTTCCAGGGTCTGCTTGGTGGGCACCGGCTCGCCCGCCCAGTGCTTCTGGATCGCCACCTTGCCCTTCAAGGCCTTTTCCACTTCATTGAGGTACATGCCGATCACCGCCTTCTCGCCCAGGCGGATATGGGAAGTGGAATAGACGTTTTCAAAAATTATGGTTACCGGTTTGTCCGCCGCCCGGGCGGGGCCGATGCTCATGCCCAGCAGAACAAAGAGCCCCAGGGTCAAGCATCCCCAATATTTTTTCATCCTTGCCTCCTCCCGAATTAATGTTGAGCCGCGTGTTTGGTGCAAACCCTCTCATGCACGCGCCTAACTTTTCACGGCCTTGCCGCCAAGTTGGCCCGCCCCGGTTTTGGGGCGGCCTCGCGGCAGGGGGCCGCATCCTGTCTTCCGTGTTGATCCACAAGATGACTCGAGAGCCGGAGAGCCAGAGGGTCAAGGTGGGTGCGCGAGGAGGCAGCCCCCTGGCTTGGTATGCCTGATGAAAAATCAAGCCCTCAAGATTTAAAAACCTCTACTATGCCCGCCGCGCCATCCACCCGTACCAGGTCGCCGGTGGCGATCACCGCCAGGGGGTCCTGGTCCAACTGGTCCACCACCGGAATGGCCGCGCCGTAGAGCAGTTGGCCGTAGAGAAAGCCGGTGGTGATGATCAACTCGGTCTCCCGGTTGATGATGGCCGCCGGGGCGTTGCCGCAGCGGATGGTCTCCAAGATCCAGGTGCTGCTGCTGGTGGAGCCCTTGCCGTAGGGATAGACGAACACCCTGCCCTTTATGCTTTGGCCGTGCAGCTTCACCTTGCTGTCGTCGATGACCCCTTTCCAGGGCTCCACCCCGTGGGACCACACGATCTGTTCGTCGCTTACCAGGGCCCGGCCCTCGGCCACCCCGGCCAAAATTCCCCTGCCCTTGAGAATGATCTTTTCCATGGGCCTATCCCCGCACCAGGGCCGACACCAGCTCGGCGGTTTCGGCGTAGATCATTTGGACCTCGTGTTCGGAGGGCAGATAGTAGGCCGCCTTGGCCGAATCGGTGATGATGGTGCGGTAAGGGGTCTTGCCCAGGGGCGAGATGATCAGGCAGTTGCCGTCCATGATGCGGGCTCCCGCGGCGGTGATGTCATCCACGCAGCCCATGCCCTGGGCCAGCTCGTAGACCGTGGGCGAGGTGTAGACCCACAGCTCGCGGCCCGGCTTGAGCCGCTGCCCTCTGAGCAGCCCGGCCAGCTGCTGCATCTCCGGCACCGAGTAGTGGGGGCAGCCCACCACCCCCAGCTCTGCCTCGCCGGTGGCGGTGTTCATCTCCCGGCGCATGGCCGTAAGCTCGTCGCGGCCGACGCGCAGGCGCTCCAAGGGTTGCTCCCCGCCGAAGGGGTCTCCGGCCACGGCCTCGGGGGTGAGGCCTGGGGCGTGGTACAGGGCCACCACCCCGCTGGAGGCCGCCGCCGCGCCCAGGTACTTCAGGTCGTCCACCCCGGTGCTTTCGGGCAGGCCCTCCACCACCGGGATGCGGTTGCCCACGCTCTTGCCGATGATGAGCCCCAGGGTGTTGTAGTCCAGGCTGCTAAGATCGCCCGCCTCCACCTGGACCAGCACCTGGCCCCGGCGGTTCTCCGGGCAATAGAGGCCCATGCGCGGCATGCGCCCGGTTAGGGCGGCGCAGTAGTTGAGCCCGGCCGGGGTGCGGTTGGTGCGCGCCCCCAACACCGAGTTGGCGAACGACACCGCCGAGGACTCGGCCCAGGATACGTTTTGCCCGAAGCGGGGCAGGTTTCCCGCGAAATAGGGGGTGCAGGTCCAGGCCGGTTGGGCCCCCAAAGTGAGCACCGCTTGGCGCAGGCGCTCCTGCTTGGCCGCGTACTCCTCGGCTATGCCGATGTCGCGCCAATGGCGTTCACAGATGGACAGGGGGTCTTCGGTGGTGGGGATGACGAAGCGGCCGCCCAGGGCCACGAACTTCTCGGCCAGCTCCAGGCCCGCGTCGTGCAGGGAGCCGTAGTGGGCCATGATCTGGGCGGAGGCCACCTCCACCATGCGGTCCGCCCCGTAGATCCGGCCCAGTTTGACCAGCACCTCCATGGCGAAGCGGGGGGCCGGGCCGTGGGCCCCTTCAAGCATTTCTTTTTCGTAGGCGGTCAGTTCCATGCGCTCACCCCTTGCCTAAACGGCGCAGCCGCCCGGCGCGCCGCCGGAGGGGCCCCACACCGGGCGTCCCTGGCGGCAGGTGAAGCTGGCCGGTTGGGTGGCCAGGACCTCTTCGATCAGGGCGGTGGCCTCCAGCAGCTTGGCGAAATCCACCCCGGTGTCGATCCCCATCTCCTCCAGCATGTTCACCAGGTCCTCGGTGGCCACGTTGCCCATGGCCCCCACTGCGGTGGGGCAGCCGCCCAGGCCGCCCACCGAGCTGTCGAAGATGCGCACCCCGGCCTGGTAGGCGGCGTAGGCGTTGGCCAGGCCCAGGCCCCGGCTGTTGTGGAAGTGGGCCGCCAGGCGCACCCCCTTCAGCTCCTGGGCCAGACGCCCCATCTTTTCGGACACCATCCGGGGGTTGGCCATGCCGGTGGTGTCGCCCAGGGAGACCTCGGCCACGCCCATGTCGGCGTAGGCCCGGGCGATGGACAGCACCCTATCCTCGGGGATGGTCCCCTCGTAGGGGCAGCCGAAGGTGGTGACCACGTAGCCCCGCAGGCTGCGCCCCTCGGCCAGCACCAGGCGGGCGATATCCTTAAAGCCCGCCAGGGACTCGGCGATGGACATACCCACGTTCTTTTGGTTGTGGGCCTCGCTGGCCGAGACGAACAGGGCGATATCGTCCACAGGGGTCTCCAGGGCGCGCTGGCATCCCTTGAGGTTGGGGACCAGGGCGCTGTAGACCACCCCCGGCTCCTTGTGGATGCCGTTCAGGACCTCCACCGCGTCGCGCAGGGCGGGGATGACCTTGGGGTGCACGAAGGAGGTGACCTCGATGCGCCCCAGCCCGCTGGCCGACAGACGGTCTATGAGCTCGATCTTGCGCTCGGTGGGGAAAAAGCCGCTCTCATATTGCAGGCCGTCCCGGGGCCCGACCTCCACGATGACCGCTTTTTCCTTGGGCGCGTTTTGGGTTTGGTTCATGCTCGGATCTCCTTTGGCTCAGCCTTGGGGCTCAAAGGGCGCCGGCCGGGTGCAGCCCAGCAGGCGCGATATCTCCTGGCAGGCCTTGGCCACCGCCGGGGCGAAATCCTCTATGGCCTCCTGCTGGGAATGGCGCAGCAGGGGGAAGGCGATGTTTAGCGAAGCCACCGCGTATCCGCTGTAATCCAGGATGGGAGCGGCCACCGCGCACAGGCCCTTTTCCAGCTCCTGGGCGTTGAGGGCAATGCCCCGGCGGCGGATTAGGGCCAGCTCTTTTTTAATGGCCTGGGGTGTGGCGAGGGTGTGCTCGGTGACCGCCCTCAAATTGATCTGGCCCAGCAGGCGCTCCAATTTTTCCGGCGGCGAGAAGGCCATGATCGCCTTGCCTTGGCAGGTGCAATGGGCGGGCAGACGCTCCCCGATGCGGTGGCGGGTGTTGATTATGTGGCTGGCCTCCAGGCGCGCCACGAACACGATGTCGGTGCCTTCCAAAACGGACATGTTCACCGTCTCGTCGCTCAGGGCCCGGAGCTTCTCCATGAAGGGCATGGCCACGTGGCGCAGGCTGAGGCTGTTCAGGGCCGAGGCCCCGATGGATATGTTCTGGGCGCCCAGGCGGTAGCGCTTGCTCTGGGCGTCCTGCTCCACGAAATTCATCTCCTTGAGGGTGGCCAACAGGCGGAAGCAGGCGGTCTTGGACTGCCCGGCAAGCTTGGTCAGCTCGTCCAGGCTGGCGTCCCCCTCCTGACGGCTGAGCAGGATCAGCAGGTTCAGGCCGTTGGCCAGAGTCTTGGCTAGCTGTCGGTCCGGCATGGCTCCCCTTGCCTACTTGAGGGCGTCCTTGAGCAATTCCACCACCTGAGCGGGTTCCAGGGCCACCTTGATGCCCGCCCGCTCGAAGGCGGCCAGCTTGCTCTTCATGGTGCCCCGGGTGCCGGAGACTATGGCCCCGGCGTGGCCCACCTTGGTGCCTTCGGGGGCGGTGTGGCCCGCCACGTAGGTGACCACCGGCTTAGTGACCGCGCCGCTGGCCACCAGCTCCGCCGCCTCCTCCTCCATGGTCCCGCCGATCTCGCCCACCAGCACCACCGCCTCGGTCTGGGGGTCGTCCTGGAATTTTCGCAGCGCCTCGCGGAAGCGCAGGCCCACGATGCGGTCGCCGCCCACCCCGATGCAGGTGCTCTGGCCCAGGCCCGCGGCGGTGAGGCGGGAGACGAATTCATAGGTCAGGGTGCCGCTGCGCGAGGCCAGCCCCACCGGGCCCGGCCGGAAGTAGCGCGCCGGGACAAAGCCCAGCATGGTTTTCTCCGGGGGGGAGATCATGCCGGGGGTGTTGGGGCCGATGATGGTGATCCCCAGGCGGCGTTTGGCTTCCATGATGGCCATGGCGTCTTGCAGGGGCACGTGCTCGGTCACGATGACCACCAGCTTGATGCCGTTTTCCATGGCGTCCAGGGCCGCCGCCTTCACCCCGGCGGCGGGGATGAACAGGATGCTGGCGTCTATGGGCCTGCTCTGGCAGGCCTCGGCCACGCTGTCGAACACCGGCACCCCCTCCACCTCCTGGCCCCCGGCTCCCGGACGCACCCCGGCCACGATCTTGGTGCCGTAGGCCAGCATGTTCTTGGTGTGGTGGCGGGCGGCGCTGCCGGTGATGCCCTGGACGAGGACCTTGGTGTCCTTGAAAGCTATGATGCTCACGAAAGGCCCTCCGTAATCTTGATCACCTGGGTCACCGAATCCTCCAGGCCCGCGATGGCCTCGATGCCCACTTGGCGCAGAATCTCCCTGCCCTCGTCCTCGCGGTTGCCCACCATGCGCACCACCACCGGGAAGGAGGGCCGGTACTCGGTCATGAAGTCCTGGATGCCCAGGGCCAGGTCGTCGCAGCGGTTGAGCCCGGCGAAGATGTTGACCAGCACGGTCTTGATGCCGGGGTCGTCCAGGAACAGGTGGAAGGCGTCGTATATCCCCTGGCGGTTCATCTGGGCGGTGTCCAGGAAGTTGGCCGGACGCCCTCCCCCGGCGCGCATCAGGTCCAGGATGGCCATGGTGATGCCCGCCCCGCTGGACAGGATGCCGATGTCGCCTTCCATGCGCAGGAAGGTCCAGCCCCGCTTGCGGTGGTCCTTTTCCAGCTCGAACTCGGCCTCGCTCTGCCCCCGGGGCCGCACCAGATCGGCCTGGCGGAACAGGGCGTCCTCGTCTATGGCCGCAGTGGCGTCCAGGGCCAGGAAGGAGCCGCCCGCCAGCACCAGCGGGTTGACCTCCAGCATCTCGCAATCGAACTTGGCGTAGACGCCGTAGAGCGCGGCGATGATGCGGCGCAGCTCGTCGCTCCGGTCCACCCCTACCTCTTGCGGCGGGCACAGGAAGTCGGCGATCTCCCCGGCCTGCTCCTTGGTGAGGCCCTGGCCGGGGGAGATGGCCCGCTTGATGATCTGCTCGGGATGCTCCTGGGCTACGCTCTCAATCTCCACCCCGCCGTCGCGGCTGGCGATGAACACGGGGCAGCCCTCGGTGTAGTCCACGGTGATGCCCAGATACAGCTCCTGATCGAAGCCGACCTTGGCCTCCACCAGCAGGGTGTCGATCTTTTCGCCCGCGTGCTCCCGGCCCAGCAGACCAGCGGCGGCTTGCCCGGCTTCCTGGGGCGTGTCGGCAAAGGCGATCAGCCCCGCCTTGCCTCGGGCCTTGATCATGGTCTGGGGCTTCAGGACCACGGGGCCGCCCAGGCGTTGGGCCGTCTCCTGGGCCTGGGCCGCGGTGGCCGCCAGATCCGAGCCCGGCACGGGGATTCCGGCCTGCCGGAGCAGTTGCTTGGCTTCGTGTTCGTAAATCCTCATGAGCGTTCCTTGCGGGGAGGACGGGGATCACTTGTTCCGATTATCGGAACTGCGTTTCTTTATTTAAAAAGTTAGTAAATCCGCCCCTCCCGTGTCAAGGGCAAATTTGGCGGGGAAAGCCGGCGGGAAAACGAAAGGGCTTCAGGGGGGAGACGCGGCGCGCCATGCGCCGGACGTTGCTGGGGCCCGCTTTCCAGATGATCCGGCAGGCGGCCCACGGGGAGGCGATGAAGAGCATGAAGGCGTACGGGGGCCGGTCAGCTCGCGCAAAAAGGGCGACCCGGCGAACTCTAGTGAGAAGACAACCTGTTAAGATTGAACTCCGGCTGGTGTTTCCAGTAATCTTTGCTTTCACACCGGCCCATGTCGCCCAGTATTATAATTAGGTGGCCGACTCCCTCGTTAGCCCCGGCGGGTGGATGAATGGACGCGATCAAAACCGGTATATGGGCTTGGCTTATGGCCGCGCTGCTGTTGGGCGCGGCCTGCGCCGCCAACCCGGTCACCGGCCAGCAGCAACTGGCCATGATGTCCGAGCAGGAGGAGATCGCCCTGGGGGCGCGCGCCTACCCCGTGGCCATAGACCAGTATGGCGGGGCGCTGCCCAAGGATTCGGCCATGCAGGCCTACGTGGGGCGGGTGGGCCGGCGGGTGGCCGGTTCGAGCCACCGCCCCGAGCTGCCCTGGGAGTTCGCGGTGGTGGAGTCGGAGGAGGTCAACGCCTTCGCCCTGCCCGGCGGCAAGGTCGCCATCACCCGGGGGCTTTTGGTTCGCCTGCCCGACGAGGACTCCCTGGCCTTTGTCCTGGCCCACGAAGTGGGGCACGTCACCGCCCGCCATTACGTATCCCGCCATGCCCAGTCTTCCTTGATAAACCTCGGGGTGGTCGGGGTGGGGGTGGCCCTGGGGGGCAGCGGTTGGGGCGGGGTGGCCCAGCGCACCGCGGGCACGGCCGGGAACCTGATGCTGCTGTCCTACTCCCGCGACCAGGAGCGCCAGGCCGACGACCTGGGCTCCATGTACATGATCGCCGCCGGGTACAACCCCAAGGCCCAGGTGGCGGTGATGGAGCTGCTCCTGAAGCTGCGCGACAAGGAGCCTTCCTACGTGGCCACCCTGTTCTCCACCCATCCCCTGGACCAGGAGAGGTTGCAGACGGCGCGGCGCCGCGTGGAAAAGGTGAGCCCCCAGGTTCTGGCCCGGCCCATCACCCCGGTGCCCGGCCCCCCCAAGCCGCCCTCCCTCAAGCGCAAGCGCCCCTCCGGCTACCAGCAGCAGGGCTAGGCCCCGCCCGGCCCCCTAGTAGGACACGCTTTTGCCAGGCTCGGGCATGCTGGGCGGCTGGCTGGACGCGCCGGGCGCGGCGGGAGCGGACGCGGCCGGGGCGGCGGGCTCGGCCGAGCGGCCCGCCTTCACCTGGGGCGCGTCGGACCAGGACTTCATCTGGGGCTTGGGGTATTCGGCCAGGTACTTCTGGGCCTCGGCGTGGGGAATGCTCTTGGGCTGATAGCTGATGGCGTCCATGTAGAGGTAATAGGTCATGCCGCTCTCCACGGCCAGCTCCACCTTGACCATGGGTGAGCCCAGTTGCTTGCCGCAGGGGCCGAAACAGCCGTACAGGTCGATTACCGCCTCCCCCGCCGGGCGCTCCCAGCAGAGGTAGGTGCCGTTGCCCAGGTCCCCCACCATCCTCCCGTTGTCCAGGATCTGGTTGCCGCCCCCCGAGCCGAGGTAAAAAATATAGCCCCGGATCATGTACAGCCTGGCCATGCCCGGCACGGGGGCCTGGTCGCGGCTCTCGGGAAAGGGGGCGTACTGGGTGGCCAGGGGCACGCAGCCGGCGCACAGGCCCAGCAACAGGATTACCAGGATCGCGCGTTTCGCCATCATGGGCGTCCTCCCGTCTTGGGGAGCCCCGGCGCGCTCCTTACCGCCGAAGCCTCCCTACTCAGTAACCAGCGCCCTTATTGCCTGGGACGCCCCCGCCGATGCTTGGTTGGGCCCCGGCGGGCGCGGCAGGGGATGGCGCCTGATTGCCCGCCGCGTGCACCAGGCTAACTTGCGGAGGCACCTCCGGCTTGGGGTATTCGGCCAGGTACTTTTGGCCCTCGGCCGCCGGGATGCTTTTCAGGCCTGGGCTCAAGGCGTCCTTATACAGGTAGTAAACCTTGTCGGCCTGCACCGGCAGGTTCCCCTGGAAACCCGGACTGTTCCAATTGTCGAGGTTCAGCACGAGATGAGCCGTCCCCGGTGGGCGCTCCCAGCAGATGTAGCTGCCGTTGGTCAGGTCGCCCCGGGGCGTCCCATCCTCCCGGAGATGGTCCACCGCCGCGGCTGAGATCCAGAATACATATCCCCGGATAACGCAGATGCGGGCCTTGCCGGAGTCGGGGGCCACTTTCAGGTCGTTGGGAAGGGGAATGTACTGGGTGGCGGTGGGGGCGCAACCGGCCAGCAGTATGATGATGATCAAGGAGCCGGTCAGCCAGGCCGCGTTCACAAGCTTTTTCATTAATACAACCCCTGGTGAATAATTCCGTCTCGTCGGTTAGCGTTCCGCCGCCGTGGTAGCTGCTCAATACCCCGCGCTTTTGTTGGCCGGAGAGGCCGGCCCGCCACCAATGGGAACGATCGTCTGAACAGGAGCTCCCGCCGAGGGAAGCTGGGCCGGCATGGCCGGCGATGATGGGCTACGACGCGCTACGTGAGGCCTGGAATACTCGGCCAAGTACTTTTGGCCTTCCTGGTGATCTATGCTCTTAAATTGCTGATGGAAGTAATCCATGTACAGGTAATAGAGCATGTCGGGTTCCACCGGCAGGTTGCCCTGGGCGGCAAAAAGGGGGTCCCAGGTGCGCAGGGAGAGGTGGGCCACGCCGGGCGAGCGCTCCCAACAGATGTAGCTGCCGTTGGGAAGCTCTCCTATGAGCATTCCATCATCCTGGAGACGGCAATCGACCGCCATGGCCGCCATAATCCAACCTCGGATGACGCAGATGCGGGCCTTGCCGGGAGCCGGGGCCGCATTCAGGTCCGGGGGCAAGGGGGCGTACTGGGTGGCGGCGGGGGCGCAGGCGGCGCATAGGGCCAGCAGCAACAGGCCGCCCGTCAGGCCCGCCCCGGCGATCGACTTTCTCATGAATTACTCCCTGATGTAGAGCACCTAACTTCGGCCGAGCGCCGAGGGGTTCCCTGGGCTCCCCCCTATTTCCGCGCATTCTGTTGCGCCTGGCGCATCTTTTCCATCTCCTTGCAGTACTGCTCCCAAGCGTGGTTCTTAAAGGACAGACTCGGCTGGTACTCTCCAAAAAAGTGGTATTCCACGACGGGGCCGTTGGGGGTCCCCGGCTTGGTCTTTACCAAACCGGCGTCCCGGAGCATGCCTCCCGCCGGGCTGGTGAGGTATGGCACCGGGTCGCCCCGGTTGATCCACACCGTCACCTTTTTCACCGCGCCGCTGTCCAGCAAGTCCTGGTAGGCCTGGCCCCGGGACAGGGCCCGGTCGCCGCCGATGATGTTAAGCTCGTCGGCCCTTATCACCCCCTGGCGAAGCAGGGCCTCGGCGATGGTGGCCCCGTTGCTGTGGGCGTTGAGAACCTCGTAATGGGTTCCACTGATCTGGGGCAGCAGGTTCTGGAAGTGCTCCTGGTCCATGGTGTACTCGCCTTCGCTGAAGCTGTCCCGGGCGCCGCGGGCCAGCTCCATGGGCAGCACGTCGGTCTTGCCGAAGCCGTAGGCCCTGGCCTGTCCCTCTTTGAGCATCTCCGCGTAGGGCTGCCCGGTGGTGGGGCTTTGGCCCTTGGCCATCAGCTCGTTGGCCTGGTACTGGGTGTTGGTCAAGCCCAGGAACACCCCCTCTTTCACCTCGCGCACCGTGCCGCCGGGCAGGGGAGGAGGCGCCTTCTGGTCGCGCAGGAGGTTGTTCAGCTTCTGGTCCAGCTCCCGGCGCTGGGCGAAGAGCTGCTTTTGATACTCCTGCCAGGCCTGGTTCTGGGGAGTCTGGGCGGCAGCGGCAAGGCCGGAACCGGCCCCTTGGCTTCCGGCGCGCTCCGGGGAGGCCGGTTTGGCGGGGAAGGGGTTGGTTCCCCTGCCCCCGGCCACCACCGCGGGCAGCAGGGCCTGGGAATCCTTGGGGCTGGGCAGGAACCCGGCGGGCAGCTTGCCGTCCCAATTCGCGCTTTTCAATATCTCGCGCAGGGCCGAGTTCAACTTGGGGTCCGCCGGCAACAGGCTTATCGCCTCGTTCAGGTCCCGGATCGCGCTTTTATGATCTCCCCGGCCCAGGTTGTCCAGGGCCCTGGCGTAAAGGCTGTCCACCTGCTCGCTGGTGCCCGGCTTGGGCAGGGGCAGGACATTCTCGTCCACCGAGGTCAACCCGGCCCCTCCCACCGCCTGCGGGGCGGCCTGTGCCGTGGGCGGCTGGACCGGAGGCGCCTCCGGCTGGCCGTCGGTGCCGCGCAAGAGGCTGGGGGTCAGGGTCTTGCTCTCGCTGAGGTCCACCACCGAGGGGTCACCTGCGTAGGGGTTTGAGAACTGCCCGCCTACACCCTGAGCCTCCTGCCCCGGCAGGCCGCCCGAGTCGCTGCGCAGGTTGCCGGTCAGGGCCCCGAGCTGGCTGTCGGCCTGCTGGCCCAGGGAGCCGCCGGTGGGGATGGCGGGGCCTTTCCCCAGAAAGGCCAGGGCCTCGCTGATGTCCTGCTTGAATTCGCGCGCCCCGCCGCCGGTCTCGGCCTTTTTGGTGATGGTGTGCAGTTCCTTGGCCCATTCCTGGGCCCGGGCCACGATCCCCGTGGGGTCCAGGGAGCGGGTTTGCAGCTTGCCGCCGTGGCTGCGGATCTTCACCCCATCGAAAACATAGTCCCCAAAGGGGTTGATGGTCTGCAGTTCCTTGTTGTTGTAGGGGTAGGTGGGGAAGCTCCCGAAGCGCGACGGATTGTTCCAGTAGTTGTTGAGCTGCCCCTGGGCCCAGCGCAGGCGGTTTTCGATCTGGGAGGGGTTGTAGCCCAGTGCGCGCAGTCGGTTGCAGTTGCCGTAGGCCTGGCCGAACAGGGAGTTGAGCTGGGAGCGGTTATAGGCCGGGGCACCCTGCCCCGGCCCGGCCAGGCTCAAAAGGCCCACGGCAATAGCTGCGGCCAAACATGCCTTGAACCACTTCGATCTCATGGCTTCACAAGCTCCAAGTGAACAAGGTTTCCATCCCCCCCGCCCTAGAGCCTACCGGCCTGGGACAGGGAGCGGAGGGTCTTCTCCCTCTGGTACTCCATCTCGTACAACCGGCCCAGGACCTGATCCACGTTGGCCGCCTGGGTGGTGCCGGTCAGATACAGCTTCAGGTTGGCGATGGCCGGGCGGTACTTTTGCAGCAGGCCGTAGACCACCGAGGAGCTCAGGTAGACGTTGGCCGCCCAGGGGGCGTAATAGGTGGCCCACTTGTATTCGTATAGGGCGCGGTAGAGGTCCAGGGGGCCCTTGGCGTTTTTGAGCGCCGCGTTGCCCCGCAAGAAGCGCCGTTGGGCCTCCTGCCCCAGGCGGGGCGCGCCGCCCGGCCGGGCCGCCAGGGAGAGCATCTTGCCGCGCAGGTCTTCCTTTTGTTTCCCCACGGGCATCAGGTGGTAGAGCTGGGAAAGATAGTTCACCGCCTGGGCCGAGTTGCCCTTGCTCTGGGCCTGCTGGGCCTGACGCCAGAGGCGCTCCCGGTGGGAGGCCGTCTTGTCCGCCAGCCGTTGCAGGGTCTTGGTGGCGAACACGTAGCGGGGGCTGATCTCCACCGCCGTGTTCAGGGCCTCGATGGCCTCGGAGGTCCGGCCGCCCTTCTCGTAGACCAGGCCCAGCTTGAAGTAGTCATAGACCGCGGTGGAGCCGAAGGGGTTGCGGAAGAGCTTTTCCTCCACCATGGCCACCGCCCGGCGCTGCTGGCCTATGGCGGCGTAGCCCACGGCCACCCCGCCCAGGGGCATGCCCTTGTCCGTTCCCGCCGCCTCGTAGGCGTCCACCAGCTTTTGATAGGCGGCGCGCGCCTTTTGCGAATGGCCGGTCTCGTCGTAGATGCGGCCCAGAATGTAGTAGTCGTTCACCTTGCCCCCATCCAGCTTCAGCTTGCGCTGGGCCGATGGCAGGGCCAGGTCGTAGCGGCCCTGGGCCATGTGGCAGATGGTGAGCATGCCCAGGGCGGTCACGTCGTTGGGGTTCTGCTTGAGCAGCTGCTCGGCGTAGGGCTGGGCCTTGGCGTAGTCCTTGTGCTCCAGATAGGCCTGGACCATGCCGGCCAGCGCCGCGCGGTCGCCGGGCTTGGCCTTGAGGCGGAACTCATAGTCCTCCACGGCCCGGCGGAAGGCCCGCTCCGACTCGGAGGGCATGCCCAGGGCGGTGAAGTTCTTGGACAGCAGGATGTAGTTGCCCGCCAGGGAGGGAAGGCGGCTCAGGGTCATGTAGCGGTTAAGGGCCTCTATGGAGCGCTCGTAATGCGAGAGCTCGTATTGGGCGTGGGCCTGCCACTCCAGCAGGCTGACCAGGGAGGGGTCCAAAGCGATGGACTTCTCGAAAGAGGTGACCGCCTCCTGGTAATTGCTCTTTTGGTAATAGGCCCGGCCCAGGTTGGAATAGATCAGGGCGGTTTCGCGCCGGGGCTGCAACTGGGACGGATTGGACAGCTCCGGGAAGTCGGCCAGGCTGGTGTTGGGCATGGAGGCGGCGCGGGAGACTCCCTCTATGGCCGGGATCATGGCCTGCAGGGCCTGCTGGCCCACGGCGCTCATGCCCGGTATGGGGGCGACGCCCAACAGGCCCGAAAGCAACGAGCCCATCACGGCCGATTCCTGCTGGGCCTGCTGGGCCTGCTGGGCCTGGCGCATGGCCTGCTTCTGCCGCTGGGCCGCGTCCCGCTGCCGCTTTTCGGCGTCCATCACCGAGGAGATGGGGTGCACCGCCAGGGCCTGCTGGAAGGCGGCTATGGCCTCGTCGTACATGCCCTGGTCGTAGTAGGCCACGCCCAAGTCGTTGTAGGCGCTCCAACTGGCGGGGTTGGCCGCCACCTTGGTCTTGGCCAGGTCGATCTTGGCCAGGTCCAGGCCGGTCGCGGCCTTGGGCTGCGCCCCCTGGTCCGTCCCGGCGGAGGGGCTGGCTTGGGCGCTCGTTGACGACTGGGGTTTGATGGCATGGGGGATGGGCTTGATGTTCACTGCCTCGGGCATGACGCAGCCGCCTGCCAGCAAGCCCAAAGATACGATGGCAACCACAGCCCGGCATAGGGACGATTTCACGATGCACCACCTGTTCTTATGTTCCATTCAAGGGGGCGAGGTCCCTGGCGAAACAACCAAACGGAGCTTTTGGCCAGCCGGCCAACAGGCGGTGAGCAAGCCGGGCAGGCTGGCTTGATATTGGCAGCAAGGGAAACGGGCGCTCACCTCAGGCGAACAACCGAACCGATCAACTCACTCGACGGACCTGATCCGCCATAACCTCCCGAGCCTTCCCCCCAGGCAGTCAGGCATTGGGACTTACGGCGGTGCAATTGCGCCTATATTTATTTTACCAATATCAGGACGCAATATTAATCCTGTTTATCAATAATTAAAAGAGGGATCATCATGGACTACCCCCCAAGCGGCGGGACGGGCCGGAAATTAGTTTGCCTGAAAAATCGTGGCCCTAGTCTTGAGAGCGGAAGCGGCGCGGGCTCTTTAGCCCGGCTTTTTGGCCAGAAGTTCCTTGCCCAGCTCAAAGGCCGCGCCCACCACCCGGCTCAGGCCCAGGTATTGCCTGGCTTCGGGCAGGAAGGCCAACGGCTCGAACTTGGCCGGGTCGATGTTGCCCTCCGGGTCCAGGCAGGCCTGGTCGATCTTGACGTCGAGCACCTGGCCCACGAACTGGGTGTGCAGGCCCAGCTCGTTGGTGACCACCACCTTGCATTCCAGGGTCAGCGGGGCCTCGGCCACCAGGGGGGCGTTGACCAGGTCGCTTTTAACGGCGGTCCAGCCCAACTCGGCGAACTTGTCCCGGTCGCGGCCGCTGGCCATGCCCACGAAATCCACTTCCCTGACCTGGGAGGCGCTGGGCACGTTGAGGGTGAAGGCCTGGTTTTTGACGATCTGCCGGTGGCTGTAGGTGGCCGCGCGCAGGCTGACGTTTACGCACACCGGTTTGGAACAGCAGATGCCGGCCCAGGCCGCGGTCATTATGTTCGGCTTGCCATCCTGATCGTAAGTGCCTACCAGGACTACAGGTGTGGGGCACAAGATGGTTTTGGGGCCCAGGGATTTTTTCATGGCGCTCTCCTTTTGCTTTACCAACCATTCTAATGCGGTTTGCTCAAATCACAAAACCGCCGCCACACGGCTGACATTGAGGGAATCTCGACCGCCCCGGACTTGTGGATCAAAACCCCGGCTTAAAATTGAGGCCAGGGTAAAAAAGGCAGGCCAGGATCGCGGAGCCCTCGTGGGCCCTGCAATCCTGGCCTTGAATTTGCGCGACTTAAAGGGGCAGGTCAGCCGGCGGGAACTACTTCTTGAACTTGATCTCCACGCCGCCGGGAGCCAGGGTGAGGCGCGCGGCCTGCTGCACGGCCTTCAGGTTCATCTTGACGCCGGCGTTGTTGACCAGCTGCTCGACGGCGATGCCCTTGCCCAATGCCGCGCCCGCCTTGGCGGAGGAGTAGCCTCCTTCGAAGTCGGCCAGTTTCTTCAAGTTGTAGACGTTGCCCTTGGCCTCAACGTCGCCCATGCCCAGGTCCAACAGGCTCAGGCCCTTGATGGTGAACTTGTACTCTTTGCCTTTGTAGGTAAGGGTGCCGTCACCCCAGGTGACGCCAACTCCGACTGCCACGTTATGGGTCTTGAAGTAAACGGTGCCGTCGGGTTTGTCTTCGGCTTGGGCCATCAAAGGTATGGCCAGGGCCATTACCGCCACCAGGGCCAAAGTCAGGATATACTTTCTCATAGACCTTAACTCTCCTTTAGTTCCGCACATTTGTAATCATCCAGCTCCTTAGCTAAAGCTGGGGCTAAGAAGCAAAGCGAGTGGTTGCTCTCCGACCACCAGCCAGAGAGCGCTGTCGATGCTTAGCCACCCATTTGTCTTCTAATCCTAAAATTGTACTGAAATATTATCTGGTAAGCATATAAAAATCTTGCTCGCCAACGGCTTTCATAAAATAAAGTTGAGGACAGCCACCAATTTTTTGCCTCCACTTTCTGGCAACCGGCAAAATGAGAATGAGTCATAAACGGAAGGCCTTACCGAAAAGGTATCGCCCCGCCAAAAGCCGATATGGGCGGCGCTTAAAGGCAAGGGCTTTAACACAATGTAATGTTTATAATTGTGACGCGAAGGCGTCATGAGACCGGCAAACCCCACTTCTATAATATATACGCCATGCCACGGTAAAGTTTTCGGCGAGTCCCCACAACATTCAGGCGATCCGGCCCACGCCGGGATGGCCTCGGACCAAATGATCGGGAGGTTCGAGGGCACATGAGCGGCAAGCTCACCCGGCGGAGGTTGGCCGGTCTCCCTGCCGCGGCTCACCATGCATGGTTGACGCAGCGAGTTTGAGGGGCTCGCCGGCAAGGTAGTAACGCTTTAGCAGAAGCCTGGGCATACTGAGCAAGGTCAGGGCGCATAAGGCCAATACCAACACCAGGGCCATCTTGCGCGGCAAGCCCTCAAACAACTTGGCTCGGCCCGCAATGGCATAGGAAATCATGATGGCTGGAGGCAAAAAGTAACGGCCTTGGACGCCATCGATAATGGCGGCCGGGTATTTGTTCCAGGTGACGAGCAACAGGAAAAACATGATAAAAATTGCGGATAAAACGCAAAGCAATATGGCTGATCGCGGCAGCCAATCGGTGCGTAAATCCTTGGCTGAGATGCTAAGACCGCAAATAGAAAGCAATAACAGTAAAAACAAAGTGTATTGCCAGATGTAAAATTGAGTGTCCAACCACCCCAGGACCCCGACAAAGGAATAAAGATAATTCGTTGTCATGGCCGCATTGGAAATGGTGGAGGCGAATGCGTGGATCAATATGGAGGGATGTTGCAGATATAGCAGGGCTATTTCCAAAGTTGACGCCCCCATCACCAACCTTTTATCTACCGTGGTGTAGACGGCGACAATGAACCAAAGCACGATGAGTACTACGGACAACACGCACAAATAGCAGTACTTTCGGTTCTTCAAATAATAGCAGGCCATGAAATTAAGCAAAATCAATGGGGCTAGGTAGATCCGTCCCGTGGAAAGTACCAATACGGCACAGGTCAACAGGTAATAAAAAAGCGGGTTGGAGTTGGTTTTGTCCTGAACGATCCGCAAAAAACAGGCCATGGATAAAATCGTCAGGGCCAAGGAAAGGCCGTCTATGCTGGCGGAAGCCATTTGAAACAGGCTCATCGGCAGGACCAGCAGGGCGATGACCAATGGGTTGGGTTGGTAAATGTTGAAGGCGACAAGGATTATGACGGCGATCGCCAGCAGGCTCAGCAGCCTTGCCAGCCGGTATGAAAAATCGATCGAAAGGCCGGTTTTCTCGCCTATCGCCAGTCCTACGGCCTGGGGAACATACAGAAGCGGGAAATAATAGCTTATGCTGTAGGCGGGTCTAAATTTCTTTGCACCGGTCCAATTGATGCTCTTGGCCAGTTCGCTGTCGGCCAACGACAGCTTCTTGTCGGGCTTGAAAATTATGCCGCGAAAAATCCTGAAATAGTCCAAAAGGCCGGTGTCGATCATACCGCCAGATGATCGGCCCTCGGGCGCGTCAAGAATTATGGTGCCTTTACTTAACAGATAGGCCCTTTCGATATGGTCCAACTCGTCCGGCGACTGCAACGGCGGTATGAGAAATGATAAAAACATCCCCGCTATGAATATAAACGCGGCGGTCCACAAGCTGATCTTGTTGCAGGAAAGCTTGAATCTGGAGTTGGAGATCATATCCCAATCAACCTGCTTGTACGCTTGAAACTCGGCGGGCAAGGCAACGACAAGTGCTCATGATGCCTCAACCGTTCTTCTTGATCATGTTCAGCATGAACCCGCACGACGCCTTGAACAGATTGGCATACTCGCGTGGGTTTTCGGGTATCGCCAATATGCGCCTGATGACTTTGGGGTTGCTGTAGAACTTTCGATAGGCTCTGCCAATGTAGTCCGCGACGACCGAGGTGGGCAGCCCCGGCAAATCAAGGGATGGTTTGTTTTGGCTGAAACCATTTAAATCGCTGGTGGCCAGGATGCCGTCTCTCACGCAGTCATCATAAAAATCCGAGCCGGGAAAGGGCACGGCGGCATAAAAGTGGGCGAAGGTCAGGGGCAGCTTACAAGCATAGTCGATGGTCGCCTGTAAATTATCCGGGCCTTGTCCCGGATAGCCCATGATGAAGTGGCCATCCACCGCGATGCCGGCCTTTGCCGCGTTGTGGGCGGATTTGACCCCGGTTCGCACGTTGTAATTGTTGCCCTTGTTCACCAGGCCCAGGCTGTAGTCGTCGCCAAATTCAAAACCAAAGGCAATCTGCCAACAGCCCGCATACTTCATTTTTTTGAAAATCTCGCTGTCGCACATATCCGGTCGGCTGTTGCAAACCCAACTGATTTTATTTTGCAGGCCATCGGCGATTATGCTGTCCAATAGCTCGTGCAAATAATTTAAATCCCCGGACATGTTCTCGGTCCAGAACAGGAAGTTTTTGATTCCCATGGAAAGGTAAAAATCGATCTCCGCCATTATGCTGTTTACGGAACGTTTTCTGATCATGCGCCCGTGGTAGGAGTGGGAGGCGCAGAAACGGCAATGATAAGGGCAGCCTCGGGCAACGCCGATCAGTGAAAACGGCTTCTGCTTGATGGGCATCAAATAATTGTCAAAGTCGATCCCTCTCCAAAGAGGAAATCCCAGCTCATCCAAATTCTTGATGAAATCTCGGCAGGGCCCCACGAACCCTTCGCCATTCAGGCGATAAGACAACCCCGCCACACCCGTGAGATCATCGTTGTTTTGCGCCAGGGCTCTGGCCAGCTCCAGGACGGTCGCTTCCGGCTCCCCCATAACCAGGTAATCCACATGGGGATAACTATTTAAAACTTCCTTGGGCAGCGCGGTTACATGGATGCCGATGGCCGCGGTTTTTAATTTTTCATGGGCGCTTTTCAGGGCCGGGCAAAACCATCCTAGATCGTTGCGTATGGTAGGGGTGGCCGAGGCCACGACCGCCAGCTCGGGCAGGAAGGCCTTGGTGCGCTGGATGACCTGGTCAAGCTCGAGACGCTCGGAAGAGGCGTCGATTATAAGCGTCTCAAAACCCGCATTCTTGAGCTGACGCGCGATCAGGCCTAAGCTAAGGGGTGGGAACGGCGATCCCCATATATCCAACTGCTGACAACGGCCCTCTCTGACCCAACTTTTATTGGAGGGATCCGGGGGATTTATCAGGACGACTTTAAAGGGCGCCATGTCTCGCCTATGCCTCGCTGAACGAAAACCAACTTGCTCAAAACCTAGTGGCCATCGCTCTAGCCGGAAAACATGTATTTCAGCCAAGTATAGACATAACGCGGCCACATGCGGCGAACCGACACCTTGGACTCCCCTGACTTTCTTTTATATTCGTGAGTCGGCACCTCGCCCATGCGATACTTCGCCTTCAAAGTCTTTATGATCAGCTCCTGTTCAATGGTGGTGATGTTTTCTTTTAGGGGAAGTTGGCGCGCGACCTCGGATCGGATGGCCCTGAAACCGTTCTGAGAATCCGTAAGGCGCACATTGAAGCGATAATTAATGCCCAGGGTGATGATATCACTGCCCAGCATCCTTAGAAATTTGGCAAAATCACCGTGCAGCTCATCCGACCCGCCTTTCATGCGGGAGCCGGTGACGTGATCACATTCGCCGTTGACAATCGGTTGGATCAGGCGAGGTATGTCCGCCGGATCATGCGACCCATCGGCGTCGATAAAAACAACAATGTCCCCCGCGACATATTTGATGGCCTGCCTGATTGCCGCGCCCTTGCCAAGGCCGTTATCCACCAAGAGATCAACATCGAACTCGCGAGCCATATCCCTGGTGCCATCCGTGGAGCGTCCATCGATGACCAAAATTTCCGCTACATCCAATTCGTCTTTTAAATCGAGGCATTTCCTTAATATTTCCGCGACAGAGCCCTCCTCGTTTTTGGTCGGGACAACTATGGAGATATTCACCTAGAAAGCCTTTCATGCCAGCCTGCGCTCACAGCCTTGACAACACCTAAAAACGTGGGGCACGTGCCCGGCAGTTGATAATTAGCCTTGCGTGTTTAACCAATTATTTCATCGTATCGCAATAAACCGGGAGCAGTACACCTTTCTGGCAAATCAACCCTCATTAACAACATTTACCATCCACTGGCCCCATAAAAGCTATCTGCTTGTAAACGAACATCTTGCCAAATTTAATCATGGATATCGCAAGGGACTGGTGACCCCAGAGGGGTGGACCCCGAAAGCAAGGAAGCCACCTACTACTTGGCGGTCCCGCTGGACTTCATGTCCGGACCAAAAAAGCACCCACCCCGGGAGTGGTTCCAGGGGTGGGTGCACGCAGGTCGTGGCGCAAGTGCATGGGAATCGAACCCACTTACCGCCTTACTCAGGCGGTCCAGCCGAACAGTATTAGGCCCTGCTTGGCTTCTCTCTTTTTCTTGTAAATGTTGCTCCTTGCTAAATCCTTAGCTGCTAAATATTTTCCACGATCAAACTTACCGCCTCGCCGCCGCCCAGGCACAGGCTGGCCATGCCGTTGGCCGCACCCACGTCCTTCATGGCGTAGATCAAGGTGGTGAGGACTCGGGCTCCCGAGGCCCCGATGGGGTGGCCGATGGATAGGCCG
>JAHIND010000006.1 GCA_018896025.1 Pseudomonadota bacterium
CACCGTTTCGCGGTGAGCGAGGCCCGCAAGCCCGACACCTGCGGCCAGTGCCACCTGGGCCCGGATCACCCCCAGATCGAGATATGGAACGAGTCCAAGCACGGGGCCATCTACCGCTCCGACGGGGCCAACTGGAACTTCTCGGCCGCGCCGGGCACCTGGACCCCTGGGGTGGACTACCGCACCCCCACCTGCGCGGCCTGCCACATGAGCGGCTCCGGGGCGGTCACCACCACCCACGACGTGACCGAGCGCCTGTCCTGGGAGCTGCAAGCCCCCCTGACCATACGGCCCCAGGACTTCAAGCCCTGGCCCGCCAAGAGCTCCTGGAAAGAGGAGCGGGCCAAGATGCAGGCGGTGTGCAAGCAGTGCCACAGCGAGCTTTGGGTCAAGAGCCACTACGAGCAGATGGACGGGGTGATCAAGGACTACAACGACACCTATTTCAAGCCCACCCAGGCCAAGCTGGACGAGCTCTACGCCAAGGGCCTGATGCCCAAAGACGCCTTCTTCAAGGCTCCGCTGTGGAACGAGTTCTACGAGCTGTGGCACCACGAGGGCCGCAGGGCCCGCATGGGCGCGGCCATGATGGCCCCGGACTATTCCTGGTGGCACGGCTTCTATGAGTGCAAGAAGCGCTTCGTGAAGTTCCACCAGGAAGCCGACGAACTCATCAAGGAGAACAAGAAGGCCTACGTGGCCCCCTACTTCCCCGGAGCCACGGGCAACACCACCAAGCCGCCCCAGATATTCGGACCAAAGAAGTAACTCCCGGCACCACAACAATCCCCGCCTTGCTTATGCAGGGTGGGGATTGTAACTTGGAGCTAGGAGCAAAGCCCATGAGATGCAACCGCTGTGACAAACAGATCAAGCCCGGTCAGGAGTACCGGCACGGCTCTCAGACCCTATGCGCCGACTGCTGCATGGAGTTGCGCATGCCCCGCAAGCGCAAGACCCATTGGCAGTATCTCACCGCCATCAGAAGCCAGTATTTGCAACCGAGCCCTGACAAGCCAACCACCTCCGAGCCTTAGAAAGGCCTGCCCATGCCCATACCCGGCAACCTGCTGACCACGGCCATGGCCGTGATGCCCCACCGCGACGTGGACCGCGCCCTGGAGATGGCTCTGAGCCTGGACATACCTTTCTGGCCCCAGCTCCCGCATGTGAACTACTACGAGGACATGTACGTGCAGGCCTCGGAGCACTTTCCCGGCACGGTGGTGGACCTGGAAAAACAGACCCTGTCTTTTTCCATGGACAAGTTCCTGGCCGAGTTCGAAGAGACCATGGCCCACTTTGACGAGCCGGGCTATTTCGACATCTCGCCGCAGTACTCCGCCGTGTATCACAAATTCCTGGAAATGGACCTGGCTGAGCGCCCGGCCATCCGGGGGCAGTTGGAAGGGCCCATCAGCTTCGGGCTCAATGTCAAGGACCAGGACGACCGCCCTATTCTCTTCGACGACACGGTGCGGCCCTTTTTGCTGGAGGTGATGGCGCGGCGGGTGAACGAGCAACTGGAGCGCCTCAAGCAGATCAACCCCAACGCCTTCATGTTCATCGACGAGCCGGGGCTACAGTTCATCTTCAGCGGCCTGTCCGGCTACAGCGACACCCAGGCCCACCGGGATTTGGAGCAGTTCTTCGCCTCCATCGAGCGGCCTCGGGGGGTGCACCTTTGCGGCAACCCGGATTGGGATTTTCTGCTCAGCCTGGACATCGACGTGCTTTCGTTGGACGTATATTCCAACGGCGAAATCTTCGCCTCCTACGCCGGGGCCATCAAGCGCTTTCTGGATCGCGGTGGGGTCCTGGTGTGGGGCCTCACCCCCACCAACGCCGAGCCTTTCGAGGCCGAGAGCATGGATAGCCTCTACAACCTTTTGATGGACATGTGGAGCTTTTTGGAGCGGCGGGGCCTGGACCGCGACCAGTTGGTGGCCCAGGGGCTGCTGTCGCCGGCTACTTGCTGCCTGGTCAACCCCGACGGCACGGTCACCGTGGAAAAAGCCTTTGCCATGATCAACGAGTTGTCCGCCCGGTTGCGGAGTGAGATGGGCGTGGGGTAAGCCTCGCGCGTTGACGCCCCCCGCGCCCTTGGGTATATTGCCTGGGTGATCCGCAACCGCACCAGGAGGACCAGGCAAATGCGAGTTCTTTCGGGTATTCAGCCTTCGGGCACCCTACACATAGCCAACTACTTCGCCATGATGCAGCGCATGATCCGCTTCCAACAGGAGCACACCCTGTTCTGCTTCGTGGTCAACCTGCACGCCCTGACCACGGTCCTTGACGGCGACCGGCTGCGCACTGACACCATGAACGCCTGCCTGGACTTCCTGGCCCTGGGCCTGGACCCGGAGAAGGCCTTCTTCTGGGTGCAGGGCGACGTGCCCGAGGTCTGCGAGCTCACCTGGATCCTGAACAACCACACCCCGGTGGGGCTGCTGGAGCGGGCGCACTCCTACAAGGACAAGATCGCCAAAGGCTTCCAGCCCCACAACGGCCTGTTCTCCTACCCGGTCCTCATGGCCGCCGACATCCTGCTCTACCAGGCCGACGCGGTGCCGGTGGGCAAGGACCAGAAGCAGCACTTGGAGATCACTCGGGACATCGCCATCAAGTTCAACAACGCCTATGGCGAGACCTTCACCGTGCCCGAGCCCTGGATCGAGGAGGACACCGCGGTCATCCCCGGCATCGACGGCCAGAAGATGTCCAAGAGCTACGGCAACACCCTGGAGATCTTCGCCCCGGAGAAGTACCTCAAAAAAAAGGTGATGAAGATCGTCACCGACTCCACCCCGGTGGAAGACCCCAAGGACCCGGCCAAGTGCAACGTCTTCGCCCTGGTCAGCCTGTTCATGGACGAGCAGGAAAAGGCGGCCCTGGCCGAGCGCTACCGGGCGGGCGGCATGGGCTACGGCGAGGTGAAAAAAGAGCTGTTCTCCCGCATGTGGGAGTACTTCGCGCCTTACCGCGCCAAGCGCGAGGAGCTGGCGGGCAACCTGGACTACGTGCGGGACGTCATGGCCAAGGGAGCGGACAAGACCCGCGCCGTGGCCGTGGAGACCCTGGACCTGGTGCGCAGCAGGGTGGGACTAAACTATTAGCCTGAGCAAGTTCCCCTTCAGCCCCCGGCGTTGGCAGCGCCGGCAGCAGGAGTTGGCCCAAGAGCTGGCCGCACCGGCCCAGCAACCGGCCCGAGAACTGGCCGCCCAAATCTCCCGAACCCTGGAGCTTCCCCGGCGGGTCTTTGCTCGCCATTGCCCCCATCTGTGCCCCACCTGCTCCCGGCCCTGCTGCCTGCGCATCAGCCGCCGGGGCCTGCTGGACACCGCCGACCTGATCCTCATGGCCGTGCTGGTGCCGCAGGGCGTGCCCTTTCCCACCGCCCGCTTGCAGGCCTGCCCCTTTCTGGGCGGCGGTGGCTGCGAACTGCCCTGGCTGGCCCGGCCCTACGCCTGTTTGCACTACGTTTGCGGTCACCTCAAGCGGGTGCTGACCGTGGAGGAGCTTGCCCAAGTGGAAGCCGCCCTGGCCGAGGTCGGGGATCTGCGCAGTCAGATGGTGGGGGCCTACACCGAGGGGCGTAGCGCAAAATAAAAGCGGCCCCGGCTGGTTGCCGGAGCCGCCGATTTTTGCTTAACGCGAGCCGGGTCAGCCCTGCTCTTTTTCCTGCTTCTTCAGTTCCTGGCCGCATCCCAGGCCCTGTTTCATGCCCACGCTGAAACACTGGTTGCAGGAGATGCAGGTGGCCTTTTCCTCGCCCGCCTTCCAGCGGTTGGCCAGGTCGGGCTGGCGGATGAAGGGGCGGCTCAGGGCCACCGCGTCCACCTGGTCCAGGGCCTTTTCCACCTCGGACCGGCTGCGCCAGCCGCCCACGCAGATCACCGGACAAGACACGACTTTCTTGATGGCCACGGCATTGGGCAGGAAGTAGCCTTCGTCCGCCGCCTCCTTGACCACCCGCGAGGGCGAAAGCTTGCCCGCGGCCGGTCCGCCGCCGCTCACCTCAATGGCGTCGATGCCCCGCTGGGACAAGCCCTGGGCCACGGCCACGCCTTCTTCCAGGGTCAGGCCGCCTTCCACAAAGTCCTCGCTGTTGAGCTTAATGAACACCGGGTAGCGCGGCCCCACCGCCTGACGGGTGGCTGCCAACACCTCGTAGGCGAAGCGGGCCCGCTTGGCCGGGGTGCCGCCGTAGTCGTCCGTGCGTTGGTTGGTGGCCTGGCTGAGGAACTGGTTGATGAGATAGCCGTGGGCTCCGTGCAACTGCACCGCGTCGAACCCGGCGGCCTTGACCCGTGCGGCGGCCATGGCAAAGGCCTCGATGGTGTCTTCGATCTGCATGAGGCTCATCTCGGCCACCTCTTCGCCAAAGGCCGGATTCACCAGGGCCGAGGGGCCCACAGGTTTTTGCCCGATCCACTTGGATTTGGTCTGGCCGCCGGCATGCACGATCTGCATGGCCACCAGTCCCCCGGCCTTGTGCACCGCGTCGCTGATGCGGGTCAAGGGGCCCACCAAGGCGTCAATGTGCACCCCGGTCTGCTTGGGCAGGCCCAGGCCCTCGGGAGCGATGTAGGCGTAGCCGGTGATGATAAGCCCCACCCCGCCCTCGGCCAGATCGGCCAGGGCGTTGATCAGCTCATGGGTGGGCGCGCCGTCGGCGTCGGCCAGGCCCTCCCAGGTGGCGCTGCGCACCAGGCGGTTGGGGATGGCCAGGTCCTTCATTTGCCAAGGGGTGAAGATGTCGGCCATGATCTCCTCTTTTAAATGGGTGCCTTGAAGGCCCTAACGGCCCGCTATTACCAAGGGTATGCCGTAGGCCAGCATGGTCAACAAAAAGGCGGCGGAGAGCAGCAGGCTGGCCGGATGGACTACCCGGAAAAAGCGCTGCTGCAGGCCCAGGCGCAACAGCCAAAAGGCCGCGAACACCGCCACCAGCTTGCGGCCCAGGGGGGTATTGAGAAGATCATGGGCAAAGACCAGGGACAAGTAGGCGGCCACCACGAAGTAAAAGGTCAGGCACAGGTTCAAGACCTGCATGATGCTGCGGTTGAGGGAGTCCAGGGGCTCCAGGGCCTTTTGCCACTTAAATATGCGGGGGAAGAAAAAGTGAAATACGGCCCAGCCGATGTGCAAAACTCCGCCCACGTATAGGCAGATCAGTGCGGTTTCCATGGGGTTTTCCAACCTGCCCTGAGGCTTTAGAGTTCCAGTTCCTGGTCGATCATGCGCGAGACGATCCAATCCGCCCCGTGGGCCACATGGTCCCTGGCCAGACGGTAGGCGGTTTCGCCGTCCCCCGCCTTGATGGCCGCGATGATGGCCCGGTGGTCCTTGGTGGACCACTTGCCCGCGTCCATGTTGGAGATGATGGCCCGGGAGATGCGCTCCACCACCTCCTGCAACTCGCCCAGCAGACGCAGAAGCAGGGGCGAACCGGCGGCCTCGTAGAGCAGGAGGTGGAATTGGCTGTTGAACTCCACCAGGCGCTCTTCGTCGCCCTGGTCCAAGGCCTTCTCAAAGTCGTCCACGTTGGCTTCCAGCTTGTCCACCGCCCCCTCGGGGGCCTGGCGCGAAGCCAACTCCGCGGCGTATCCCTCCAGGGCCGAGCGCACCCCCAGGGCGTCGCTCACCTCTTCGGGGGTCAGGGGGCGCACCTCGTAGCCGCCACGGGGGCGCTTGGAGAGCACACCCTCCTGCTCCAGGCGGTGCAGGGCCTCCCGCACCGGGGTGCGGCTGATGCCCAGGTCCCTGGCCAGGCGTTCTTCCACCAGCCGGTGTCCCGGTTTCAGCTCGCCGATGACCACCTGGCGCTTGAGATGTTGGGTGACTTCCTGCCCCAGAGAGGGGCGGCGGAAGCTGCTTTGGGGTTGCTTGGCCACGACTATACTCCAGCTTGCTGCCGAATCAGAATGAGTGCGACTGCGTATTTCGTATACAACGACAGTAGCCCAGCCGCCCCTGCCCGTCAAGCGCAAGAGTCGCCTCTTGTAGAGGAAAATCGATTAATGCGGTGGAGATATTTCCGCGGGGTGGCCCGCTCAACAGGCCTTAAAACGTCATGGACGTATATTTAATGTAGTTTATCAATAAATACTACTATTTATTTCATTTTATTATCTTATTAATGGCTTCCCCAGCCAGCTCCGCCACCGAAGTTTGACGCAGAACGCCCGCATCCCAAATCTCCAACTGTTCATGGTCGTCGGCCAGTTTTTCCAGGGGCTCCACGGCCTGCCCTTCACCCAGGTGCCCCAGGGCCCAGGCGGCGGTTCCCCGCACCGAGGCCTCCGGCCAGGCCAGCAAGGGCACCAGGCGCTCCAGGGCACAGCAACCCCGCGCCAGTTCCGGATGGGCCGAGGCCAGACGCCCTACTCCCCATACCGCCCCGGTGAGTAGCGGGCCGAACTCCAGGAAGTTGCCCTGGGACCATATGTAGGACAGTTGGAGGTTGACGTACTCTTGGGCCAGCTCCGGGGAGTTGGCCAGGACCTCGCCCAGGGCCTCGGCCACCCCCCAAGGCACCGCCCCGCTCTCTTCGTTGAGGCACCACAGCAGGCGGCGCACGAAATCGCGTGCCCCTTCAAGATCGCGGGCGGCCAAGCCCTGGGCAACTTGTCCCAGGGCCGTGACCGCCCGCCATTTGAGTATGGGTTGTGAGGCAGGCAAACCGGCCTGCAAGTATTTGAGGGCCTGCTCCGGCGGCATGGCCCTGAGCTCCCGGAGGGAAGCCGCGAAGTCCTCGGCCGCCAGCAGCCGGCGCACCCGCCGCCGGGAAACGGCCTTCCCGGCCATGCCGGGTTGCTAGTCCCCGCAGTAGATGGAGCGGCAAGAGGGAGGCAGATGGGCCTCCACCACCGCTTTGCCTATCTTCTGGCCCAATTCCCGGCAGGGCTTCAGGCTGTCGTGGTTGGGGGCCCACATGGTCCGCACCGGTTCGTCGATGAGGCTGAGCTTCATCTCTTCCAGTTGGGCGGCCATCATCTTGGGGGCCTCGCCGCTCCAGCCGTAGGAGCCGAAGGTGGCGCAGATCTTGTCCGTGGGCTTGAGCCCGCGCATGTAGTGCAGCAGGTCGGCCATGCGGGGCAACATGCCGTTGTTCAAGGTCGGCGAGCCGAAAACCAGGGCCTTGGCGTCCAACACCTCGGTGAGCACGTCGCTGCGATGGGTGCAGGCCAAGTTCATCAACTGCACCGAAACGCCCTGGTCCAGAATGCCGTCGTAGATGGCCTTGGCCATGGCCTCGGTGCTGTGCCACATGGTGTCGTAGACCACCAGGGCCTTGGAGGTGGACTTTTGCTGGCTCCAGGTCTGGTAGGCCTTGATGATCTGGCCGGGGTTGTTGCGCCAGATCAAGCCGTGGTCCGGAGCGATCATGTCGATCTCCAGGCCCAATTCGGCCACCTTTTCCAAAAGCTTGGCGATCAGCGGCGAGTACAACATAAGGATGTTGGCGTAGTACTTGGCCGCCTGGCGCATCAACTCGCCGTTGTCCACCTCGCCGTCAAAGCGCTCGCTGGTGGCCCAGTGTTGACCGAAGCCGTCGTTGGAGATCAGCAGCTTCTCCTCTGGGATGTAGGAGAACATGCTGTCCGGCCAGTGGATCATGCGTGCGTCCAGGAAATGGACGCTACGCTTGCCCAGGCTCAGGACGTCGCCGGTCTTCACCGTCTCGATGGGCCAGTTGTCCACCTTGTAGTAGCCGGCCATGGACTTGGCGCCCATCACCGAAGTGTAGATCTTCTCCGGTTTGACCGCCTCAATCGTGTCCTTGAGCGAACCCGAGTGATCCGGCTCCAGGTGGTTGACCACCAGGTAGTCGATCTCGGTTGGGTCGATCACGTTGTGCAGGCGGTGGACCAGGTCCAGGTAGAACGGCTTCTTGACCGTGTCGAAAAGGGCCACCTTTTCGTCCTTGGCCAGGTAAGCGTTGTAGGTGCTGCCCTTGTAGGTGGAGTAGCCGTGGAAGTCACGGATGTTCCAGTCTACGGCCCCCACCCAGAATATGTTGTCCTTTATTTCAACCGGTTTCATAACAGGCCATGCTCTCTAAGTTAGTTCCGCCTAAAGCCGGAATTACAAAACAGGGGCCGGACCGTGGGGCCCGGCCCCTGGATGTTTTAGTCTTCCGGGTCGAACTGATCCTTGGAGGCTCCGCAAACCGGGCAGGTCCAGTCGTCGGGCAAGTCCTCAAAGGCAGTGCCGGGGGCGATGCCGCCGTCGGAGTCGCCCTTGGCCGGGTCATAAACGTAGCCGCATACGCCGCAAACGTACTTTTTCATATTATAGCTCCTATCCAGGCCGCCCTTAGGCGCCGGCTTTCCAGTGTCCGTGCTTATTGCAATATTCCCGGGCGGTCACAGCCGAGGCATTCACCTTGAAAACCGCTTCCGCGGCCTGGCCTGGGCTCAGGAATTCCATGTAGGCCTTGTCGCCGGCCACCAGCTCGATCCACTGGATATAGTGTTCCGCTTCCATGGGATGGGGTACGCTGCCCACCTTCACCTTGTAGCCGCCGTCCACCTTCTCGATCACCGGGACGTGTTTTTCCTTGGCCGCGTCCACGGTGTTCTCGCTCTGCAGCACCATGGGCTGGCCGCAACAGACCAGCTCGCCGCCGCCGACGATCAGCAACTCAACGATGTTGCCGCATACTTCGCATTTATAGACTTGCAGCCTTTCCTCGGCCATAGGTCGCCTCCTTGTAAAACTAGTTCAGGTCAATTTTCGTCTTACTGTATATGGTAAGCGCCAACTACCAGTTTTCGCAAATCAGGGCGAAATGGGCCTGGGGATGGACGCAGGCCGGGCACTCATGGGGGGCCTCTTCGCCTTCGTGGACATAGCCGCAGTTCAGGCAGCGCCAGACCACCGGGCCGGGACGCTTGAACACGATGCCTTTTTCGATATTGGAAGCCAGGGCCAGGTAGCGACGCTCATGGAACTGCTCGGCCATGGCGATGTTCTTGAACACCCGCGCGATCTCCTCGAAGCCCTCCTCGGCGGCCACCTTGGAGAAGTCCGGGTACATCTGGCCCCACTCGTAGTTTTCACCGGCCGCGGCGGCCTTGAGGTTTTCCACCGTGGCGCCGACCACACCCGCCGGGAAAGCGCCGACTATCTCCACGTCGCCGCCCTCCAGGAACTTGAAGAAGCGCTTGGCGTGCTCCTTTTCCTGGTTGGCGGTCTCGGTGAATATCTCCGATATTTGCCGGTAGCCCTCTTTCATGGCCTGGGAGGCAAAATAGGTGTAGCGGTTGCGGGCCTGGGATTCACCGGCAAAGGCGGTTAGCAGGTTTTTTTCGGTTTGGCTGCCCACCAAGCTGGACATAAGAGATCCTCCAGAATTAGCTCAGTAATTGTAGTGAGCGACTAAAAAGTATGGGCTAGGCTTTGCGGGCCTTTTTGCCCGATGCGGTTATGGCGTATTTGCAGCGGACCGGAGAGTCCACCATGCCCTCTTTTTTGAGGGCGTTCATGGTGCTGGAGACCTTTTTGCTTTCCAACGCGGACAACTCGGCCACTTGCTTGTTGCTCATTGGCTCCGTAGCCTTGGCGAGGACGGACAAAACCTTTTTGGCTTCAGACGGGGTCTGGGAGGCCATGGTTTGATTCTCCTTATTTAATATACGGGGAAAAGCAGACTATTGTCTTGTTTTATAGGCCTCCTGGCAGGCCTCGCAACGCCCGACAAACTCCAGGCGATGACCATAAACCTGGAAGCCCGATTCACGGGCAACCTGCTCTTCCACGCCGGCCAACAGGTCCATGTCCACGTCGAAAACCCGCCCGCATTCCATGCAGCGCAAGTGGTAGTGGTTCATGGTGTTGCCGTCGAAGCGCATTTCCTGGCCGGCGACGTCTATCTTTTGAAGCATACCGGCGCGGGACAATATGTCTAGGTTGCGGTACACCGTTCCCAAGCTGATCCGAGGCAGACGGCGACGCACCATACTGCAAAGCTCCCCAGCAGTAGGGTGACTTTTAACGCTTTTCAACACCTCCATTATGACCTGACGCTGTGTGGTCATACGGAGTTTGCCCGGGCTTTCCATCTCTGCCTCCCAATAATCATTCCTAAATATCAAATTAATGTAAATCCGCCTTCCTGTCAAGCCGTTTGCCAGGAAAGCTTGAACTCGTCCTATGTTAGCTGGGCAGACATTAGGTTTTTCCAGACGCTATGAAGTATGCATTGATTAATTCTGTGCTGTCAAGACGTTGCAGGCAATAATTACCATTTCTTTACAAATGCTTACCGTCTCTTTACATAGGAGTATTGAATGAATGAATCCGTACACGTTCGCAAATTAGAGGCAAAATTCGCGTCCGCGGGCGTGGACTTGATCTTAAATCTGGCCTAGCGCCTGGGCGTAGGCGTCAAACGCGTCCTGGCCAAAAAGCACCAAACGCACTTCATCGAACTTACCGGAATTTTTTTCTATCCCTTGCTTCACGGCCCCCAACGCCACCTTGGCCGCCGCCTCAAGGGGATAGCCATAGGCCCCGGTGGACAGACTGGGAAAGGCCACGGTTCGTAGGCCATAGCGGGCCGCCAGGTCCAGGGAGTTCAAGTAGGCGTTGGCCAGCAGGCGGGGGTCTTCCGGCCGGCCCCGGTAAATGGGCCCCACGGTGTGGATGACCTTTTTGGCTTTCAAGCGCCCGGCGGTGGTTATCACCGCCTCGCCGGTGGGGCAGGAGCCTATCTTGCGGCACTCGGCCATTATCTCCGGGCCGCCCGCCCGGTGGATGGCCCCGTCCACCCCGCCGCCCCCGGCCAGGCGGCTGTTGGCCGCGTTGACGATGGCCTCGGTGTCGGCCTGGGTGATGTCGCCTTGGGTCAAGACCAGCCTGGTTTGGCCTATGAGCTTTTCCATGCCCTCTTCCCTCACCGCTTCATCAACTCACGAGGAAAGAAAAAGTACAGCTTGCCGGGATTCTTCATGCGCCCGGCCAACTCTCCTGCCTGGGGTCCGCTGCCGAAGAACAGGTCCAATCTCCCCGGCCCCCGAATGGCCCCGCCGGTGTCCTGGTTGAACACGAAGCGGGCCAGGGGTTCGCTCCCTCCTCCCAGGGCAGGCATGGTGCCGGTTATGTAGCCCAGGGTCAGGCCAGGAAACAGGCGGCGGTCGGTGGCCACGCTGCGCCCGCCGGTGAGGGGCTGGCCAAAGCAGCCCAGGGGACCGCCGATGACCGGCAGGGGCCGGAAGAACACGTACGAGGGGTTGTGGCTGAGCACCTGGCGCAGGTATTGGGGGTTGGCCTCCAGAAAGGCCTTGATGCCCTGCATGGACATGCTGCCCGGCTCCATGAGCTTCTTGTTCAGGAGCATCTTGCCGATGGAGCGGTAGGGCTGGCCGTTGCTGGAGGCGTAGCCCACCCGGCGTCGGGCACCGTCCTCAAACTCCAACTGCCCCGAGCCCTGGATGTGCAAAAAGAACACCTCCACCGGGTCTGACACGTAGCCCAGCACCTCGGCCTTGCCCTCAATCACCTTTTTGTAGTCTATTGCCTCCCGGTCGGGATAGGGCTGCACCCGGTGATTCTTGACCTGGCCCACCAGACGCTTGGCCGGGTACTGCTCGCCGAACTGGCGCAGGTCGATCCACACCAGGTCTTCGGGCATGGCGTACACCGGGTATTTGAACGAGCCCTGAGACTGGCGGCGGGCCTTGAGCACCGGCTCGTAATAGCCGGTCATGAGCACCTCGCCCCG
The DNA here is from genome assembly GCA_018896025.1 of Pseudomonadota bacterium. Classification (GTDB taxonomy): domain Bacteria; phylum Desulfobacterota; class Desulfarculia; order Desulfarculales; family Desulfarculaceae; genus Desulfoferula. The sequence goes on from JAHIND010000006.1 coordinate 11,735, forward strand.
GCCGTCGCGGCCCACCGATTCCAGCAGCGCGTACTTTTGCTGCAAGGCCTCGGAGCGGCTCACCGGGTCGGGCTGGCGGTAGAGCAGGTCCTTCAGCTCCTCCAGCATGGCCGCCATCTGGGCGGCGCTCATTTGGTAGAGGCCGAAAGTGAAGCGCTTGTCCGGGTTTACCTTACGCAGATAGCCCAGGGAGGATTCAGCGGCCTGGAAAAAGCTGCGTGCGTCCAGGTCGTCCAACAGCAGGGGCCAATCATCCTCGGGCACGACCCTCAGGATGTTTTGAGGCGTGGGAGTGGGCGGCGGGCCGGTGGTGACGCAACCGGCCAGCAGGGCCAGCACAGCCAAGAGGACGATCCAGCGGGCGACGCGTACTTGAGGAAATAAGGTTTTCATAGACTCATCCTAAGCACAGCCCGGCCTTGGCATCAAGCACAAGGCAAGTAAAGAGCCACGCCCTGCCCTTTTTGCACCCCGGCCCAGCGGGCCACGCCCTCGCACTTGGCCAGGAACAACATCAGTAGGGGCCAGGGTGCGCGCCCCGCCTCCAACATGCCCCGTCCCAGGCCCAGGGTCTCGAAGTGGCCCATGCCCTTGGCCACCACCAGGGCGGCCCCGGCCAGCAACTCGCGCAGCTCCTCCGGCGCGGCCTCGGGGTCCAGGCCCACCGCCGCCGGGGCCGTGCCGTGCACTTGGCCCAGGCCAAAGTTTTCGTTCGCGGCGTTCAGGTCGGCCAGGCTCAGGTCGTTTTGCACCGGCCCGGCCTTGACCACGTAGTGCACCTCACAACCGCGCCCCAGCAGGTGTTGGGCCAGCATACGGTCAAAGGCCTGCTCCCCGCAGTTGTCGGCCAGTATAACCACCCGCGCACCTGGCGTCAGGCGCGCTTCGGCTAGGGCCAGGTCGTCGCGGCCCAGCTCCAGGCCGACCCCCTGCTCCCACAGACGGCTGGTGTCGGCCAAAAAGAAATGATCCAGGGCGTTGCCCAGCACCGCCAGGCGGGCGCGGGCCGCGAAGGTGTCCGGCGCGCCCTCCAAACGGGAGGACGCCTGCCGCGCCGCCGCGAAGTCCACCGCTTTTTTGGCGGCGAAGGGGTCGGCCCCGTCGGTGCGCTCGCGCACGTAGGCGAAAAACTCGCTGGCGATAAAGGCGGGCGCCTCGCCCTGGGCCAGGCCGCGCCGGGTGATGCGCTCAATGCCACGGCGCAGCTCGGCCAGGTCGGCGGGATCCAGCATGAGCCCGGCCAGGGCCTGCTCGCCCAGGCGCTCCAGACAGGCGGTGCATTCCTCGCCGGGGATTTGCTCGGGCTTGATATTGCTCACCAGAGGCTCATTTCGGTTGGTTCATAAAGAAGGTGCGGGATTGGCTCATGCCTCATCCACCAGAATCAGACGCACGCTTTGCCCCAACACGGCGGCCTTGTGCCGGTGGGCCTTCCCCGCTGGGATGCAGAGGCCATCGCCGGTGCCGTAGCGCACCTTGATCCCGTTGAAATCTATTTCCAACTCGCCTTGCAGCACGTAACCCAGGTGGCCCTTGCGGCACCAGTCGCCTTCGCTAAACTCGCGGGAGAACACTACAAGGCGCAGCCGGTGGCCGTCTTTTTCATGAACCTTCTGGCGCACCCCAGGACCTGGGCTCTGCCAATCCAGGGCGGCAAAATCCACCTTATGTTCATCCATTTCCCAGTCTTTCTCTTAGACTCCGCCAGGACCAATCCACCGGCACTCGCAGGGCCTGGCCATCGCGGTGCTGGTAGAGCAGATGCCCCTCCCGCTGGCCGTGCAAAAACAGGTCGCGGGTAAGCTCCACGTCGGCCTGGCAATAGGAGGTCAGCTCCTGAATGCGCCCCTGGTTCCACCACTCCACCGCCTGGAGGCCGTCGGCGGTCTTGGCCGCCCCCAGAGTGGCACCGGCCAGGGCGTCCAGGCTGAGACGATGGCCCAGGGACTGCTGCACGTCCAGCATCAGGTCCAGGTTGGGCAGGGCGCGCAGGTCGGCGGCGGTGTAGGCGCTGAGCACCTGATAGTCGAAGCGCATGTGGTTGAAGCCTATGACCAGCTCCAACTCGCTCAAGCGCTGGATCAGGTCGGCGACTTGATCCTCGCCATAGGCGATGAACTCGTCCTTGGCCGAATCATAGAGCACGGCCACGCTCACCTTCATCAGGTGAATGTTGCCCCAGCCGCCCACTTGGTTGGCCAGCTTCTGGGTCTCCAGGTCGAACACCCCGTAGACCAGGGGCCGGTCCAGGGAGCGGGCCGGGGCCGGAGCGATTACCTCGGGCGGCAGGGCGTCGGCATCCTCCACCGCTTCCACCTCGATCTTGCCCAAGAGCAGGCGGGTGAGCATCAGGGCCCCCTGTTTGTCCAGGGGCTTGTTGCCCGAGCCGCACTTGGGCGAGAACACGCAGGCCGGGCAGCCCTCCTCGCAGTCGCAGGAGGCCAGAAGCTCCTCCACCTTTTCCAAAAGCTCCTCAATGAGCCCGAAGCCACGCTCGGCCAGGCCCACCCCACCGGCCACCCCGTCGTAGATGAACACCCCGGCCTTGCCGGTCTGGGGGTGCAGAGGGATGGAGATGCCGCCTATGTCGCCCCGGTCGCACAGGGCGAACAAGGGGAACATGGCTATGGCCACATGCTCCAGGGCGTGGATGGAGCCCATGAAGTGGCGTCCCGCCTTTTCCAGGGCCTGGCGATGCATGTCCTCTATGTCCATCCACATGCCCACGGTCTCGAAGGTTAGCGGCGGCAGGTCCAGGGGGTAGACCCCCATGAGGTCGCCGCCGGAGAGCCTGCGCCGCTCGTAGCCGGTCACCGTCTCGGTCACCTTGAGCCGTCCCTTGCGCACCAGGAAGTTGGCTACGGGCCGCCGCCCGGTCTCCTCCAGGATCTCGGTCTCCTTGTCGCTGCGGGCGTGGGTGTAGTAGTCGGCCCGCAGGGGAGCCACCCGCACCTTGCGGTGCTCCAGGTCCAGCTCCTTGACCAGGTAGGTGCGCCCCCGGTGCAGATACACCGCGCCGGGATGGCCTTCCTTGAACACCCTGACCCCGTCGAAGGAGCCCACCACGGTGCCCTTCTGGTCCACTATGGCCAGGCTCTCCCCTGCCCCGTGCAGGTCCACCAAGCGTTGGGGACGCTTGCGGGAGGTGAAGTAGCGGGTGCCCGCCGCGTCCAGCAGCAGTTGGCCCTCCTCCATGGCCAGACGCACCGCCTCGGGATGTCCCACCGGGGGCAAAAACTCGTCGTCCATGGCCAGGGGCTCTTCGGCCGCCGCGCAGATGAGATGCTTGGAGACGATCTGGGGGTTGGCCGCGTCCAGCACCGCCGCCTCCACCGGCCGGGCGAAAAACTCCGCCGGGTGGGACAGCACCCATTGGTCCAGGGCGTCGGGCCCGCCCACCAGCACCACCGCGCTGTCGCGCCCGGCCCGGCCCACCCGGCCGCCTCGCTGCCAGGTGTTTATCTGGCTGCCCGGATAACCCACCAGGATGCACACGTCCAGGCCGCCGATGTCGATGCCCATCTCCAGAGCGCTGGTGCTTATCACCCCGGCCAGGCGTCCGGCGGCCAGATCGGCCTCTATGCGCCGCCGCTCCTCGGGCAAGAACCCGGCCCGATACCCGGCCACCAGGTCGCGCAGCTCGGGGTGGGCTCTGGTCACCCAGGTGTGTATCAATTCGGTATGGATGCGGCTCTTGGTAAAGCAGATGGTGGAGAGGCCCTGTTTGACCGCCCCGGCCAAGAGATAGCTGGCCGTGGTGGAGGCCGCCCCGCTGGGGTTGACCAGGATGAAGGAGCGCCCGGCGGCCGGAGCCCCGCAAAAGTCGATGATCTGGTCCGGGGCGAAGGGCCGCCCGGTGAGGGCCTCGGCGTGTTCGCCGGGGTTGGCAATGGTGGCCGAGCTGAGCACGAAGCTGGGCCTGGCTCCCCTGGCGGCGGCCAGGCGCAGCAAGCGCCGCAGCACGCAGGCCACGTGGCTGCCGAACACTCCCCTATAGGCGTGCACCTCGTCGATGACTATGTATTTGAGGCGGCTCAGGAAATTATCCCAGGCCGAGGGGAAGGCACAGATGGCCGCGTGCACCATGTCCGGGTTGGAGATGATCACCGGCGGGGGCTTTTGCCTTAGCTTGCGGCGCAGGCCGTCCGGGGTGTCGCCGTCGTAGATATCGGCCACCGGCTCCATGCCCGCGTGCAGGGCCAACTGGTTGATGGCGCTCATCTGGTCCTGCTCCAGGGCCTTGAGGGGAAATAGGAACAGGGCCGTGGCCGAAGGCTCGGCCAGGATGCGCTCCAGCACCGGTAGGGAGTAGACCAGGGTCTTGCCCGAGGCCGTCGGGGTGGCGGTCACCACGTCGCGCCCAGCCCGCACCAGGGTCAGGGCGGCGACCTGGTGGGAGTATAGTTGCTCCACCCCCTGGGCGGCCAAGGCCCGGGTCAGGCCCGGCGGCAGGGGCGGGTCGGGCACGGCATAGGCCGGTTCCCGGGCGGGGATGTCCTCCACGTGCACCACTTCGGCCGACAACCGTTGGCTGCGCTGGAGGGAGGAAACGAAGCTGGAAAGCTTGCCGCTCATGGCGATGGTGTACCACGGGACGCAACGTACGTCTAGCGACATTGCCGGAGCGCTTATTTCAAGGGGTCCGCGCCTTGACAGGAAAGCGTGCGTTTGTTATCAAGAGTAGTTAGTTAACTTATAGCGCGGCAAGGCAAAGAGCATGGCTGCAAACCCCAGCTTCGGGGCTCCCGGTCCGGGTGAAACCCGCGAACCGGCCTCCACACCCAAAAAGGTGTTTGGAGGTTTTTTTTGGGCCAACGCCGCCAAAATTCGCTGCCAAAAGGAGGGTCTGTGAGCCTCAAGCGACGCAATATGCTGGGTCTCTACGGGGTGAGCGCCGAGGAGATCACCACCGTTTTGGACACCGCCGAGTCGCTTAAGGAAATCAGCGCCCGGCCGATTAAAAAAGTGCCCACCCTCCGGGGCAAAACCATAGTCCATTTTTTCTATGAGGCCTCCACCCGCACCCGCACCTCCTTTGAGATCGCGGCCAAGCGCCTGAGCGCGGACACGGTTAGCCTGTCGGCTTCCACCAGCAGCATCACCAAGGGCGAGACCCTTATCGACACGGCCAAGAACCTGTTGGCCATGAGCCCGGACCTTATCGTGATGCGCCATTCCCAGAGCGGCGCGCCCCAACTCCTGGCCCGGCACATCCCCTGCTCCATCATCAACGCGGGCGACGGAGCCCACGAGCACCCCAGCCAGGGGCTGCTTGACTTGCTCACCATACGCCGGGCCAAGGGCCGTCTGGACGGCCTCAAGGTCTCCATCATCGGCGACATCACCCATTCCCGTGTGGCCCGCTCGGACATTATCGGCCTGAACACCATGGGCAGCCAGGTCACGGTCTACGGACCGCGCACCCTGCTGCCTCCGGCGGTGGAGACCCTGGGGGTCAGCGTAGCCGGGTCCATGGATGAGGCGATCCACGACGCGGACGTGATCATCATGCTCCGGGTGCAGCAGGAGCGCCTCACCGACGTGCTCTTCCCCACCCTGCGCGAATACGCCCAGCGCTTCGGCCTGGGTCTCAAGCATATGAAGGCGGCCAAGCCCGACGTGGTGATAATGCACCCCGGACCCATCAACCGGGGGGTGGAGCTGTCGCCCGAGGTGGCTGACGGCCCCTGGTCGCTCATCCTGGATCAGGTGGCCAACGGAGTGGCGGTTCGCATGGCCTTGCTTTACCTCTTGATCGGACCGGAGGCCTCATGAGCCAGCCCAGGCCCATACTGCTGAAAGGCGGGCGGCTGCTCTGCCCGGCCAGCGGCACCGACGAAACCGGAGACCTTCTTCTGGAGCGCGGGGCCATCGCTGCCCTGGGCGGCGAGCTGGACGCGCCCGCCGACGCCGAAATTATCGATTGCACCGGCAAGTGGGTGGCCCCCGGCCTCATCGACCTGCACGTGCATCTTCGGGAGCCGGGCCACGAGTACAAGGAAGACATCGCCAGCGGCACCGCGGCGGCGGCGGCGGGCGGCTTCACCGCCGTGTGCTGCATGCCCAACACCGAGCCGGTGAACGACAGCGCGGCAGTGACCGAGATGATCCTGGAGCGGGCCCGCAAGGCGGGCTCCTGCCGGGTCTATCCCGTGGGGGCCATCACCCCCGGCCTGGGGGGCAAAGCCCTCAGCCAGATGGCCGAGCTCAGGGACGCGGGCTGCGTGGCGGTGAGCGACGACGGCCACCCGGTGAGCGACAGCCGTCTGCTGCGCCGGGCCATGGAGTACGCCTCGGGCTTCGGCCTGCCGGTGATCTGCCACAGCGAGGAGCTTTCGCTTTCGGCCGGAGGGGCCATGCACGAAGGCCCCACCGCCACCGCCCTGGGCCTGCCGGGCATCCCCGCCGAAGCCGAGGTGGCCGCCGTGGAGCGCGACCTCACCCTGGCCGGGCTCACCGGGGCCAGGGTGCACATCGCCCACATCTCCTGCGCGGGCAGCGTGGCCGCCCTCAAACGCGCCCAAGAGGCGGGCTGGGCGGTGAGCGGCGAGACCGCGCCCCATTACCTGGCCCTGTGCGACCAGGACGTGGGCGAGTACGACACCCACCGCAAGATGAACCCGCCGTTGCGCTCGGCGGCCGACCGTGAGGCGGTGCGCCAGGCCCTGGCCTCGGGGGTCATTGAGGCCCTGGCCACGGACCACGCCCCCCATTCGGTGCTGGAAAAAGAGGTGGAGTTCGGGTTCGCGGCCTTCGGAGTCACTGGCCTGGAGACCGCCCTGGGCATCATGCTGGAGTTGGTGAACCAGCACTTGCTGGGGCCCCTGGCCCTGATCGATCGCATGAGCGCGGCCCCGGCCCGCTTGCTGGGCCTGCCCGGCGGCAGCCTGGCCGCGGGCGGCCCGGCCGACGTGGTGGTCATCGACCCCAAGGCAATCTGGTACGTTGACCCGGTCAAGATGCGCTCCAAATCGGCCAACACCGCCTTCGCCGGGCGCAGGATGCCGGGCCGGGCGGTGCTCACCGTTTGCGGCGGCAAGGTAACCTTCCGTCTGGAGGCCTAGGCATGGGACGCTTTAGCAGTTTGGTCAGCTCCGAGGCCATCGCCCTGGTGAGCGCCATCTGCATCGTGGGCATCTTCCTGGGCGCCCACTTCCAGCGTCAGATAGACAGCAATGACCAGCAGGCCCTCAAGGTGGCCCAACAGGTCTACGAGGTGCTGGCTCCGGCCCCAGCCGGCGGCAAGTCCCCCACCGCATCGGCCTCCCCGGCCATGGACCCCCAAGAAAAATTGGCCAAGGAGCTTAAGGCCCAGCCACCTATCGAGGTCAAGGTCCTGAACGACTCCCCCAACGCCTGGAAGGTGAGAGTGTGGCACCCCAAGGGGGTGGTGCACTATGTGGTCACGCCCAAGGGAGTCACCCAAGAGGTGCGCTAAGCCAGTGCCGCGCCGTCAATCCCAAAAAGAAGACAACCTGGTGCGCATCCTGCGCTACGCCTTGGGCGTGGCCCCGGCGGAGTTCGCCCTGCTGCCCGACGAGCAGGGCTGGGTGCCGGTCAAGGAGCTGTTGGCCGCCCTGAACCAGGAAGAAGGTTGGCACGGCCTGCGCCAAGGGATGCTCAGCGACGCGGCCACCCGCCTGGCCCCGGAGCTGGTGGAGTTGGAAGAAAAGCGAATCCGGGTGAGCGAGCGCTCCTTTGAGTTGCCAGACTACAGCGCCTCCCCTCCGGCCCATCTCTACCTGGGCGCACGACGCAAGGCCTGGCCGGTGCTCAAGCGCCGGGGCCTGGAGGAGACCCACGACGGCCGCCCCTGGATTTTGGCTGCCACCGAGGAGGCGGCCCTGAAGCTGGGAGAGCGCCGCGACTCCGAGCCGGTGCTGATCACCGTGCAGGCCCACCAGGCCCAGGACCAGGGGGCGGTGTTCCCCGCCTGGGGCGAGTACTTCCTGTGCGCCTGGGCCCCTGCCTCCTGCCTCATGGGCCCGCCGCTGGACGAAACCCTGATCCCCAAGAAACCGGCCAAGCCCAAACCCGCCCCCACCCCGTCCGGCCCGGCCATGCCCACGCCCGGCACCATGCCGGGGTCCTTCCTTCTGGCCCAGGAGGATGTGGAGAAGCCCTACAAGCGCAAGGGCATCACCAAGGACATTGGTTGGAAGCGGGATAGAAGGAAGGATAAGAGGGAGAAGTAAGCTTTTTTACCCTAACCTATAGAAAGGGGTTTGAGGTTGAGGATGGACCCTTTTATTTGTCGTGCCATATCGTATGTGGTGCTCATCGTGGGTTCCGGGTTAGTTTTGTTGGGAACTCTCGGCACCTGGTATTTTGGTAATTTGGCTGAAAAAGTGATGCCGTTCAAGGCACCAATTCACACCGCCACTACCACTGTAGAAATCACTGTCTCGTCACCTAAAAACATCAATACTCATTACATGGATAGAGGCGGGTATCTAGCGCTTGTAAAGGGGGGAAAACCTCTAATTGTCTTGGCGGCTCACGAAAGCTACGCCCACCAGCTTGGCAACAACAGACTAAAGTTTAGGGGCTTATTCTCTATGGACGTCCAAGATCCCGCTGCTGGAAAACCAGTTAACTATTTAACTGAAGCAGAACGTGCCGAAGTTTTCTTTCACGAATGGCCCAAAGATGGCCAAATTTTAGAAGGGAACGCAGTCTGCACTGTTAATAGTAATATAGGGTTTAAAATTAAAGTACCACTGCAAAAAATGTCAGAAGGTGTGGCGTTTATAAACGATTTGTCTGGTGTTTTTAACGAATTCCCTAATTAACCTTAATCTCTATAAATCTTAACAATTTTTTTACCCAACCGACTTTATTGCCTATTCTCCGAACGGCTTCAGTTTGACACGCCCTCGCCCTCAATCTCATACTTGAATGACTACCATTTAAGGAGTCATTCATGCGCCCCATGCCCCGCATCCTGGATTTCCTGCTCCTGTCCCTGTTGCTGCTCCCCCACTCCGCCTCGGCGGCGGTGCGCGACTACCACCTCACCATCGCCAAAGAGCAGGTGAACATCACCGGCACACCGGTGGAGGCCATGACCATCAACGGCCACATTCCCGGCCCCACCCTGCGCTTCGTGGAAGGCGACACGGCGCGCATCCAGGTGCAGAACAAGATGGACGTGAACACCTCCATCCACTGGCACGGCATCCTTTTGCCGCCGGGCATGGACGGCGTGCCGGACATCAGCTTCCCGCCCATCGCGCCGGGAGCCACCTTCACCTACCAGTTCCCCATCCGCCAAAGCGGCACCTACTGGTATCACTCCCACTCCCGCTTGCAGGAGCAGCGCGGGGTGTACGGCTCCATCGTGATCGAGCCCAAGGACGCCAAGCCCATGGCCGACCGGGAGCTGGTGGTGGTGCTCTCCGACTGGACCGACGACAACCCCGCCTCGGTGATGCGCGCCCTCAAGCGGGGCAGCGAATGGTTCTCCCGGGCCAAAGGCTCCAAGCAGAGCATGATCGGCGCGGCCAAGTTGGGCATGCTGGGCGACTACCTCAAGCGCGAGTTGCAGCGCATGCCGGCCATGGATATCTCGGACGTGGCCTATGACCGCTTCCTGGCCAACGGCAAGCCCACCAGCCGAGCGGCGGCCAAGCCGGGAGAGACCATCCGTTTGCGCATCATCAACGGCTCGTCCACCACCTTCTTTTATGTGGAGTTCGCGGGAGGCCCCATGACCATCGTGGCGGCCGACGGCCAGGACGTGGTCCCGCTGAAAAACCAGCGTCTGCTCATCGGAGTGGCCGAAACCTACGACGTACTGGTGACCCTGCCCTCGGGCGGCTCCTTTGAGCTGCGGGCCACGGCCCAGGACGGCTCCTCCTGGGCCTCGCTATGGCTGGGCCAGGGCGCGAACCAGCCCGCCCCGGCCATCCCCCGGCCCAATCTCTATTACACCATGGGCGACCTGACCCTGGGCAAGCTGCTGGCCCTCACTCCGGCCGGGTCCATGGGCATGAGCGACGATCTGGTGGAAGCGGGACGCTTCGACAAACCCGGCATGATGGGCATGAAAAGCATGTCCATGGACAAGGGCCAGGCCATGCCCGGCATGGCCATGAAGCCCAAGGGCGAGGCGTCGGCCATGAAGATGGACCACGGGGCTCCGGCCATGAAGATGGAGCCCAGCCCGGCTCCCATGGCCATGCCCCATGGCGGGCACGCCGCGAGCATGGCCCCTCCCCAGCCGCCCAGCGGCACCCGATGGGCCTACGAGTTCGCGCCCTTGGCCGGAGACGTGGCCTCTTCGCCCAGCCTGGCCCACGACGGCATGGACCCCAGGCGGCCCTGGCCTCCCTATGCCCAGCTAAAGGCCAAACACCCCACCACCTTTGATCCTCAGCGCAAGGTCCGCACCATTCGCCTTACCCTGGACGGGGACATGGAGCGCTACGTGTGGCTCATCAACAACCGTCCCCTGTCCGACCAGGACGACATACTTATCAAACAGGGCGAGGTGGTGCGCTTGGTCATGATAAACCGCACCATGATGCACCACCCCATGCACCTGCACGGGCACTTCTTTAGGGTGATAAACGGCCAGGGAGATTACGCGCCGCTCAAGCACACCGTGGACGTGGCCCCCATGTCCACCACGGTGATCGAGTTCGACGCCAACGAGAAGGGCGACTGGTTCTTCCACTGCCACCTGCTCTATCACATGATGGCGGGCATGGCCCGCCTGGTGCACTACCAAGGCTTTATGCCTCCTGCCGATGTAATGGCCATCCGCCCCAAGCTGTACGGGGAATCCTGGTACCCCATGATCGAGGGTTCGCTGCTGAGCAACATGAGCGAGGGCGTGGTCCAGTTGGCCTCTACCCGCAACGTGCTGGCCCTGGAGTGGGAGGCGGGTTGGCAAAAGGTGGAAAACACCGAATGGGAGCTGATCCCCACCTGGGACTATCACCTGAACCGCTTCACATCGGTTTTCATCGGTGGCGATTTCCTGGGCGAAAAGGACAAGCTGGACAAGGCACGGGGCCTCTTGGGGTTGCGCTACCTTTTGCCGTACAATATCCACTCGCGGCTGTGGGTGGACAGCGACCTGGGCGGGCGCTTGGAACTGGGCAAGGTCTGGGACCTGACTCCGCGCCTGGCCCTTTACGGCAACTGGAAGTATGATACCCACGATTTTTGGGAGGCCGAGGCGGGCCTCAGCTACATGATAAACAGCCACCTCTCAGTGGTGGCCCAGTGGAACTCGGACTATGGCTGGGGGGCGGGCCTGGGCTTCAGCTTCTAGGCCTGAGGTCTGGGAGGCCGAGAGGTTTTAGACAAGGAGACCGGCTTGTCCGCAGAAAATAAAGATTCCAAGTGGGGGGACCTGCTGGCCGAGGCCAAGCGGGAGCGGGCCCAGCGGGAAAAGTCTTACCGGGAGATGGCCCTGAAGCTTTTCCCGCATGTGTGCGGCCGATGCGGCCGGGAGTTCAGCGGCAAGCGCCTGAGCGAGCTCACGGTGCACCACAAGGACCACAACCACGACCGAAACCCGCCCGACGGCAGTAACTGGGAGCTCTTGTGCATCTATTGCCACGACAATGAGCACCAGCGCGACGAGGTGGCCCAAGCCTACGGCCAGGAAGAAGCCAGGCAGGAGCAAAAACCCACCTCCACTTTCAAGGCCTTTGCCGGGCTGGCCGATTTGCTCAAGGACAAGAACTAGCAGACGGGTCAGCCCGACTCCGCCAAACCCAGCCGCCGCCCCCAGCGGCGGATGGTCTCTTTTTTTACCGGGGCCAGCTTGGCGCTTTTCAGCTCCGGGTCTTGTTCCAGCCACGCCGCGATGATCTCCCGCAAATGGGGCACATGCTCCGCGTCGCGCTCCCAGCGGGCCACCTTGAAGGGCGGCAGTCCCGACTGACGCTCGCCCATGGCCTCGCCCGGTCCTCGAAGGTGCAAATCCGCCTCGGCGATTTCCCGGCCGTCCACCGTCTTGGCCAGCACGGCCAGGCGCTGCTGGGCCAGGTCGCCGGGGTTGGGCCCGGCCACCAGAATGCAGCGTCCAGGCTTGGAGCCCCGCCCCACCCTGCCCCGTAGCTGATGGAGCTGGCTCAGGCCGAAGCGCTCCGCGCCCAAGACGATCATCAAGGTGGCCTCGGGCACGTCCACCCCCACCTCCACCACGGTGGTGGCCACCAGCACCCGGCTCTCGCCCGAGCGGAAGCGGCCCAATACCTCTTGCTGCTCCGGGCCGTCCATGCGCCCGTGTAGAAGCTCCACACGCTGCTCCGGGAAATAGCGGGCCAGATTGCGGGCGGTGGCCACCGCGTCCTGTGCCTCGATCTTGTCCGAGGCCTCCACCAGGGGGCAGATCACATAGGCCTGCTCGCCACGCTTGAGCACGGCGGCCAGCTCGTCCACCGCCGCCTTGCGGTGCTCGAACTCCAGGGCCAGGGTGCCCACCTTGTGGGGGCCCTGGGGCCGCTCGGGCAGGTCGCTGATCTCCAAGTGCCCGGCCAGGGCCAGGGCCAGGGTGCGGGGGATGGGGGTGGCCGAGAGCACCAACAGGTGTGGGCTCTTGGCCTTGGCGGCAAGTGCCAGGCGCTGGTGCACCCCGAAGCGGTGCTGCTCGTCGATGATCACCAGGCCCAGGTTGGCGAAGGAGAGCTTTTGCCCCAGCAGGGCGTGGGTGCCCACCAAGACCTGAGCCCCACCCTGGGCAGCGGCAAGCCGGGCGGCCTGGTCTGCGCCGTTGCCTCCGCCCACGGCCAGGGCCACGCTAACTCCCAGGGGCTCCAGATAGCGGCTCAGGGTGGCCAGATGCTGGCGGGCCAGGACCTCGGTGGGGGCCATGACCGCCACCTGAGCTCCAGCCTCCACGGCCAGGCAGGCGGCGGCGGCGGCCACCACGGTCTTGCCGGTGCCCACGTCGCCGCAGAGCAGGCGGCCCATGGGGTGGCTCTGGGCCAGGTCGCCTTGGATGAGCCTAACCGCCTCTTTTTGGCCGGGGGTGAACTCAAAAGGTAACTCCTGCATGAGCCCGGCCAACAGCTTGCCCGGCGGGTCCAGGGCCTGGGCGGGAGAGGCCTCCCGGCTGCGGCGTTTCAGGACCAGGCCCAACTCAAAATATAGCAATTCGTTCATGGCCAGGGTCTGGCGCCAGGCGGCCTGGTCCGGGTCCAAATCCTGAGGGATAGCGTCATGGGGCGGCTGGTGGGCCTTGGACAGGGCCTCAGCCACGGGCATGGGGTACAGGTCGCGAGGCAGCAGCCCGGCCAAGGGGTCGGAAATCAATTCCGTGCTGCGCTGGACCAGTTCGCCCATAAAGCGGCGCACCGTGCCCGCGCCCACCCCCTCCACCTCGGGGTACACCGGCACGATGCGCCCCACCGAGGCGTGGTCCGGCCCCACATCCCCGGCGCGGTACAGCTCGGGGTGAATCATCTGGGCCTCGCCCTTGTTGCCAAGGCTCACCTCCCCGACGGCGAACAGCTCGTCACCGGGCGAGAAGCTCTCCAGATGGGCCCGCTTGAAACGGAACCACAGGCAGGACAAACGGCCAGTGGCGTCCTCCAGGGTGAAGCGGTAAACCTTGCCCTTCTTGCCCAACAGGCCGCCGGAGACCACCCGGCCCTGCACCACGGCCAAGCGGCCCTCCAGCAGGTCCCGGACCGGGGTCGGAGTGCGGCGATCCTGGTAACGGGCGGGTAAAAAGAACAGGCCGTCGCCCCAGGTTTTTATGCCGCGCGCGGCCAGGCGTTTGGCGGTAACCGGACCCACCCCGGACAGGGCGGCCAGGGACGAGGCCAACAGGGGTAAATCGAACGGGGTCACCGAGGCTTGCAAAGCGTCTCCAGGTAAAAGGGCTCCTACATTTCTGCCCTTCCCAGGCCTCCGCGTCAACCCCGGCGCATTGCTTTATGCCGGAGAGGTTTTCTGCTAAGGTTAAGCCGCGTGAAACATGCGGCTTAAGGCCGGTTTAAACACGAGGAGAATTAGGCCCATGAGCCAGGACGACCGCTACCGCGCCGCCGGGGTAGACATAGAAAAAGCCGACCAGTTCATCAAAAATATCGGGAAGATAGTCAAATCGACCCACAGCAGCCAGGTCCTGGGCGGCCTGGGCGGCTTCTCGGGCCTGTTTTCCCTGGCCGGGCTGGCCGGGGACGACCCGGTCTTGGTCAGTTCCACCGACGGAGTGGGCACCAAGCTCAAGGTCGCCTTCATGATGGACCAGCACGACACCATCGGCATCGACATGGTGGCCATGGTGGTCAACGACATCGTGGTCACCGGGGCCCAGCCCTTGTTCCTTTTGGACTACCTGGCCACCGGCAAGCTGGAGTTGGGAGTGGCCGAGGCGGTCCTGGCCGGTGTGGTGAAAGGCTGCCGCCAGGCGGGTTGCGCCCTGGTGGGCGGCGAGACCGCCGAGATGCCGGGCATGTACCCGGACGGCGAGTACGATTTGGCCGGATTCGCGGTGGGTCTGGTGGAGCGCTCCAAGATCATCGACGGCTCCCAGGTGAAGCCCGGCGCGGCGGTGGTGGGCCTGGCCAGCAGCGGCCTGCACAGCAACGGCTTCTCTCTGGTGCGCAAGATTGTCTTCCATGAACTGGGCCTGGCGGTCACCGACAGCGCCGAGGGCCTGGAGCACAGCGTGGGCCAGACCCTGCTCACCCCCACCCGCATCTATGTAAAACCGGTGCTGGCGGTGCGCGACAACTTCGATCTCTTGGCCGCGGCCCACATCACCGGCGGCGGGCTCTTGGAAAACCTGCCGCGCGTACTGCCCCAGGGCTGCCGGGCGGTGATCGACCAGGGCTCCTGGCCGGTGCCCCCGGTGTTCGCCTGGCTGCAAAACGCCGGTGGCCTGAGCCAGCGGGAGATGAGCCGCACCTTCAACTGGGGCCTGGGCATGGCCCTGGTGGTGCCCGCCGAGCAGGCGGCCGAGGTGGTGGCCCTGCTCCAGGAAAAGGGCGAGCAGGCCTTTGTGGTGGGGCGCATCGAACCCCGCCAGGGTGACGAGCCTCTGGTGGAGGTGCGGGCTTGATTCTGGTCTCCGCCTGCCTTTTGGGCCACCGGGTGCGCTACGACGGCCGCCACTGCCTGTGCGAACAAGTGCGCGGGCTCTTGGGCGATGAGCCGGTGCTGGCCCTGTGCCCCGAGGTGCTGGGAGGCCTGGGCACCCCCCGGCCTCCGGCCCGCTTCGTGGGGGCCTGTTTTGGCCGCGAGGGCGCGGACGTGCTCTCAGGCCGGGCCCGCCTGGTGAACGAGGACGGCAAGGACGTGAGCCTGGCCTTTGCCCGTGGGGCCAAGCTGGTGGCCGAGCTGTGCGCCCAACACGGGGTGCGCCTGGCCCTTTTGAAGGACCGCTCACCTTCCTGCGGCTGGGACCCTCAAGGGGTGAACCCCCAGGGCGGGCCGGGCCAGGGAGTGCTGGCCGCATTGCTCAGCCAAATGGGCGTCACGGTGCGCGAGGTGCGCTCCAGCGCCAGGGGCGAGAGATAGCCATGACCCAAACAGAGCCCAACCCAACTCAACACGCCCAGGCCATCTACAGCCTGTCCGCCCAGATCGCCGCCTTGTTGGGCGAGGCCCTGCGCCGGGACTTCACCTTCAGCGGCACCGCCCTGGGCCAAAGCGAGGTGGTGGATCAGGCCCTGGATGGCCAGATGCAATACGGCCTGTTGGCCTGCGCCCTGGACAAGATCGAGATCAACCAGGCCACCTCCCCCGGCTACTGGGCCAAGCTGCACCAGGAGTTGAAAAGGCTCATTGCACGGGAGGCCCACGCCTCGGCGGCGGAGATTTTGCGCCCCCTGACCGCGGTGGTCAGCGACCAGGAGATGGCCGCCATTTCCGAGGCCATCTACAATCCCTTGGGCCCTTACGAGGAGTGCAGCCTGGCTCGCCTCCAGGAAGGCCTGAACGGAACACCCTTCGAGGTGCTGGCCGCCAGGGTGGTTAAAAGCTTTTTCGCCAAGGGCGAGGAGCCCTCGGCCATCGCCGACCGGGTGATAAACCTGGCCTTGGAGGGCTCGCACACCCTGTTCCTCAAGGGCGGCCTGGCCTAGATGGTGCACTGATGCCCGTGGCTGCGGCCGATTTTTACCGGGGCGCCGCCCTGAGCCTGCTCATCGGGCACCCGGCCTTTGAGACGATCAAGCCGCTGGGCAATGGACGCTACCAGGTCAACGGCGGCATCCTGGTGTGGCTGAGGCACAGCAAAGAGAAGTCGCCATGGCACTTCAGCTTCAGCCCCGAGGATTTGGTCACCCTGGGCGCGGACCTGAAGGCGGACGGCCAGACTTTCCTGTGCCTGGTCTGCCGCCGGGACAACATCTGCGCCCTGGACGCGGCGGAGATAGCCCAGGCGCTTAAGCTGGGCCAGGCCGCCGAGCAGACCCTGGCCGTGACTCGGGTGCCGGGGCGCAAGTCGCATGTTAAAGGACCGGGCGGCGAGGTGGAGGGGGTCATCTTGGCCTCCGCCTTTCCGGACAAGGTGTTTTCATAGCTTCGCACAAACGCTGCCCAGGAAGGGCGGCAGGAAAAGCGCATGACCCATACCCGCGATAAAACCCGTGGCATCATGGTGGGCTCGGTGCCGGTTGGCGCAGGCGCGCCGGTGGCGGTGCAGTCCATGACCAACACCGACACCCGCGACCCCGAGGCCACCCTGGTCCAGATAAGGGCCTTGGCCGAGGCGGGCTGCGAGTTGGTGCGCTGCGCGGTGCCCGACCTCACCGCGGCGGCGGCCTTTGGGCCCATCACCCAAGCCAGCCCCTTGCCGGTGATCGCGGACGTGCACTTCGATCCCGCCCTGGCCGTGGCCGCGTTGGAAAACGGCGCGGCTTCCCTGCGCATCAACCCAGGCAACATCGGCGGCCCGGCTGCCGTGGCTCGGGTGGTGGATGCGGCCAAGGCGGCGGGAGCGCCCATCCGGGTGGGGGCCAACTCCGGCTCCCTTCCCAAGGAGGTCCTAGAGCGCTGCGGTGGGCCCGGCCCGGCGGCCCTGGTGGAGGCGGCCCTGGGCCACGTGCGTTTGTTGGAGGAGCGGGGCTTTGACCAGATCAAGGTGAGCCTCAAATCCTCCAGCGTGCTGACCACCATCGAGGCCTGTCGTTTGTGGGCCCAGCGCTCGGACTACCCCCAGCATCTGGGGGTCACCGAGGCGGGCGGGCTGTTGGCCGGGACGGTCAAGAGCGCGGTGGGCATCGGCGCGCTGCTCATGGAGGGCATCGGCGACACCTTCCGGGTGAGCCTCACCGCCGACCCGGTGCGCGAGGTGGAAGCGGCCTGGCACATCCTCAGGGCCTGCGGCCTACGCCGGCGCGGGGTGGAGATCATCTCCTGCCCCACCTGCGGCCGCACCGAGATAGACCTTATGGGCCTGCTGGAGCGGGCCGAGCCGGAGCTGGCCAAGATCAGCGCCCCCTTGACCGTGGCCATCATGGGCTGCGTGGTCAACGGCCCCGGCGAGGCCAAACACGCCCAGGTGGGCCTGGCCGGAGGCCGGGGCCAGGGAGTAATCTTCGCCCACGGCGAAATCATAAAAAAGGTGCCCGAGGCGGAGCTGTTGGACGAGTTCATGAAGCAGGTGCGCCGGGCGGCATCGGAATACGAAACCAATCATTCAGAACAAAGCGAGCAGTAGACACATGCGGTTCTCTCAGGCATTCATCCCCACCCTCAAGGAGACCCCGGCCGAAGCCGAGGTGGTTAGCCATCAGCTCATGCTGCGCGCGGGCATGATCCGCAAGCTGGCCTCGGGCGTATACACCTGGCTGCCCCTGGGCCTGCGCACCCTGCGCAAGGTGGAGCGCATCATCCGCGAGGAAATGGACGCGGCCGGGGCCAGGGAGCTTCTCATGCCCGGCGTGCAGCCCGCCGAGCTGTGGCAGGAGTCGGGCCGCTGGGAGCACTACGGCCGGGAACTGCTGCGCTTCAAGGACCGCCACGATCATGACTACTGCCTGGCCCCCACCCACGAGGAGGTCATCACCGACCTGGTGCGCCGCGAGGTGCGCTCCTACCGGGACATGCCGCTGAACCTCTACCAGTTCCAGACCAAGTTCCGCGACGAAATCCGCCCCCGCTTCGGGGTGATGCGCTCCCGCGAATTCATCATGAAGGACGGGTACTCCTTTGACACCGACGACGAGAGCTCGGCGGCCAGCTATCAGGTGATGCACCAGGCCTACAGCGCGATCTTCAATCGCCTGGGCCTGGACTTCGCGGTGGTGGAGGCCGACTCCGGGGCCATCGGCGGCTCCTTCAGCCACGAGTTCATGGTCCTGGCCGACACCGGCGAGGATGCCATCGCCTCCTGCCAGTGCGGCTGGGCGGCCAACTTCGAGAAGGCCGAGGTGGCCCCGCCCCAGGGCGAGCCGTCCCAGGCGGTGGCCGAGATCGCCCAGGTGGACACTCCCGGCGCCCACACCGTGGAGGAGGTGGCCGCTTTCCTGAAGGTTAGCCCGGCCCAGGTGGCCAAGACCCTGGTCTACCTGGCCGACGGCAAGCCGGTGGCGGCCATGGTGCGCGGCGACCGCCAGCTAAACGAGATCAAGCTCAAGAACCTTATCGGCGCGGCCGAGTTGGAGCTGGCCCCGGCCTCGGTGATCGTGGAGGTCAGCGGCGGACCGGTGGGCTTCACCGGACCGGTGGGGCTGAAAATACCCATCTACGCCGACCAGGAGCTTTACTTTGCCGATGCCCTGGTAGCCGGGGCCAACCAGGCCGACGCCCACCTCACCGGGGTGCACCTGGGACGCGACGTGGCCCAGGCCACCAAGGCCGACCTCAGGATTATCGAGCCCGGCGACCCCTGCCCCCGCTGCGGCAAAGAGCCCGTGTTTGCCAGAGGCATCGAGGTGGGGCACATCTTCCGCCTGGGCACCAAGTACAGTCAGGCCATGGGCGCCGAGTTCCTGGACGCCGAGGGCCAGAGCCGACCCATCATCATGGGCTGCTACGGCATCGGAGTCACCCGCATCGTGGCCGCGGCCATCGAGCAGGGCCACGACAAGTGGGGCATCATCTTCCCCTTGGCCATCGCCCCCTACTCGCTGGCCATCCTGCCCATGGCCGTGGACGGCGAGGTGCTGGAGGCGGCCGAGAAGCTTTACGCCGACCTCAGCGCCGCGGGCATCGACGTGCTCATGGACGACCGCGACCTTCGCCCTGGGGTGAAGTTCAAGGACGCGGACCTCATCGGCATACCGCTCAGGGTAGTGGTGGGAGCCAAGGGCCTCCAGGAAGGGGCCGTGGAGCTCAAACACCGCCTAAGCGGCGACGTGGATATGATCCCCGTGGGGGAGGCGGCGGCCCGCCTAGTGGACATGGTGCGCCAGGGCGGCGGCAGGCCCTTATAAATCGAACACCACGCAAGTGGTGCTTGACCACGGGGCCGGTACGCGCAAGAGTTGAATAAGCGGCAGTAAACACTAACCCAACTTCGAGGCCTGGCGCTTGGCCCTGCAACGCATCAACGAAATCATCGACGCGGTCCGGGGATACCACCCTGGGGCCGATGTGGGCGCCATTCAAAAGGCCTATGTGTTTTCGGCCAAGGTGCACAAGGGACAGGTGCGCCGCTCGGGCGAGCCTTACCTGAGCCACCCCCTGGCCGTAGCCGCCCTTTTGGCCGAAATGCACACCGATGTGGCCAGCATCTGCGCGGCCTTGTTGCACGACGCGGTGGAGGACACCAACACCACCGTGGAAGACGTGGCCGCCCTACTGGGGCCGGAGGTGGCCTCCCTGGTGGACGGGGTGACCAAGATCACCCAGATCAGCGCCACCACCAAGACCGCCCAGCAGGCCGAGAACATGCGCAAGATGATCCTGGCCATGGCCAACGACATCCGCGTGCTGCTCATTAAACTAGGCGACCGTTTGCACAACATGCGCACCCTGGGCTACATGCCCCCGGCCAAGCAGCGCTCCATCGCCCAGGAAACCCGCGACATCTACGCTCCCATGGCCCACCGTTTGGGCATCCGCCGCTGGCAGGCCGAGTTGGAGGACTGGACCCTCTATTTCCTGGAACCCAACATCTACCAGCGCATCAAGGACGGGGTGGCCACCCGCCAGAGCGAGCGGGAGCGTTTCATCTCCGAGGTCAAGCAGGTGCTCCAGGAGCAGATGGCCGAACAGGGCATCGCCTGCACCGTGGACGGAAGGCCCAAGCACTTCTACAGCATCTACCGCAAAATGCAGCGCCGGGGCGTGGACATCGATCAGCTCTACGACCTGATTGCCTTTCGGGTGGTGGTGGACAAGCTCCGGGACTGTTACGAGGCCCTGGGAGTGGCGCACAACGTGTGGAAGCCCATCCCCGGCCGCTTCCGCGACTACATCGGCATGCCCAAGCCCAACATGTACCAGTCCCTGCACACCTCGGTGGTGGGGCCCATGGGCCAGCGCATGGAGATCCAAATCCGCACCGATGAGATGCACCGGGTGGCCGAGGAGGGCATCGCCGCCCACTGGCGCTACAAGGAAGAGGGGGCGGGCGACGCGTCCGAAGAGGGGCGCTTCGCCTGGCTGCGCAAGCTCATGGAGTGGCAGCGGGACCTGGAAGACCCCACCGAGTTCATGCAGTCTCTCAAAATGAACCTCTACCCCGGCGAGATTTTCGTGTTCACCCCCGGCGGCGAGGTAAAGGCTCTGCCCCGTGGCTCCACGCCCATTGATTTTGCCTACTCCATCCACACCGAGGTGGGCCACCAGTGCGTGGGGGCCAGGGTTAACGGCCGCATGGTGCCCTTGAAAAGCGAGCTGGCCACCGGCGACCAGGTGGAGATCATCACCCAGAGCAATCACAAGCCCAGCAAGGACTGGCTGGGTTTCGCGATCAGCGGGCGGGCCCGCTCCAAGATACGCGCCTACATCCGCGAGTCGGAGCGCTCCCGCTCGGTGAGCCTGGGCAGCGAAATCCTGGACAAGGAGCTGCGCAAGAACAAGCTCACCCTGGCCTCGGTGGTCAAGGACGGCAGGCTGGCCAAGGTGATGACCGACCTCTCCTTCCAGGACCAGGAGCATCTGTTGGCGGCGGTGGCCTACGGCAAGGTCTCGCCGCGCCACATCGTAAACAAGATTTTGCCCCGACCCACCGAGGAGGATCAGGAAAAGCCCGGCCTTATCGAGCGCTCCCTAAAGCGCCTGCGCCGCCGCCCGGCCCCGGAGGGCATCAAGGTCAAGGGCCTGGACGACATCCTGGTGCGCTTCGCCAAGTGCTGCAACCCTCTGCCCGGCGACGAGGTGGTGGGCTACATCACCCGTGGCCGGGGGGTGACCATCCACCGGGGCGACTGCACTCACGTGGCCGAACTGGACCCAGAGCGGCGGGTGGAGGTGGAGTGGGACCTGGCCAAGGAGGAGGTGCGCCCGGTGCGCATCCAGGTGATCAGTTCCGACCGGGCGGGCATCCTGGCCGACATGGCCGGGGTGATGAAAAAACACGATATCAATATCTTGGAGGCGGAGGTCAAGACCACCGAGGAGCTCAAGGGCATCGCCACCTTCACCATCCAGGTGCACGACGCCAAACAGCTCCACCGGGTGCTCAAGGACATAGCGGGGCTCAGGGACATCCTGTCGGTGCGCAGAATGGACCACTGACCTGCTCCGCAAGCGGGCAGGCAAAAGCAAGCGGAGGACGCATGGCGTCCTCCGCGGAATTTTGGGGGAAGCTTTTTAGGCGGGTTTGTTGATCACGCCAGAGCGCAGGCAACGAGTGCAAACCCGGACCCGACGCACGTGACCGTTTTCCACGGTGCGAACGCGCTGCAGGTTGGGATTGAAACGCCGCTTGGTTTTTCTGTGGGCGTGGCTCACGTTGTTGCCCACCTGGGGCTTCTTACCGCAATATTCGCATACCTGGCTCATAGCTCGTATCCTCTCCCGAAGCCGTCCCTAAAATTGGTCGGCCCTGTGCTGAAGTCGGAAATATACACACCACTCGGGGGGTTGACAAGTATTTTTGTGGTGTGGCGAAGCTGCCATGGCCTTGACGCCGACCCCTACCCGTGGCATAGTTGACCCGCCGCGTAACCTCTGGAAACTCCTGAGCAGCCGGGCGGTGAGTCCGGGCGGCGCGTTATTCATTCCAGACCAAGGAGGCAGCTTGAGCCGCGACGATCTTATTCACCTTGAAGGCCAGGTCACCCGCACCCTGGGCGGGGGGCAGATGGAAGTGGTCACCGAGCAAGGACACACCCTGCGCGCCGTCCTCAGCGGCAGGATGAAACGATTCAAGATAAAGGTTCTCGTGGGAGACAAGGTGCGCGTAAGCGTTTCGCCTTACGACCTCACTCACGGACTCATCACCTACCGGCTCAAGTAACACAGGCCAGCCAGGTCCCGCCCAGCGGATTCTAGTCTTCCGCCCTGGGCGCGGCCGCTCCCACCAAGGGTTCCATGACCACCCTGCGCACCAGGGTCCGGGCCTCGGCGTCCTGGTAGCCGGTCAGTATCTCATTGAGCTCATCCGCCGCCTGCTGGGCCTTTTGCCAGCCGGTGAGGCGCGCCTGCTCCACGGCCTCCCAGTCGCCGTGGGCCATGTACTGTTGCACCGCGGGCACGATCTCCGGGAACAAGAGCTTTAAAAAGCCCGCCTGCCACACCGGGTACAGGCCCAGGGCTCCCTTGCTCTGGTGGGCGGCGATCTGGGCCAAGCGCCCCTGGGGGCCGCAGTCGGCCATGAGGTCCTTGATGCCCCGCACGAAGTGCTCCACGTCGCTGCCCGGATGCCCGCCCGCGGCCAGAGCCAAAAGCTCCTGGGCCGGGGCCGCGTCCGTGGCCTCGCCCATTTCGTGCCAAAGCACCGCCCGCATCTCCCCTTCCAGCACCGGCTCCAGCGCCTCCCAGGAGGGCTTGGTTATGACCTCGCGATAGTCCCGGCCATAGGCCTCAAGAGCGAAGCGCTTGAAGGCGGTCTGGCTGGGCCGAGGGTCGGCCAAGAGGTCCCAAACCAGATAGGGAAACGGGCCGCGCCGCAGGAAGATGTCGCCTCCCTGGCGCAGGCCGGGCAAAAACAGGATGTCGTGGGTGAGTTCCTCGCCCAACCGGTGCACCATCATGCCGTCCTGGCGCCAGGTCTTTTCCTGGCGAGCCAGAAAGAACACCGGCGCGCCGCCTCCCACCACCCCGGCCCCGTATAAGAGGCCCAGGGGGGCCAGCACCCGGTTGAGGCCCTCGGTGTCCCAGGGGTCGAAGCTTTGGCCGTTCAGGCTCAGGGGCTGGGGCTCCTTTTCCAGGGCCTCTTCCCAGAGCTGCTCCCGCTCGCTCACCCACTCCAGCATTTGGCTGGTGTCCTGCTCCTGCCAGGGAGGCAGGCCCCGCTCCCACTTGTAAAGATTGCGCAGGCG
Organism: Pseudomonadota bacterium; assembly: GCA_018896025.1. Taxonomy (GTDB): domain Bacteria; phylum Desulfobacterota; class Desulfarculia; order Desulfarculales; family Desulfarculaceae; genus Desulfoferula. The sequence goes on from JAHIND010000006.1 coordinate 35,083, forward strand.
CAGCAGCAGGCCGCACAGGCTGAAGCGCCCGGCCACCGAGGCGTCGGCGATGACGCAGTTGTCCCGCACCTGCTCCAGCAGGCCGTCCGGGAGTTTGGGCGCCGTCTCCATGTCCGGCCTACCGGCCCTCGCCGGAGTGCATTTGTTTGTGCATGGCCATGGCCGTTAGGTAACGCTCCATGGTGGCCACGGTGGCCTGGCGCTGCTCCGGGGTCACCGGCCGGATCACCTTGGCCGGAATCCCGGCCACCATGGTGTCCGGCGGCACGATCATGCCCGGCGGCACCACCGCCCCGGCGGCCACGATGGCCCCATCTCCCACCTGGGACCGGTCCAGCACCACCGCGCCCATGCCGATGAGCACCTGATCGCCCACGGTGCACGAATGCAGCACCACCCGGTGCCCCACCACCACCTCGCTGCCCACCAGGGTGCCCTGGCCGGTGTGGGACACGTGGATGACCGAGCCGTCCTGCAGGTTGGTTCTCGCGCCCACTCGGATCCAGTTGATGTCGCCGCGCAGCACGCAGCCGTACCACACGCTGACCTCCGGACCCAACTCCACGTCGCCCAGGACCACCGCGCCCGGCGCGATAAAGGCGCTGGGGTCCACTTGGGGCGTTTTGCCGTTGATAGATTCGATCATGAAGTAATATTACGGCGATGAATGCGGCCCGGCAAGCCGCTTCCCGGAGGGAGTATCCTTGACAGTGACCGTGGCCTAGCCTAACCTTTTTTGAGTAAGCACCAACTCCTATATTTCGGCAAGGGAGCACAACTACATGGCCCGCGGAAAAAGCCGCCTCTGGCTGATCATCCTCATCCTGATCCTGGTCCTTTTGGGCGCCGGGGCTTTTTATGTCTGGCCCCACCTGGAGGGCGATCCTCCCCAGGTAGCCCTGGAAAAGCCCCTCAAGTACCTGGGCAAGAGCAACACCGTGTTCCTCAGGGTGAGCGATCAGGGCCGAGGCCTGGCCTGGGTGCGGGTCACCATGCAGCAGAACGAGCGCAAGGGGGTGGTGCTGAACCAGGCCTTTGACGCCCCCGGCGCGCCGGTGGCCTCGCTCAAGCTGGCCGTCAACCCCCTGGAGATGGGCATGCGCCAAGGCAAGGCCACCCTGGTGGTGGAGGCGGCGGACCGCTCCTGGCGCAATTGGATGAAGGGCAACGTGGTGGTCAAGGAGTTCCCGGTGATGGTGGACACCACCCCGCCGCAGCTAAGCTCCCTCAGCCAGATCATCCGCCTGAACCGGGGCGGCACCGGCCTGGCCGTGTACACGGTGAACGAGGCCGAGGCCAGCCACGGGGTGCGGGTGGGCGATCAGGTCTTCCGGGGCTGGTCCCCCTGGCCCCAGCAGCCGAACACCAAGTTGTGCTATTTCGCCTATGCCGACGGCAATCCCCAGGGCATGAACATCGACCTGTGGGCCCAGGACCCGGCCGGCAACCAGGTCCAAATGCCGCTCAACGTGAAGGTGCGCTGGAAAAACTTCAAGACCGACATCATCAACCTCAACGAGAGCTTCATGAACCGGGTGGCCGCCCGCTTCGCTGACCAGATTCCCACCGACCGCCAGACGCCTCTGGCCAAGTTCCTGTGGATCAACCAGGAGCTGCGCCAGTTGGACAACGCCGAGATCGCCAAGGCCGCCCTGCCCAGCCAGCCCTACCAACTCTGGCAAAAGACCATGGAACGCCCCCTGGGCGCGCCCAAGGCCGCCTTTGGCGACCGCCGGGAATACGTGCTGGACAAGAAGGAGGTCAGCCGCAGCGTGCACCTGGGCCAGGACCTGGCCCACACCGAGCGCAGCCCGGTGAAGGCCGCGGCCAAGGGCATCGTGCGCTACGCCGCCAAGCGGGGCATCTACGGCAACTGCGTCATCATCAGCCACGGCCAGGGAGTGGCCAGCCTTTACGGCCACCTGTCCGAGCTGCGAGTGAAGCCGGGCGACGAAGTGCAGCGCGGCCAGGTCATCGGCCTGTCGGGCATGACCGGCCTGGCCCTGGGCGACCATTTGCACTTCTCCATCCTGGTGGGCGGGGTGTTCGTGAACCCCACCGAGTGGTGGGACCCCCACTGGGTGCAGGACAACGTGCTGCTGCGCTTCAGCGAGGCCGGACTGTCCCAGCCCCTGCCCCCAGGCCAGCAATAGGACCTTGGGCCGCCAGCGCTTCCAACGGCTTTGGGCAGGCCTGGCCTTGGCCGTCCTGGCCTTGGCCGTGGGTTGCGCCGGCATGACCCATACGCCGCCTCGCGCCTTGGCTCCGGGGGACTACCTGGCCCCGCCCGCCCCCCAGCCCCTTGACCAAGCGGAGCTGACGCACCGCCTGTCCCAGGCCAGGGTGGTGCTGGTGGGTGAGCGCCACGATCATCCCGGCCACCACGCCATTCAGTTGCAGGTGCTCCAGGCCATGGCCGCCCAGGGACCGCTGGTGGTAGGGGTGGAATGGCTGCAACAGGACGCCCAGCCCGCCTGTGACGCCCTGTCCGCGGGCAAGATCACCCTGGATGAATTCCGCGCCCAGGTGAAATGGGACCATAGCTGGGGCTTTCCCTGGAAGATGGTGGCCCCCATCTTTGCCGAGGTGCGGGCCAAGGGCCTAACCCTGGTGGCCCTCAACGCCCCCCAAGGCGTGGTGCGCCAGGTGGCCTCCGGCGGCCTGAAGTCCCTCACCCCTGAGCAGCGGGCCTCCATCGCTCCGTCCCTGAACCTGGACGACCCGGCCTACCGGAAAAAAGTGGCCCGGCAGTTCGCCTTCCACGGCGTAAAAGACCCCCAGGCCCAGGAGGATTTTTTCGCGGCCCAGGTGGTGCGCGACGAGACCATGGCCCACAACCTGGCCCTGCGCCTGGTCCCCTGGCCCGACGGCGGCAAGCGGGGCCTGGTCCTGGCCGGGGCCGGGCACCTGGCTGGGGACATGGGCCTGCCTCCGCGCATCGCCCGGCGTCTGCCCGGGGCTAGGCTCCTGACCATCCTGCCGGTAAGCGCTCAAGGGGCCCAGACCATGGTCATGGCGGCTCAAAACGCCCCGGCAGACCTGCTGGCCGTTTCCACTCCCGCCCCGCCGCCTCCCCCGCGCCTGGGGCTGCTGCTGGGAGTTGAGAACGGCGGGTTGGTGGTAAAGAGAATTATTCCAGGCAGCCCGGCCCAAAAGGCCGGAGTTTTGCCCGGCGATCTGCTGTTGGCGGTGGACGAAAAGCCCCTTACTTCGCCCAAGGGCATCCACGACGCCATCAAGGCGGCCCCTTTCGCGCCGCACACCTATCTACTGGAGCGGGACGGACGCCGCTTGAATCTGACCATCGCCCTTCCCAAGTCTGGAGCCGCCCCGCCAGCCAAGTAGGCGAACTGGCTCTAACCCCGTTTTAACTCTGACTTTTATCGTTGCGCCCCGTAATCGGTTTTGTTATAGATAAACATTCACAGTGGGAGCCCGCCCCATGGCCGGTCCGCAGCCAGGCCGCACTTTTGCAAGTTAGGAAAGGCAATGGAACTCAACGTCGTTGCCCAAGAAGATCAGGTACGCATAGAAATCGCCGGCAACATTGATGAGCGTGGCGCAGAGGAGATGAAAAGGCGTTTTCTGGATCTCGATCTGGCCGCTCTCAAGGAAGTTGTCTTGGACTTCAGCGGCGTTACTTTTATCGGCAGTTCCGGCATCGGCAAGCTGCTGCTGCTTTACAAAAGCTTGTCCCCTCACGGCGGGACCGTGCGCATAGACAATATGTCCAAGGATATCTACACCATGTTCAAGGTGGTCAAGCTGGATAAGATTTTCCAGATATCCCTGGCCTCCTGAATGGGCCGCCCTTTTGTCGGGACACCCGCCCTCTGACCAAGAGCCTGCCTCGAGCGGCCGCCTCGAAGCGCAATCTCGTTACGTTCACCAAACGGCCCCATTAAGGGCCGCCCGCCCGGACCGCGAGGCCCGGGCGCATTTTTCCCAAACGCACCAGATAGACAGCGCCTGCCCAAAATCAAAATCCATCCAGCCAAGCCGGATCCTCCCCAAGGGCCCGCCAAAGGGACCGCTCCGTGGTAGGAGGAACACATCTTGCGCGTAGATACAGATCGGGCCGGCCACCCGCGCCCCCCGGAGGCAAACCCCATGAACCACAACTGGAGCCAAGGGGCATGGGGCCAGCCGGCCTCCATCCTGGTGGTGGACGACTCCCGCCTGAACCGCAATCTGCTCACCGAAAGCCTGTCCCAGGAGGGCTACCGCTTTTTGGAGGCCTCCCACGGACAGGAGGCCCTGGAGATACTGAGCCGTCATCCCGAAGTGGACCTGATCCTCCTTGATCTGATGATGCCGGTGATGGACGGGTTCACCTTCCTGCAATGGCGCATGGACAACCCAGAGGCCAGAGGAATCCCGGTCATCGTCAACAGCTCCTTGGACGACGTGGAGTCCCTGACCAAGGTGCTGGCCATGGACTGCTACGGCTATTTCGTCAAGCCCCTCAGCGAGGTGGATCTGAAGTTGGTGCTGCCGCTCAAGATACGCAACGCGGTGAACAGCAAGCGCATGATGGCCGACCTCAGGACCAAGAACCGGATCATGGCCTACGAGCTGGAGTTGGCTGCCCGCTACCAGCAGTTCCTGCTGCCCAAGCAGAAGGAGCTGCCGGGACTCAAGGCCGCCTGGCTGTTCAAGCCCTGCCGAGGGGTGGGCGGGGATTATTTCGACTTTTTCGAGCTTCCCGGAGGGGACCTGGGCCTGGTGGTGGCCGACGTCTCCAGCCACGGAGTGGCCTCGGCCATGACCGCCAGCATCTTAAAGGCCCTGGTGCCGCGCTATCTGGGGAGCCACTATTCCCCGGCCAGAGTGCTGGAGCTTTTGAACGAGGACCTCCTGCGCCTCACCCCGGAGGACGTGTTCGTCACCACCTTTCTGGGCCGCTACACCCCCCGGAACAATACCCTGTGCTGGTGCCTGGCCGGGCACCCCTCCCCCCTGCTGCAAAACCAGGTTGGAGAGGTGACCACCCTGGAACAGTCCAGCCCCTTCTTGGGGGTGTTTTCAAACGATCATGCCCTGCTACAATACTGTGATAGGCAATCGAAGCTGACCGGCGGCCAACGCCTGGTCATCTATACGGATGGATTGGTGGACGCACCGAACGCCCAAGGCGAGCCCATGGGCACGGAGCGCCTGAAACAATTGCTTGAACAGCACCGCGCATTGGCGGCCAGTCAGTTGGCCAGGCAACTGGCCGTGGAGTTGGGCCAGTGCGACGGCGATCATCTACCCGATGACGTCGCTGTTATCATCATGGATTTCTGAATGACATCCTCGCGCCACAGCCAAGCTCCCGCTCTGCCCCAGGAGAGCTACCACATTTTGGTGGTAGACGACGAATCCATGATCATCGAGTTGTTGGGCCGGCTGCTTTCCGAAAAGGGCTACGAGGTTTCCACCGCCGCCGACGGCAGGGAGGCCCTGGAGTTTCTGCGCGGCCACACCTGCGACCTGGTCATCAGCGATGTGCGCATGCCCCGCCTGGACGGCATGCAGCTGCTCAAGGCCATCAAGGACATGAACCCCCGCCTGCCGGTGGTCATGATCAGCGGTTACGACGAGGCCGCCGTGGTGGTGGACGCCCTAAAGGCTGGGGCGGAAAACTTTTTGGCCAAACCCCTGGACCTGGACATCCTGGACCAGGTGGTCAGCAAGACCCTCAGCCTAGCCTGCATCCGCCCCAAGGGATGCCCCCTGCCCGCGGTTTGCCAGACCACCCGCATGCGCGCCCCCAGCCGCCCCGGATGCGTGCAGGATCTGGTTTATCAGATATCCTTGTCCGCGGTGGCGGTGGGTTTCGCCAAGCACGACCTGGAGAACAACATCAAGCTGGCTCTGGCCGAAGCCATCACCAACGCCATGGAACACGGCAACAGTTGGGACGAGAGCAAGTTAGTGGAGGTCGAGGTCGTGTTGGACAGCGGCCGGATGCTGGCCACGATCAGCGACGAGGGGGCAGGCTTCGATCACGGCCGCCTTCTCAACCCCACCTTCAACGAGCACCTGTTGAGCGAGCGGGGACGGGGCATTTTCCTGGCCAACGCCATCATGGACGAAGTTATTTACAACCAAGCTGGCAACCAGGTCACCCTGATCAAACGCCGGGACCAAATAGATTCCGAGTGCGACTGACACCATGGCCCATCCCATCACACCCCGTTTTTGCGCCTCCTGCGGCGGCGCCCTGATCTCCACCAAGGGACTGAGCCTTGGCGGCGCGCCCTATTGTTGCACCTCCTGCGGCCTACCGGTGTACGAAGACCCCAAGGTGGCCGCCGCGGTGGTGGTGGACACCAAACAAGGGGTCCTGCTCCTGCGCCGGGCCCAAAGGGACCGCGCCTACGGCAAGTGGATTTTGCCCGGCGGCCACGTGGACCGCGGCGAGGTGGTGCCCGAGGCGGCCCAGCGGGAAGTGGCCGAGGAGACCGGCCTGGAGGTGGAGCTTACCGGCCTGCTGGGGGTCTATTCCTACCCGGGTTACCCCTGGGTTCTGGTGGTCTACACCGCCAGCGCCAACGGCGGCCACCTCAAGGCCAGCGCCGAGGCCCTGGAGATGCAGGCCTTCGCGCCCGAGGAGCTGCCTTGGGACGAACTGGGCTATGAATCCACCGCCCAGGCCCTTAGGGATTATCTGGCACAACTTTCCTGAGCGCCGGCCGCCCTTGCCAAGGCCGCGTACTGCTGGTATTTTCTCCTACCGGAGAATTTGCCATTCATGGAGATAGTTAGGTTATGCGACTGAATCCAGAAAAGATCGCCGATCTCAGCCCGGAGCGCTTGAACACCATCATGCGCCGGTCCATGCAGGACGTTTCGGAAATTTACAACTCCACCAAGGCCATCTTGGACGACATCCGCCAGCGCGGCGACGCGGTCAACGTGGAGCATTACCTCAAGTTGAAGGGCGATCTGAAAGCCGAGGATTTCCTGGTCACCCCCGAGGAAATCGCCGACGCCTACCGCCAGGTTCCCCAGAACGTGGTGGACCATTTGAAGATAGCCGCCAAGAACGTGGTCACCTTCCATACGGCCCAGATGGACCGGCCCCAGTGGCAGATGGAAGTGATGCCCGGCATCATCGCCGGACGCAAGAACACCCCCCTGGACTCGGCGGGCTGCTACGTGCCCGGACGGCGCGCGGCCTACCCCTCCAGCGTGTTGATGACCATCCTGCCCGCCGTGGTGGCCGGGGTAAAACGGGTGGTGGTCACCACTCCGCCCGACGAGGGCCTGACGGCCAACCCCTACACCCTGGTGGCTTGCGACATCGCCGGGGTCAAGGAAGTCTACAAGATCGGCGGCCCCTGGGCGGTGGGCGCCCTGGCCTACGGCACCGGCACCATCGAAAAGGTGGCCAAGATCGTGGGGCCGGGCAACAAGTACGTGACCGCGGCCAAGATGCTGGTCTACGGCCAAGTGGACATCGATTCCCCGGCCGGTCCTTCCGAGGCCCTGCTGCTGGCCGACTCCACCGGCAGGCCCGAGTTCTTGGCCCTGGACTTCCTCTCCCAGGTGGAGCACGACCCCGACGCGGCGGCGGTGTTGGTCACCGACGACCCCGCATTGGCCCAGGCGGTGTGCGATGAGATCAAGCGCCTGTACCCCACCATGCCCCGCACCGAGATCATGGACCAGGCCATGCGCTACTGCGCCATTCTGGTGGCCGAGAACATCGAGGCGGCTATCGACTTCACCAACCAGTACGCGGCCGAGCACCTGGAGATCGTCACCGCCGATCCCTTCCTGACCCTGCAGAAAGTGCGCCACGCGGGCAGCATCTTCATGGGCCCCTGGGCTCCGGTTCCGGTGGGCGACTACGCTTCGGGCACCAACCACGTATTGCCCACCGGCCAGGCGGCGCTGAGCTTCAGCGGCCTGAGCGTGGACGACTTCATCAAGAAGCCCACCTACCAGTACCTGACCAAGGAGGGCCTGGCCTCGCTGGGCGAGACCATCACCACCCTGGCCGAGGCCGAGGGCCTGCCCATCCACGCCATGTGCATCAGGAAACGTCTGGAAAGTTAGACGCACACCACAAAAACGAAGCACGCCGCCGGCCCTGGGGTCGGCGGCGTTTTTTTGTGGGGCGCGGCGAGGCCTAGGAGGACGGGATCAACCAGATGCGCACCGTGCGTCCGGCGTCTTTTGCCGATTCCGGCCGGCCCGCAGCGGCCATGCCCAAGCGCCCCTGCTCCACCCCCATCTGTTGCAGGGCCCTGAACACGCTCAGAGCCCTGGCCATGGCCAGACCGGCGTTGTCGCCATAGCGGGCGGCGGTTTGGGCCCCCATGGAGGAGGAGTCGGCCGCGCCCTCGGCCAGCACCCGCGCCCCGGTGGCTTGAACTACCCGCGTGGCGATTTGGGCCAAGGTCTGCCGGGCCGACAGGTCCAGTTCGGCGCTGCCGGGAGAAAAGCCCACGCTGCCCAGCAGGGTGCGCGCCCCCTGTGGTGCAAGCGCCGCTTTTGGAGTGGCCTGCGGAGCGGGCTGGGCCGGGCTGGTTTTCACCGCCTGCAACTGGTCGCGCAATAGGGACAACTCGGCCACCAGGGCAGTCTTTTCCCGGCGAATCTCCGCCAAGCTGCCAGCCAGGGCGGCTATCTGCTCGTGCAGTTGCACCGCCTGGTTCGCGGCCGGGGCCGTCACCGGGGCATTATCCATTTTGGCATGTGATTTAACTGGGTTACCGTCGTCGTAGTACCACCAGATGCCCGCCGCCGCCAGTAGCAGCAATACAACCAGGGTGATTATGGTGAGGACACCGCCAACCTTGCTGCCGAAAAATCGGTTGCGGCATGTCTTGCAAACATACGGCCTGATGCCCACCTTGCCGAGCAGGATTTCCCAGGTCCCCCGCTTTCTTGACCTTCGGTATTCATTGCTTCCACAAGCAGGGCAAACCCGGACTCCCGGCATTACTAGGCACCTCAACCAAAATGTAACTTAATAAGCGGACCGCTTGAGTATTAGTATACGCAAAAATCGGTTCAAAAAAGCGACAATCTAGGCGACCAACACTTTTTGGCCAATGTCAATCCTTATTTGATTCTGCATGCAAGAATTTTGCCTTTACCCGTCAGGGCCCTATATATATACTTGTGGCGCGGGAACTTGGCTCAAAGGGCTAGGTGTGACGGGGGTATAGCCTTCGGACCCGTGGGGAACGCCCTTCCGGGCGGCTTGCGAGGGAGTAGCTTGAAGCGTCTTAGATGGATCATCCTTGCCGTGCTGGTGGCTATAGTGGCCGGTGCCGGTGCGGCCGCCCTGCTGCACCAGCCCGCTCAGCTCCCGGTCATCAAGGCCGGCGACGCTGCCCCTACCGACAGCGATAGCCGTCCGCGCCTTCGGGGCCTCAACTACACCCACGTGGAAAACGGGGTGCGCAAGTGGAGCCTGAAGGCTGACAAGGCCCGCTACGAAGAAAATACGGGCATGGTCTACCTGGACCGGGTGGCGGTGGAGTTCTACCAGGACAAGGGCGGCACGGTCTATCTATCCGGTGACCAGGGCGTGTATAACCAGAAGACCAACAGCATCACCCTGGAAGGCAACGTGGACGGCCACACCGCCGACGGCAACCGGTTGCTGACCTCGGTGATCACTTATCGGGAAAAAGACAAAACCGCCGAAACCGACGCCGAGGTCACCATTCAGGGCAAGCAATACAAGGTGATCGGCCAAGGCATGCTGGTCTTGGTGGAACAAAACAAGATGATTCTGAAAAACAAGGTTCGCTCCATCTTCACCCCCGAGGGCAAAGGTCCGCCGCCCGGGGCCACCGTGGAGTGAAATATGATCTGCTTCATTAGTTCCAAGGGGAGAGGGTTATGAGTCGACTGCCGTTTTTCGCCACCTTGCTGGCCCTGTGCCTGGCCGCCGCCGGCTCCGTGGGGGCCGCCACCATGCCCATGGCCTCCAACGATCAGCCCATCCACGTGGTGGCTGACTCTCTGGAGGTGGACAACAAAACCCAGGTCGCCACCTTCATCGGCACGGTGAAAGCGGTGCAGGGCGACGTCAAGATCACCTGCGACAAACTGAGCGTCTACTACGACCAAGAGGGCAAAGAGCAGCCCAAGGCCAAGGGCGCGGCCACCGAAGGCGTGCTGGACGGCGGCGGCAAGGTTCGCAAGGTGGTGGCTTCGGGTCACGTGAAGGTGGTGCAAAAGGACCGTATCGCCGTGGGGCGCCAGGCCACCTACTGGGCCGGCGGCCGCAAAATGCTCCTGGAGGGCAAGGCCACGGTGTGGCGCGGCACAAACCAGATCTCCGGCGAAAAGATCACCGTGTTCCTGGATCAGGACCGCGCAGTGGTCCACGGCGAGCCCGGCAAGCGCGTGTCGGTGACCATTACTCCCAAGTCCTTGGAAACGAAAGAAAAGAAGTAAACTATTGCCTCGCTTGGGCCTGGAAAATCTGGTCAAGATATACGGCGGCCGCCGGGTGGTGGACGGCGTGTCACTGGAGTTGCGCGACCGGGAGATCGTGGGCCTGTTGGGCCCCAACGGCGCGGGCAAGACCACCTCTTTTTACATGACCGTGGGCCTCATCCGGCCCAACGAGGGACGGGTCCTTCTGGATGAGCGGGACATCACCGAGCTGCCCATGTACCAGCGGGCCCGCCTGGGCATAAGCTATCTGCCCCAGGAACCCAGCATCTTTCGCAAGCTCACCGTGGAAGAGAACGTGCGGGGCATCCTGGAGACCCTGGATATAAGCGAAGCCGAGGAGGAGGCACGCCTTGAGCGCCTGCTGGGCGATCTGGGCGTGGCTCACCTGAGGCGAAACCGCGCCTTCAGCCTCTCAGGTGGAGAACGGCGACGGGTGGAGATCACCCGGCTGCTGGTGACCGAGCCCAGCTTCATCCTGCTTGACGAACCCTTCGCGGGCATCGACCCCTTGGCGGTGGCTGATCTGCAAAACATCATCCGCCAGCTCAAGGAACGGGGCATCGGAATACTCATCAGCGACCACAACGTGCGCGAGACCTTGGGCGTGTGCGACCGTGCCTATATCGTCAACTCCGGCACCCTGCTGGAGGAAGGCACCCCCGAGGATATCGCCGGCAGCGAAGTGGCGCGCCGCATCTATCTGGGAGAGCAGTTCAAGCTGTAACGCACCATGGCCCTGGAGATAAAACAAACCCTAAAACTCAGCCAGCAACTGGTGATGACTCCCCAGTTGCAACAGGCCATCAAGCTGCTGCAACTCAACCGCCTGGAGCTGGCCGATACCATCAACCAGGAGCTCCTAGAAAATCCCCTTTTGGAGATAACCGAGGAGACCACCCAGGACGTGGAGCAGGCCGAGCTGGACGCCGGGGCCGAGCCCGAAAACGACCTGGCCCTGCGCTCCGACGGCCAGGAGGGCGAGGCCGGGGGCGACGGCGACGGCTCTTTTGAGGCCGAAGTCGTGGGAGAGCCTCCCTCCGAGCGCGAGGTGGAGGTGGACGGCCAGGTCAACGACGAGTTCGACTGGGAGAACTACCTGGGCGAATACTCATCCGGCGGCTCCGGCTACGAGAGCATAGTGAGGGAAGACAAGGACGCGCCCGCCTACGAAAACATGCTCTCCAGCCCCCCTTCCCTGCGTGACCACCTTTTGGAGCAGATCAGCATGACCGGCCTGGGACCGGACGAGCTGCGCGTGGGCGAGGTGATCATCGAGTCCCTGGACGCGGACGGCTACCTGCCCCTGGGGGTGGAGGAGTTGGCCCAGGTCTCGAACACCGACACCGAGACCGCCGAGCGCACCCTAAAGGTCATCCAGGGCCTCGACCCCAGCGGAGTGGCCGCCCGGGACCTGAGGGAGTGTCTGCTGATCCAGGCCCTGGAGCTGTACCCGGACGACGAGGTGCTGCACCGCATCATCTCCGACCACCTGCCGGACCTGGAACGCCGCCGCTACCAGGTCATCGTCAAGAAGCTCAAGATAGACATGGACCGGGTGGCCCAGGCCCTGGACGCCATCCGCTGTCTGGACCCCAGGCCCGGCCAGTGCATGAACAACGAGCAGGCCCAGTACATCACCCCGGACATCTATGTCTACAAGGTGGACGGGGAGTTCGTGATCATGCTCAACGAGGACGGCCTCCCCAAGCTCAGGGTGAACAACTTTTACCGCGAGTCCCTGGCCATGGGCGGCGACGCCGAGGCCAAAGAGTACGTGCGGGGCAAGCTCAGAAGCGCCCTGTGGCTGATCCGTTCCATCCACCAGCGCCAACGCACCATCTATAAGGTCACCGAGTCCATCATCAAGTTCCAGCGGGAGTTCTTTGAAAAGGGCATCACCAAGCTCAAGCCCCTGGTGCTCCGTGACGTGGCCGAGGACGTGGGCATGCACGAGTCCACCATCAGCCGGGTGACCACCAACAAGTACATGCACACCCCCCAAGGCGTGTTCGAGCTCAAGTATTTCTTCAACAGCGGCATCAACCGCTTCCAGGGCCAGGCCATGGCCTCCGAGGCGGTCAAGGAACGCATCCGCAAGATCATAGCCGACGAAGACACCACCAAACCCTTGTCCGACCAGGTCATCGCCGAGATGCTGGAGCGAGAAGACATCGACATTGCCAGGCGAACAGTGGCAAAGTATAGAGAGATGTTGGGCATACTCCCCTCCTCCCGGCGACGCCAGCCGCTGAAGGGTATGGGCAAGACCAAGGGGTAAAAAGGTCGTTGACAACGACCCGACTGAGGGGTAAGCCACATATTCACCGATTTGGCAGCTTAGGATTTTCTAGCAAGGAGAAGGCCAAATATGCAGATCCAGGTGACCTTCCGTCATGTTGAGGCTTCCGAGGCAGTGAAAGAATACGCTCGGGAAAAGGTCGGCAAGTTACAAAAGTACCTGGATGGGCCCATGGAGGCCGGGGTGACCTTGAGCGTGGAAAAGCATCGCCACCAAGCCGAGGTGAACATAATTGCCTCGGGCATGAAGATCCACGGCAGTGAGACCACGGGCGACCTTTATTCCGCCATCGACTTGGTCATGGACAAGCTGGAAAAGCAGATCCGGCGCTACCGCGACAAACTCAGGGACGTGAGCCGCCGCTCGCACAAGGAGCTTGCGGAGCAGCCGGTCAAGCATGACATCTACGAAGCGCAAAGCCTGCCAGAAAAGACCCCCCACGTGATCATGAGCCAAAGCTTGACCGCCAAGCCCATGGACGCCGACGAGGCGGCAATGCAGTTGGACCTTTCCGAGGACGACTTTCTGGTGTTCATCAACGAGCGCACCGACTCGCTCAATGTTATCTATCGCCGCGCCGACGGAAACTTCGGCCTAATCGAGCCGCAGTAAATCGAGGGTTCCGCCGGATGAAGCTTACCGACATACTTACTTCCGAGCAGGTGGTGGCAGACCTGGGCGGCCGCGGCAAACGCGCGGTCATGGAAGAGTTGTGCCGCCCCCTGGTGGCAGGCCACCCCCAATTGGAAATCAGCAAACTCATGGAGGTGCTGGTGGAGCGCGAAAAGCTGGGCTCCACCGGCATAGGCGACGGCATAGCCATACCCCACGGCAAGATGGTGGGCCTGGACACGCTGCTGCTCTCCTTCGGACGCTCCCGGGCCGGGGTGGACTTCGACTCCCTGGACGGAAAGCCCGCCCACTTGTTTTTCCTGGTGGTGGCCCCGGACAACAGCGCCGGCACCCACCTCAAAGCCCTGGCCCGCATCAGCCGTCTTTTGAAAAGCAACGCGGTGCGTCAGCAACTCATGGGAGCCTCCGACGCCCGCGAAATCTACGAGATCATCGAATCGCAAGACGAAGAATTCTAGCTCGGCCGATTTTTGAAATACGCCACGCCATCGCCTGGTGACGCCGTCGGTCCCCAACGGTTTGAGCGGCAGCGAGCATCCGGTCAGCGCCCAACCCGGGCGCGGCGCGCGTAAACTTCACGAGTCAGGAGCGGACTCACGGCAGGCAAGCCTGAAATGAGCAGCCAAGACCACCAAGTCCCTGCCCGCTTCGTGGTGATCACCGGCCTGTCAGGCACGGGCAAATCCACGGCCCTCAAGGCCCTGGAGGACCTGGGCTACTACGCCGTGGACAACCTGCCGGTGGGCCTCCTGCCAGCTTTCGTTAAACTCCCCCTGCGCCACGTGGGCGAATCTTTCCAGGCCGCCCTGGTCATGGACGTGCGCGCCCACGATTTCGTGGAGCGCTTCCCCCGCACCTTCTTGCGCCTGGCCAACCAGGGCCACAACCTGGAGCTGTTGTACCTGGAAGCCTCAGACGAGGTGCTCATCCGCCGCTTTTCCCAGACCCGGCGCCAACACCCCCTGTCCGGCCCCGGCGGCTTGGTGCGCGAGGGCCTGGACCGGGAGCGGGCCCTGTTGATGCCCCTCAAGGAACTGGCCAACCAGATAATCGACACCAGCCGCTTCACGGTCCACGACCTCAGGCAGGAGGTCGTAAACCTCTATCGCCAGAGCGGCGAACCCGCCAGCATCCAGATCAACTTCATCACCTTCGGCTTCAAGTACGGGCTGCCCCAGGAAGCCGACTTGGTGATGGACGTGCGCTTTTTGGCCAACCCCTATTTTGTCGACGAGTTGCGCCACCTTGACGGCCGCGAGCCCCAGGTGGTAGATTTTATTTTTCGAGGGCAAGAGTCCAAAGAATTCCTCAAGAAGTTCAAAGAACTGCTGGAATTTCTCATCCCTGCCTATCAAAGGGAGGGTAAAACCCAGTTGACGGTGGCTTTGGGCTGCACCGGGGGGCATCACCGCTCCGTGGCCGTGGCCGAATGGCTGGTCAGGAATCTCGCCACCTCCGGCGTGCGCCTGACCTTGCGACACCGCGACATTGCCATGGAATAGATATTTTGATTGGACTAGTGATAATCACCCACGCCCGTCTGGGCCGGGAGTTGGTAAGCGCGGCCGAGTTCATCTTGGGCAAGGTGGAGCAGGTGGCCACGGTTTCGGTGGACTCCAACACCGCGGCCGATAGCCTGCACACCCGCCTGGAAGCGGCCATCGCCAAGGTCGATTCCAATCAAGGAGTCCTGATCCTCACCGACATGTTCGGCGGCTCCCCCAACAACATTTCCCTGGCCTTCCTGGAAGAAGGCCGCCACGAGGTGGTCACCGGGGTAAACCTGCCCATGCTCATCAAGGCCGCCACCAGCCGCGAAGGAACCAGTCTGGGCCAGCTGGCCCACACCGTGTGCGAGGCCGGCCGTGACAGCATCTCCGCCGCCAGCGAGTTGCTCTCTACCTGAACCCGAGCCCCCCCGGGGCTTGCGGGTTTCCATCCTGCCCCTGGCCAGGGAGCACCTGGACCAGGTGGCGGCCATTGAAAAGGCCTGCTTTAAAAATCCCTGGTCCCGCAGCCTGTTCATGGAAGAGATTTGCATGCCTATTTCCATGGACCAGGTGGCCCTGGTGGACGGCCAGGTGGCGGCCTTCTGCTGCATATGGCTGGTGGCCTCTCTGGCCAAGGTGCAGAACATCGCGGTCCACCCGGCTTTCCAGCGCCGGGGCCTGGGCCGCTACCTTTTGCTCCACTGTCTGGCCCTGGCCCGCGATCATGGGGCCGTCCGCGCCGGGCTGGAGGTTCGCACCGGCAATATTGCCGCATTATCCCTATACTATTCCTTGGAATTTTGCCTAGAGGAAAGGCGGCCCGGCTACTATTTTCCCGAGGGGGAAGACGCCCTACTTTTGCGGCGCGGCCTTTAGCCCCGGAGCGTTTCAAATAGGGGAAAAACCTTGACCCCGCCCCTGACGAAGTTTAAGTTTAGGTTACACAGCGCAACGTTTTGAAAAGGTTTGCGCCTTTACGCATAGCCCGTTCCGGGCGGTCAACCGAACCCACCTGGCTCCTAATTACCGGGCGCCGGCCCGGTTAGTTGGTTGGAGCCCGGCTTACAATTTTAGAGCATATAGACCCACGCAAACCCCAAGGAGGTGCTGGGCAATGGCGGTTAAAGTCGGCATTAACGGTTTTGGACGCATCGGGCGCCTGGCCGCCCGCATTCTGGGCCAGGGACACGCTGATTTGGAGCTGGTGGCGGTCAACGCCAGGGCGGATACGGCCCAACTGGCTCACCTGCTGCAATACGACTCGGTGCATCGCACTTACGACCGCGAGGTGGGCTTCGATGGCGACGAACTGATCATCGGCGGCATGCGGGTGGCGGTGACCCGCCAGGCCAGCCCCGATAAGTGCCATTGGGGCCAGATGGGCGCGGACCTGGTCCTGGAGACCACCGGCAAGTTCAAGATGCGCGAAGAGAACCTGGGGCACATCCAGGCCGGGGCCAAAAAGGTGGTCATGGGCGCGCCGGGCAAGGACCCCGACGCCACCATCGTCATGGGGGTAAACGACGGCATCTACGACGCCGCCAAGCACCTCGTGGTCTCCAACGCCTCCTGCACCACCAACTGCCTGGCTCCGGTGGCCAAGGTGCTCAACGACACCTTCGGCATCGAGCACGGCCTGATGACCACCACCCATGCCTACACCATGAGCCAGCGCATCCTGGACGGCAGTTCCAAGGACATCCGCCGCTCCCGGGCCGCGGCCATGAGCATGATCCCCACCACCACCGGCGCGGCCAAGGCGGTGACCCTGGTCATCCCCGAGCTCAAGGGCAAACTGGACGGCTTCGCCATCCGGGTGCCCACTCCCGACGTCTCCCTGGTGGACCTGACCTGTCGCCTGGGCAAGGACTGCACCGTCCAGTCGGTGAACGACGCCCTGCGCGCCGCGGCCGAGGGCCCCATGAAGGGCGTGCTCAAGGTCACCGAGGTGCCCCTGGTGTCCATCGACTACACCGGGTGCCCCTACTCCTCGGTGGTGGACGCTCCCCTGACCCAGGTCATCGGCGGGCGCATGGTCAAGGTCCTGTCTTGGTACGACAACGAGATGGGCTATGCATCACGCCTTATCGACTTGGCGGCCATGGTGGCCCGAAGCATGTAGATCGGCTCTTTGAAAAATTCGACCAATGGCGGCGGCAGGTGGAGGGCTTGGGCGCGGCCTAATTGTGGTGGAGGGTTGCAGGCGTGAAATATATCAATCAGTTGGACCTGGCAGGCAAACGGGTGTTGATCCGGGTGGACTTCAACGTACCCCTGGACGAAGAAGGCAACATCACCGACGACAACCGCATCCGGGCCGCCCTGCCCACCATCAACTATGCCCTGGACGAGGACGCCAAGGTCATCGTGGCCAGCCACATGGGACGTCCCAAGGGCAAGCGTTCGGACAAATTTTCCTTGGCTCCGGTGGCCCGCCGCCTGGGGCGTCTGCTCAAAAAAGAAGTGATCGCCGCGCCGGATTGCGTGGGACCCGAGGTGGAGGAGCTGGTCCGGTCCATGAAGCCCGGCCAGGTCATGATGTTGGAGAACCTGCGCTTCCACAAGGGCGAAACCGACAATGATCCCGAGTTCGGCAAGGCCCTGGCCTCTCTGTGCGACGTGTACGTGGACGACGCCTTTGCCGTGGCCCACCGGGAAAACGCCTCGGTGGTGGCGGTGGTGCGTTTCGCCCCGGAGAGCGTGGCCGGTTTCACCATGAAAAAGGAGCTGGACTACTTCCGGCGGGCCATGATCGACCCGGCCCGGCCCCTGGCCGCCGTGCTGGGTGGGGCCAAGGCCATGACCAAGCTGCCCGCCCTGGAAAACCTCATGGAGCACGCCGACAAAATCATCATCGGCGGAGCCATGGCCAACACCTTTTTGATGAGCGTGGGCATCGACGTGGGCAAGAGCCTTTACGAGCCCGAGTTGGTGCCGGTGGCCAACGTATTGCTGCGCAACGCCAAGGCGGCCAAGGTGAAGATGTACATCCCGGTGGACTGCGTGGTGGCCGACCGTTACGACCGCAAGGCCGAGACCAAGCTGGTGACCGTGCAGGACGTCCCCAAGGAATGGATGATCATGGACATCGGCCCGGCCACCAGCACCTTGTACCGCGAGGCGCTGAGGGACTGCAAGACCATCATCTGGAACGGGCCCATGGGCGCCTTTGAGATGGACGCCTTTTCCCGGGGCACCTACAACATGGTCTCCACCGTGGCCCAGACCTACGCCCTGACCATCATCGGCGGCGGCGATACCGACGTGGCGGTGAGCAACGCGGGCGAAAGCGAGAACATCAGCTACATATCCACTGGCGGCGGCGCCTTCCTGGCCCTGTTGACCGGTGAAACCCTGCCCGCGGTGGAGGCCCTGGGCGGCTACACCGGTCTGGAAAACGGCGGACATCCCGCCTAACCCACAGGGAGAAAGCATGTCCCGCAAACTCATGATCGCCGGCAACTGGAAACTGCACCTCACCGTGGAAGAGGCAGTGTCTCTGGCGAGCGGCATCGCCTCCGGCCTGATGCGTGACGACATGGATATATTGGTTATCCCAGGCTTTTTGGCTCTGGAGCCAGTGGCCTTATCCCTCAGTTCCAGCCCGGTGCTGGTGGGCGGGCAAAACCTTTTCTGGGAAGATCAGGGTGCCTACACCGCCGAGGTGAGCGGCCCCCAATTGAAGGCGGCCGGGGCCCGCTACGTCCTGGTGGGCCACAGCGAGCGGCGGCAATACTTCGGCGAAACCGAAAAGACCTGCCGGTTGCGCCTGGAGGCGGCCCTGAAGGCCGATTTGCGGCCCATCCTGTGCGTGGGCGAGACCCTGGTCGAGCGCGAGTCCGGGCAGACCGAGGGCGTTTTGGAGAGCCAACTGGCCGGCGGCCTGGCCGGCCTGGAGGCCGGGCAGATGGACAAGGTGACCATCGCCTACGAACCGGTGTGGGCCATAGGCACCGGTTTGACCGCCACCGAGGAGCAGGCCGCCCAGGCGCATGCATATTTACGGGGCTGGATAGGGGCCCGATTTAACAAAGATGTTGCGAACTCTACCAGAATCCTGTATGGAGGTAGTGTCAATCCGGCCAACGCGGCCGGTCTTTTAAATCAACCCGAGGTCGATGGGGCTCTGGTGGGCGGCGCGTCTTTGAAGGCCGAAAGCTTCCTGGGCATCATCCAAGCGGCGTAGTTAGAGAAATATAAAAGCATGACCACAGTTACCTTGATAATCCATCTCCTGGCCAGCGTCACTCTGGTCCTGGTGGTTCTGTTGCAAACCGGCAAGGGCGCTTCAGTCGGCGCGGCTTTCGGCGGCAGCTCCCAGACCGTCTTCGGCAGCACCGGCGCGGCCACCTTCCTGAGCAAAATGACCACGGTGGTGGCCATCGTGTTCATGCTCACCTCCCTGGGCCTGGCCGTCTTCGGCCACACCGCGGGGGGGCCCTCCTCGGTTATGGAGGGACGCACGGCGGCTCCCGCGGCCAAAACCGCACCGGCCCCGGCCAAACCGGCCGCTCCCGCGCCTGTCAAAAACGCGCCTGCTCCTGCGGCCAAATAGGGCGTATCGCGGTATAATCATGCGTGTGAATTTGCCGTCGTGGTGGAATAGGTAGACACGCCGTCTTGAGGGGGCGGTGGGGAGACCCGTGCCGGTTCAAATCCGGCCGACGGCACCACTAAAGATAAGAAAATCGGGCGGTTGCCAAGAGGCAGCCGCCCGTTTTTTATTGGCTGGATGTTGGCCGGCCAGCTTCCGCCCCATGCCTACTTCACGGTCCATTCTTCGCGCCGTTTTGCGCTCTCCCCTGCTCCCCCTGCTTGAGTGCCCTGGTTCTTCCAAGCGAGAAGTTTCCGACCCAGGAGGCCGATAGTCAGGTCATCAAACAGATGGCCTTGGAGATCGGTCCATAAGTTAAACTCCAGGGATGTCTCGGGTGATCCGGGATAATTCCCACCGGTTAACGCTGAGCTTACGCCCCCTAATTTGGAGATATTCTAAATAACGATGGTCAGTGGGGTGTGTTGGATAGTGAGTGGTAATAAACGAGGTGTTATGGGATGACATGATCAAATCACTGACACTCAGCGGAGACATGCCGGGAGCGGACCTCAAGAGAGTTTATTCCCATTATGGATCAAAAAAGAGATAATCAAGATATTACCGTCGAAAGAAACAAGTAAAACCGTCAGGAGGGTGGTTTGAAATGACCGTCGAAAGAGAAACCAGAATTCTGGTTGCCATGGACTGCTCCGAGCAAGCCCAAGCTACGGCGCGTTACCTGGGGGAGGTGTTGGCGGGCAGCAAGGCCAAGGTGGTCCTGTTTCATGTGCTCGCCAAATTGCCGGATAGCTACTACGACATAAGCGATCTTGCGACCTTTCAAAGCAAGATAAGAGAAATCGCCACCTGGGACTGGGGAGAGGCCAACAAAGTTCATCTATCCATGGAAAAGGCACGGAACACCATGGTGGATGCAGGCCTGTCCGCCGAAGCGGTGACCATAGATGTCCATGATCGGGCTGAAGGGATCGCGCGGGATATTCTCAAGGAATGCCAAAAGGGATACACCGCGGTGGCGATCGGGCGTAGGGGCGCGAGCATCCTCAAGGATGCCTTGCTGGGCAGCACGGCCAACAAACTGGTCAGCAGCTTGCATCATCTGCCTGTGTGGGTGCTCGGAGGAAAACCCGAAACCAAAGGCTACGTGGTGGGAATTGACGGCTCGGCAGGATCAATGCGGGCGGTGGAGCATTTGGCCGCAATGATCGGCCACAAAAAAGAGGCCAAGGTGAAGCTGGTAAACGTGGTGCGCCGCTTGGGCATCCAGGCTGATTTAAACGACCCCAGCATTCCCTCTCCCGAGACAGAGGAGGCATGGGAAAAGGCCGCCCAAACCGCGGCCGGCCCCAACCTGGCCAAGGCGGAAAAAATCCTGGAACAGGCTGGAATGGATAAGGCCCGAATTGACTGCAAGGTCATCACCGGAGCCTTGAGCCGAGCCGAATCCCTGGTGGAGGAAGCCACCCAGGCGGGCTTTGGCACTCTGGTGATGGGACGGCGAGGTCTCACCAAGATCGAGGCGTTCATCATGGGGCGGGTCACCGGCAAAATCCTCAGCCTTACCAAGGATAAGGCGGTCTGGATCGTCCACTAAAACGCTTTCGAACGGTTTTGGCTTGACAGCAGTCCATGACTGGTGAGGGGTAAATCGGCCTGGCCTGAAAGGCTCGCATAAAACCTACGGCTTGGATGCACCATGCCGGTTCTTTGGAGGAGCTTACAATGAGCAAGCGACCAACGGACGTGTCCGGAGAGTACAAAACCGGCGATGCGGTTTCTTTCACCCAGGTGGAAAAGGACTTGATTCCCAATCTGCGCAAGGGACTTAACGAGGCGGAATCCACCGAGGATGTAAAAAAGGTCTTTGATAAAGCATCCAGGGCTCTGTTGCAGCTCACCTGCGGTCCGGAGCTATTTATTGAACAAGAGGAGCTGTTGTTGACCGGGGAAAATGAGCCCTATTACCAGATCAGCCCAACCCTTTTGGCCCAAAAGCCTTTTGCCGAGATTTGGGACAATTCGGATTTGCCGCGCATTTTAGGCAAATTTGCGTCTCTGGCTTCCAACCGTTATCGACACCTGCTGAAAAACCCTGACAAGACCGAAGCCAAAATGCACCGATCCGGCCGGAGAGAGGGGCGTCCCCTGGGCTGAGGTTAGAGTCGCTTTCCATTGGTATAGGGGTATTGGCCCAGGCCTAGGCCTGGGCCAAGCCCATTGTTTTTGCTTAGGACCAGTCTAGCTGCCCTCCATGGACAATAACCGACAGGTCTGAGATAATTTAAACCCAAACCAACTGATTTACCAATCCACCTCGATGACGGGACGCTCCAGGTGTAGCTATTGTTCGGTACCAGGAACCGCAGGCGGCGGCAAAGACAAGGTACGCAACCCTACGCCGGACCAATCGAAAGTCTGCCCATGCTGTGTTGTCTGACGACTAAACATTTCTGGCAGCTTAAACTTTGCCAGCCGCCTACCAACGACATCATCTTGGTGGGCAACTCCAGGGTTTATCTGGGCCTGTCCCCACACCACATGTCCAAGGCGTGCGGCAAGCAAAAGATATTCAACTTTGGATTCGTTGCCTGTTCGCTTGACCGGCGCTACCTGGAACACGCCGTCAGCTTGCTGGACATGGACAGCAAAAAACCCACCTTGGTCCTCGGATTGTGCCCTCACACCCTGATGCCGTCCAGCGCAACCAATGGATACAGTTACTGGTCTTCACAAGGCCACTTTGAGCGTAAGGATATTCTTAGACAGATATTACGGGATAATTTATCCGGCAAGGCCCTACTTAAGACCAACGCGCGAAATGCCTTGAACCTGTCCCGAGGGCTCCCCTTGAACCACTATTTCGCGGACGGCTGGGAGGCTTGTCTGCCGGTGCACAAACAGCCGGAGAAATACGGACAGGCAGCCGAAAAACTGGTGCGCCTTAGGCAGGTGAACCAGCACCTGGTGGATGAGTTTTTGGAGCTGGTGGTCGAGTTTCACCAACGGGGCATAGCGGTTTTTGCTTATCGCCCCCCCAGCGATGACCGTTTACGCGAGGTGGAAGAAGACCACAGTGGATTGGATTATCAGGATATGGCTGATCGATTCAAACAGGCGGGAGGAGTTTGGCTTGATATCAACCCCCAGGCATACCAAACCTACGATGGCGCCCATTTGGACTATAGAAACGCCATACGCTTATCTCAAGAAGTGGGAAGGTATTTGCGCAATTTAATTTAGTTTAAATACAGTAGGTTGTATTATTTTATTAATATTTTGTATTAGTATTACATACGATCACACTAATTATTTAAATTAATTTTGTATTTAGCAGGCCCAGATGACCTTGATGTCCGCCTTTATCGCGCATCTCCCACCGCCCCGCCCTTCCCCTGGCTCCCGGCCTGTGCTACAAAAATCCAGCACCTCTTTCAGGAGCAACTCATGCAGCCATCCCAAGCCATGGAGACACGCTCTTCCTGCCGCGTGTTCACTGACCAGCCTATACCCCAAGAAACCCTAGAACGCTTGATGAGCCTCACCTGCCGGGCCCCCAGCGCCATAAACCTGCAACCTTGGCAATTCACCGTGGTCCGGGGCGAGGAAGTGCCCCGTCTGGGCAAGAAACTGACCAGGGCCTATGCGGAGCGGGGCATCTCCTGCGGGCCGGACAACACCAAGCCTCTGCCCGAGATTTACCTGGAGCGCCAAAAGGAGTTGAACCGAGTCATGGGCCCGGCCATGGAGCAGGCCGGAGTGGACCGCAACTTCATCAACACCGGATCGCTGAGCTTTTACGGCGCCCCGGCGGTGGTGGTGGCCACCCTGGACGGTGCCTTCCCTCCGGAGCGCGCCCTGGACCTGGGCTTCGCCCTGGGCTGGCTGCTCTTGGCCGCAGCTGAGTTGAGCCTGGCCACCTGCCCGGTGGGCCTGGTGTGCTCCTACCAAGATATCATCAAGGATTTCCTGAACATCAATCCCAGCCGCCGGGTGGTGCTCACCGTAGCGGTGGGCTACGCGGACGATGGATCGCCCCTCAACAGGGTGCGCTCTCCCCGGGCTCCCCTGGATCAGGTGGTGCGCTGGTACTAGGGTCCAAAACGCAAAAAGCCCCCGCCTGTCAGGCGGAGGCTCTTAGGCGCTGAAAAGCGGTCTTAGCGAATCATGCCCGTCACTTCGGCGTTGACCACCGCGTAGATCTCTTCGTCGGTGCCGTAGATGTCCACCACCGAGCGATGGTCGATGAGGCGCTCGATGATGTAGGCGGTGACGTAGAGGCTGATGCGGTTGGCCTGGGGCACCAAGTTGCGGAAGTTGGCAATGGCGTACTGGATGTCGAAGTCCTCGGCATTGAGCAGAGAGCCCAGGCAACCGGCCAGCTGTTCTTCCACGTCGCGTTGACTTTTGGTCTCGATTCGGTTGGCGCTGACCAATTTCATGGCCAGTTTCTGGGCCAGCTCGTCCACGCAGTCGCCGAGCTGCATCAGTTGCCGGGTCCAGGCCGACTGCCGGGAGCTTTCCAGGCGAGAGATCAGGTTCTCCTCGCGGTAATTGGTATGAAAGTCTCCGCCCATCTCTTTAATCTTCCTCCGAAGCGCCGAGGCCCCGGCTCTGGGTGTGGTCTGTCCACCGCGCCGCTACCGACGCTGCCGCAAACCCGTTATACTTGGACTTTATTAACACCCGTTCCCCCACCGCGCAACGAATACTTGCATGGCTAAAGGAAAAAAATGACGGATGACCCGTATTTGCGTCCCACGCCTCCCTGGCTGGAAGATGAAGTGATCATGCTGGAGAACAGCGGTGAGATGCCGGAGGTGGTCTTGGCGGAAAGCCTGTATCACTTGGGCACTTTGCCGCTCGAGGATGTAGATATTCTACGTGCCGCCACGGTGCGGGGCTACCTGAAAATCATCGAACGGGATATGGACCCCGCCAATGTGGGTCTGCCCCCCTTCCGGGGCCTGGGCCGGGCCGGAGAAAACCTGGCCCGCCTAACCTCTTTTCTGGGACGCCTGGGCTGGCCGCCGCCCGCCGGGACCATGGCGGAACTGGCCCGTCGCCTGTCCGACTACCTGAGCGCCGAAGGCCGCGCCCTGGCCCAGGGGCGGCCCTACGCCAGCGCCACCAGGGACCAGGTCGAAGCGACCGCCCGCCTGGTGGGCCTGGATCTGTCGTCTTTTAAGGAAGTTCTGGCGCGCATGGACGCCCTGCCCGCACCGGACTTTTGGGGGCTCAGGGCCCTAAGACGCCTGGGCGCGACCCAGGGCCAAGCCAAGCGCCGTCACGAAACCCAGGGCAAGGCCCGGCTGGAGGTGCTGGACGGCCAAGGGCGTCCCCTGGAGGCCATGGAACTGCCCCTGACCACGGCCACGGACAGCGAAGACCCCGAGTGCCGGGCGCGGGTGGAGCTGGCGTGGCGGCTTATCCCCCTGCCTGAAGCCTGACTTACTTCGCCTTCTTGGTACGATGGGGGGCGATGGCGTCGAGCAGCCCCTGGGGAACCTGATAGCCAAGCTCCAGGGCCTTGTCGGCCGCCGTGATCGCCTCGGTCCAGTCGCCCTTGAGGGCGTAGGCTCCGGCCATGTTGCTGTAGGCCGGGCCGAACTTGGGATCGACGGCCAGGGCCTTCACGTACTCGTCAACCGCCAGGTTCAGCTTCTTCTGGGCCACGTACAGGTTGCCCAAGTTAACGTGGGCATCAGGGTAGCCCGGGTTGAGCGAAAGCGCCTTTTTGTACATCTTTTCAGCCTCGTTGGGCCGCTTGGTGTACAGGTAGACTAGGCCCAGGTTGTTGCAGGCCTGATCGTTGAAGGGGTCCAAGGCTATGGTCTGCTTGAACTGGCGCTCGGCGGTCTTGAAATCGCGGTCGTATAGGGCCATCATGCCCAGCTGGTAATGGGCCTGGGCGAACTCGGGATTGAGCTGCACCGCTCTTTCCAGGTACTCGCGGGCCTTGTTGGGCAGATTTTCGTCAGCGGCCATCAGCCCCAGGGTCACATATGCCCGGGCCGAGCTGGGGTTGCGGGCCAGCACCTCTTTTTCGATTATGCGCTTGGCTTCGTCGCGCTGGCCTTGACCGGCCAGCATGTTGGCCGCGAAAAGCTCACCCTGCCAGAAGCCCGTGTCCGCCTTCTTGCACTCTAGGAACTTCTGCAAGGCCACGGCTCCGTTGTTTTCGGTGATGGCCAGGAACCCCTCGGCAAACAGCTTGATGGCCTTGGTCTTGACCTTGCCGTTGATGCCCTGGCGGGTCATTTCCAGTAAGAACACCGCGCTGTCTTCGCGGGGGTTGTCGCCCAGGGCCTGGGAGAAGTTGCTTTCAGCCTGCTTTAGCTTGCCGGCGATCAGATCCTCCACCCCGGACAAGACCTTGCGGCGGGCGGCCAGGTAGGGGGCGTCGGGCTCGGATTTTTGCATAGGCGCCCCGGGGGATATTTCCGGAGCCACGGGCGAGGTGTCCATGGAAGGTTCGTTGGTGGTAAAGCGGGTGTTGGACTGTCCGAAGCCTTTGAAGCCGGTGTCGGCCGCGGCCTCGCTCTTGGTTTCGCCGGGCTGGTCAAAACGCATGAGGATGGTGTAGCCCTCCTCGGTGGGGATGACCTTGCTGGGCTTGCCCGGGGCCAGGCCCTCCAGGGCGGCGCGGTACTCGCTGCGCAGGCGGGCGTAGGGCACCTTGCCCAGGCGGCCTCCCCGGAAGGAGGCGGGGCCCACGGAGTTGCGCTTGGCCAGGGTTTCGAAGCTGGCGCCTTTGGCCAGTTCACCGGCCAACTGGTTGGCCAGGTCTTTTTGCTTGACCGTGATGATGCCCAGGTCCACCTTTTCGTCACTTTGAGCCAGGGCCGGCAAGGTGAAGGCCAGCAGCAAGACCGCCAAGCTCAAAATAGTAGCCAAACGCAATTTCATGGAGTAGCGTCCCCTCTGTAAAGTGCCCGCTCTAAATCTCGACCGGTCCTGATTCTTACCCGCCCCGCGCCGGAACTGTCAAATTAAATCCACAATTCCGGTTCCGGGCCGGGGGTTGATAATTTGGCCTTAAGATATCATAATTCAGACACTATCGCCGCTTAGCCGGTTTATGCGCCAAGCAGGTATCAAAGACGCCGGCGGGTTGATTGAACCCCTATGATTTTGTCTCCGGGAGGTTTGCATGGGTGTTTTGGTGGGGAAGTTCAAAGAGGGCTACTCCGTTTTGTTCGACCGTAACTGGCCGCTGTGGGTCGGCGGAGTATTGCTGGCGCTGCTGGGCATCATATGTATGGCCGCGGGCCGCCCCTGGGGCGTGGCCGGCGGCCTCAGGGTATGGAGCGACTGGCTGTTCTACTGGGTAGGCCTTTACAAGACCGCTCCCACCCATGCCTTTTTCTTCAGCAACGCCTCCATCCTCACCTGGGGCCTGTTGTTCGGCGCTTTCGGCGCGGCCTTGCTGTCGCGCCAGTTCGCCTGGCGCAACGCCCCCAAGCTGGAGCTTGTCAAAGGCCTGATCGGCGGCGTGTTCATGGGCGTGGGCTCGGTGATGGCAGGCGGCTGCAACGTGGGTGGCTTCTACACCGCCTTGGCCGCCGGTTCGGTCTCCGGCTTCGCCATGATGGCCGGCCTGCTGGTGGGTGCCCTCATCGGCCTCAAGTACCTGATGTGGGAGATCGAGCACGTCACCAGCAAGCCCCCCAAGCAAAAGGCCGCCAAACAAGGCGGCATCGACTGGTCCAAGGTGCAGCCTTGGCTGGGGGCCGTTTTCTTCCTGTTCCTGTTGGGGTGGGCCTATTGCATGTCCTTTAGGGCCTACACCCAGGAGGCGGTGCTCATGATCACCGCCGTGGGCATAGGCATCGTCATTCAGCGCTGCCGCTTCTGTTTCGTCCGCTCTTTCCGCGACCCCTTCATGACCGGCGAGGCCGTGGCCACCCGCGCGGTGGCCCTCAGCGTCATCCTTTCGGTGTTCGGTTTCTTCGCCATCAAATGGTTCCGGGCCGACTGGCAGATGATCTACATCTACCACCACTGGATCGGCGGCTTGGTGGGCGGGGTGATCTTCGGCATCGGTATGCTCCTGGCCGGCGGCTGCGGCTCCGGCTCGGTGTGGCGGGCCGGCGAGGGCCAGTTCAAGCTGATCCTGGCGGTAATCACCTTCTCCATGAGCAACAGCTTGTTTAAGAACTACGTCTGGACCAGTGACGTAGCAAAGTCCTGGGGCAAGCCCATTTTCCTGGCCGCGGTCACCGACTACTTCTGGGCCATAGTCATCACCGCCGTGGTGATGCTGGTCTGGTGGGCGGTCATGGCCTGGAACGAAGAGACTGACAGCCTTACAATTGTTTAAGGCATAGCTAATTAGTAGGTAACCACCAAAAAGGAGAGACTAGCATGGCCGAATGGACGCCTGATGAGGTGCTGGATGCACGCGGCTTGAGCTGCCCCATGCCCATCCTCAAGACCAAAAAGATCATGAAAACCCTCAAGTCCGGCCAGATCCTGGAGATCCAGGGCACCGACCCCGGCACGCGCAACGACCTGCCAGCCTTCACCGAGCGCTCGGGCGACGAGTTCCTGGGCGAGGAGCAGGGGGACGGCTACATCAGCTTTTTCCTGAAAAAGGCCTAAGCGGGCGCCACGCCCGTGACGAGCGCAGGGCCGGTCCCCATGGACCGGCCCTCGTTTTTGCCTGGGCCCCGGCGGGGCCTAGTAGAGTTGCAGGTGGGTGTGGGCCTTGGTCAGGAAAAAGGACGACTGCTGAACCTTGTCGGCCCGCTCGCTGAAGCTGACCACTATCTTGTCCTCGCAGTCCACCCACTCCAGGGCCTTGATGCGGGGAAGCTCCACCAGGGGGTCGATCACAAAGGCGATCCTCACCCTGGGCAGCTCGCCGGAGTCGTCCACCCCCACCAGGTCGAGGCCCTCACGAGTGGAGCGGGGCGGCTTCCAACCGGCCAAAGGGACGAGCCCCATATCCTTGACCGCTTGGTAAAGCAGACACACCAAGGCTTGACGAACCACCGTTTCCTGAAGCATGGTCTGTGGGATGCCTTTTATCTCTCGGCGCATGGCCTCGGCCAGTTGCGTTAATTGCTCCTTCATGTTCGCCCCTCCAGGTAGTTGCCTGGGAGTAGCCTAACCCATGGCCCACAGTGAGTCAAAAGCTCCGCGCACCCACCGCCGCTTGGCCTGGCCCCTGGCCTTCGCCCTGGCCGGGGCGGCCCTGTGCGCCTCGCTGGTGCTGGCCTGGTGGGCCCAGGGGGAGCGCCCCTGGCAGAAGGAAGTGGCGGCCATAAACCAGGCGCGGGGCCAAAACCTGAAGAACCAGCTGCTGGCCGCTGGCATGTCCCCGGAGCGGGCCGCCTTCCGGGCCCAGGAAGTGGGCTCCCAGCCGCCCAGGGTGGTGGAGGTTACTCCCAGCGCCTTTGGCCAACCCGAGCGCTGCCTCACCTGCCACCAAGGGCTGGAGCAGATCAGCCCTTCCCATCCGGTGGAGGCCATGGGCTGCGTGGCCTGCCACGGCGGCCAAGGCCTGGCCCTGACCAAGGCGCAGGCCCACCAGGGGCTCATCGGCGGGCGCAACCCCAGCGACCTGGCCTTTGCCCGGGCCTCCTGCGGGGGGCGCGGCGCGGCGGTGGGCCGCTGCCACACCGGGCGCGAGAACCAGGCGGCGGATATGATCT
This sequence comes from Pseudomonadota bacterium, assembly GCA_018896025.1. Taxonomy (GTDB): domain Bacteria; phylum Desulfobacterota; class Desulfarculia; order Desulfarculales; family Desulfarculaceae; genus Desulfoferula. The sequence goes on from JAHIND010000006.1 coordinate 64,132, forward strand.
ACCGGGTGGAGCGCACCATCATGGCCACCATGACCGGGGTCATCACCAGCCTGCGGGTGTCCTGGGGGGCCCAGAACAGCTTCACCGCCCAGATGGCCACCGCCGCCATCAGCGACCCGCGCAGGCCCACCCCGGCCCCGCCCCACACCCTGGCCTCCCTGCTCATGATTCCGGCCGGACCTCCGGCAGGCCCGGACCCCGCCCAGGTGGCCGGCGACCAGTGGAACAAGTTCTGCGCCCGCTGCCATCTCAGGGCCTCGCGCCAGGCCGGGCTTTCGGTGCACGGCCAAGGCTGCGTGGCCTGCCACGGCAGCCGGGACCCCTCGGGCCGCTATCTGGGCCAAGACGCCAGCCTGAACCGCGACGACACCCACCACGCCTCCCATCACCGGCTGCACGAGACCCCGCCCGAGGACAACTGCCTGCGCTGCCACAATCGCTCGGGCCGTCTGGGGCTGGGCTATCGCGGCTGGGTGGAGGACGAAAACGGCCGCACCCCCTGGCCCACGGGTCACCCCAGCCAGGCGCTCAGCGGCGGGCGGGGGGTGCACCAGCTTCTGCCCGACGTGCACCGGGCCAAGGGCATGGCCTGCGTGGACTGCCACAGCGGGCGGGAAGTCATGGGCGACGGCCGCCTCTACGGCCGCATGCGCTTCCAGACCGAAGTTACCTGCGCCACCTGCCACGGCAGCGCCGAGGGCCCGCCCCGCCTAGGTCCGCCCGACGACTACGCCGCTTACGAATCCGCCTATGGCGCCCTCAAGAAGGGCCCGGCCATCACCCGAGACGACCAGCTGGTTTTGAGCGCCAAGGGCCGCCCCCTGAGCAACCTGCGACGCCAGGGCGGCAAGCTGGTGCTCTTGTCGCGCAGCCAGCCGGGCAAGACGCATCCCCTGCCCCTGGTCAGCGGTGACCAGCGCCACCGCCAGCCCGGCCACCAGCGCCTGGCCTGCCAGGCCTGCCACAGCCGCTGGACTCCCCAGTGCTACGGCTGCCACGACTACCGAAGGGCCACGGGCGGCATGTGGGACTACGCGGCGGGCAAGGACACCCTCGGAGTGTGGCAAGAGAGCCGCGACCAATACCGCTTCGCAGACCCGGTGCTGGGGGTGGACTCCTCGGGCAAGGTGCGGCCTTTCGTGCCCGGCTGCCAGGTGGTCTACACCGCCCTGGATGGCACCGGCACCCCCCTGCCCGGCCACGTCCTGGAGCAGCCACAACCGGTAATCATCAAGAACAGCATCGTGACCACCCCCATCAGCCCCCACACCACCCGCACTGAGGTGCGGCCTTGCGAGGCCTGCCACCAAAGCGGCAAGGCCCTGGGCCTGGGCGGCGGACCCCGGCCCCTGGGCGGGCTGACCGCCATTCCCCTGGCCGACCTCAAGGGCGTGGGCTTCCCGGCCGACTGGGAGACCTTGGTGGATGAAAAGGGCCAGCCCCTGCAAGGCCAGACCCATGAGGGGGCCCGGCCCCTGAACGCCCAGGAGCTGCGCCGGGTGCTGGCCTTTGGCCGCTGCTTGCCCTGCCACCGCAACCCGGACGACCCGGTGCTGGCCGACCCGGCCAAGGCCTGGCAACGCATCTCGCCGGGCGGGGACCTGGAGGCCAAGCACAAGCTAATGGAGGCTAAGTCCCTCCAATGAAAAGGCTGCTGCTCATACTAGCCCTGGCCTTGGGACTGGCCCTGCCCGCGGTGGCGGCTACTACGCCGCAGGCCCCCGGCTGCGTGTCCTGCCATCCCAAGTTCCAAGCCCCCATGCCTCCGGCGGGCCAGGGACACGCCATCGCCTGCACCCGCTGCCATCTGGGCGACGGCCAGGCCAAGGAGGGCAACGCGGCCCACAAGGGCATGGTGAAAAACCCCTCGGCCCTGGACCAGGCCCAGCGGGCCTGCGGCTCCTGCCATCAGGGCTGGCCGGAAATGGTGAAGCGCTCGCCCATGGCCACCAACATGGGACTAATCGCCCACACCCGCTATTTGTGGGGAGCCCAGACCTCGCCGGACCCCCAGTTCGCGATTCGCGAAGCCGACCCATTGGTGGCCATGCCCGACCCCGCGGTGAACGGCAAACCAGTTGACGACTTCTTGCGCCGCCGCTGCCTGCGCTGCCATCTGTGGGACCAGGGTGCGGACATCCAGGGCGCGCGCCGGGCGGCGGGCTGCGCCGCCTGCCACCGGCCCTACGACGCCCAAGGCCGCCCACCCCAGGGCCATGGCCTGACCAAAAAGGTGCCGGTGAGCCAGTGCCTGACCTGCCACTCCGGGTGCGGGGCCGGGGCGGAATTCGCCGGGCGCACCCCCAGGGACGCGGTGGTATCGGCCCGCTTCCTGGCCACCCGGCGCGGCCAGCCGAAGCTGATCCAGGACCGGGTGTGGCGGCCCATGCGGCCGGACGCGCACTATCAGGCGGGCCTGGGCTGTGTGGATTGCCATCCCCGCAGCGAGGTGATGGGCGACGGCCGCCTGCGCACCTCCGGACTGGATCATGTGGGTCTGCGCTGCTCCTCCTGCCACGGCGGGCTGGCCAAGACGCCGCCGCCATCGCCCGCCACCACCCACGGCGCGCCCCTGACAAACCTTGAGTGGCGCGGCGGCAAGCTGATACTCACCGGCAAGCTGGACCACAAGGCCAGGCCGGTGCCCCTGATCGCCGGGACGCCAAAGGTCCCGGTGGCCCACTGCATCGCCGGGCACAACAAGGTGGCCTGCCACGCCTGCCACGCCTCCTACAACCCAGGGGCCTGGGGCATGCAGGTGCTTCTGGAAACCCGCCCCGACTACGGCCTGCACACGGCCATCGCCGCCCAGGGCGATCCCCAGGTGTTCGAGGTGCTGAACAAGGCCCTGTTCAACGCGACCCAGTACAAGAGCCCGCCCCAGACCCGCGACTATCTAAGCGGCAAGATGGGCCTGGGCGTGTGGCTGCTCTCGCCCTGGTTCAGGCGTCAGGAGTGGCGGGTTTACGGCCTGGGGCCGGAGGGGCGCACCTACCTGCTCAGCCCCCGCTTCCAATACGTGCTCACCCTGATGGACCCCAGCGGCAAGCCGACCACCCAGGCCCAAGTGCCCTCGCCGGGCCTGGGGGTGACGCCCTGGAACCCCCACACCACGGCGCGGGCCACGGTGGGCTGCGCGGATTGCCACGGCTCGGCCCAGGCTCTGGGCCTGGGGCTCACCTTTGCGCGGGAGGCGAAGAAGGACCAGACCACGTCCAAACTGGCCCCGGAGTTGTGGCTGCCCGGCGCGGAAGGCATCGCCATGCACGGCGGCTGGACCAAGGTGGTGGATGGCCAGGGGCGGGCTTTGCAGGCCTTTCTGGTGGACGAATCGCGGCCCTACAACCAGGAGGAGCTGCGCCGCTTGTTGCAGCCCGGCAAGAACTATAAGCGATGGTTGCTCAAGGCGATGGAGGAGGACTGGGCCCTCAGGAACCCAGGCCCCACCAGGTGAGCCCCGCCCAGGCCAGGAGCACCACCCAGGCGGCCAGATCCAGGGGGCCGGGCCGGGTGTAGGAAGGCAGCGCCGGGCCGGGCCGTTTGGCCAGCCAGGGCAAGGCGGCCAGGAGAGCCAGGCCCAGGGCGGGCAGCAGCAGGCCGCCGATACGAACCGGCAACCAGCGCAGCAGCTCTTGCAGGCCCACGAAGATCCAGGGAGCCTGGGCGTGTTCCGAGGGCCCCACGGCCACCGGGGCCAAGGGATAGAACACCGCGGCCAGGCCCAACAGGGCCAGGGCACAGAGGCTGGCCAGCCCCTCTTTCTTGATCAGGTTGCCGCGGGTGGATTCGCTCATGCCTGAATTTTAGCCCGCCGCGCCGGTGGGCACAAGCGCTGCCGGGGATGGGCTGTGGTATAAATTTTACAGATGTTTGGCCACCCCCCCGGACAGGAGGCCCCTTGCCCCAACCCCAGCCCCCAACCGCCGCCCCGAGCAAACCCAGCCGTAGAGGCGTGCTCAAGATACTCTACGGGGCCATCTGGCTGGCCCTGGTGGGGGCGGTGGGCCTGGGCCTGGGAGCGGTGCTGCGTTTGGTCAGCTCCGGCGGGGGCGCGTCCCAGCCCCAACCGGTGGAGTTGGGGCAGCCCGGCGGAATGGCCGTGGGCCAGGCTAGGGATCAAGGTCCCGTGGCCCTGGTGCGCGACGCGGGAGGCTACTTCGCCCTGAGCCTGGTGTGCCCCCATCTGGGCTGCCGCCCGGCCTGGCACCAAAAACAGGACCGCTTCCTGTGCCCCTGCCACGGCTCGGCGTTCGCCCTGGACGGCCAGCGCCTCTCCGGCCCGGCCCCCAAGGGTCTGAGCCACGTGGCCCTCAAGATCACCGGCGGCAAGCTGGTGGCCTTTCCCGGCCAGCCGGTGGACCCGGCCACCCGGTTGAAAGCCTGAGGCCAACAACATGGCAAAATCCGGCTTCCTGGAACACATCCACCCGCCGCGCATCCCCCCGGAGCGGACCCGCTTCTCGGCCACCTTTTGCCTGGGCGGCCTGTCGTTCCTGCTCTTCTTGGTGCTGGGCGGCACCGGGGTGGTGCTGATGTTCTCCTACGTGCCCACCCCCCAGGGCGCGGCGGCCTTTTTCGCCCAGGAAGCGGGCGACCTGCCCTTTGCCTGGTTCTTTCGGCGGCTGCACTTCCTGGCGGGCCAGGCCATGGTCATCACCCTGCTGCTGCACCTAGCCCGGGTGCTGGCCGCCAGAGCCTACCTGCCCCCCCGCTCCGCCAACTGGCTGGTGGGGCTGGGGCTGCTACTGCTGACCCTGGCCTTGGATCTGTCGGGATACGTGTTGCGCTGGGACGGGGCCACCCAAGGCGCGGCCACCGTGGCCGCCGGGGTGCTGGGCGAGATTCCGGCGGTGGGGCCCCTGTTCAAGAGCCTGCTGCTTGGCGGGCCCACTCTGGGCGAGGCCAGCCTGCTGCGCTTTTACGTGCTGCACTGCCTGGCCCTGCCCGCCTTCACCCTGGTGCTGAGCTTTTACCACTTCTGGCGCATCCGCAAGGACGGGCGGCCCACCTCGGGCCTGTAATTTTTTCGGCGGGATTTCAGTTCAGAAGAATGTAGTTCACCTGGGCCACGGCCACCAGAGTCCCGGCGTCGTCGAACAGTTCCACCGAAACCGGGCACATGGTGCGCCCCACCTTGATGGTGCGGGCGGCCACGGTAAGGTTGCTCAGGCAGGGGGCCAAAAAGCGGATGTTCATGTCCGTGGTGGTGAGCTTCACCTCCGGGCCGGTCTGGGTGAGGATGGCGAAGCAGGCCGCGCTGTCGGCCACGGTCATCAGCAGGCCGCCGTGGAAGGACTCGAACACCCCGTCATAGGCGGGCTTGCGGGCCACCCTGATGCGGCACAGGCCCGGCTCCAGCTCCAGCACCTGCATGCCCAGGGTGTCCACGATGGGGATGGCGGCCACGCGCTCCAGGATGGCTTGCTCCAAGGATGCTTCCAGCAAGGCTAGGCCCCCTCTCCGTTACCGGCTTTGGCCCAAGGGTCCAAAATCTCGATGGCCCTGGCTATGTCCAGCCCGATCTGGGTCTTCAGCTCCTCGGCGGAGTCGAAGCGCTTTTCGCCCCGCAAGCGCTCCACGAAGTGCAGGCGGATGTCCTGGCCGTAGAGGTCGCCGTCAAAGTCAAGCAGGTGAGTTTCAACGCTCAGGGCCCCGTCGTCAAAGGTGGGGTTGTTGCCGATGTTGTTGGCCCCTTTGAGAAAACGGCCGCCCTCCAGCTCCACCAGCACCGCGTAAACCCCCGGTCCTGGGAGCAATTCGTCGCTGACCCTGAGGTTGGCGGTGGGGAAGCCCAGGAGCCGCCCTCCCCGGCCGTGTCCGGCCACCACCCGCCCGGCTACCTGGTAGTGGCGGCCCAGCAGGCGCCGCGCCGCGTCCATGTTGCCGTCGGCCACCTCCTGGCGCACCCTGGTGGAGCTTACCGGGCGGTCATCGATGATCACCGGACCCACCACGTGCACCTCGAAGCCCCATTGCTCACCCTTGGAGCGCAGCAGGTCCAGATCGCCCAAGCCCTTGTGGCCAAAGGCGAAATCGTAGCCAACCACCACCTCGGCGGCCCCCAGGCGGGTCACCAGCAGCTTGTCCACGAAGGCGTCGGCGCTCAGGCGGGCGAAGTCCTGGTCGAAACGCAGGCACAGGGTCAGGTCCAGGCCGTGCTGGGCCATCAGCTCCAGTTTCTGCTCCAGGGGAGTGATCAGCGGTAGGTTCACCGCCGGACGCAGCACCCGGATGGGATGGGGCTCGAAGGTCACCGCCAGGGCGGTGCCCTGCAAGGCTTGGGCCCGCTGTACGGCCTTGGCGAACAGGGCCTGATGGCCCAGGTGCACCCCGTCGAAATTGCCGATGGTTATCACCGGCCGACACAGGCGCTCCCTCAGTTCTTCCAGACCCATCACTACTTGCATGGCCGCCCTGATCCGTTTCTCCCCAAGATAAAAAATAGGGTGTTTTTGGCTCACAAACCCACTTGACAAGCTTGGGTCGTGATTATAGACTTCGCCCTGTTGTTTAGCAAGTTCGCGCGGCTCAAGGGCTTTTGCGGACTTACCTGGCCGAAGTGGCGGAACTGGTAGACGCGCTAGGTTCAGGGTCTAGTACCCTTATGGGTGTGGGAGTTCGAGTCTCCCCTTCGGCACCAACGCACATAAAGCGCCAACCCCATCCGCCGGGGTTGGCGCTTTTGCTATAAAGCCGATATGCTTTAAACGCAACCGGCGCTTAAACTCACCAAATTGTCTGCCAAATTAGTAAACATTGCTATTGCGCCCTGTCGCCCAGGACTTATAATTAGTTTAAGAAGTTTGTTCCACAGGCGACTAAACCGCCAAGGAGGATAAAAGCCGTGATCCGCGCAACATACGCATTCTTAGTAGGCTCACTGCTTTTGTTGGTTGGCGTGCTCCCGGCCAGGGCCGACATCATCCAGACCCAGACCTGGGGTTCCGTAATCCCACCCTCCACCATAGGGCTTACTTTTAATCAGTACAATGGCAGCCTTAGCGACCTCACCGGCATAGTGGTTGAGTTGAGCATCAGCACCGTGGGCGGCTTGGCCGAGGTGGACAACGAGAGCGCCTCGACAGTCTCCGAAACGATCAGCTTCGGCTCCTCCGCTTCGCTGGACTACTTCACCAGCACGGTGAGCATCCCCCTGGAATTGGTGCTTACCACCACCAAGGCTTATGTTTCCCAGACCTTCACCCTGGCTGCGGATGACGGCGACGGCATCGGCGTGCAGAGCGGCGGCGCGGACTACGCCTCGCTGGCAGGCGGCATTGTGACCAGTTCATCCTCCGCAGGCGTAAGCTCCGGAGTGTGGTCGCAGTACGTTGGTACCGGCACCTACACCATAGTGCTGAACATCTCCACTTTCTTGCAGCTGAGTGCTTCGGGTGGCGTGTCCCAGGGCAGTTCCCCGCCCACTGCCAACGGCTACGTGACCGTGACCTACCAGGGCGCGGGCGGTGGTGGCGGCGGCGGTTCCGCTCCCGAGCCGGGCAGTCTGATCCTGTTGAGCAGCAGCTTGGGCGGCCTGGCCTTTTGGCGCTACCGCTGCAAGCGCACCGGCGGACGCGGCGGCCCGCAAGCTTGACAGCTAATCGCCCTACCCTTTAATTAACCAGCCGCCCTCCCCCCCCTCAGGGGCCGGGGCGGCTGTTTTGTGAGTTATGACAATCTGCACGCGCCCAAAAAATCGCAACGCCTTATGGACGCGCGGGTTTGCGATGTTGTCCCTAGCCCTTGTCTGGGCCTGCCTGTCCCTGGCACCCTACCCGGCCCTGGCCCAGGAGTCGGACAAGGACCTGGACCCCGGCGTGAAGCTGAACTACCTGATAATGGAGGGCGGCTACTTCCGCATTGAGCCGGAGCAGTATCTGCGCGAAGGCATCCAGGCGTCCATCGTGGACAACTACCGCCGCGCGGTCTACCTGCTCAGCAAGGCCATCGACTCCGGCGGACTGACTTTGGGCGACCTCTCGCGGGCCTACGTGGCCCGGGGCATCTCCTATCAGGGACTGGGCAAGCTCAAGGAGGCCCTGCACGACTTCGCCAAGGCTCTGGAGGCCATGCCCTCCAGCCCCACGGCCCACTATCACCTGGCCGACGTGCTCAAGGACCAGAAAAAGACCACCGAGGCCATCATCGCCTTGAACCAGGCCGTCACCCTTAAGCCCAATTACGCTCAAGCCTATCTTCTGCGGGGACGCGTCTGGATGCAACGGGGCGACTACAACCTGGCGGCCAAGGACTTCAGCCAGTGCATAGCCTACGACTCCAGCCTGGCCAAGGCCTTTTTCGAGCGCGGCCAGGCCCTGCGCAAGATGGGCAAGATAAACGACGCCCTGGCCGATTTCAAGGAGTTCGCCCTGCGCAACCCCCTGGACAGCCAGGTCAAGCAGCTCATCATCAAGCTGGAGTACCAGCTTAAAGATCAAAAGGGCTAGAACTGCTCGTCACTCCCCTGGGAATCGGCCTCCTTCAGCTTGGCGTAATACCCGTCGGACAAGTACACCGCGGCCAGAGGGTTGTGGCCGGTCACCCGGTCCTTGACCGCCAGCACCGTGTTGGGGGCCTTGGCGTGGGCGAAAAACAGCGAGTCGTGACCCACGCACAGCCCCAGCAGCACGTTTAGCTGGGTGCCGGCCCGGTTCATGAGCTCGGCCTGAAACACCGGGTTGCACACCGACTCGAAGCCGCCCCGGCGCACCTTGTCCTCGTCGCTGAGGCCCAGCATCTCCTTGGGCGTGGCTCCGGCCTTGCACAGGGCCGACACCACCTCCAGGCCGTGGCTCTTGAACATCTGCTCCACCTTGGCCGCCTCGTTCACCAGGCCCAGGCAAAAGGCCAACCCCACCTTGGTGTAGCCCATGCGGTGGGCGAACTCCCATATCTCCTGGATGCGGGTCTTGCTGGGTTGCAGCACGTAGGGCCGCTGGTCCCGGTTCACATAGCAGGCCGCCTCCTGCAGCGAGGCCTGGCGGGCGAACTCCATCAACTGGGGATCGTCATATTTGGCGTTGGCCGCCTCCAGGGCCTGGGCCTGCTCCTGGGTGGGACAGCCCACTCCTCCCACGCCGCCGGGGGTCACGCAGGCCCGCTTCCTGATCGCCACTTTGCACGCCGCGCAAGCCGGATCCTGCGGGGTGTTGTTTTTCTGGCTCATATCAATCCTCCAATTTATTAAAACGCGGCACCGGGCTTTGTTTGCGCTTCAATCATTTTTTGCCCGGCAACAAAAAGTCCCGCCCCGGCCCATGGGGCCGTCGGCAGGTGTGTCTCACCGACCAACCGGTCGGCTCGGCATGTAGGCTTGAGCCCCCCCAGGCGGTGCGCCGATGCGCCATCATAGATGCGGGCCCGGTTTTGCCCAGCACCTACCTTAGCACAGTCCGGCCTCCCCAGAACGTCCATAGGTAGGGTCGCCACCCACCATTTTAGGGGTTACCCCCCATGGCACGGAGCAAAAGCCTTTATCTACAATGATCCCAAGCCCTTCACCGCTACCAGCTCCCTGGTTTCCGGCCTCAGGCCTTCCGGGGGACTGAATCTGTGTTTTTGTATCTGCCGGCGGCGCCGCGACAGCGGCGGGAAAGGATTGAGCGATGGCCACCTATGAGGAGGTGTTCCGGCGTAGCATGCAAGACCCCGACGGGTTCTGGGGAGAGGCTGCGGAAAACATCACCTGGGTTAAAAAGTGGGACAAGGTACTGGACGACAGCAACAAGCCATTTTATCGCTGGTTCACCGGGGGGGAGCTGAACACCTGCTACAACGCCGTGGACCGCCACGTGTTGGCGGGCCGGGGCGACCAGGCGGCCATCATCTACGACAGCCCGGTTACCGGCGTTGTCCAGGAGATCACCTATTCCCAGTTCCAGGACCAGGTTTCGCGCCTGGCGGGAGGCCTGCTCTCCCTGGGAGTGAAAAAGGGCGACACCGTGGTGGTGTACATGCCCATGGTGCCCCAGGCCCTGACGGCCATGCTGGCCTGCGCCCGCATCGGAGCCATCCACTCGGTGGTGTTCGGCGGTTTCGCGCCCAAGGAGCTGGCCATCCGCATCGACGACGCCAAGCCCAAGGCCATTATCAGCGCCTCCTGCGGAATCGAAGGCAAAAAGGTTATAGTCTACAAGCCGCTTTTGGACCGAGCCATCGAGCTGGCCAAGCACAAGCCGGGCAAGTGCATCATCCTTCAGCGGCCCCAGGTCCAGGCCGAGATGATCACCGGCCGGGACGTGGACTACGACGAGCTGCTGGAGCGCTCCCAGCCCGCCGACTGCGTAACCCTGGCCGCCACTGACCCCTTGTACATTCTCTACACCTCGGGCACCACGGGCGTGCCCAAGGGCATCGTGCGCGACAACGGCGGCCACGCGGTGGCCATGTACTGGACCATGAAAAACATCTACGACGTCGAGCCCGGCGACGTGTACTGGGCGGCCAGCGACGTGGGCTGGGTGGTGGGCCACTCCTACATCGTCTACGCGCCGCTAATCTACGGTTGCACCACCATCGTCTTCGAGGGCAAGCCGGTGGGCACCCCGGACGCCGGGGCCTTCTGGCGGGTCATCGACCAGCACAAGGTCAAGGTGCTGTTCACCGCACCCACCGCCTTCAGGGCCATCAAACGCGAGGACAGCAAGGGCGAGTACCTCAAGAAATACGATCTCAGCAAGTTCGACGCCCTGTACCTGGCCGGTGAGCGCACCGACCCGGACACCTACCAGTGGGCCGCCGACCTGCTCCAGCGCCCGGTGATCGACCACTGGTGGCAGACCGAGACCGCCTGGGCCATCGCGGGCAACTGCCGGGGCATCGAGCTGTTGCCCATCAAGCCGGGCTCTGCAACCAAGCCGGCCCCAGGCTTTGACGTGAAGATCGTTTCGCCGGACAACCAGGAGGTGCCGCCCAACCAGCCGGGAGTGGTGGTGGTCAAGCTGCCTCTGCCTCCGGGCACCCTGCCCACCCTGTGGGAGGCGGACCAGCGCTTCCTGGATTCCTACCTCAACCCCTTCCCGGGCTACTACTTCACCGGCGACGAGGGCTACATCGACGACGACGGCTACGTGTTCATCATGGGCCGGGTGGACGACGTGATCAACGTAGCGGGCCACCGCCTGTCCACCGGGGCCATGGAAGAAGTTATCGCCACCCATCCCGACGTGGCCGAGTGCGCGGTCATCGGCGCGGCCGACTCCTTCAAGGGCCAGCTGCCGGTGGGCTTCGTGGTGCTCAAGGCGGGGGTGAACCGCTCGGCCGAGGAGCTGCAAGCCGAGTTGGTGCAGATGATGCGCGACCAGATAGGCGCGGTGGCCTCCTTCAAGAAGGTGGCCGTGGTGGCCCGTTTGCCCAAGACCCGCTCGGGCAAGATCCTCCGGGGAACCATGCGCAAGATCGCCGACGGGGCCAAGTACACCGCCCCCTCCACCATCGACGACCCGGTGAGCCTGGACGAGATCGGGGTGGCCCTCAAAGGAATCGGCTACCCGCCCACCGAGTAGCCGCTCAATAGCCAACTAAACCGCCCGCCCCAGGCCGCCGCGCCTGGGGCGGCTTTTTTGCGCCCCGCCTTGCGCCTGTCGCTTCAGGGCCCTATGGTTATAGCTACTGTCCGCTCGCCAACCTCTTCTGGGATATGACATGCAACGGATCTGGGGCTTACTGCGCGACCGCAACTTCGTATTCCTGGCTGCCCTGGTGGGCGGCCTCGCGGCCGGCCACGGCGCGGTGTACACCCAGCCCCTGGTGGTTCCCGCCCTGGCCGTGGTCATGACCCTGGCCACCCTTTCCATCTCCGGCCAGGTGTTCCGCTATCCCAGGGTGCTGATCCGCCCGGCCCTCACCGGCCTGGCCATGAGCTACCTTTTGCAGGGCGGGCTTATCCTGCTGCTGGCCTGGTGGCTGGTGGACGAGCCCGCCTATTTCCAGGGCCTGGTGGTGCTGGCCGCGGTGCCTCCGGCGGTGGTGGTCATGCCCCTGGCCGTGGTCCTGGACGGTGACCCGGACTACAGCCTGGTGGCCCTGTCCGGGGCCTACCTGGGGGGCCTGGTGCTGATACCGCTTATCTTCCTGGCTTTCTTCGGAGGCGAGCATCTTTTTAGGCACGAGCTTTTTCTTATCGTACTGCTGCTCATCGTCGCGCCCATGGCCATCTCGCGCCTGATTCTGTGGCGCGGCTGGCAAGAGCCCATCCTGCGCTGGCGGGGGGGCCTGACCAACTGGGGATTTTTCCTGGCCCTGTACACCATCGTGGGCCTGAACCGCCAGGTGTTCCTGGACCAGCCCCTGGCCCTGCTGCACCTGATCTTCTTGGCCGTGGCCAGCAGCCTGCTCCTGGGCGAGGTGGTGCTTTGGCTGGCCCGCCGCCGGGGGATTCGCCTGCGCCGGGCCAAGGCCCTTATGATGATCGCCAGCATGAAGAACTACGGCCTGGCCTCGGGCCTGTGCCTAGCCCTGTTCGGCTCGGCCGCGGCGGTGCCCACCACCGTGGCCACCATCGTCTTCGTGCCCTATCTCATGTGGCTTTCCTGGCGGCTGCGCGTACGCAAGGCATAAGAAAAGGCCGGGACGCATGGCCCCGGCCTTCGTAGTCATCTATTTTTCGTCAACATCCAATCGGCGGCACAACCAGACGCCGACAACCCCGCCACGCGGCCCCTGGCCCAAACACCCGGCATAGCCAGCCCCCGCAGGGCAAGGCGGCAGGCGAACGAGGGACGCAGGCGTAGTAGACCTACGCCGAGGACAGAGTGACGCCGACAACGCAGCCATGCGGCAGCTGGCTGTGCCGGCTAGTCCCACTTGCGGCGGTCGTCAATAACCTTGCAACCCTCGGGCAGGCTGCCCGGCTCCTGGAAGTTGACCTGGCCCTTGACCCGAAGCCCCTCCTTGATTTCCTTTTCCAAGGCGGCCCGGAGCATCTCCCGGTCGGCGGTGGGCTCGGCCAGTTCGCATACCAGGGTCATCACGTCCTGGTTGGCCTCGCGGGTCACCACCAATTGGAACATCTGGACCTGGGGGAACTTGGCCGCCACCTGCTGCACCCCCGAGGGGTGCACGAACATGCCCTTGACCTTGGTCACCTGATCCACCCGGCCCATGATGCGGGTGAGCTTGGGGCTGGTGCGGCCGCAGGCGCAGGTGTCGTTTACGTAGGAGGACAGGTCCCCGGTGCCGAAGCGGATGAGAGGGTAGGCCTTGTCGAAGATGGTGGCCACCACCTCGCCCGGCTCGCCCTCGGCCACCGGCTGGCCGGTCTCCGGGTCCACCACCTCCACCACGCAGTCCTGGGCAAAGTGCATGCCGCCGGTGTGGTAGCACTCATAGGACAGGCAGCCCACGTCGGCGGTGCCGTAGCTCTGGCGGATGATCATGCCCAGACGCTCCTGCAAGGAGGCCCTCAGGCTCTCGGGCAGCATCTCCGCGGCCACGAAGGCCACCTTGAGGTTCAAGTCGCGCAACAGGTCCAGGCCCGCGGCCTCGGCCTTGTCGGCGATGGCCGCCAAGAAGCTGGGGGTGCCCAGATAGCCCTGCACCTTGAGGTCCTTCATCACCTGTATCTGGAGCTCGGTGTTGCCCACCCCGGCGGGGATGGACACCGCGTCCATGAGGTTCAGGGCCTCGTCCAGGTAGAAGGCGAAGGGCACCATGTTGAAGTTGAAGGTGACCTGGGCTATGTCGCCGGGCCTAAAACCGGCCGCGAAAAAGGCCTGGGTCCAGCGGTCGTCGGTGAAGCGTTTCTCGCCTGGTTCGTAGATGGGGCCGGGCGAGACGTAGATGCGCCTCATCTTGGACAGGGGCACGCCCACCAGCCCGCCGAAGGGCAGGTCTTGCTGTTGCAGGGTCACCAACTCGCCCTTTTCGGTGATGGGCAGCTTGGACAGGTCGGCCACGCTGACCACGTCGCCGGGCTCCGCACCCACCGAGGCCATCTTCTGCTTGAAGGCCGGGGCGTTGGCATAGGCGTGGGCCACGATCTCGGCCACCTTGGGGTCCAGGTACTCCTGGCGCGCCTGGGGATCGATGGTCTCCAGTTCCGGCCGCCAGTATCCCTTGATTCGGTCTCGCTCGGGCATCACTCCCCCTCTCTTCCAAATAAGCCTGGGCCGATGGTGCAAGCCGGAGCAGGCAGTCCACTTGACATTGGCAGGCACAGCCAGGCATCGGCAGACAAGGCGTCTGGCAAGGGACGGCCGGAGGCGTAGGCTGACCTACGTCGAGGCCGGACTGCAGCCAACAACGCAGTATGCCGGTGGCTGGCTGGGTCTGACTAGGTCAGCCAGCGCTTGCGCCGCTTATAATGCTTCACGTCGCGGTAGGAGCGCTTGGTGCCCACGTCGGTCATGCCCAGGTAGAAGCGTTTGACATCCTCGTTGTTCTTGAGCTTGTCGGTGGTGTCGTCCAGGACGATCTTGCCGTTCTCCATGATGTAGCCGTGGTCGGCGATGTTCAGCGCCATGCGGGCGTTCTGCTCCACCAGGAGAATGGTGGTGCCCAGGTCCTTGTTGAGCTTGACGATGATCTCGAATATCTCGCTGACCAACAAGGGGCTCAGTCCCAGGGAGGGCTCGTCGAGCATCATCAGGCGCGGCTTGGCCATCATGCCCCGACCGATGACCAGCATCTGCTGCTCCCCGCCGCTGAGGTATCCGGCCAGGCCGTTTTCGCGCTCCTTGAGGCGGGGGAAGTAGTGGTAGACCTGCTCGATGCGCTTTTCCAGCTCGCCCCGGTTGCAACGCTGGGTGTGGGCGGCGGCCACCAGGTTTTCCTTGGCCGTGAGGTCCTCGAAAACCCTGCGGCCTTCCATGACCTGGAAGATGCCCCGCTTGACGATCAGCTCCGGTTCCAGGCCGTTGATCTTCTCGCCGTCGAACTCTATGGCGCCGTCGGTGACCTCCCCCTCCTCGGTTTTCAGAAGACCGCTTATGGCCTTGAGGGTGGTGGTCTTGCCCGCGCCGTTGGCACCCAGGACGGCAACGATCTGGCCCTCTTCCACGCTGAGCGACAAACCCTTTAGCACCAGGATCACGTCGTCGTAGATGACCTCGATGTTGTTCACCGACAGCAGCGGCATTGCATCTTCCTTCTGGCGGTTTATTGAGGGCGGGAGGCCCGGAGGCCTCCCGCCGCTTGGTTTGCTACCAGCCGATATAGGCCTTCTGGCGCGGGAAGTTCACATCCTTGACCAGATAGATCTTGCCGTCCTTGATGCCACCAATAGCCATGGTGGTGTTGGGGCGGTGGTCGGTGGAGGTGAAGGTGATGGGGGCGCACAGCCCGCCGGTGTTGAAGTCCTTGATGGTTTCCAGAGCGGCCTTGAGGCCCGGGCCGTTGAGTTTGCCCGCGGCCTTGGCCTTCTTGAGGCCCTCGATCATGACCATCATGGACACCCAGCTCTTGACGTAGTGCAGGGTGTAGGGCTTGCCGCCGGCCGATGCGACCACGTCCTTCATGCCGGGCACGTCGGCGCCAAAGGGAGCCACGGGCAGCATACCAAAGGCGCGGCCTTCAGCGGCCTTGCCCGCCAGACGCGACAGGTTCTCGTCAAAGCCCCAGCAGTTGATCATGAACTTGGTGCGCAGGCCATGCTTGGCCGCGTCCTTGATGATCACCGCGGTGGAGGGGGTGGTGCCGCCGATCCAGGCGAAGTCCGGGTCGAACTTCTTCATGTTAAGAAGCTGGCTGGTGGCGTCGATGGCCCGCAGGTTGACGATCTCGTCGGGGCCGATCTGGAGCCCCAGCTTCTTGGCGTAGTCCTTGCCCGCCGGAATGGGGTTCTTGCCGTAGGGGTGGTCAGGATAGATGAAGACCACCTTCTTGGCTCCCATGTCCTTGGCGTAGGTCATGGCCAAACGGATGGCGGTGGAGTAGCTGGTGCCGATGAAGAAGTTGTAGGGGTTCTTCTTGGGGTCGGTCAGGTTGCCGTCGTAGGAGGCGCTGAAAAAGACGATCTTGTCCTTGTTGACCAAAGGCCGCAGGGCGTTGGTGTCGCCGGTTCCCCAGCCCTGGATCACGAAGACCCGGTCAACGTCCTTGTACTTCTTGTACAGGTTGACCGCCTCGGGAATCTTGTAGGCGTAGTCGTTGGGGATAAGCTTGAGCATGTCCCCGCCCAGGACGTTCTTCTGGTTCCAGTATTTCTCACCAGCCACCGCGCCGGCGGCGTAGTCCTTGCCCACCGCCCCGGTGGGGCCGGTGATGTCAAAGATGCCGCCTACCTTGATTTCCTTGGCCATGGCCATGGGCGTAAGCGCCAGGCACAGGGCCACGGCCAGAGCCGTCACCAAAAGTTTCCTCTGCATGCGTATCCTCTCCCTTCCCAAGTTACACCTTACCCCGCGGCCCAATTGGCGGCGGGTAAACCCGGCTAACGCCCCGCTGACGCCTGGGGCGCCCCTCGTTGCCGGCAGCTCCAAGCTCCCGGCTCCCAGGAGCAGGCGGGGACAGTAGGGACCGGTACCGGTCCCTAAAGTTTAGTAAGAAAATGGCCATAATTTCCAGTAGGCCCTTACGGTATGCCAGCGGGCGGCCAATCCGTCGGGCTCGAAGATCAGGAAAATGATGACGATGACGCCGAAGACCATCTCTCTGAGGCTGGAGAAGATAACAAAGATGTCGGGATACACGTTGGTCAGTGCCTCGGCGGGCAGGCGCAGCAACTCGGGCAGGGCCACCATGAACACCACGCCGTAGATGGAGCCCAGTACAGAGCCCAGGCCGCCCACGATGATCATGGCCAGGTACTGCACGCTGAGCCACATGGTGAAATGCTCATCGCTGATGATGGTGATGTAGTAGGCCCACAACCCACCGGCGATGCCCACCATGAAAGAGCTGATGCCGAAACTCATGATGCGGTACTTGAAAAGGTTCACCCCGATCACCTCGGCCGACAGATAGCGGTCGCGCACCGCCACGAAGGCCCGGCCGGTGCGGGTGCGGGTGATGTTCTTCAGGTAAAGGGTGGCCAGGGCGGCCAAGGCCAGGGCCAGGAAGTAGAACTTGAAGTCGCTGTCAAAGGTGAAATCGCCAATGGAGGCGGCGGGCACGGTGAGGCCGCTGGAGCCGCCGGTGAGGGAGCTCCAGTTGCGCATGGCGTAGTCCAGGATGAACTGGGCGGCCAGGGTGGCGATGGCCAGATACAGCCCCCGCAGCCTGAGGGATGGCACGCCGAAGATCATGCCCACCGCCGCGGTCATAAAACCGGCCATGGGCAGGGCCAGCCAGAAGGGCCATCCCATGTTGGCCAGGATGCCCGCGGTGTAGGCGCCCACTCCCATGAAGGCCCCGTGGCCCAGGGAGATCTGGCCGGTGTAGCCGGTGAGCAGGTTAAGGCCGTGAGCCCCCACGATGTAGATTAAGATCAGGTTGAACATGTTGAGCATGTTCATGCCCATCCAGTCGCTGATGGGCTGGGCCACAAAGGGAAAGACAAGCAGGCCGATGCCCAGAGCGATCATCCAGATCCGCAGCCACCAGGTCGGGAAGATGCTCTCGTCTTTTTGATAAGTCTCGAAGAAAAGGCCGCAGGGCATTTAAGCCTCCCTAGCTCTTATTCTCGCCTGGACATGCAGGGCCATAGTGCGGCGCTCCGCCTAGACCCGCTCGATCTCCTTGATGCCGAACAGCCCATAGGGCTTGACCATCAAGATGATGATCAACACGATAAACGGCGCGATCTCCTTGACTCCGCCTCCCAGATACACGTCCAGATAGGAGCCCATGATGTTTTCCAGGATGCCGATGGTCAGGCCGCCGATGATGGCTCCCCCGATGGAGTCCAGGCCGCCCAGGATCACCGCCGGGAACACTTTGAGCCCGAAGTCGGACAAGGTGATATTGATGCCGTTGATATTGCCCACCAAAAGCCCGCCCACCGCGCTGACCAGGGCGCCGATGGACCAGGAGATGGCGAAGACCTTCTTTACGCTGATGCCCATGGACTGGGCCACCTGCTGGTCGTTGGCCACCGCCCGCATGGAGATTCCCACCCGGGTGAATTTGAAGAACGCGGCGAACACCCCCAGGAACAAGAAAGCGAAACCGAAGGTCCACAGGTACACCTCGCTGATCAAGATCGGCCCCATGTGGATGGCTTTCTGGCTGAAGATGGCCGGGGTGAACACCTTGATCTGGGTTCCCCAAAGGATAGTGACCAGGGACTTGAGCACCGTGGCCAGGGCGATGGTGATCATGATCACGCTGATGATGGGCTCGCCGATCATGGGCCGGAGCACCAGGCGCTCCAGCACCACGCCCATGGCCACCGCGATGAGCATGGTGAGCATGAAGGACCACACGATGGGTATGCCCAGCATGGTGTAGAGCCACCAACAGATGTAGCCTCCCACCAGCACGAACTCGCCTTGGGCGAAGTTGATGATGCTGGTGGACTTGTAGATCAGGGCAAAGCCCATGGCCACCAAGGCGTACACCGAGCCGATGACCAGGCCGGTCACCATCAGTTGCAAGAAATCCTGCATGCGCCCTTTCTCTCCCTTGGTGCTCTAGTGCACCGGCTTCCAGAACTGCCACCACTTGCGCTCGGCCTCCAGGGCGTACTGGTCCAGAGGCTTCATCTTGCGAATTTGCAGATCGGTGACGATGGTGGCGGTCTTGCCGTCTTGGTACTTGATCTCGCTCTCCACGTGGACCTGGTCCACGTCTTTGTACAAGGCCTCTATCTCCGGGGCGTAGCGCTCGGCGATGAAGCGCCGCCGAAGCTTGCGGGTGCGGGTCAGCTCGCCGTCATCGGGGTCGAACTCCTTGTACAAGAGCAGGAATCTTTGGATGCGCGCCGCATCGGGCAGGGTGCGGTTCACCCGCACCACCTCCTTTTCGATTAGGTCGTACACCTCGGGCTTGGAAGTCAGGTCGGTGTAGGTGGTGTAGCCGATGCGGTGATCCTCGGCCCACTTGCCGGTGTGCTTGTAGTCGATGCAGATAATGGCGGTGACGTATTTGCGATCGTGGCCCAACACGCAGGGTTCCACGATGTAGGGACAGAACTTGAGCTTGTTCTCGATGAACATGGGAGAGAAGCGGGCACCGCTGGTCAGGCGCATCAGGTCCTTGACCCGGTCGATGCACACCAGTTGCTCGTTTTCGGTTATGTAGCCCGCGTCGCCAGAGTGCAGCCAGCCGTCCACGATGGTCTCGGCGGTGGCTTCGTCGTTCTTGAGGTACCCCAGGAACAGGGCCGGCGAGCGGGAGATGATCTCCCCCACCCCTTCGGGGTCGGGATCGTCGATCTTCACGTCGGTCTCGGGGATGGGCTCGCCCACGCTGGTGAAGTCCACCTTGCCCTCGCGGTGGATGCAGGATATTCCGCTGATCTCGGTCTGGCCGTATATCTGCTTCAGGTTCACCCCGCAGGCGTGGAAAAAGCGGAACACGTCCGGCCCCAGGGCCGCGCCACCGGTGGAGGCGCTGCGTACGTTGGAAAAGCCCAGGCGGTCCTTGAGGGCCCTGAAGAGCATGACGTAACTCAAGGAGTACATCAGCTTCCAGTACCAGGGCGGGGTCTTTTTCTCGAAGTGGAAGTCGGCCATCTGGTAGCCGATGGGCATGCACAGGCGATAGACGAAGCGCTTGAAGCGGGAGGCGTCCAGGTGTTTGACGATAACCGAGCGACCCTGCTGCTCCCAAACCCGGGGCGGGCTGAACACCACATTGGGGCCGATCTCGTAAAGGTCGGCCATGGCCGTCTCTGGCTCCTCGGGGAAGTTCACCGTGAAGCCGATGGCCAGGGCGGTGGACACGCTCATCATCTGCTCGCCGATCCAGGGCAGCGGCAGGAAGGAAACGAACTCGTCGTCCTGGCGCTTGGGGTCCACGTGGGCCAGGTTCAGGGCCATCTTGAGCATGTTGCGGTGGGTGAGCAACGAGCCCTTGGGAAAGCCGGTGGTGCCCGAGGTGTAGGCGATCAGGGCCACGTCTTCCGGTTTCAGGCGCTCGATGGACTTTTCGAAGTAACCTGGGTTTTGTTCTTCGAACTTGCGGCCCATCTCCTCCACCTCGGGGAGAAAGACCAGCAAGGGGTCATCGTAGTCGCGCATGCCCTTGGGGTCGGTGTAGATGATCTTTTTGACCCCGGGCAGCTCCTTTTGCATGTCCAGGACCTTGTCGGCCTGTTCCTGGTCCTCGGCCACCACGAAAGAGGCCCCGGAGTGGTCTATGACATAGGCCACCTCATTGAGGATAGAGTCTTGGTAGATGCCCAGGGGGCGCCCCTTGAGACTCTGGGCGGCCAACTCGGCGAACACCCATTCCGGCCGGTTGTCGCCGATGATGGCCAGGGCGTCGTCGTCCTTAAAACCCAGGGAAGCCAGGCCCAGGGCCAGGTACTTCACGTGCTCGTAGTACTGCTGCCAGGTGTACGACTGCCAGATGCCGTACTCCTTCTCCCTGAGCGCAACCTTGCCGTCGCCGTATTTGCGGGCGTTGCGCTGCAAGAGGAGCGGCATGGTGTCGCGGCCGATGTCGGCTCCGCTGGTCTCGGCTTGCAAAAAGGTCTTCTGGGGCACAGGCGCTTCTCCCAGCTTGCTCTACAAACCCAATTTGGAATAGGCCGCGTCTTCGGCGCCCAGATAGGCCTCGATGACGTGGGGGTTCTTGCTTACCTCTTGGGGGCTGCCTTGAGCGATCTTGGTGCCGAAGTCCAGCACCACCACCTTGTCGGAGATGTCCATGACCACGCCCATGTCGTGCTCGATGAGCACCACGGTGACTCCCCACTCCTCGTTGACGTCGAGGATGAAGCGGGCCATGTCCTCGGTTTCTTCCAGGTTCATGCCGGCCATGGGCTCGTCCAGCAGGAGGATCTTGGGGCGCATGGCCAGGGCGCGGGCCAACTCCACCCTCTTTTGCAGGCCATAGGGCAAGGTGCCCACCACCTGCTTGCGGATGGCCTCGATCTCCAGGAGGTCGATGATGTGCTCCTCGATCTCGGCGCGCACCCGCATCTCCTCTTTCCTGGCCTTGCCCAGGTAGACCCCGCCGGACAAAAAACCCGAGTGCATGTGCACGTGATGGCCCAATTTGATATTGTCCAACACCGTCATGCCCCGGAAAAGCTCTATGTTCTGGAAGCTACGGGCGATTCCCAGTTCCGCCACCCGGTGGGTGGGGACCTTGGAAATATCTTTGTCGTTGAAAACGATGCGGCCCTTGTGGGGGTGGTAGAAGCGGCAGATGCAGTTGAGGATGCAGGTTTTACCGGCCCCATTGGGGCCGATGATGGCCTGGATGTGGCCCTGTTGCACCTGAAAGCTGACCCCGCTGAGTGCGTTCAGCCCGCCGAACCTTAGGTGGATGTCGTCTACAATCAGTAGGGGTTTTGTGGAATTCGAATCCTTCCGTTGCTCCTGCCCGGCAGCGCTCGGCAGCGGCATATCCCCTCCCCGGCCAGACCCGCGGGTTCCAGCGGCGTCAGCTAAAGTGACCTATAAATCAGTTAAGACCCGGCTTATTCGCAAGGCTGGAAATCGGCCTTTCCATGTGAATTTTGCGCCATGAGGCACCTTGACCGTGGGTGCATCATAAGCCATCGGAGGCTTGAGATTCAACCCCAAAAATCCGAAAAATGCTTGTTATCTCAATATTTGTGAAATGTCGTTCAAATGCCGACTGAACGGATACTCATTATCCCGACTGAGCGCTCAGTTTTATATGGAATGAACCATATTTAGCCTTCCGGGCAACCGCCGCGGCACTGCCAGCTCGGCGTGGCGTTTCAGAAAAAATTCGTCGGTCATGCCCGCCAAAAAGTCGCGCACCATCTCCGGATGGGAGGTTTCATTTTTGTATTTTTGGTCCAGGCGGTCCAAAAAATCCCGGTACACCGGGCTGTCAAAGCGCTCCCGGCTGAGGTCTTGCAAATAGCTCTCGAACAACAGGTCAAAGGCGGCGGCGATCTTGGGGTGCTCGGTCTTGATGGCGGGGTTGGTGTAGATGTGGGTAAGGTTGAACCGCTTGAGCGCCCCCAAAGCCTGGGCCACCGGAGCGCTGAAGGAAATATGCTCTTGATCCAGGGAGTTGGCCGTCAGGTCCTCCACCAGGCGGTAGACGATTGTCCCGTTGCTCTCGCCCAGCACCCGGCGCACCTGACCCGGCACCATGTCCCGGCTGACCAGGCCCAGGAGGATGGCGTCCTCCAGGTCCCGGCCCACGTAGGCGATGGTGTCGGCCACCCGCACCAGGCAGCCCTCCAGGGTCATGGGGATCATCTCTAGGGAGGGGTCGGCCCGCTTGGCGGCCATCTGGGCGTCCAGGGCGGCGAAATCCTTGTCCCGCCTGGGCGACAGGCGCACGGTGTGCATCTCGCCGTCGTGGGTCAAGACCCCGTCCAAAACTTGCAGGCTTAGGTTGAGTCCCCGCCCTCCCCTTTCCAGGCGCTCCAAAAAATGCACCGACTCCAAGTTGTGCATGAAGGGGCCGATGCCGTGTTCCACGCATTTTTTACTGAGATAGCTCTCGCCGTCGTGGCCAAAGGGAGGATGCCCCAGGTCGTGGGCCAGGGCGATGGCCTCGATGAGGTCCTCGTTGAGCCGCAGCAAGCGGCCCAGGCCCCGGGCGATCTTGCTCACCAGTTGCACGTGCAGCACCCGGTGGGAGATCTGGTCGTTGTCCACCAGTGAGAAAACCTGGGTCTTGTCGATGTAGCGGGTGTAGGCCAACGAATGCAGCACCCGGTCGGCGTCCACCGCGAAAGGCAGGCGGTGGCCCTGTTCGGCCAGGGGGTCCGGACGGCGGCGCAGGGCGGCCCGGCTGGGGCAGGCCAAAGGCGAAAGCCTCTGGGCCTCCTCGTCCTGAAGGCGGCGGCGCAAATCAGCCAGCAGATGATCCTGCAAGGGGAAAGCTCCTCATAAAAGGGACTGGCTCCATTGAAGCGCCCCAACCTCCGGGTGTCAAGCGGCGGCTCCATGGTGAAGCCTCTCCCTTGCCAGCCCCCGCCGGGCATACTAGACTTGCCGACATGATCGTAGCCGCAGACAACCTGACCACCTCCCGCCCTTCGGTGCGCCGCGCCGTGGAAAAGCGCGACGAAGCCTTCGTGCGCGGCCTGTGCGCAAGCCTGGAGCGGGCCGGTGCCGCCTGGGTAGACCTTAACCCCGGCTATCTGCCCGCCTCCCGGCGCCAGGACACCTGGGCCTGGCTGGTGAAGACCACCGAGGCGGCCTGCTCTTCCAAGTTGATCCTGGACGCGGCCGACCCGGTCTCCCTGGAACTGGCCCTGGGCTTTTGCACCCGGCCGCCGATACTCAACATGGCCACCGCCGAGGAGTCCCGCCTGGGCCCGGTGCTAGACATCGCGGCCCACCACGGCCTGGAGGTGATCGCGGCCACCATGACCGCCACCGTGCCCCCCAGCGCGGAAGAGCGCCTGGCCCTAGCCGCGCTCATCGTGCAGGAAGCCGAGGCCAGGGGCATCAGCACAGAGCGCCTGATAATCGATCCCATGGCCATGCCCCTGGCCCTGCCCGGCGGCGAGGCCCACGCCGCGGCGGTGCTGGCCACCCTGCGCGCCCTGCCCCAGGTGTTCGACCCGCCGCCTCGGCGGCTCATCGCCCTGAGCAATCTGGTTACCGCCAGCGCCGGAGCGCGTTCGGAGTTCGCGGCAGCCCCGTATCTGTCCGCCGCTTTTGGGGCGGGGCTGGAGGTGGTGATGATGGACGCCCTCAACCCCGAGCTGATGCGCCTGGTCCACCTTCTGAACGTGTTCGAGGGCCAAGGCATCTTCGCTCCGGGCGAGTTCGCGCCATGAGCCCCGAGCCATCCCCACCCCTGGACCAGCCCCTCACCGGCGCGCCGCACTTCACCTTGGCCGAGCTTATCCGCTCCGACATTGCCCAAACCTACGGCCTGGATAATACCCCGCCCCCTGCCGCCCTGGAGCGGTTGGGCGAATTGGCCCGCCAGGTGCTGGAGCCCCTGCGTGGGCGCTTCGGGCCCATCCAGGTGACCAGCGGCTTTCGCTCGCCGGAGCTCAACTGGTACGTATCCCTTGACCGCACCAGCCGCCACTGCCGGGGCGAGGCGGCGGACGTGCGGCCGCTGGCCGAGGAAGTGGGCTGTCCCCGCCTGGCCCTGTGGGCCGCTTCCCATCTGCCCTGCGGGCAGATCATCCTGTATAATTATTTTCGGGGTTGGGTGCACCTGGATTTGGCCCAACCCAGCGCTTTATCTCCCAGGCTATACGTCAGCCAAGGGCAACGCTCTCCGGTGCGCATTACCGCGGACGACCTGGCCCGTCTGATTGTCGATGGGCCCTTGGCAAGGAACCAACCTAATGAAACTTGTTGATACGCACGCTCACCTGGATTTACTGGACGACCCCCTGGCAGCCTTTGGCCGCGCCAAGGACGCCGGAGTGGGCCAGATAATCACCGTGGGCATCGACCTGGAATCTTCCCGCCGCGCCGCCGACTTCAGCCGGGACCTATTGGGCGTCTTCTGCACCGTGGGGCTGCATCCCCATGAGGTGGCCAAGGCCGGCCCGGACCTTTGGGCCGAGCTGAAGCTGTTGGCGCTGACCGTATCGGCCGTGGCCGTGGGTGAATGCGGCCTGGATTATTACCGCGACCTCTCGCCCCGCCACATGCAACGCGACGCCTTTGCCGCCCAGATAGAGCTGGCCATGGACCTGGGCTTGCCGTTGGTGGTGCACGACCGCGAGGCCCACAATGACGTCTTGAACATGCTTTCCAAGAGCGGAGCCGAGCGGGTGGGCGGAGTGGTGCACTGCTTCAGCGGCGACGCCGCCCTGGCCGGCGAGCTGGTTTCCCTGGGCTTTAGCCTGGGGATCACCGGAGTGATCACCTACAAGAAATCCGACGAGCTGCGCGCCCTGGTGAAAAAGGTGCCCTTGACCAAGCTGCTCATCGAGACCGATTGCCCCTACCTGGCCCCCGAACCCTATCGCGGCAAGCCCAACGAGCCCGCCTACGTCGCCCACACCCACCAGGCTTTGGCCCAGGCCTTGGGGATAAGCCCCGAGGAAGTGGCCTCGGTGACCACGGACAACGCGCGGCGCCTGTTCAGCCTGCCCTACATGGAGGAATAAGCTTGTATCGCCTTACTCGGGGAAGCGGTCTGGTGCTGGCCTCGGCCTCGCCGCGCCGCCGAGAGATGCTCACCCACCTGGGGCTGTACTTCCGCCTGGCCCCGGCACACATAGATGAAAACCTGCTCCCCGGTGAAAGCGCCGCCCAGGCGGCCCAGCGCCTGGCCATGGCCAAGGCGGCGGCGGTGCGGGTCGCTCCCAATGACACGGTGTTGGCCGCCGACACCCTCGTGGTGTTGGGCGAGGAGATCATGGGCAAGCCCAAGGACGCCCAAGAAGCGGCCCAAATGCTGCGCAAGCTCTCCGGGGTGCAGCACGAGGTGCTCACCGGCTATTGCCTGCTGGGAGACTTCGGGCAAAAGGTGGGCCTGGGCCGCAGCCTGGTCACCTTCCGAAAGCTCAGCGACGCGGAGATAGCGGCTTACGTGGCCACCGGCGAGGCTATGGACAAAGCCGGGGCCTATGCGGTGCAAGGCCTGGGCGGAGCCCTGGTCAAAGAAGTGAGCGGCTCCTACACCAACGTGGTGGGGCTGCCCCTGGCCGCGGTCATCGAGATGCTCCTGGAGCAAGGGCTCATCGAGCCCCAGGGAGAGGGCGCATGAGCATAGCCGCGAACCTGGCCCTGGTGACTTCCCGCATAGCCGCTGCCGCCAGAGCCTCGGGCCGCAAGCCCGAACAGGTGCGCCTGGTGGCGGTTAGCAAGATGCACGGCCCCCAGGCGGTCAAGTCCGCCCTGGCCGCCGGGCAGATTCTCTTCGGCGAGAACTACGTGCAGGAAGCCCAGGACAAGATCGCGGCGGTGGGGCCCGGCCCCTCCTGGCATTTCATCGGCCACCTCCAGAGCAACAAGGCCAAGGTGGTGGCCGAGCTTTTCGACGTGGTCCAGAGCGTGGACCGGCTCAAGCTGGCCAAGGCCCTGGATCGCCGGGCTGGTGAGCTGGGCCGCAAGCTGGGGGTGCTGTTGCAGGTCAACGTGGGCGGCGAGGGCCAGAAGTCCGGCTGCTCTGCCGGTGATGCCGCCATCCTGGCCCAGGAAGTGGCCAAGCTGGAGCACCTGGAACTGAGCGGGCTCATGACCATGCCGCCCTTTTTCGACGACCCCGAACGGGCCCGCCCGGTGTTCGCCGAGCTGCGCAGCCTGGGCGAACAGCTGGGCCGCGACCTGCCCCAGGGGGCCATGCGCCATCTGTCCATGGGCATGAGCGGCGACTACGAGGCGGCCATAGCCGAAGGCGCCACCCTGGTCCGGGTGGGCACGGCCATCTTCGGCGAGCGCGATTATTCCTAAGTAAAATCGGGCGAGGCGTTTTCGCCCCTAGTGGCGCGGAGGCTGGGTTCAGACCGAGCCGCTTTGGCGTTGACGCACTATCTCGAACAATAGAGCCCCGGCGGCCACCGAGGCGTTGAGGCTCTCCACTCCCTCAGCCAAAGGCAGGCTGGCGCTCATGTCGCACAGGGACATGAGGCGAGAGCCCACGCCCTTGTGCTCTCCGCCCACCACCAGGGCCAGGGGCCGCACCAGGTCGTGCTCCCAGGGGGCCGGAGCCTGGCGGGTGGCCGCGGCCAAGAGCCACAGGCCCGCTTCCTTCAGCTCCTGGGCGGCAGCGCTGAGGTTGGTCACCCGGGCCACCGGCACCAGGGAAGCGGCTCCGGCGGCGGCCTTGATCGCGGCCGGGGTCAGGGGGCAGGCCCGGTCCTTGGGCATCACCAGGCCCTGGGCCCCGGCGGCGGCGGCGCTGCGCAGGATGGCCCCCAGGTTGTGCGGGTCCTGGATGTGGTCGGCGATGACCACCAGGGCGCGATCTCCGGCGGCCTGGGCCGCCTCGATAATGCTCTCCAACTCGGCGTAGGGAAAGGCGGCCATCATCAGGGCCACGCCCTGGTGGGCCGCGCCTCCGGCCAGCTCGTTGAGGCGCTGCCGAGGAGCCCGGCGCACCTTGACCCCGGCGGCGCGGGCCGCGTCGGCCAGGCGGTTCAGGGCCGGGCCCTGGTCCCCGGTGGCCAAAAGCAACTCACCGGCCATCTCCGGCTGCTCGGCCAGGGCCTGGGCCACGGCGTGGCGGCCCACGATCACGCTCTGTTCTTGGTTTTCCACTCTATGACGCCTGGAATTCTTCCAGCAGCTTGAGGTGCCGCTGGGTGCGGCGGCGGCTGGCGGTGATGATGGCCTGCACCTCGGCCACGGCCTTTTCCAGATTATCGTTGACCACCAGGTGGGTGTAGTTCTCGGCCTTGGTCAACTCGTAGCGCACCCGCTCCAGACGCTGGCACACCTGGGCCTCGTCCTCGGTGGCCCGTCCGCGCAGGCGGTCCTCCAGCACCTTGCGGCTGGGGGGCAACAGGAAGATGAACACTCCATCCTTAAAGCGCTTCTGAAGCTGCTCAGCCCCGTTCACGTCAGTGTCCAGGAAAAGGTCCTGTCCCTGGTCCAAGGCCCGGCGCACGATCTTTTCCGAGGTGCCGTAGAGGTTGCCGAAAATCTCCTCGTACTCGGCCATCTCTCCGGCCTGGATGCGGTGCTGAAAGTCCTCACGAGTCACGAAGTAGTAGTCCACGCCGTCCTGCTCGCCGGGCCGGGGTTGGCGGGTGGTCAGGCTCACCGAATAGGCCAGGTCGGGCATGTCCTGGCGCACCCGCGTGGCGATGGTGCTCTTGCCCGCCCCCGGCGGTCCCGACAACACGAAAATCTGACCCTCGCCGCTCATGCCGGCTCCTCCTCGCTCAACGCCAAAGATGTGTCTTCAAAGCTGGTGGACTCGTAGCGCTGGCCCATGGTGTCCGGCTGGATGGCCGAGAGCAGCACGTGCCCCGAGTCGGTGATGACTATGCTGCGGGTGCGCCGCCCCTGGGTGGCGTCCAACAGGCGCCCCGCCTGGCGGGCCTCCTCGCGCAGGCGCTTCATGGGCGCCCCGGCGGGGTTGAGTATGGCCACCACCCGGCGGGCGGCCACGGTGTTGCCGAAACCCAGGCTCATCAACTTGCCGGCCATTAGCGTCTCCCGCCCCTACTCGACGTTCTGGATCTGCTCCCGGATGCGCTCCAGCTCGGCCTTCAGTTCCACGATGGTCTGGCCCGCCTCGGCGTCCGGCGTCTTGGAGCCCATGGTGTTGGCCTCCCGGTTGAGCTCCTGCATCAGGAAGTCCAGCTTGCGCCCCACCGGCTCGGAACTGGCCAGGAACTGTTTGAACTGCTCCAAGTGGCTGGCCGCGCGCACCGCCTCTTCGGTGATGTCCGCCTTGTCGGCGATCACCGCCACCTCCATGGCCAGGCGCTGGGGGTCGGGCTCGGTGTCGCCGGTGAGGAAGGCGATGCGTTCGCGCAGGCGCTCCTGGTACCCGGCCACCACCTGGGGCGAGCGGGCCGCCGCCTCGCTGAACAGACGCCCCACCACTTCCAGGCGGGCGCTCAGGTCTTCGGACAGGGCCTGTCCCTCGGCGGCGCGCATCTCCTCCAACTCGTCCAGGGCCTGGGCCATGGCGGGCTCCAACTGAGACCACAGGGCTTCGGGGTCCGGGCCTTCCTCCTGGCTGAGAATCAGGTCGCGGTTGTGGAGAAAAGGCATGATGCCCGCCTCCTGGGTGATGCCCAGCTCCTGTTGCAACTCGGCCAGCACCCGGCGGTATTCGCGCACCAAGGGGCGGTTTAGCACCAGGCGCGGAGCCGTCTCCACCGCGCCGCTGGCCGCCACGCTTATGCTGACCCGGCCCCGGGTTAGGCGCGCGCCCACGAATTTTTTGATGCGCTCCTCCAGGGCGGTGAGCCCCGAGGGCAGGCGCAGATGGAAATCCAGGTAGCGCGAATTCACCGTCTTAAGCTCCGCCACCCAAGCTCCCTCGCCGACGGCGTTTTGACCCCGGCCGTAGCCGGTCATGGACTTGATCAAAGAAATTCTCCCCGCGCCTGCTCTTCTTTGCCCTGCCACAAGAGGCGGCCGCGCAAAAAGCCCAGCAGGTCGCGCATGTCCTCCCCGCTGTAGTCGGGGTAGGTCCAGGGCAGGGCATCATAGCCGTTGCCCTGATAATAAAGGGTCACTTCGCCGTAGATGCCCGGAGCCAGCTCCAGGCGGTGCCCCGCGAATTTGTGGGTGGCCAGCACCAGGCTATCCCGGTCCAGCAGGCCGGGGTCCAGGTTGACCCGTCGCCGCCCATCTAGGGAAAGCTCGTCCTCGATCCCGGCGCATTGGCGCTTGATCGCGGCCAGTTCGCCGGGCAGCCGCAGGCTCTCCAGGGCGGCCAGCCGCCGGGTAAGGCCGGGGCCCATCTCCGGGGTGTAAT
Organism: Pseudomonadota bacterium; assembly: GCA_018896025.1. GTDB lineage: Bacteria > Desulfobacterota > Desulfarculia > Desulfarculales > Desulfarculaceae > Desulfoferula. The sequence goes on from JAHIND010000006.1 coordinate 93,472, forward strand.
ATCCGCTGTCGGTGAAAGGCATCGGCTCCGAGTAGAATACCACCCTACCCAGGAGCGAGGCCAGGCGCTCCAGGGCCCGCGCCCGGGGTTCTTCCGGCCCGGCCAGCAGGCTCACCACCAGCCGGGCGGGCCGGGGATCGGCGCCCATGGCCGGTTTAGGGCCGGCCCACGCTGGTGTAAACGAAACCGGCCTGGCGCACCCGCTCCGGCGGGTACACGTTGCGCAGGTCCACCACCACTTCGCCCTTCATCACCTCTTTGAGCCGGGCCCAGTCGAGATTGCGGAACTGGTTCCACTCGGTCATGAGCACCAGGCAGTCGGCCCCCTCGGCGGCGTGATAGGCGTTGTCGCAGGCCACCAAGCCCGGCATGGCTTCCTTGGCCTCGGCCATGCCCGCGGGGTCGTAGGCCCTCACCGTGGCTCCTTGCTTCATGATGGCGGGCAGGATGGCCAGGCTGGGGGACTCGCGCATGTCGTCGGTGTTGGGCTTGAAGGTAAGCCCCAGGCAGGCCACCACCTTGCCCTTAAGCTCGCCGCCCAGGGCCTGGGCGATCTTGTCGGCCATGCGCCGGCGCTGGGTGCGGTTCACCTCTATCACCGCCTCCACGATGCGGAAGCGGTAGTCGTGGTCCTTGGCGATGTGGGCTATGGCCTCGGTGTCCTTGGGGAAGCAGGAGCCGCCGTAGCCGGGCCCTGCATGCAAAAACTTGGGCCCGATGCGCCGGTCCAGGCCCATGCCCTTGGCCACCAGGTTCACGTCCGCCCCCACCTTCTCGCAGATGTTGGCCATCTCGTTGATGAAGCTGATCTTGGTGGCCAGGAAGGCGTTGGAGGCGTACTTGATCATCTCCGCGGTTTCCACGTTGGTGAGCACAAAGGGCGTCTCGATGAGGTACAGGGGGGCGTAGAGGTCGCGCATCACCGCCTGGGCCCGCTCGCTGCTGGTGCCCACCACCACCCGGTTGGGGCGCATGAAGTCCTCGATGGCCGAGCCCTCGCGCAAAAATTCGGGGTTGCTCACCACGTCGAAGTCCACCGGAGCCTTCTGGTTGGCCTTGATGATGGCCGCCACATGCTGCCCGGTTCCCACCGGCACCGTGGACTTGGTGACCACCACCTTGTAGTCGCTCATGGTCTGGCCGATGCTCTTGGCCACCTGCTCCACGTACTTGAGGTCCGCCGCGCCGTCGTTGCCCTGGGGGGTGCCCACGGCGATGAATATCACCAGGGAGTTCTTGATGCCCTCTTCCAGATCGGTGGTGAAACTCAGGCGTCCCTCACGGGCATTCTTGGCCACCAGTTCCTCAAGACCAGGTTCATAGATGGGCACCTTGCCCTGCTTGAGCATGTCGATCTTTTCCTGGACCTTGTCAACGCACACCACGTTGATGCCGAACTCGGCGAAGCAGGCTCCGGTTACCAGACCGACGTACCCCACGCCAACCATGCAGATATTCATGCCGTCATTCCCGTTAGGGCCGCCTAAAAGCGGCTATTTATCGTGCCCCGGCCCTGGACCGGATCAGCTCCCGCCCCCCCAGGGCCAAACCGGCCAGCAGCCAAAACATCATACCCGTATCGTCCACGAAAAAATCGTCGAACAGGTTGCGCAAACAGAACCCGGCCACCATGGCCACCGTGGCCGCGCCGAAGGCCTGCACCGCCTCACCGCCCACCGGCGGCGAGTGGGGCCACAGGGACCACACCAGCACCCCCATTATAAGCAATATGGCCGCCAGCCCCTGCACCCCCAGTTGCAGGGTCAGGTCCACGAAGGTGTTGTGGGCGTGCCACAACAGCGGCTGGTGGGTGGCCCTGAACTCGGGGAAGGCCTTGGAGAAGCTGTGCCGCCCCAGGCCGATGCCCCGGAAGGGGTCTTTTTTGACTTGCTTGTAGGAGTACACCCACAAGGTCAAGAGGTCGCCCGCCGTGCCCCCGGTCTTCAGGGGATTGCTCACCAGCCGGTCCCAGCGCTCGCCGTGGCGCGAGCCGGGCGCGGTGAACATGAGCCCGGCCGCCAACAGGGCGGCCAGCCCCACCAGAAGCAGGGTGCGCAGACGGTGGCGGGTGAGCATCACCAGGCACAAGGTACCCTGCAAAAGCATTGCCAGCCAGGCGGCCCGGTTGTAGGTGGTGTAGGCCAACAAGGCGGTGGCCAGGACAAAGGCCAGCCAGAGCCACTTGGCCCCAGGCCGGGTCCACACCAGGGGAGCCAGCAGCAGGTAGGGCCACACCAGCACCAAATAGGTGCCCAGGGTGCCGTAGCCGCTGTGCAGGGAGCCCGCCCGCACCGCGTGGTTGAGCAGGGAGCCGCCCTCGTGGAAGAAGAATATCAGCCCGGCCACAGTCATCACCGCCAGGCCCACCAGGATCACCCCCCAGAACTGCCTGAGGTTATCCTCGTCCTGGATAAGATGCACCCCGGCGTAAAAAAGCAGCAGGCCCTTGAGCACCTCGGCCCGGAGTTCCTTGAGGGTGTAGGCCATGTCCACCGCGGTGAACAGGCTGAACACCGTGGTGGCCACGTAAAAGATCAAGGGCCAGAAAAGCACCGTGGCCCGGAAGCTGAACTCCTGGCGGGCCCAAAAGAACATGGCCAGGAAAAAGAGCATGCCCACCACCGCTATTTCGCGGGCGGCGGTGATGGCCTCCAGGGGCAGAGTGAATATAAGCCCCAGAGCGAACAGCCTGGCCAGGCGATAGAAAGTATCAGCCAGGCCGGGGTGCTCCTGCCAGAGAACGGCGCTGAGGCGGGCGGCGCTCATCAGAGTGCGTACCTGCCTTGGCGGGCCAGCTCCACTAGGCGGGCCAGGCCCTGGCGGAAGTCCACCTTGGGCTCGTAGCCCAGCACCTGCTTGGCCAGTTCCAGCGAGGCCAGGCTGTAGCGCACCTCGCCGGAGCGGGCCGGGCCGAATTTCGGTTTCACCTCGCTACCCAGAAGCTCGCCCAGCACCTGGAGCAGGTCCAGGAGATCGTGGCTGACCCCGGCGGCCACGTTGATGGCCTGGCCGGGAGCCTCGGGGGAAATGCAGGCGGCCAGGTTGGCGGCCACCACGTTGTCCACGTAGGTGAAGTCGCGGCTCTGGCGGCCGTCGCCCAATATGGTGGGGGCTTGGCCTTCTTGCAGGGCGAAGAGGAACTTGGGCACAACCGCCGCGTAGGGCGACTCCGGGTCCTGGCGGGGGCCGAAAACGTTGAAGTAGCGCAGGCGCACCGTTTCCAGGCCGTAGACCTTGTAAAAGGCGGTGCAGTAGTTCTCCATGGCCACCTTGCTCACCGCGTAGGGGCTCAGCGGTTTGGGCGGCAGGCTCTCCTTCTTGGGGGCCGGCTCTGGCTCCACGTCGCCGTAGATGGAGGAACTGCTGGCCACCACCACCCGCTTGACCCCCGCCTCCTTGGCCGCCCACAGGATATTAAGGCTGCCGGTGGCGTTGACCTCGTGGGTGGCCAGGGGGTTCTCGATGGAGCGCTGCACGCTGGGGCGCGCCGCCTGGTGCAGCACGTAGTCCACGCCCCGCATGGCCTGTTGGCAGGTTTGCAAATCGCGGATGTCGCCCTCGATAAAACTGAACTCACCCTTTCCCCGGTGCGCCGCTTGCAGGTTCTGCATTTTGCCGGAAGTCAGGTTGTCCAAGACCCGCACCGTCTGGCCCTGGGCCGTCAATGCCTGGGCCAGGTGGGAGCCGATGAAACCCGCTCCGCCGGTAATCAGATAGGTGGGCATCAGTTGTTCCTGCGATTGAGGGAGCGCAAATCCTGCTCCAGGGCCTTGGATAGGCGACCGGCGGTCACCGCCGAGGTGCCCACCTCGCCCACCACCACTCCGGCGGCCACGTTGGCCATGACCGCGGCTTCGGGCAGGCTGAGGCCGCAGACCAGCCCCAGGGTCAGGGTGCTGATCACGGTGTCCCCCGCGCCGGTGACGTCGAAGACCTGCTTGGCCATGGTGGGCACGTGGTCCATGCCCTCGGGGGTTATCAGGGTCATGCCCCGCTCGCCCTGGGTGATGAGGATGGCCCCGGCCTGCAGGTTTTCCAGGAGCAAGCGCCCGGCCCGCTCCACCGCCTTGTCTCCCTGGGGGCTGATGCGGGCGGCGGCCAGGGCCTCGTGATGGTTGGGGGTCACCACCGTGGCCCCGGTGTAAAGTGGCATGTTGACCACCTTGGGGTCCACGCTCACCACCAGGTTGCCGGAGCGGGCCTGCTCCTGCACGGTGTTCAAGATGGCCCGGCTGATGACCCCCTTGGCGTAGTCGCTGATAATCACCGCGTCGCACAGGGGCAGCTCCTGGGCCAGGTAGGCCTGCATACTGGCCAGCTCCTCGGGAGGGCACTCCCGGCGGCTCTCGCGGTCCACCCTGACCATCTGCTGGCTGTGGGCCACCACCCTGGTCTTGACCGTGGTGGGACGGTCCTGGCTTATAGTCAGGCCTTTTTTGGAGACCTCCAGCTGGTCCAGAAGCTCCAAGACCTGCCGGCCGGCCCGGTCATCGCCCACCAGGCCGCAGATGCCGGCTCCGCAACCCAGGGCGATGAGGTTGTGCACCACGTTGGCCGCGCCGCCCAGCATGTAGGTTTCGCTCTCCACCTCGACCACCGGCACCGGGGCTTCGGGGCTGATGCGCTCCACCCGGCCCCAGATGAACTCGTCGAGCATGACGTCGCCCAATACCAGGATGCGCTTGCTGCTGAAACGATGCACCGCCTCCTGGAGGCGCTCCAAATCGATACTGTAGGTCATGGGATTGTTTCCCCGGGCTTGCGCCCTTGCTCCAGCCGCTCCAAGGCGGCCAGGACTTCCTCAACCTCAATGGGCTCTATGGGTCCGGTGGCGCCCAACACCTGGCAATCCACTCCCCAGGGCCGCCAGTTGTACAGCGGGGTGCTGGACCACAATACCACCTGGGGTTTGTGCACCGCCGCCGCGAAGTGCATGGGGCCGCCCTCGGGGGTGATGAAAGCGCGCCCGGCGGCGATCATGGCGGCGAAATCCTTGAGGCTGGGTGAACAAAACACCGGCGGCTTGGGTTCCAGGCCATGAAGTATTGCACCGACCCAGGCCTCGTCGCCCGGAGCGTGGGTGATGACCACCCCGCCGGGCCGCCCGGCCAACTCCCCGGCCAGGCGGCGATACTTGGCGTCGGGCCAGGTACATTCGGGACGATAGGCCCAGCGGGTTATGTTGAGCACCACCGGGGGCCGGGCCGGGTCTAAAGCGCAAGTGGCAAACAATTCCGCCACCTTGGCCCTGGACTCCTCGGGTACTTTGAGATACAGCCTGCCGGGGGGGCTGTCAAGGCCGATGTGCCTCAAAAGGGACATGCACCTGAGCACCTCGTGGTCCTTTTTGGGGGGCCAGGGGGCGGGCAGGTTGTAGTAGAAGCCCCAGCGCTTTTTCCTGCCCCTGGCCTCGGGCCCCAGGCGCCAGCGCGCCCCGGAGGCGTAGGTCAGCCAGGCCTGAGAGTTGGAAAAGCTGTCGCGGAAGGCCACGGCCAGGTCGAAACGCCGCTTGCGCACCTGGGACAGCATGGAGGCCATGCGCCTGAAGGACTCCACCTTGCCGTAGTGGCGGTGCTTGGCCTTGGGGTAGACGAAAAGCTCGTCCAGGGCGGGATGCCCCTCGATGGCCGATTGGCTGAGAGTGCACACTAGGGCGGCCAGGTGGGCCCGAGGGAATGCGTCGCGCAGGGCCTGGATGGCCGGGGTGGTGCACAACACGTCTCCGATGTTGTCGTTGCGCACCACCAGGATGCTCTTGACCCGGGAGGGGTCGAAGGGACCGGGCCGGTCCCTAAACCGCCCCAACACCAGGGGATTGATTATAGGAGAAAGCCAGGACAAAAAACGCCTCAGGCCTGAAGCCCCAACATTTCCAGGGTGGTTTCTATGACCATTTCCTCGTGGATCTGCTCCATGCACACCGGGTCCAGGCAGCCCTTGTCCGCGCAGGGGTCGCAGGTGGCCGGGACCTTGAGCACCCGGTCGCGAGGGCCCCGGGGGCCCACCTTGGCCGGGTCGGTGGGGCCGAACAGCCCCAGCACCGGGGTCTGCACCGCCTGTCCCAGGTGCAGGGGGCCGGTGTCGTTGCTTATCACTAGGTCCAGGCGGCTGAGCACCGCGCCCAAAAGGCGCAGGCTGAGGTTGTAGCCTTTGTGAAAGTGCCGCCCCGCCGCCTCCTCGGCCCGGCGGGCCAGATCGCGCTCGCTGCCGTCGCCGATGTGGATCACCTCCACGCCCTTGGAGTACAAGGCCGCGGCCACCCTGCCGAAACGCTCCGCCTGCCAGCGGCGGTACTGGGCCGAGGCCCCCAACACCAGGCCCACCCGCAGGCGGTCGGGCCGCATGCCCAGCTTGCGCAGCCAACTCTCGGCGTACTCGCCCTCCTCGGGCCTGAGGAACATGCGCATGAAGCGGTCCTGGGGCTGAATCTCGGCCCCGGCCCACTGGGCCAGGCGCAGGCGCTCGTCCACCGCGTGCACCTTGGGGTTGCGGGGCAAGGCCTCCAGGCGCAGCTTGGGGTCCTGCCAGCCCTGGATGTTCACCGCCCGCTCGTAGCGCAGGCGAGGCATAAGCTTGATCAGGTCGTCGTTGGCGTGCAGCACCACCAGACTTTGATAGCGCCGCGCGGACAGGGCCGCGGCCAGGTAGGTGCGGCTGAAACCGTTGTTGCGGTAGGGGTACAAGCGGCTGATATATGGGTTTTCCTGCAACAGGGGGCGGCGCTTTTGATGGACCAAAACGTCCACATCAAAACTGCGGCCCATGGCAACCAGGGCCGGGCTGCAAAACATGGTGTCGCCGATGGCCGTGGTACAGGCAGCCAAAACCCGGGGTCGGCTCATGGAAGATTTCCGTCTCCTGCTTTACCCCTGAAAAACCGCCGGGACCGGACTATCCGTGTCCAAGCGAACCAAAGCAAAAATATAGCACAGCTTAACTATTTGGCCAGGGTCGGCGCAAGCCGGGAAGCCCCGCCCCTCTCCAACTCCGGCCAATACCAGGCGCTCGCCAAGGAGCATTACCCGCCACCGGGCGTCGTTTTTTATTGAAAAAACAGGGGCAGGAGCAAATTTGCGGCGAATTATATTTATGATTACAGCCAGTTGTCTAGGAGACTGCTTCTTCCAACAGGGCCATGGTCTGTTCCAGCCACTGCTCCTGGCTGGGCACCTGGTGGCTGAAGCCCTTGCCCAGGGCCAGGGCTTTTTTGCAGGCCGCGGCCAGTTCCTCCACCTCGCCTGCGGCGGAAACCACCACGCCGCTGACTCCCTCTTCCACCAGTTCGCTGGCCCCGGCGGCGGCGGTGGTCACCACCGGGGTGCCCGCGTACAGGGCCTCCAGGCAGGCGATGGAGCAGGGATCGTAGATGGTTGGCAGCACCAGGGCGTCGGCCGCGGCCAGCAGGGGGGCCACCTTGCTTTGCAGGCCCAGGAACCTAACCCGGTCCTCCACCCCCAGGGCGCGGGCCTTTTCTCGCCAGGGCCGGGGGCGGTCCCGCCCGGCCACCAGGAGCATAACCCGGGGCAGGCGGGCCAGGGCGGCCAGGGCGAAGGCCAGGCCCTTGCGCTCCCAGCCCGAGCCCAGGAAGAGCAGCACCGGCCTCCCCTTGGCCAGATCCAACTCTTCCCGCTTGTGATGGCGGGTCAGGGTTTGGCGGGCCGGGGCCAGGTCCGCCTCGTCCACCGCGTTGTAGATCACCTTTATCTTTTCCGGCGGCACCCGGTAAAAGCGCTCAAGCTCCTCGGCCACCATGCGGCTGATGGCGATGACGTGGCGCAGCTCCGGGGCGGCCAGGGTGCGCCGTTCCAGGGAGAGCAGGGCGCGGTGCTTGGGGTTGAGGCCGAAGCTCAGGCGCTTGAGGCGGCTCTCGTAGGGGGCGCGGCGCTCCAGCCAAGCGGCGTGCACCCCGTCTCCGGCCCGAAACACCGGGCAGCCCGGCACCCGCTCCATGCTCAGGAAGGAATCAAGGTTTAGCCCCTTGGCCGCGTCCAGGGCGGCGGCGGCCCAGGCGGTGGGCTTGGCCGGGGGCACCTGATGCAGGCTAACCCCTAGGGGCACCTCGCCCTGCCAAGCCGAAGCCACCACGTGCACCTCATGCCCCCGCTGGGCCAGGCCCCTGGTCAACAGGCCCAGCACCCGCTCGGCCCCACCGGTGAAATCGTATTTGTAGCGTATCAGGCCCAGGCGCACGGCTAGCCGGTCCTTTGCAGCAAGCGGTCCGCCGCTTCGATCAGCCGTTGGGCGGGCATTTCCACCAGGCAACGGCTCACCTTGCTGCTCTGGCAACCGTCCTGGCCGCAAGGGTGCTCCGGGCAATCGCCCACCACCACCTCGCAGGGTGCTTGCCAGGGCCCCCACATCTGCTCGCCCGAAGGCCCGAAGATGGTGAGCACCGGCACCCCCAAGGCGGCGGCCATGTGCATGGGCGCGCTGTCGACCCCGGCGAACAGTCTCGCCTGAGCGATGATCCCGCCCAGGGAGTAGAGGTCCAGGCGGCCACTCAGATCCAGGGCCACCGCGCCGGGATCGGCCTTGGCCTTTATCTGCTCCACCATGGAAAGTTCCTTGGGGTCCGGCCCGGAAGTCAGCACCACCTTGAGCCCTTGATCGGCCAGGTGGTTTATCAGGGCGGTATTGCCTCCGGGGGTCCAGGACTTGAACATCCAGCGGGAGGTGGGGTGGACCACCACGTAGCTCCCCGGCTCCAGACCGGCCTGGGCCAGCAGGCGGGCGGCCTTGTCCCTGCCCTCTTGGCCAGGCTCGAACTTCAGGGCCGTGTCTACTGGCTCCAGGCCCAGGGCCTTCACCTGGCCCAGAAAGGCCTCCACCATGTGGTGCTGGTCGTCCCAGCGGGGGGCCAAGACGTGGAAGGCCCGGCCCCGCAGGCGCGGCTTCTTGGGGGAGAAGCCCACCCTGAGCCGCGCTCCCGAGGCCCAGGAAAGGAAAGCCCCCCGGTCGCCCTCGGCCAGTTCCAGGGAAAGGTCGTAGCCCTTCCTGCGCAGGCGGCGCAAAAAGCCCAGGTGCCAGGCCGCCGCGGCCAGGGGACCGGCGTGGTCGCGCCTCAGCACCATCACCTGGTTGATTTGGGGGTTGTGGGCCACCATGGCCTCGGTGCCGGGGTTCACCACCACGTCCACGGCCAAGCCGGGCCAGCGCTCCTTGAGGGCGGAGATCACCGGAGTGGTCACCAGCACGTCGCCGATGTGCCCCAGCTTTACTATCAGGGCGCGGCGGGGGTCGCTGGTCAGGGCTTTGGGCAAGCTCATGCCTCCAAGGGCTGGGCCTCTTCCGGCAGCATGATGGGTATGTCGTCCTGCACCGGATAGCGCACCCCGCAGGTAACGCAGACCAGCCAGGCGCCGTCCGAAGAAAGCTCCACTGACTGCTTGCACTGAGGGCAGGCCAAAATCTCCAACAGGTCGCGGCTAAGGGCCATGCTTACATCTCCCGCAGCAGCTTGAGGTTGTCCCGCACCCACTGGGTCTCGGCGGCCAGGCCCTGGGCCAGGCTCACCTGGGGCGTGTAGCCCAGGATATCACGGGCCTTGGAGCAGTCGGCCTCGGTGTCGCGCACATCGCCCTTGGCCACCTCCAAGCGCTCCACCTTGGCGCTCTTGCCGGTGATCTCCTCCAGCATGGCGATGACCTGGTTCACGCTCACCCGGGAGCCGCCGCCCACGTTGAACACCTGGCCCTTGGCCTCGGGGGTGGTGACCGCGGCGATGGTGGCGGCCACGATGTCGTCCACGAAGGTGAAGTCGCGCGACTGCTCGCCATCGCCGAACAGACGGATGGCACCGCCCTCCAAAAGGGCGCGGATGAAGCGGTGGAAGGCCATGTCCGGCCGCTGGCGGGGGCCGTAGACCGTGAAGTAGCGCAGGCTGGCCGTGTCCATGCCGAAGTTCTTGTGGTACAGGCCGCAGAGGTGCTCGGCGGCCAGCTTGGTGACACCGTAGGGCGAGACCGGCCAGCAGGCGCTGGTCTCGCGCATGGGCAGGTCCTTGGTGTCGCCATAAACGCTGGAGGAGCCGGCGTAGACCAGCCGTCCCAGGCCCATCTCCTTGCCCGCTTCCAGCAGCCGCTGGGTGGTCAGGATGTTGTTGTGGGTGTACACGGCGAAGTTGGCCCCCCAGGAGCGGCGCACCCCGGCCTGGGCCGCCAGGTGCACCACCGCGTCGATGCCCTCCAGCAGCACGTCTGGAGCCACGGCCATGATGTCGGCCTCGACCAGCTCGAACCCGTCACTGCCCCACAGGCCCGCCAGGTTGGCCTCTTTGAGGGGTCGGGGGTAGTAGTCGGTGAAGCTGTCTATGCCCCGCACGCGGTGGCCCAGCTCCAGCAAGCGTTCCGAGAGGCGCGAGCCGATGAAGCCCGCCGTGCCGGTGACCAAAATGTTCATGCTCTTCTCATCTCCCGGATACCAACTTCAGGGCGGCCTTGGCCGCCTGGGCGGGGCTGATCTGCTCCATGCATTTCAGGTCACCGCAGAAGCGCTCGAAGCACGGGCTGCAATCCAGCCCGGCCCGCAGAATTTCATGGCCCGCGCCGCTGGGGCCGGTGCGCCAGGGGGCGGTGGGCCCGAACAGGGCCGCCACCTTGGTGCCCATGGCCGCGGCCAGGTGCATCACCCCGGTGTCGGTGCACACCACCGCGTCGGCCACCGACAGCAGGGCGGCCAACTCTTTCAGCCCGGTGCGGCCGGTGAGGTCCACCAGCTCGCGAACCCCGGAGCGGCGGGCGATCAGCCGCCCTATGGCCTGGTCGTCGCGCGAGCCGCTGACCACCAGGCGCACTCCCTGTTCGCCCAGAAGCCTGGCCAACTCCACCCAGTGAGCCAGGGGCCATAGCTTGGAGTCCCATTTGGCCACTGGATGCAGCACCACCATCGGGCGGGAGTCGTCCTCCCAAGGCAACAGCGAACGGGCCGCCGCCAGTTCTTCGGGCTGAGGCGTTAGGCCGAACTCGATCTGAGCCGGCAGTTCCAGGCCCAGAGGCTCCAGCATGTCCAGGTAGCGCTCCAGGGCCGGGCGGTTGGGGTCGAAGGGGGCCAACTTGTGGTTGTAGGCCAGGGCGGCCAGGGGCTCCTTGCCCCCCCGCCAGCCTATCTTGCGCGACCCACGGCTCAGGCCAACACAGATAGCACTTTTCATGAGCCCCTGCAAGTCGACCACCGCGTCGTAGCGCTCCGACCTGAGCTCCCGGCCAAAGCCGGTGAGAGGCGACAGGCTGAACCCAGAAGCCTCGGCCACTTGGTGGCGGGGGCTAACCAAAACCCGGTCCAGGGCGGGGTGGCCCTGCAAGAGCCCGGCCGAGGGCCGTTCCACCAGCCAGTCGATCCGGGCCTGGGGAACCTGGCGGCGGATGGCCATGGCCACGGGCAGGCTCTGCACCACGTCGCCCAGGGCCGAAAGTTTGACGATGAGCACCTTCATCGCGGCACTCGTCCGGCCAGGCGGTCCAAAATCCACCGGGCCGCCGCCGCCAAATCCGGCAGGGTCGAGGCAGGCTCCTCGGCCACGGAACCCGCCGGGTCCAGGGGCATGCCGCTGGTGACCAACAGGCTGGTGAGCCCGGCATTGTACCCGCAGGCCACGTCGATGCGCTTGTCACCCACCATGAAGGACCCTTCCAGGCTCAGGCCCAGCTCCCGGGCCGCCTGCTCCAGCATGCCGGTGCCCGGCTTGCGGCAGTCGCAGACCCCGGCGTAGGGCTCCACCACGCCCTCGGGATGGTGGGGGCAGTAGTAGAAGGCATCCAGCCAGGCCTCGGCTTCTTCCCGGAGCTGGCGCTCCACCTCGGCCTGCACGGCATGCATCTGCTCCAGGCCGAAACGGCCCCTAGCTATGCCCGACTGGTTACTCACCCCCACCACGGCCAGCCCGGCCTCACGCAAATCGGCGATGGCCTGAGCCGCGCCGGGCAAAAGGCGCACCTGGGCGGGGTCGGAGATGTAGCCCACTTCCACGTTGATGGTGCCGTCGCGATCGAGAAAAACCGCCCGTCGCATCAGGCCCCCTCCCCCGCCCCGGCCAAGAGCTCCCGCGCCGCCTGGGCCACCTGCTCCGGGCTTATGGCCGTGAAGCACTTCAGGTCGCCCGCGGGGCACTCGGGCTTCAGGCAAGGGCTGCAATCCACCGGCACCCGCACCAGGGCGATGTGGGGCCCCAAGGGGCCGGTGGTCACCGGATTGGTGGAGCCGAACACCGCCACCGTGGGCCGTCCCAGGGCGGCGGCGGCGTGCATAAGGCCGCTGTCGTTGGTGATGAACAGGCCGGTGCGCTCCACCAGGGCCAAGGCCTGGCCCAACTGGGTGGCCCCGGCCAGATTGCGCACGCTGAAACCATTGAGGCCCTGGGCCACGGCATCGCATGCCTCGGCCTCGCCCTGGCTGCCAAAGAGAAGCACCGCATCGAAGCCGTCGCTCAGCTCGCGGGCGGCGGCGGCAAAGCGCTCGGCGGGCCACTGCTTGGCCGAGCCAAAGGCCGCGCCGGGAGCCAGGCCCATCAGCCGCGCCCCGCCCAGGCCCTCGCGCTCCAGGTAGTCAGCCGCCCAGGCCCGGTCCTCGGGCGTCAGATGCAGCTGGGGCCGCACTCCCTCCGAGGGCGGGACCAAGGGCAGCAAACCGGCTTGGCCCAAAATGGCCAGGTAATAGCAGGTCTCGTGCACCTGTCGCAGCTCCGGGGTCAGGGCCGCCCGGTGGGTGAGCAGCAGGCCCCGGCCGTCGCGGGAGTATCCCAGGCGCACGGGGATGCGGGCCAACCAGGCGATAAGCGCCGCCTCGAAGGCGTTTTGCAACAGCACCGCCCAATCGTAGCGCCGCGCCCTTAATTGCTTTGCCATGCCCAGCAGGCCGCCCGCCCCGGCGTGCTCGCCCGTCTTGTCATAGGCCAAGACCCGGCTCACCCCCGGCTGCGCTCCGTACACCGCCGCCGCCCAGGGACGGGCCAGCACCTCGATTTCGGCCTGGGGGCAGGCCTGGTGCAAGGCGGCCAGAGCGGGCAGGGTCATCACCGCGTCGCCCACCCAGTTGGTGGCCCGCACCAGGATGCGCCGGGGCGCCGCCGGGTCCAGGGGGCGCATCAGCGCTTCTCCCTCGGCCAGGGCTGGCTGGGCTTGGTTTTCCAGCGCTGGTGCAGCCAGAACCACTGCTCCGGCTTCTGGCGGATTATGTCCTCCAGCACCTTGGTGTAGTTCTGGGTGTTCTGCCAGGTGTCCTTGGTCTTGTCCTCGGTTTTGACCAAGGGAACTTCCTCGCCGAAATACACGTCGAATTTGCCGTCGTCGGCCCGCCAATTGTAATAAGGCACCACCGGCGCGCCGGTGGAGCGGGTCAGCAGGGCCATGCCCTTGTTGGAGCAGGCCGGGCGTCCGAAGAAATCCACCCACTCGCCGTCGTACCAGTCCACGTTTTGGTCCAGCAAGAGGCCCAGCATGCGGTTCTGCTTGATGCCCCGCAAGAGGACCCGCGCCGAGCGGCTCTTGGGCACCACCTCGCTGCCTCCGGTCTTGGTGCGCCAGCCGTTCACCAAGCGATCGGCCGGAGGCCAGTCTATGGGCCGGGCCACGATGAGGGCTCCGAAGCCCAGGCCCACCGCTCCGGCCACGTTGGCCCACTCCCAGTTGCCTAAGTGGCCCGTAAGAAGGATCAGGCCCTTGCCCTTGGACAAGGCCTGGTGCACGTTGTCCAGGCCGTGGCAGCGTGTTTGCGCGAAGATATCCTGCGGGCTCAGACGCACCAGACGGGGAATCTCGGTGACCACCTGGGCGATGTGCTCGAACACCTTGCGCCCGGTGTCTTGCACCCAGTAAGCGTCCTTTTCCGGGAACGAGGCGGTCAGGTTTCCCAGCACGATGTCCCGGTGGCGCTGATCCAAGCGCATGGCCAGGCGACCCAGGCCCCGGCCCACGACCCGGCTCAGGCCCAGAGGCGGCAGGGACAGGGTCCACACCCCGGCGCGCAGCGCCTGGTCGGCAAAGCTCATCGCGCCACCTCCCAACCGGTCAGGGCGTGGCTGAGCAGGTGCGGCAGGGACTCGGGGCCGTCCAGGAACTCCAGGCCCAAGCGGGTGCTCCACACCGGGATGTCTACCGGCAGGTCAACCGGAAGGCGCACCGCGTCCTTGCCCGAGCACACCAGGGCCCGGGTCGAAAGGGTCTGAGCCCTTGCCCAGAGCCCGGCCAGCTCCGTGGCGGTAAAACGGTGGTGGTCGCCAAAGGACTCCAGGCCCAGGACGGTGAGCCCGGCCTGGCGCAGGCTGTGCCGGAAGCTCTCGGGACGGGCCAGGCCGCAGAAGGCATACACCGGCTCACCCCGCCAGGCCTCGTCCTCCAGGGCGGTGCCCTCCCTGGCCAGCTCCAGGCCGTCCAGGCGGTAGCGGCAGGCCAGGATGGGCTTGTCGCCCACCCGCCAGGCAAGCGACTCCCTGGCTTCGCGCGCTTGCTGCCGGTCGCGCACCCTGGTGAGCACCACCGCCTGAGCCCGCTGCAAGGCCCCCGGCCCTTCGCGCAGGCGGCCACGGGGCAAGAGGCGCTCCCCGTCCAGGGGGTCGGCCGCGTCCAATGCCACCAGGTTCAGGTCGCGGTAAAGGGCCCGGTGTTGTAGCAGGTCGTCGCCCACCAGAATGCGCGTCCCGCACTTTTGCAAAAGCAACTGCCCGGCCTGATAGCGCGAGGCCCCCACGGCCACCGGCACGCCCAGACGCCGGGCCAGTAAAATTGGCTCGTCGCCCGCCTGGGTGGAATCGGCCAAAATGTTCTCGCCGTCGCTTACCAGAAGGGGCTCCTTGCCCTGGCGGCCATAGCCCCGGCTGATGACCCCGGCGGGCAGGCCCATGTCCAGCAGGGCGCGCACCACGGCCATGGTCAAGGGGGTCTTGCCCGTACCGCCCACGGCCAGGTTGCCCACCCCGATCACCGGCACGGGCAAACAGCGCGAGGGTTTGAAGCCCAGGTCAAAGGCAGTGTTGTTCAGCCACACCCCGGCGGCGTAAAGCCCGCTGGCCGCCGTGGCCGCCACTCGCAAAGCCCCCAACCAGCGGGGACCAGGCTCGTCGCCCAGCACCCTGCGCCACAAGGCTTCGGACCGTTTAGGCATGGCCACCCTCCAGGAGAAGAGCCGCCGCTGCCACGGCCCGCTCCACCGCGCCGTGGTGGGCATCCACGAAGTCGCGAGCCACCTGTCCCATGGCCTGGGCTTTTTCCGGGTGCGCCAGCAAGCCGCCCCAGGCCGTGGCCAGCTCCGCGCCGGCGGCTATGCGCAGGCCGCCGCCCGCATCTTCCAGGTCGCGGGCCATCTCCAAAAAGTTGTGGGTAATGGGGCCGAACACCACCGGCACCCCCTGGGCGGCGGGCTCCAAAAGATTGTGCCCGCCCACGGACACCAGAGAGCCACCCACGAATGAGGCCGCCCCCAGGGCGTAGGCCGAGGCCAGCTTGCCCAGCAGGTCCAACACCACCACCTGGCTGCCCGCCGGGGCGGGTCCTTGGGAGAGCCGAGCTGCGCTGAGGCCGCGCTCCTGGGCCAGGCGAGCCACCGCCGGGCCCCGCTCCACCTCACGGGGGGCGATGAGCAAAGCCAGGCCGGGCACGCGCTCTTTTAACTGCACATAGGCCTCCAGGCAGGGCTCCTCTTCCCCGGTGTGGGTGGACCCGGCCACCAGCACGGTGCGCCCGGCCAAGCCCAACTCCTCGGCCAGGGCGCGGCGTTGGGCTTCATCCAGAGCCTCCGGCGCGCTGTCGAACTTTAGGTTGCCGCCCACTTTCACCTTGTCGGGACCGACCCCCACGCTGAGCAGACGCTCCCGGTCGGTGGCGGTCTGCACCAGCACCAGGTCGAACCCCCGCCACAGCTCCCGGGCCAGCGGCCCCAGGCGGCGGTAGCCCCGCAGGGTGCGCGGGCTCACCCGGCCGTTGACCAGCATGCGGGGCACTCCCTGTTCGGCAAGGGCCCACTGCCAGCCGGGCCACAGGTCGCCCTCGACCAGGATGGCCAAGCCGGGGCGCAGGGCCTTTAGCACCGGGCGCATTGCCCAGGGCAGTTCCAGGGGGCGGATAAAGGTGGCGTCCACCTGATCGGCCAGCTTTTCCCGCGCCGTGGCCAGGCCCTGGCCGGTGCCGCAGGAAAAGGCGATGGGCTTATCAGGAAAGCGCTCGCGCAGGCCGCGCACCAGAGGGAGGGCCGAGACCGACTCGCCCACGCTCAGGGCGTGCAGCCAGATGCCGCCAGGCTGCAACGTGGGCGGCTGGGCCAGGGGCCCCAGGCCCAAGCGGGCCAAGGTGGCTTGGCGCTTGGGAGGCCGGGCCAGGCGGGCGGCGATGAACGGCGAAGCCGCCACCGCCCCCAGGCCCAGGGTCAGGCTGTACAGGGTGCGCTTCATGCCGCCCTCTGCGCGAGGTCCGAAGCTTGCCAGGCCAGATCCCCCGCTCGCCCCGGCGCTCGGCCCCAGCTCACCTCGTCCACCGGCACGCCCTTGGCCGCTTCCTGGGCTGCGGCGTCCACCAGGCGAGGGAAGCTCACCCCCCGGTCCTGCAAGCGGGCGATGAGGCCCTCCAGCACCGGGGCCTGAGCCCTTCCCTCCACCTCGCCGTGCAGGGTGTAGACGTTGAGTTGGCCGGGGCGCACATGGTCGGTCAGCCAGGCGGCGGCGGTGTCCAGGGTGACGCCGTCGCGTCCCAGTATCTCGTCAAGGGTGGGCATGGTGGTGGGCAGCTCCACCAGGGGCAAGGGGCGTCCCTCCACCAGGGGCCGGAAGGGGCTGCGCCCCCGGGCGCAGGACACGTGGCTGATCCCCATGTCGGCCAGGGCCTGATAGGCGGTGGGGGTGATCTGCCAGCCCGGCGAGGCGAAGCTGGCCGGAGCCAGGCCGGTGATCTGCTTGTAGAGCCGCCAGGCCCGGCCCAGGTGGGCCCTTATGCGCTGGGCGGGAAGGTGACGCATGCGGTCGTGCCAGAACACGTGGTCCCAGCCGTGCAGCCCCACCTCGTGGCCCTGGGCCATCAGTTCGTGGAACAGATACGGGGCCTCCTGGGCGATGATCGGGCCGGGCAAGGCCACGCCGTAGAGCATGGTGGTGACGCCGTAGGCCCCGGCCGCGCCGGAGCGAAGCTGCTTTTGCAGGAAGCCGGGCTTAACCAGGCGGGCCAGGGCGCGGCCCGAGTGGTCCGGACCCATGGCTATGTAAAAGGAGGCCTTCACCCCGGCTTGGGCGAAAATGTCCATCAGACGAGGCACGCCTTCCAGCAGGCCCACCTTGGTGTCGATGTCTACTTTCAGAACCAGGCGGGTGTCGGCCGCTGAAGGCTCGGACCGGTTAAGCACCATGGTTACGACCCGGCTTCGGGGTCCCTGGTCTCGCGGATGACGAAGCGCGGCCTGCGCCGAACCTCGCGGTAGATGCGGCCCAGGTATTCGCCCATGAGCCCCACCACCAGGATTTGCAGGCCCACGAAGACGAAGAGGATGGCGAACAGGGTGAACACCCCCCCGACTTCCGGGCCCACCACCAGGCGGCGTATGAACAGGAACAGGCCGAAAGCCAGGCCCATCAGGGCGATGAGCACCCCCAAGACGCTGACCATCTGGATGGGCAGCACCGAAAAGCCGGTCATCAGGTCGAAGTTGAGCTTGATGAGTTTCAGGAGGCCGTACTTGGATTGTCCCGCCGCGCGCTCGGCGTGAGCCACGGGGATTTCGCCCACGCTGGCCGCGTAGAGGTTGGCCAAGGCGGGGATGTAGGAAGAAGTCTCCTGGGAGGCGCACATGGCCTGGACCACCTCGATGCGGTAGGCCCGGAGCATGCAGCCATAGTCCTTTAGGTGCACCCCCACCACCCGGCTGGTCATCTTGGCCACGAGCCAGGTTGGTATCTTGCGCAGCACCGAGTCGTGGCGGTTTTGCCGCCAGCCGCTGACCACGTCAAACCCCTCCTCGAGCTTGTTCACCAGCTTGGGAACCTCCTCGGGGGGGTTTTGCAGATCCGCGTCCAGGGTCACCACCACCTGCCCCCGCACCGTCTCAAAACCCGCGAATATGGCCATATGCTGGCCGTAGTTGCGGTTGAAACGCACCAGGCGCACGTGGGGGTCCTGGCCTTGGATGCGGCTCAGTAGATCCCAGGAGGCGTCCTTGGAGCCGTCGTCCACATAGACGACCTCCCAATCCCAGGGAGAGGCGTTCAGGGTCAAGGACAGACGGGCGTGAAGCTCCGTCAGGTTGTCCTCTTCGTTAAAAACGGGGATAACCACTGATAGATAGGGCTGGTTTTTCTTGGCTGCCGGGGGCATGGGCCTCTCCGCATTGGGTGATGCCAAAACTTGCTGTTCGCGGGTTTATACTATGGCAGGCAAAGGGGATTAAATCAAGTTGCCTCGGAGTGTTAGCTCTGGGGACGGTTGCTGAACAGGGTCTTGTCGCCCACCGTGGCCCAGGGGAAAAGCGGCAGGGCCTGATTGCGTTTCTGGGCCAGGGCATGGAAGCGCTGCCAGCGGCCGGTTTCGGCGATGGCGAACACCCGCCGATCCCCGGCCATTATCTTGAGCAGGCTCTGGTTGCCCCGCATGAACCACTTGGCCCGCTCCGGGTCCAGGCGGCGTCCGAAATCCAGCTCTCCCCAGTTGTCGGCCACCACCACCCGCCTCTTGGTGTAAAAAGCGGTGCCGTGCCAATAATCGCCCAGGTTGGCCACGATGTCGTCCGGCTTCAGTTGGGCGGAGATGGGCTTTAACAGCGGTCCCACCGAGCGATAGCGGTCCAGGGTGGGCGAAGCCGCCGCCGCCCCCAGCACCAACAGCACGAACACGGTCAGGGGGGCGATGGCCGCAGCCCAGGCTCGCCCGCGGGCTGCGTACACCCCCAAAGCCAGCAGGGCCAGGAACAAAGGCCCGATGAAAAGCATAACCCCGGCGTGGCTGTAGTTTATGTCCGGATTGGTGGCCGGAATAACCAAAATGGCCAGGCCCGCCATCAGGCACAAGGCGGCCAGGGCGGTTAGGCTGGCCCGCAGGCCGCCCGGCGCGGTGGCCCCGCGCGGCCAGGACATAACCCCGCTGAGGGGACGCCCCACCAACAGGGCCAAAGGCGGCAGCATGGGCAGGGCGTAGTGCATCATCTTGGAGCGCGACAGGGTGAAGAAGATGAACATGCCCACGAACCACACCGCGGCCAAGAGCCAGGGCCGAGCCTCGGGCTTGCGCCAGGCTCCCCGGGGGAAGGTGCGCCCCACGCACCAGGGCAACAGGGCTATCCAGGGGAAAAAAGCACCGGGCACCAGGACGAAGTAATACCACCAGGGCTGGAAGCGCTGGTGCTGGTTGGTGAGCAGGCGGCCCACCTGCTCGTCCCAGAAAAAGTAGGTGATGAAACCCTTGTGCAGCAGGGCGGCGGCCACCAGCCAGGGGGCGCACAGCAGCACGAACAGGGCGGGACCTCGCCAATCCAGCAGGCGGCCCAAGAGCCGCCACTCACCGGCCAGGAGCGCGAAGAGCACCACGGACATGGCCGCCAGGCCGGGCCCCAGCACACCCTTGGTCAGGAAGCCGATGGCGCAGCCCACCCAAAAGGCGTAGAGGCCCCAGTCCCGCCCGGCCCGCAGGCTCCAGGCCCCCCACACGGCCAGCATCACTCCGAAACACAGCACCATGTCCACCAGGATCACCCGGCTGAGCGCGAAGAACATCAGCGAAGTGGCCAGCACCAGGCCGGACCAGAAGCCCGCCTTTTCATCGCCCCACATCTCCCGGCCCAGGGCGAAGGCGATCAATACGCTCAGGGTGCCGAACAGCGCGGGCACCAAACGGGCCGCCGCCTCCCCCACCCCGAACACGGCGAAGCTAAGGGCGGTGAGCCAATAGTACAGGGGCGGCTTTTCCAGATAGATGACGTAATTCAAGCGAGGAATCACCCAGTGGCTGAAGGAGCCCGAGTCCAGCATCTCCCGGCCCAGCTCGGCGTAGCGGGCTTCGTCGCTCTCCCAAAGGTCGCGCATGCCTCCCAGGGAGAAGAACAGCACCAGGCACACCGCCACCAAGATGAGGATGTACAGGCGGCGCTGCCAGAGAGGGTTTTGCAGCAGGGTGATCACAAGGTTTCCTTAGCCTTGGATGCGGGGGCGTCCTTTGCCGGTGGGGCCTGGCCGCCCGGCGTTTTGGCGTCCGGTTTTTCGCCCTCTTGGGTCTTGGGGGCCGGCGGCACCGGCGGAGCCGCCTGGGCGGGCGGCTCGGCCTTGACCGGCGGCGGGGCCTCGCCCTTCCACTGGGCCAGGGCCGCCTGGTTGCCGCCCAGGAGGTAACCCTCCCGGCTGGTCAGGACCCTAAAGCCCGTGGTCTGGATTAGCTTGTCCTCCAGGCGCATCCGGCTGAAAACATACACCGGCTTGGCGGCGGACAGCTCCTTGGCCAGCCCGGCCCCCTGCTCCACCTTGTAGCGTGGCAAGTTGCGCCCGGTGTAGTAGATCAGGCTGGGCTTCCACAGGCCATAGGTTAGCACCTGGGCCTGCTCTCCGGCCCGTCGCCGCACTTCCTGGGCCAGTTCCTTGGCCGGTTGCTGGATCACCCCGGCGGCCTGGGGGAACAGCCCCAGAAATACCACCGCGCAAGTGAGGGCCGCTCCGCACCCAAGGAACCAGGGGATCATGGCACCCCACTCCCGCCGGGCGGCCCAGGTGGCCAGGTACATGCCCGCCCCGGCAACCAGGGCAGCCAACAGCGGCCACCAGACCATCATGGGGGCCCGCATGGGCAGGGCATACTCGGAGGAGTCGAAGCGGATGGAGCCCAGAATCTTGTCCCAGAACAGGGGCAAGGCCGCGGGCACCGCCGCCAGGGCCACCACCAGGATGCCCCCGGAGACCCACAGGGCCACCCAGAACACCGGCCAGGCCAGGCGTCCGTGGGCCCGTCCCAAGGACAGGCGCCGCATCTGGCAGGCAGCCAACAGGGCCAGGAAGGGCAAGGCGGGCAGGATGTAGTTGATCTGCTTGGTGGCGGCCAAACTGAACACCACCAGCACCACCAGAAAGGACACCGCGGCCAGCAGGTGCAACCGGCTCATGGGGTCCACGTCCCGCTGGGCCCTTGGGTTTTGGAACAGGGCCCGGCCCAGCTCGGGCAGGGCGATGGCCGCAAAGGGGAAGGCCCCGATGAGCAGCACCGGCAGATAGTAGACCAGACCTCCCCCGTGACCCAAGAGAGTCTCGGAGAAGCGGCGCAGGTTCTGGGAGATGAAAAAGGCGTCGATAAACTGGTCGCCCAGCTTCCACCACACCAGGCCGTACCAGGGCAGGTTGATGATTAAAAATATCAGGATGCCCCACAGCCAGCGGGCGCTGCGCAGGGCGTGGAAGAAGCGGCCCTGGATGAGGGCGTAGAGCGCCGCGCTGGGCAGCACCACCGCCGGGGCCACCGGCCCCTTGGTGAGAAAACCCAGGCCCAGAGCCGCCCAGGCCACCAGCCACCAGCCGCGCCCGGTGTCGTCCTCGCCCTCCAGGGCCAGGAACACCGCCATGATGGCCAGAGTGGTCCACAGGCTCAACAGGGCGTCGGTAAGGCAGGCCCGCCCCACCAGGACGAAGAGCGGGCAAAAGGCCAGGGCCGCGGCGGCCAGGGCCCCCAGGGAGGCCCGCCTGCCGGTGCGCCAGGCCAGGAGCCCCACAGCCAGCACCATTGCAAAGGCGGCCAGGGCCGAGGGTAGGCGCGCCCCGATCTCGCCCACCCCCACTAGGGCCTGGCTCCCGGCCATGGCCCAGTAGACCAGGATGGGCTTTTCCAGATACAGGCGGCCGTTGAGAGTGGGCACCAGCCAATCGCCCGAGGTGCGCATGGCCGCCACGGCGGCGGCGTATTCGCCCTCGTCGCGGTCGGTGAGGGGGATATCCCCCAGTCCGGCCAGGAACAGGGCCCCGGCGGCGGCCAGCACCAACAGCAGGGCCAGGGCACCGCTAAGGTTCGCCTTGCCTTTCATGCCGACACCTCCTTGGTCCGCCGTCTGAAATCAAGGGCCCAGCCCACCATCAGGCCCAGGGCCATGCCCCCCAGCACATCGCTGGCATAGTGCGACCCGCTGATGATCCGTCCCAGGGAAATAAATACAGCCAGCCCATAGAATACCACTGTGTAGTGAGGGCAGCGGGAGGAGAGCCAGGCGGCCAGGGCGAAGCTGGTGGACGCGTGCCCCGAGGGGAAGGAGTGCATGTCGCTGTTCATGGTGAGGCCCACAAGCATATTCGCCGCCAGGCCGGTACGGGGCCGGGCCCGGCCCACCAGGTGCTTGATAAGCTGCACCATGATGCCGGATACAGCCACCGCCCAAAGGCAATTGATGCCGATGGCGCGCCAGCGGAAGCTGCGCGCCCAGATGGCCAGGGCGATGAACGCCGCCGCCGCCGCCAACTGAACCCCGCCCAGGCCCATCCAATAGGCGCTCACCCCCCAGGCGTAGCCAAAGCCGCTTTTGCCGAAGCGCCCCAGCACCTCGCGCACCGGCTGGTCCCAGCCCAGAAGCATGACCCCGGCCATGGCTCCCAACACCAGCACACACGCCAGTCCCCTGCGGGCCAGCAGGCCGGGATCGGCTTGGGCGAACCAACGGGCGGGCATGGGCCCTAGCTCCCCTCCCCAGCCGGTTGCCCGGCCTGGGGCGCAATGGCCTCCATCCCTTGGTCGATGGCGAACTGCATGCGGTGCAAGCGGGTGTACACCCCGCCCATGGCCACCAACTCGTCGTGGCGGCCCTCCTCCACGATATGGCCGCCGCTGATAACCAAAATGCGGTCGGCCCGCTGCACCGTGGAAAGGCGGTGGGCGATGACAAAGGTGGTGCGCCCGGCCATGAGGTTTTCCAAGGCCTTTTGCACGTACATCTCGCTCTCGGTGTCCAGGCTGCTGGTGGCCTCGTCCAGGATGAGGATGGGCCGGTCGGCCAACAGGGCCCGGGCGATGGACAGGCGCTGGCGTTCACCGCCGGAGAGCAGCACTCCGCTCTCGCCGATCATGGTGTCCAGGCCCTGAGGCATGTGCTCGATGAACTTGGTGGCGTAGGCTGCCTCGGCCGCGGCGCGCACTTCTTCTTCGCTGGCCTCGGGACGGCCATAGGCGATGTTGTTGCGCACCGTATCGTTGAACAGGATGGTCTGCTGGGTGACGATGGCGATCTGGCCGCGCAGGCTGTTCAGGGTGGCCTGGCGGATGTCTACGCCGTCGATGCTGATGGAGCCGTCGGTCACCTCGTAGAAGCGGGGCAAAAGGTTGACCAGGGTGGTCTTGCCTCCGCCGCTGGTGCCCACCAAGGCCACCGCCTGGCCCTTGGGCACGGTGAGGTTTATCTCCGACAGCACCGGCTCACCGGGGCGGTAGGCGAAGCTCACCTTGTCGTAGCGAATTTCATTTTGCAGCGGACCCAACTCCACAGCACCGGACTTCTCGGCTATCTCCACCGGCTCGTCCAGGACCCGGTACACCCGCTCGGCGGCGGCCAGGCCGTTTTGCACGTCGTTGTTCATGCTGCTCAGGCGCTTGACCGGCTCGTAGAGCAGGATCAGGGCGGTGAGGAAAGAGAAGAAGGTACCGGGAGTGGACACGCCGTGGATCACCTGCCAGCCGCCGTAGAACAGTATCCCCGCGATGCCCAGGCCGCCCAGGAACTCCATGAGCGGGCT
This sequence comes from Pseudomonadota bacterium, assembly GCA_018896025.1. GTDB lineage: Bacteria > Desulfobacterota > Desulfarculia > Desulfarculales > Desulfarculaceae > Desulfoferula. The sequence goes on from JAHIND010000006.1 coordinate 117,119, forward strand.
GGACATGGCCCGGGTGGAGATGTCCTTCATGCGCAAACGGAACAGGCGGAAGGCCTCGTCGGTGAAGCGCTGGGTCTCGTAGTCCTCGCGGCAAAAGCCCTTTACGATGCGGGCCCCGGCTATGGTCTCGTGCAACAGCACGGTGACGTCGGCCATGGTCTCCTGGGAGCGGTGGGATATCTTGCGCAGCCTCCGCCCGAACTTGACCAGGGGGATGATGCACAAGGGGAACACACCCAGGGCGAACACCGCCAAAAACCAGTCCCGGTAGACGATCACCGCCACCAGGCCCACGATGGTGAACATGTCCTTGAGCACGCCGGTGACCACGCTGCTCACCGCGCCCTGCATCTGGTTCACGTCGTTGGTGATGCGGCTCATCAACTCGCCGGTGGGGGTGCGGTCATAGTAGCTCAGGCTCAGGCGCTGCAAATGGGCGTACAGGTCGATGCGGAACTGGGTGACGATACGCTGGCCCACGTACTGCATGAGGTAGGTCTGCCCGTAGGAGGACAGCCCCTTGACCGTGTAGAGCACGATGATTCCGATAGGCATGAGCATGAGTAGATCGGAGTCGCGAGCCACGAAGATCTTGTCCATCACCGGCTTGACCAGGTAGGCCATGGCCGAGGTGGAGGCCCCTACCAGAACCATGAGTGCCATGGCCCCGGCCAGGCGCTTCCAATAGGGGCGCACCATGGTCAGCAGGCGCTTGGCATGCGTTATGTCACGTTGGCGTTTTTGAGCCCGCTCAGACAAACCGGTTATCCTTCCATAATTTCCAGGGCCAACTCGGCCACCCGGCGGCTGGCTCCCGGCCCGCCCAACTTGGCGCGGACCTCGTTCAAGCCCTCTATCACCCGCTCCCGCCGCTGCTCGTCGTCCAGCAGGGACAATCCCTCCGCTGCCACCTTTTCCGGGGTGGCCTCGCCCTGAATCAGCTCGGGCATCAGCTCGCGGCCGGCGATCAAGTTGGGCATGGCGATGTACTCCACCTTTATCAGGGAGCGCGCCACCAGGTAGTTGAAACCTCCGGTCTTGTATACCACCACCCCAGGGGTCCCGGCCAGTGCGGCCTGCAGGGTGGCCGTGCCCGAGGCCACCAGCAAGAGCTTGGCCTGCTCCATGACCTGGCGGGCCCTTCCGGCCAGCACGGTCAATCCCCGCGGGGTGTCCTTGAGGTAGGGCTCCACCTGCTCCCGGCGCAGGCCCGGAGCCAGGGGCAGTACGAAATGCATTCCCGGCCTTTGCTCCTGCATGCGCTTGGCCGTGGCCAACAGCAGGGGCAGCAGGCGGCTTATCTCGGACATGCGGCTGCCGGGCAGCAGGCCCACCAACTCGGCCTCCTGGGGCACGGGCAGGGGCTCGTCCCACTGTTGGGGCGGGATGTCCAGCAGGGGGTGCCCCACAAAGCTCACCGGGAGCTGAGGGGCGTGGTTCTTGAAAAACTCTGGTTCAAAGGGAAACACGCAGGCCAGGTGCTTCACGAACGAAGCCATCTGCTGGGCCCGCTTGGGGCGCCAGGCCCACACCTGGGGGCTGATGTAATAGAGCACCTTGAGCCCCAGCTTCTTGGCCGCCTTGCCCACGCGAAAGTTGAAGTCCGGGAAGTCCACCAGGATGACCAGGTCGGGCCTGGTGCGCTTCATGTGGCGCTTCATGCCCCGGATGGCCCCCAGGATGACCCGGAGCTTGGGCAGCACCTCGGCCACCCCCACCAGGGCCAGGTCCTCGGAGCGGTGGAGCAGCTCCACCCCGGCGGCCTCCATCTTGGGGCCGCCGATGCCGCTGATGGCGATGTCCGGGACCAGAGCGGTCAACTCGCGGGCCAGACGGGCCGCGTGTTGATCGCCGCTGGCCTCCCCGGCCACCAGCACCACTGACCGGCCCGGGGCCATCTCAGTCTTCCTCGGCGGAAAGGGCTTCCACCCAGCGCGGCGAGGCCTCCAGCACGTCCTGGTACTTGCACAGACCCTCCTGCACGCAGGCCCGCACGCTCATGGCGCAGGCCAGGGCCCGGCGGCCCGCCTGGCCGTCCACCCTGGGGGCCTGGCGTGTGTGCACCGAATCCAAAAAGGCGCTGAGTTCCTTTTCCAGGGGGTCGCTTTTGGGGAAACGGGGGCGCTCCGCCTTGACCTTGGGAATCTTGCCGGGCCGGTACTCCACCCCGCTGACCACCAGAAGCTTGCGCTTGCGGAAGTCCAGGGAGAAGTAGGCGTCCGACTGGAACATGCGCATCTTGCGCTCGTCCTTTAGGGCCAGGCGGCTGGCGGTTACGTTGGCCACGCAGCCGTCGGCAAATTCCAGGCGGGCGTTGACCAGGTCGGCGTGGGGGCCCAGGACCGGCACCCCCTTGGCCCTGATCTCCACCGGTTCCGACCCCACCAGGGCCAGGATGATGTCCAGGTCGTGGATCATCAGGTCCAGGGTCACGTCCACGTCGGTGGCCCTGGCCTTGAAGGGGGCGATGCGGTTGACCTCCATGAACATGGGCTTGCCCGCCCGCTCGAAAAGGCCCTCCACCGCCGGGTTGAAGCGCTCCAGGTGGCCCACCTGCAGGATGCGGCCCTTGGCATGGGCCAGGGCGATAAGCTCGTCGGCCTCCTCCAGGGTGGCGGTCATGGGCTTTTCGCACATCACGTCCGCCCCGGCGGACAAGAAGTCCTTGGCCACCGCGTGGTGGGCCACCGTGGGGGTGACCACGCTCACCGCCTCCACCTTGCCCAGAAGCTCGCGGTGGTCGCTAAAGCTGGGGCAGCCCACCGCCTTGCCCACCGATTCGGCCTGGGCGGGGTTGGCGTCCACCACTCCCACCAGCTCGGCCTGTTGCAGGCGGGCCAATTTTTCGGCGTGGAAACGGCCCAAGTAGCCGACCCCCACCACCGCTATTTTCACCGGCGCGCTCACGCGGCCTCCTTGTTTATCAGGTAGGAAATCAGCTGCGGCCCATGATGCAGATGCCCGAAGCGTCGGCCAACTTCACCGCCTGCTCCAGGTCGAAGAAAAGGGTGCGCTCCGCCTCCACCAAGAGACAGGAAGCCCCGGCCGCGGACATCACCGCCACGGTGTCGGTGCCCACCGAGGGCAGATCGAAGCGGCGGTCCTGGTTTGGCTTGCAGCGCTTGATGACCACTGCGCCTTGGCCGCCGGCCAGCTCGCCGCCTCGGCGGATGCATTGGTCGGTGCCTTCCATGGCCTCCACGGCCACCACCGCCCTGCCTCGCACCACCACGCACTGGCCTATGTCCAGCTTGCCCAACTCGGCCGCCACCTGCCAGCCCACCTCCATGTCCTCGCGCTCCTCCTCGGTGGGCTTGCGCTTGGTGTAAAGGCCGGGCTTGGCCAATAGCTCGGGCACCAACTCGTGGCTGGGCAATATCTCTATGCCCTGCTCGCCCAGATAGTCGGCAAAGGTGCGCAGGATGCCGTCGTCGGCCATGTGCCGGATCTTCTTGATAAGGCCCAGGGCCTTGAAGTCCGGCTTTAGGTCGAACATGCGCGGCTTGGTGACCCCGCCACACATGGCCGCCTGGGTCACCCCCTGGTTCTTGAAGGCCTTCAGGAGCTTGCCAAGCTGGCCCAGTTGCACCCAAGTGAGGCTGTCCACCTCCTGCTCCAGGGCGGGCAGGGTTTCACCCTTGAAGGCCACGGCCACCACGCGGTGGCCCTGGGCCCGGGCGGAGCGGGCGAACAGCAGGGGGAACTGGCTCTTGCCGGCGATTAGACCTATGGTGCGCCGTGCCATTTTTCCTCCGCTAACGGGCGACTCCCCGTTCGCTGGAGGCGATGAAGTCCAGCAGGTGATCCACCTCCGGCACGCCGGTCACTTCGGCGCGGACTTGCTCCATGGCCTTTTGGATAGGGGTATGGGTGCGGAAGATGATCCGGTAGGCGGTCTTGAGGTCCTCGATGGTCTCGGTGGCGATTCCCGCCCGCCTGAGCCCGATAACGTTCATGCCGTGGGGCTTGCAGCGGTTGCCTTCACACAGGCAGTAAGGAGGCTGATCCTGGGCTACCCCGCTCATGCCCCCGATGAAAGCCCGGGTGCCGATGCGGGTGAACTGATGGATGGCCACCAGGCCGCCGATGTTGGCGAAATCCTCCACGTGCACGTGGCCGCCAAGAGTGGCCGCGTTGGCCATGATCACCCGCTGGCCCAACTGGCAGTCGTGGGCCACGTGGGAATAGGCCATCAAGAGGCAATCATCGCCCAGGCGGGTGATGCCGCCGCCTTCGCCGGTGCCCCGGTTCACGGTGACGAACTCGCGGATCAGCACCCGGTCGCCGATTTGCAGGGTGGTGCGCTCGCCGCCGAATTTCAGGTCTTGGGGGTCGGTGCCTATGGAGGCGAAGGGCCAGATATGGCAATCGGCCCCGATGGTGGTCAGGCGTTCGATGCTGGCGTGGTGGTCCACCTGGGTGCCGGGACCTATGGACACCTCGGGCCCGATGTGGGCGTAGGCGCCCACTTTGACCCCTTGGGCCAATTGGGCGCTCTCGTGAACCACCGCGGTGGGATGTATCTCCATGAAAAACCTTTTCCGCGCTCAGAGAAAACTTGGGGCCGGCCTGGGCCGGGTTCTACTGCACCAGGGCCGCGGTCAGTTCGGCCTGCACGGCCAGTTGGTCGTCCACAAAGGCCTTGCCGATCATCTTCCAGGCCCGGGTGGAGCGGTGCACGGCGGTAAGCTCCATGATAAGTTGGTCGCCGGGCACCACCGGCCTACGGAACTTAACTTTATCCATACCCATGAAATAGAACAACCGGTCCTTGGCCTGTGGGTGGGATTTGTAGGCCAGGATGCCTCCGGTCTGGGCCATGGCCTCTATTATCAAAACGCCGGGCATCACCGGCTTGCCGGGGAAGTGCCCCTGGAAAAACGCCTCGTTGAAGGTCACGTTCTTCATGGCCTTGACGTATTCGGGCGCTCTAAGTTCCAGAACGCGGTCCACCAAAAGAACGGGATAGCGGTGGGGCAGTATTTTCATTATGTCGGTGAGGTTCAGTACTCCTGCAGGCATGTGACCGCTCCTTTATTCCTCTTCCTCGCGCTGATCCAGCCGCGCCTCGAGCTTTTTGACCCGGCTGAAAATCTCGGGCAGGCGCTTGACCAGCCCCCTGGTGCGCAACCATAGACGATGGGGCATCACCGGGTAGCCGCTGACCACCGCGCCGGGCTCCACCGACTGGGCAATGCCTGAGCCGCCTCCCACCATGGCCCCGTCGCCGATGGTGATATGCCCGACCACGCCGACTTTCCCCCCCAGCACCACGCCCTTGCCCAGTTTGCTGGAGCCGCTGATGCCCACCTGGGCCACCAGCAGGCTGTTTTCGCCTACCACGCAGCCGTGGGCGATGTGCACCTGATCGTCGATCTTGACTCCGCGCTGTATCCAGGTGCGGCCGTTGGCCGCCCGGTCGATGGTGGTGCCCGCCCCCAGTTCCACGTCGTCGTCTATCTGCACGATGCCTACCTGGGGGATCTTGAAGTGGCCCTGGCCGTCAAAGACGAAGCCGTAGCCGTCGGCCCCGATGATCACCCCGCCGTGGATGATGCACCGGCTGCCGATGACGCAGTCGTGGTACACCGTCGCGTTGGCGTGGATCACCGTGTCCGATCCCACCTTGACTCCGGGGCCCAGGTAGACTCCAGGATGCACCACCACGCGATTGCCCAACTCGGCGCCTGCCCCCACATAGGCCAGGGCATGGACGGAACAGTCCGCGCCCAAGCGGGCATCCGGCTCCACCACCGCCTTGGGGTGCACCCCCAATGGCTCATAGGGCTTGGCCGTGGCCTTGGTCAAAACCTGGGCATAGGCCAGGTAGGGGTTGTCCACCCTTATGACGGCCAACCCTTCCGGAACCTTGTGTTCACGGTCCACCAAAACCACGCCCGCCCGGCATTTTTCAAGCATGGGCGCGTACTTGGGGTTGGCCAGAAAGGAGAGATCCTCGGGGCCGGCGTCTTCCAGCCCCTTGATCCCCGACACCTCGCGCTCGGCCGGTCCTTCCAGGCTGCCGCCCAAGAGCAGGGCCAAATGGCCCAGCGAAATCTTCACAGCCTGTCCCCTACGGGTATTTTTTGTCGTAGGCCGCGATTACTTCACTGGTGATGTCGGCGCTCTGGGGGTAGTAAAGCGCGCTGCGGGATTCGGTGATCAAGCCATAGCCGCCCTTGGCGCCGATAGCCTTGATGACTCCCTGCATACGCCGGAGGATGGGCGCGAAGCCATCGCGCTGGGCCTCGCGGATCTCCTGCTGGGCGTCGCGGCGGCGATCGTTGAGCCGCCGGGCCTTACGCTCGAACTCGCGCTCCTTGGCCAGCTTGGCCTCGGGCTTGAGCAGCATAGCGGTATTTTCCAGGTCCTTGCGCAGCTTCTGCACGTCTTCGGTGAGCTGCTTCAGCTCATCCTCGAGCTTGGCCGCCTTGCGCCGCAGTTCGGCCTGAGACCGCTTGCCCTGCTTGCAGTCGTTGACCGATTGCTCCATGTTGATTACCCCGATCTTGATCTGGGCCTGGGCCGCGGCGGGCGCCAGCCAGAACGCGGTCAACAGGACCGCCAACAAGATCGGTAGTTTGATGTGTTTGGACTGCAACATTATTAGTCTCCCCTTTATAACCTTTGGATGGGGTTTTAAAACATTCCACCTACGGTGAACTCGAAGTTCGAGGTGTCGTCGCCGGGCTGCGGGTCGAGCACGTAGCCGTACTCCAGGCGCAACGGACCCATGGGCGACATCCAGCGGATACCGCAACCAACGCTCTTGCGTAGGCTGGCGAAGTCGTAACCCTCGTCAGCAGTCCAGGAGTTACCAGTGTCGTAGAAGACCACCCCGGTAAGGCCCGCTTTCTCGAACAAGGGGAAGCGCACTTCGAAGTTGGCCACGAACATGCGCTCACCACCGATGAGGTCCCCGTTTTCGTCCTTGGGGCTCACCGATTGGTAAGAAAAGCCCCGGAGGGTGTTGATGCCGCCCAGGAAGAACTTCTCATAAATGGGCACGTTTCCGTCAGAGTGGCCCTCCATCCAGCCCAACTGGCCGTGCAGCACCAGGACCGTCTTCCACCACATGGGGAAGTACCAGCCGGTGTTGCCGATGATCTTGTAGAAGGAGTTGGTGCCGCCCAGCACGCCGCCGGCCCATTCCACGCTCAAGTTGTTGTCAGAACCTCTGGTGGTGTTGAAGGTGGCGTCGCGGGTGTCGCGGCGCACGATGCCCTTTAAGCTGCTGGTGGTGTGCCAGCCTTCCTGGTCGCGCACGTACAGGGAGGCGTTCTTGTCGATGTCGGTGATGTTGGCTTCTTCGTACTTGTAGTACAGGTAGAAGCGGGTGTAGGCCAAGGGAGTCGGGAAGCCCCAGCGCAGGCGCCCGCCCATGGCGGTCTTGTTGTACTGGATGTACTCGCGCTCCCAGTCGTAGATGTCCACACCGAAGCTGACGGGCCGGTCGAACAGCCAGGGCTCGGTGAAGCTCAGGGTGTAGCGGGTGGACTTACCGCCCAGGGTGCCTCTCAGCTGGACCTGCTGGCCCCGGCCGAAGAGGTTGGACTCGGTGACCTGACCCATGATCATGAAGGAGTCCTGGGTGGAGTAGCCCGCGCCGAAGGAAATCTGGCCGGTGCGCTTCTCCTTGACCTTGATGTTCAGGTCCATGGTGCCCGGCTCACCGCTCTTGCTGGGGCTGATGGTGATGTCCTCGAAGAAGTTGAGCCGGTGCAGGCGCATGTTGGCCTGGCGGATGGCGGTGGCCGAGAACAGGTCGCCTTCGGCCACGCCCAGCTCGCGCCGGATCACCTTGTCCCTGGTGCGGGTGTTGCCGCTGATGATGATGCGATCGAAGTAGACCTTGGCGCCCTTGTTCACCTGGAAGTCCAGGGCCACGGAGTGCTGTTTCATGTTTTGGCGCACCTGGGGCCGCACCTCCACGTAGGCGAAGCCGCGGTTGGCGTAGAGCTCGTGCAGGGTGGCCAGGTCGGTGCGTAGCTGTTCGCGGTTATACCAACTGCCGGGCTTGGTCTTGATCATGGCGGCCAGCTCTTTTTGCGGAGCGATTAGCTGGCCGGAGATGCCCACGCTGGACACCTTGAAGCGGGGGCCCTCCTCGATGTTGATGACGAGTATCAGGCCGTCTTTGGCGCGGTTGATCTCTGGCTTGCCCACACGGGCGCTCATGTAGCCGTGGTTGTAGTAGAAGTCGTTGAGCTTCTGGACGTCCTGCTCCAGCTTGGCCCACTCCAATACGTGGTCGTCCTTGATCCAGGAAAGCCAGCCCTTCTCCCCGGTGCTCATCACTTCCTTGAGCTCTTTTTCGGTGAAGGCCTTGTTGCCCCGGAACTCGATCTTGGAGATGTAGACCTTTTCGCCCTCGACGATATTGAACTTGATGCCCAGATCGCCCTTGGGCAGCGTAATCACCTGGCTGGTCACCTTGACGTCGTAGTAGCCCTTGTCGCGGTACATCTGGATGATCTTCTGCTCGGCTTCCTTGACGGCGGCCGGCTTGTACACCGCGAAGCGCTTCAGGCCTATCTGGTCCTGCAGGTCCTTGGTGTCGATCTCCTTGTTGCCCTCGAACTTCACATCGCGCACCGCCGGCTTTTCCTTGACGGTGATGGTGACCACCTTGCCCTTGGGGCTGTCGGCGCTGGAGATCTTCACGTCGTCGAAATAGCCCAGCTTCCAGATGGCCCTGAGGTCCTCGTCCAAGAGGAGCGGCGAGAAGATGCCGCCTTCCTTGGTCTTGAGCACCGCCTTGACCGCGTCGCCCTCTATGCGCCGGTTGCCGGCGATCTTGACCGCGGCCACCTTCTCCCGGCCGCTGACCCGGACCGCCAGCTCACGGGCGATGCGTTCGGTGAGCGCGCTGATGGACTCCAGGCCCGCGCCCTCCACAAAGGCGGACTGGGGCCTCTGCATGCCCAGCACGTCCAGCACCTTGGCGTCCAAGGACACCCGGTTGCCGATCTTGGTGATGGAGCCGGTTATGGCAAAATCCGCCCCTATACGCCCGGCCACCTTGCGGGCCAGGGTAAGGTCCAGGGGCTGCCCCGCCGCGGCAAGGGCCTGGTTCACATCTTCATTGGGAATAACCGTAACCCCCAAGGCGGTCAGCTTGTTTCCCAGCATCTTCTGCACGTCGTCGCGCAAGTCGGTCAGGGGCTCCCGGCTGAAGATGTGGAAGGGAAAGACCGCCACCTTCATGGCCTCAGCCGCTTGGGCCGCAACCGGCGCCAAAAGCAGCAGGGCCAGAGCCAATGCCAGCAGAATTCTCCTCATCACCGTTTCTATTCCTCGCTGGGCCCCGCCTGATCCAGGCAATAGGCCTTGCCATCGGCCAACCGCACCCGGCGCCCCAGCGCCCCGGCCAACCGTTCGTTGTGGGTGGCCACCAAGGTGGTGAGACCATGGCTTTGGTTGAGCCTCACCAACAATTGATGCACCAATTCTCCAGTACGTTCGTCCAGATTGCCCGTGGGCTCATCGGCCAGCAGCAGACTGGGGCCCAATATCAGGGCCCGGGCCACGGCCACCCGCTGGGCCTCGCCGCCGGACAACTGCCCCACCCGGTGGGAGCTGCGATGCGCCACCTCCACCTCGTCCAGAAGCTCCATGGCCCGTTTCTGGGCCTGGGCTCTGTCCTGGCGGGCTATGAGCGCGGGCATCATAACGTTCTCCAGAGCGCTGAACTCCGGAAGCAGGTGATGGAACTGAAACACAAAGCCCACGTGGCGGTTGCGGAAGGCGGCCAGGGCCGTTTCGTCCATCTGGAAAACGTCGCGCCCTCCCACCATAACCCGACCAGAGGTGGGCCGGTCAAGGGCTCCCAAGATATGTAACAGGGTGGATTTACCGACGCCCGAGGCGCCCACCACCGCAACCGTCTCGCCTTTGGCCACCGTGAGGTTCAAATCCCGCAGCACCTCCACCTGGTCCTGTGGGCCAAAGTACGTCTTTTTAAGCTGCTTTATATGAATGTATATGGGCTCGTCTGTCAAGTCTCGACCCCTTGCAACAGCAGGTTTCCAGCCCTATTCATATCGCAGCGCGCTCACCGGGTCCAGGCCTCCGGCCACCTTGGCGGGATAAATGGTGGCCAGCAGGCTGATAAGCACCGCCGCACCGGCCACGGCGGCCACCATCAGGGGCTCCACCTGCACCGGCAAGGTGTTGATGGGATACACCGCCTTGGGCAGCTCTATGAAGTGGTAGCGCGACAACAACCAGCACAACACCAGCCCACCGCCGACCCCCACCAAGGTGCCCACCAAACCGATGAACAGCCCCTGGAGCATGAAAACCCGCCGCAGGGTGGCTTTGGTGGCCCCCAGGGCCTTCAAAATGCCGATATCGCGGGTCTTGACCATCACCATCATGATCAGGCTGCTCACTATGCCGAAGGAGGCCACGAACACGATGAGGATCAAGATCACGAACATGGCGATCTTTTCCAGCTTCAGGGCGGCGAAAAGGTTCTTGTTGGTGCTGATCCAATCGCGCGCAAAGTACATGGGCCCCAGTTGGCGGCCTATGTCCTGGGCCAGTTGGGGAGCCTGGTACAAGTCCTTGAGCATGACCTCCATGCCGCTGACCCCCTGCCCCAGGTCCAAAAAGCGCTGGCCCGCGGCCAGGCCCATGAACACGATGGAGGAGTCGAACTGGTACAGGCCGGACTCGAAGATGCCCACCACCCGGAAGGGCTCGGTCTTGGGGGCGCGGCCCACCGGGGTGTCCTCGCCCAAGGGATTGATCGCGTTGACCACCGAGCCCACGCCCAGTCCCAGACGCCGGGCCAGGGCCGAGCCCATCACCACCCCCCAAAGCCCGTCGCTCAGCGGCTTGGCCAGCCTGGCCAGGTCCCCGGCCACCATGTGCTGAGCCAGTTCCTTGGCCTTGGAAGAGTCCGGGGCCTTCAGGCCGTAGACGATGGCCCCGCTGGCTGCGGCCTGGGCCACCAGCATCACCTGGCCGTAGACGATGGGCGAGACCCCGGTGACCTGGGGCATCTGGCCCAGCTTGTCCACCACCACCTGGGGGTGTTCGATGACCCCGCCGGCCTTGTAGATGGTGACATGGGAGTTCATGCCCACGATTTTCTTGGTGAACTCGTCCTGGAACCCGCTCATGACGCTGAGCACCACGATGAGGGCGCACACACCCAGCGCCACACCGGCCATGGACAGGATGGTTATCAGATTGATAAAGGCATACTGACGGGCGCGCAGAAAGCGAAAGGCCAGAAAGACCTCGAAACGCATCAACCCTGCTCAGGCCTAAGCAATGGGAAAAGTATGACCTCCCGAATGCTGGGTTGGTCGGTCATAAGCATCACCAGACGGTCTATGCCCAGCCCCTCACCCGCGGTGGGGGGCATGCCGTATTCCAGGGCCCTTACGTAGTCCTGATCCATGAACTGGGCCTCGTCGTCGCCCGCTTCGCGCTGGGCCACCTGCTCGTTGAAGCGGCTGCGCTGGTCGTCGGGGTCGTTGAGTTCGCTGAAGCCGTTGCCCATCTCGCGGCCGGCGATGAAGAACTCGAAGCGGTCCACGATGTCCGAGTCCAGGTCGTTGGTGCGGCTGAGCGGGCTGATGTCCCGGGGGAAGCCGGTGACAAAGGTGGGCTGCCACAGGTTGGGCTCCACCGTGACGTCGAATATCTTGGCCAGGGCCTTGCCCAGGTTGTCGCCCCGGTCGTGCACCCCGCCCATGGAGGCGGACATGTTCAGCGCCTTTTCCCGGTCAAAGAGCACCTCGGGAGGCACGTTGCCCATCTCCATCAGCGAGCTGCGGAAATCTATGCTTTGCCAGGGCGGGGTCAGGTTTATGTTGCGGCCCTGGTAGTCGAAGCTCAGGGTGCCCTTCACCGCCATGGCCACCTTGCCGAACATCTCTTCGGTCATGGTGATGAGGTCTTCGTAGGTGGCGTAGGCCTGGTAGAACTCCAACATGGTGAACTCGGGGTTGTGGCGTACGCTCACCCCCTCGTTGCGGAAGTTGCGGTTGAGCTCGAAGACCCGCTCCAGGCCGCCCACCACTAGGCGCTTCAGGTAAAGCTCCGGGGCCACCCGGAGGTACAGCTTCATGTTCAGGGCGTTGTGGTGGGTCTCAAAGGGCCTGGCCGTGGCCCCGCCGGGGATGGCCTGCATCATGGGGGTTTCCACTTCCAGGAAGCTCCGTTCGGTGAGGAAGCCCCGCAGGGAGGAAACGATGGCGGAGCGGGCCTGGAATATGGCCCGGACCTCCTCGTTCATGATCAGGTCCAAATAGCGCTGGCGGTAGCGCTGCTCCACATCGGTGAGCCCGTGGAACTTCTCGGGCAAAGGCCGCATGGCCTTGGTCACCAGGTAGAGCTGCTCCACCTTTAGGGTAAGCTCGCGGGTGCGGGTGCGGAACAAGTGCCCCACCACCCCGATGATGTCGCCCACGTCCAGCTTCTTGAACAGCTTGAACTGCTCGGGGTCCAGCACGTCGCGCTGCACGTGCAGTTGGAGACTGCCGGTGCGGTCGGTGATCTTAATGAAGGCGGCCTTGCCGAAGGAGCGAATGGCCATGATACGCCCGGCCAGGGAAAATTTAAGATATTCCTGGTATTCCAGGCGGGCGGCATCCAGTTGGCCGTGGTTCTTGATCAACTCGCCAATGGTGTCGCGGGGCCGGAAGGTGTTGGGGTACAGGCCAAACCCCAATTCCTGGATCTGGGCGGCTTTCTGGCGCCGCTGCTTGACCAGGAGGTTTTCGTCGCTGACCGGGGCCTGCGCGGTTTCCTGGTTGGATTTTTGCTGGTTTTTCGCCACTGCCGCCTCTGCGCGTCCGCTGCCAGCCCCGACCGGGGCATCGCCGGGTTTATTCATGAACTAGGCTACTTTATCTACGCCGCGACCCCGGTTTTGTCAAGTCGGGGCCCGGTTGCATTTTTTTTAAAAAGTACCTTGACAGACCAGGGTTTAATAACCATACTTCCCACCGTGCGGGCTCGGCCCTGGCCGAGCCCGCTGCTTATGTGCCTAAGGGGCCACCCAGCCGCAAGCATTAGGGTGGGCCTTTTTATAGTTATCGTTTCGTCAAGGAGTTGAGAAGATGCTGTGCACCACCACCCGCGCTGGCGAAGAATGCGCCTTCATGGGCAAAAACGGCTGTGATTTCAATGGCGGCACCTGCCACCCGGCGGTCGAGCCTTGCCTGGGTTGCGATCGCAGCGTAACCGTGGGCGACATGGTCTACTGCAAGAGCTACCCCGACCCGGCGGCTAAGTGGCGTTACGGCAACTGCAACTTCGCCACCCACGTCAAGGGCGAAGCCAAGGAAGCCCCCAAGAACCTCAACCCCATCAAGGCCTCCAAGCGCGCCCACGCCCGCTAGAGCCCGCTATCCTTATCCGACTTTACAGCCCGGCCCTGCAAAGGGCCGGGCTTTTTCGCCTCAGCTAGTTCATACGCCCCGACCGCTCTTTACTCCAAGCGCCTTTATTTGTTGTACTGGTTTTTAGTAGGCTTTTTTCATTTCGCCCCAACCCACAACGGCAAGGGGACTCATGCTTGACCAGGGCACACAATCAAACAATAGAGCCAAAAGCTGGCCCTACGTGCTGGCCTTGGCCGTCTTGGGCACCCTGCTCTTCGGCCTGTCCCTCTGGTGGAACATGGCCCTGCAAGAGCGGGATTTCGAGAACTCCGCCCTCACCCTGGCCCGCACCAACTTGCAAAAGGACATCTTCTACCGGCGCTGGAACTCCCAGTTTGGGGGGGTCTACGCCCCGGTGGGGCCCCATGCCCAACCCAATCCCTACCTCAAAGTTCCCGAGCGCGACATCGAGACCCCCTCGGGCCGCCGCCTCACCATGATCAACCCGGCCTACATGACCCGCCAGGTTTACGACCTGGAGGCCGAGGGCACGGGCATAAAGGGGCATATCACCAGCCTCAAGCCCATACGCCCGGGCAACGCCCCGGACCCCTGGGAGCGCCAGGCCTTGCAAAAGGTGGAACAGGGAGCCAAGGAGGTTTACACCATCGTCCAGCAGGACGGGAGCCAGGCCATACGCCTACTCAGACCCCTGTATGTGGAAAAATCATGCCTTCCCTGTCACCAGGCCCAGGGTTACAAACTTGGCCAGGTGCGCGGTGGGCTCAGCATCACGGTTCCCCTGGGGACCATGCTTTACCATACGGGCAACGAGAACAAGTCCCTGATCGCTACCCACCTGGTTTTCTGGATCGCCACCATGCTGGCCATGATCTGGGTGGCCATGAAGCTCCAGCGGCACATCGACGAACGCGACCAGGCCCGCCAGGAGGTGCGCACCCTCAGCGGCCTGTTGCCCATCTGCTCCCACTGCAAGAAGATCCGCGACGACCAGGGTGAGTGGCAGGTCCTGGAGCAATACATAGCCGGGCACTCCGAGGCCGACTTCTCCCACGGCCTATGCCCGGACTGCGTGACCAAGTACTATCCCGAAGTATCCAATAGACTAAAAGCCAAGCAAGACAAATAAAAAACCGGACCGGGCGAACCCGGTCCGGCCAAGCGCCCCTGGGGGCGTATCTAGCTCAGTTTGGCTAAGGCTGCCTTGACCGAGGCCATGCCCTGGGTTATCTGCTCGTCGCTGATGGCAAAGGAAAAGCGGATGCCGTTGTCCTCGCCAAAGGCGATGCCCGGCACCGCGGCCACCGAGGCCTGGTCCAGAAGGTAGTCGGCCAGGTCCTGGGAGCCCTTGATCTGTTTGCCTTCGAACTTCTTGCCGAAGTAGGCCTTGAAGCTGGGGAAGGCGTAGAAGCTGCCCTCGGGCCTAACGCAGGTTACCCCGGGCAACTCGGCGATGAGTTCCATGATCAGGTCGCGCCGCCGCTCAAAGCTCTGGTTCCGCTCACCCACGATCTCCTGAGGGCCGTTCAAGGCCTCCTCAGCCGCCTTCTGGGCGATGGAGGTGGGGTTGGAGGTGGACTGGCTCTGAATCTTGGAGCAGGCCTTGACCAACTCCGCCGGTCCGCCCATGTAGCCGATGCGCCATCCGGTCATGGCGTAGGCCTTGGACACCCCGTTGAGGGTGATGGTGTTGGCATACACCTCGGGGCTCAGAGAGGCGGTGGCGACGAAGGTGCGGCCGTCAAACAGGATGGGCTCGTACATCTCGTCGCTGATCATCAAGATGCCCTTGGAAGCGCAGAACTCGGCCAGAGGCCGCAGCTCGGCCTCGCTGTACACCCCGCCGGTGGGGTTGGAGGGCGAGTTGATAAAGATGGCCTTGGTCTTGTCGGTCGCCGCCTTCTCCAGGTCGGCCAGCTTCAGCTTGAAGCCGTCCTCTTCCCGGGTGGGCACGATCACCGGGGTGCCCCCGGCCAAAATGACCATGGGCGGGTAGCTCACCCAATAGGGAGCGGGTACGATGACCTCGTCGCCCTCGTCCACCAGGGCCTGCATGATCAGGTAGCTGGAATGCTTGCCTCCCACGTTGATCATCACCTGGTCCATGGCGTAGTCCAGGCCGTTGTCCCGTTTGAATTTGTCGATCACCGCCTGTTTGAGCTCCGGAGTGCCCGGCACCGGGGTGTAGCGGGTGAAGCCGTCGGTTATGGCTTTAACGCCCGCTAGGCAGATATTGGCCGGGGTGGGGAAATCCGGTTGACCGGCCCCGAAGTTGATGATGTCCACCCCCTGGGCGCGCAAGGCGTCGGCCTTGGCGTTCAGGGCCAGGGTGGGCGAGGGCTGAATGCTCATCACGCGGCGGGAAAGCTGCATGGCTGGCTCGTCTCCCAATTGGTTAAAAGTTAAAAGACACCTAACCTAAAATAATATCATCGCACACGAGTCCACTCAACACGGCCTGGCTTTTTACGTTTGACAACCACCCAGGCCAAGGGGTAGTTCATATACACGCCCGCCAAGACGCGGGCCATAGCGAGTTGCTGGGGGAGCCCCTTTGGGCTGAGAGTACGCCGGTGGGCGGCGTAGACCCCTTGAACCTGTTGGGTAATGCCAGCGTAGGGAAGCACGCCGCGCCTCAGTATTGTATTGGGCCGGTTTCCTTACGGAAGCCGGCTCTTCGCTTTTTGGGCGGGGCCGGCGGAAAGGACGTGATCCGTGTTAGAGGAAGTAACCATCACCAGAGCCATCATCCGCCGTTACATGGAAAAATTGGAGGACCATCTGGAGATCGACGTGGCCATCGTGGGCGGCGGCCCGGCCGGGCTGGTGGCGGGCAAGAAGCTGGCCGACGCGGGCCACAAGGTGGCCATGTTCGAGCGCAAGCTCTCCATCGGCGGGGGCATGTGGGGCGGCGGCATGATGTTCAACGAGATCGTGGTGCAGGAGCAGGCCAAGCGCATCCTGGACGAGTTCGGGGTGCCCTGCCGCCAGTTCGAGCCCGGCTATTACACCGCCGACAGCGTGCTGTGCGCCAGCACCCTGTGCTCGGTGGCCACCAAGGCCGGGCTGACCATTTTCAACCTGGTGAGCATGGAAGACGTGATGATCCGCCACAACCGGGTCATCGGCCTGGTCTTGAACTGGAGCGCGGTGGAGATGGGCGGGCTGCACGTGGACCCCTTGACCATCAAGGCCAACTGGGTCATCGACGCCACCGGCCACGCCGCCGAGGTGCTGCACGTCATCGCCCGCAAGGTGGACGCCAGCCTCAACACCACCAGCGGCCAGGTCATGGGCGAGCGCTCCCTGTGGGCCGAGCAGGCCGAGAACGACACCCTGGACAACACCAAGGAGGCCTTCCCCGGGGTCTACACCGCGGGCATGTGCGCCAACGCGGTGTTCGGCTCCTACCGCATGGGCCCGGTGTTCGGGGGCATGCTCCTGAGCGGCGAGAAGGCCGCCGCGGAGGTGGGCCGCCGCCTGAGCCAGGGCGAGTAGCAAACCACAAGCCCTAAACTGCAAGGGCAGGCGGCCGCGGGGCCCCTGCCCTTTTTCTTATATGCCGGCCGCACGCGACCGCTCTACATCCCCCCCATGATCTTTTCCATCTTGGACTTGATGCTCCTGACGTTGCCTTTTTTGGGCTCCCACTCCAGAATCTTGAGCTTGTCCTTGGGCCGGTTGCGGGGGATCAGGTGCACGTGATAGTGCATCACCACCTGGTTGGCCCCCTTGCCGTTGAGCTGCAAGATGGCGATTCCGCCGGGGTTCAGACCCTTCATGATGGCCGCGGCCATCTTCTGGGTGGTCTGGTGCACCGCGGCCAAATCACCGGGCACCATCTCTATCAGGTTCTCCACGTGGTTTTTGGGGACCACCAACACATGCCCTGGGGTGACGGGGTTGACGTCCATGAAGGCCAGGGTGCGCTCGTCCTCGTAAACTTTGTAGCAGGGGACTTTACCGGCCACTATGTCGCAGAAGATGCAGCCTTCATCGTTCATTTTTCAACCCCTTCCGCCAGCGTCTTGATCTGTTTTGCCGCTGGCCGCATTTAAATCTACTATGCGTAGGCCCTGGGCATAGGGCCGGGTTACGTAATCATTAACTTGGCTGATTTGTTGAATCATGGTCCCCAGGCGTTCCACCTGGGTCATCAACCCCCCAATTTCCTGTTGCAAGGGCTCGTCCGCGCCCAAGGAGCGCCGCAGCTTTTCCAGGCCCAGTTCCAAAGTGGCCAGGGGCTGAGCCAGCTCGTGGCAGGCGGCCCCGGCCATCTCCAGCACCGCCTGGCGCTGTTCCATGCGCCGGGCCTGGTCCTGCAAAAGGGCCACGTTGAGGCCGAAAGCGGTCTTGCGCCCCAGGCGCTCCAAAAAGTGGGTGTCCAGGCCCTTTTGGTAGCGGCGGCTGGATAGGGCCCCCAGGTTGAGGCTGCCCAGCATCTCCCCGCTCACCCAAAGGGGCAGCACAGCCAGGGAGGCGGGCTTGGGCCCCTGGGGGAAAAAGAACTCGATCAACTCCCGGGTGGGCTTGTCCTCCAGAAAGGGCTGCTCCAGATCGCCCAGGATCAGGCGCATTTCCTTGCGTCGCCGCCGGAAAGAGCCCAGCGGCCCCTGCCCCTCGCTGTCGAACACCACATCCAGGCGACGGTTGTCGGCCAAAAGGGCCACGCTGACCGCTTCCAAACGGTAGATGCCGGCCACGGTGGGCGGAAGCTGGGCCAGCAGCTCGCCGGGCTCGCGCGAGCCCAGCAGAAACTCCTCCACCTGGTCCAGGCGGCATTGTATTTCCTCGTTGCGCCTGGCCTGGGTGAGCAGTTCGTCCAAATCCACCGGGGTGAGCATGGCCCGCCTTTCGCTGGGAGACGCGGCCCCCAGCCGCGCCGCCATAGTACTTGCGCCATGCTAGCACAACGTCACTTTCCCGGCAACTAACCGGTAAGTTGGGCTCTTTTGGCTTGGTCCTGCGCCATGGGGAGCCCTATAATGACCCCATGCGAGTAGCCGTGATTCAAACCAACAGCACCGAGCAACGCGGGGACAACCTGGAGCAGGCATCCGGGCTCCTGGCCCAGGCCAAGGCCCAAGGGGCCAAGCTCGCGGTTTTACCGGAGCATTTTTCCTTTTTGGCGGCCATGGAAAAGATGCCCTCGGTGGCCGAGCCCCTGCGCGGGCCCACGGTGGCCTTTTTGGCCGACCATGCCAGGGAGCTCGGCCTTTGGATCATCGGCGGCTCCTTTTCGCGCAAAAGCGACGACCCCACGCGCAGTTACAACACCTGCCCGGTCCTGAACCCCCAGGGCGAGCTGGTGGCTCATTACGACAAGGTCCACATGTTCGACCTGGCCATCCCCGGCCAGGCTACCTGGGACGAATCGCGCTACGTAAAGGCGGGACGCCGCCTGGTCACGGCGGAGCTTCCCGTGGGCACGGTGGGCCTAAGCATCTGCTACGACTTGCGCTTCCCCGAGCTTTACCGCCGCCTGCGCCTCAAGGGGGCCCAGGTGCTGGCCGCGCCGGCCGCCTTCACCCATGCCACGGGCAAGGACCACTGGGAGATCCTGGTGCGGGCCAGGGCCCTGGAAAACGCCTGTTACGTTTTGGCGGCGGCCCAGGTGGGCGAGCACGGCGGACGGCGGCGTTCCTGGGGACGGGCCATGATCGTGGGGCCCTGGGGCGAGGTGCTGGCCCAGTGCGGGGACGGCCCGGGAGTGGCCCTGGCCGAGGTGAACCCCAAGGGCGTGGCCAAATCCCGGCGCAAACTGGACTCCACGGGGCACGCCCGCCTGCTCCCCGGCGCATGGCGCAAAGGCCTGTGATATGAGCCAGGAACCGGAAAAGAAGTTCTTCTCAACCGCCATCAGCCGGTGGTTTTTCGGCATCAGCACCTTTTTGATGCTCTACCTGGCCTATCTGCTCATCCAGCCTTTCTTGATGCCCATTTTCCTGGCCGTGGTGCTGGTGGTGGTGGGTTGGCCCTTGCATCAGGGAGTGCTTTGGGTGGTGGGGGCCAAGCGGCAATATCTGGCCGCGGCCATCATGGTGCTTCTGTTCTGCCTGATAATAGTACTGCCCCTGTATTTCATGATGGGCATCATCACCGACCAGGCCCTGGATTTATACAACACGGTCAGCCGCATGGTTCAGGGCGGCGGCTTTCACGACTCCCTAAAGCACGGCCTGGACCTGCTCAATCCCTTCTTCGACAAGCTCAACGAGGCCCTGGGCATCAGCAAGACCGACGTCTTCACCCAGGTGGGCGAGTTGGTGCGCCGGGTGAGCAACCTGCTCTACTCCAACCTGGCCGGTTTGCTCAGGGGCATCACCAACCTGGTGATCGACTTCTTCCTCATGCTGATCGTGGCCTTTTATCTGTTCATAGACGGGCGCCGCGCGGCGGACCGCATCTTGTCGCTGAGCCCCATGCCCTCCACCCTGAACAACCAGATCAAGGACGAGGTGCTAAACACCATGCGGGCCACCCTCACCGGCACGGTGGTGTTGTCCCTGCTCCAAGGTATTCTGGGCGGCATCGGCTTTTGGATCTTCGGGGTGCCCAACAGCCCCTTCTGGGGCACGGTCATGGTCTTCGCCTCGGTGGTGCCCATCTTCGGCACGGCGGTGGTTTGGGTGCCCGGGGGACTCTTCCTGCTGCTCAGCGGGATGACCGGGGCCGGGGTGGGGGTCATGGTGTGGTGCCTGATCTCCGCCCTCATATGCGACAATCTAATCAGGCCCAAACTCTTGGGCAACGTTACCCACCTGCATCCGCTGATGGTCTTTTTCGCGGTGCTGGGCGGGTTATTGCTTTTCGGCGTGGTGGGGCTGGTGCTGGGGCCCATGGTCCTGGCGCTCATGCTTTCCCTGCTCGAGGTCTACCGCTTGCATTTCGTGCCCAATGAAATCGAGGCTGTGGACTGCGCGCCTCCCCCTCCCGCGCCTGAAACCGGACCGGCCGATCCTCATCAGGAGAACTGAGCCATGAAAGACACCCTGGCCATCATCATGGCGGGCGGCAAGGGAGAGCGGTTGGCTCCCCTCACCCGCGACCGCTCCAAACCATCGGTGCCCTTTGGCGGAGCCTACCGCCTCATCGACATCACCTTGAGCAACGTCGTCAACAGCGGCATCTATAAAATCATGGTGCTGCCCCAGTACAAGAGCCAGTCCCTGGTGGACCACCTGGAGGCGGGCTGGAACATCTTTTCCTTCGACCTGGGGCACTATCTGCGCATCGTCAGCCCCCAGATGCGCACCGGCGAACGCTGGTACGAAGGCACCGCGGACAGTGTGCGGCAAAACGCCTACCTGCTGGAGCGCGACCAGAGCCTGAGCCACATGCTCATCCTCTCGGGTGACCACGTTTACAAGATGGACTATTCCCAGTTCCGGGCCGCCCACAAGAAAAGCGGGGCCGACGTATCCATCGCGGTGATCGAGGTGGACCGGGAGACCGCCTGCTCCTACGGGGTGGTGGAGGTGGACGGCGACTACTCCATCCAAGGCTTCCACGAAAAGCCCGAAGACCCGGTGTGCATCCCCGGCGACGAGAGCCACTCCCTGGTCTCCATGGGCATATACCTGTTCAGCCGTCAGGCCATGGTGGAGGTGCTTCAGGAGGTGGAAGGCAAGGACTTCGGCCACGACATCATCCCCTCACTCCTGGGGCGCTACAAGGTGATGGCCTATCCCTACAAGGCCAGCAACCACATCCATGATTACGTCTGGATCACCGAAGAAAACGGCAACCGTAGCCTGGAGTACCAGGAATGCGCCGGGGACAGCGGCTACTGGCGCGACGTGGGCAGCCTGGACGCCTACTGGAACGCCAACATGGACTTGTGCGGGGTTGACCCCTACTTCAACCTGTACGGCCGCCTGTGGCCTCTGCGCACTTTCCGCCACCAGCTCCCCCCGGCCAAGTTCGTCTTCGCCGCCGAGCGCGGGGGCAACGGGCGGGTGGGCAAAGCCCTGGACTCCCTGGTGGGCCAGGGATGCATCATCAGCGGATCGGTGGTGCGCAACTCGGTGGTCAGCCCCAACGTGGTGGTGCAGTCCTGGAGCGAGGTGGACGAGAGCGTCATCCTGGACAACGTGATCATCGGACGCCATTGCAAGATCAAAAAAGCCATCATCGACAAGAACAATCACCTGCCCGAAGGCACCGAGATAGGCCTGAACCCCAAGGAGGACGCCGAGCGCTTCACCATGACCCCCAGGGGGATCGCCGTGGTGCCCAGGGGTTATTTCAAACTATAGGGCGGGGAAAGTTGCGGCCCATGCTACCCAAAGACCCAGGCGGCTTCGCCTTCGAGTGCGTGCTCAGCCTGGAGCCCCTTATCGATTTCGTGCGGGAAAAGCTGGCCAGCGGCCGCTGGCCGGCCAATCCGGTGGGCGACGACCTGCTCGCCCGCCTGGACAACGCCCCCGAACTGAGGGGAGCCATCCAAGACCTGGAGGTTCTCAAAAAGCACCAAGGCCTGCTTGTGCGCCTGATGAGCCTGGTGTTTCCCGCGGTGGCCTGGGACAGCGAGGCATTTGCCGCGGTGGTGCCCTTTGTGCTGACTCCGGTTATGACCTCGCCTCAGTTCGAAGACCTGTTCATAAGCCCGCCCGCCGGACGGGTGGTGCGCCGCAACATAGACGATGCCACCTTTCTCTACGGCCGCACCATCAAGGCCTACATGTTCATCCTGGACAGCCTCTACGGCCTGAAGCAGCGCATGGACTACCCCCTGGCCCTGGTGGTCCGGGAGGAGGCCACCGGCCTGGAGCGCCACTTCGCCATACAGCTCGACTTCCGCTTCGTGCGGCCCGAGCCGGTAGGCGAGCCCATAGTCCTCAGCGAGGCGGACCTTCAGTTCGTGCGGGAGAACATCACCGAGCCCGAGACCCTGCGTGAAATCCTGCCGCCGGAGCGCTTCCGCCTCACCGGCTTCACCGCCATGAAGGCGGTGGAAATGACCACCTTCGAGACCATCTCCGCCCTGAGCCGTGATCTCATCGACCAGGAGACGGTGATGAGCAAGGCGGGCTTCTTGCGCCTGCAAGAGCGCCTGCGCACCTATTTCGGCCGAGGGGACCTGGTGGCCGGGCTGGCCGCCGTGCACCAGGACCAGGTGATGCTCTTGAACGTGGGTTGCCAGTTGCAGGATGACGGCCTGTTCGGCCAGACCAACATGGTGCCCATGGATTATTTCAAGGGCTCGCTGTTCGAAAAGCTGGCCCAAGACGACCAGATGATGGTGATCGCCGACGTGCGGCAGGAGCCGGATCTGGACAGGCTCAACACCGGTTACGGCAAGAGCAACATCCGCTCCCTTATGGTGGCTCCCCTGCTCTACCAGGGAAAGTTCATCGGCTCGCTGGAAGTGGGCCTGCCCGGGGTGGACCAGTTCAACCCCACGGACATGGCCCTGATGACCCAGCTCCAGCCCCTGTTCACCGTGGCGGTGAAAAACGCCCTAAACGATCTGGACAAGCGTATCCAGGCGGTTATCAAGCAGAAGTGCACGGCGGTGCACCCCTCGGTGGAGTGGCGTTTCGAGCAGGCGGCAATGCGCCACCTGGCCAACCGCCGCGAGGGTAGCGGCGAGGTCATGGAGCCCATCGTTTTCAATGAGGTCTACCCTCTGTTCGCCAGCAGCGACATCCGGGGCTCCTCGCGCCAACGCAACCAGGCCATCGCCGTGGACCTGGCCCGCCATTTGGAGCTGGGCCTGGAGGTGGTGCGCCGGGCCCAGCAGAGCAAGCCCCTGCCCATCCTGGGCGAGATGGCCGGACGCATCGAGCGGCGGCGCAATCGCCTGGAAGGCGGCCTCAAGAGCGGCGACGAAACAGGCTTGGCCGATTTCATGCGCCATGAGGTTGAGGCGATATTCGACGACCTGGCCATGCAGGGGCCGGAGGTGCAGGAGGCCATCGCCGCCTACCGCGCGGAAGTGGACCTCCATTTGGGCACGGTCTACCACCAGCGGCGGCGTTTCGAGAAAAGCGTGTCACTCTTGAACGAGCGCATGGCCGCCTACCTGGATCGAGAGGAAGCGGCCATGCAGGCCGTCCTGCCCCACTACTATGAGCGCCACCGCACCGACGGAGTGGACCATCTCATTTACCTGGGCGCCTCCCTCAGTCCCAACGGCGAGTTCAGCCGTTTGCACCTGAGCAATTTCCGGCTGTGGCAACTCATGGTCACCTGCGGCCTGGCCTGGCACGGTGAGCAGCTCAAAAAGCAGATGCCCGTGCCCCTGGACACCGCCCACCTCATCTTTATTCAGGAGACCCCGCTCAACATCCGCTTCCGCTACGATGAAAAGCGCTTCGACGTGGACGGGGCCTATGACGTGCGCCACGAGATCATCCGCTCCCGCCTGGACAAGGCGGTGATCAGCGGCGGCGAGCGCCTGACCCAGCCGGGCAAGGTGGCTATGGTGTACTCCTCGCTGGAGGAGGTGCGCGAGATGCGCCGCCACATAGAGCACCTGCAAGAGCAGGGCTTTCTGCTGCCCGAGGTGGAGCGCCACGAGCTGGAAGACCTGCCCGGGGTGCGCGGCCTCAAGGCGCTCAGGGTGGGCATAAACCTGGACGGTGAAGCCCTGGCCCGGCGGGCCCAAAGTTTTTTTGAGGGGGATTGACCCCGGAGCGGCCCCCCGCCGCAAACGTTGACAGCACCCCAGTGTTTAGATAGAGTAATTATTCGGTTTTTACCGCCGATTCCGGCGGTTTTTCCGTGTTATCACCTTGGAGGATTTGATGGCCAAAGCCGCCATTGTGTTTCCGGGTCAGGGGTCGCAGTACCTGGGCATGGGCCAGGCCTGGATGGAGGCAACTCCCGAGGGCCGTGACATCTTCGCCCTGGCCGAAAAGGCCAGCGGCCTGCCCCTGATCAAGCTGTGCCAACAAGGCCCCTTGGAGGAGCTGACTCGCACGGTCAACCTGCAACCAGCCATCATCGCGGTGGACCTCTGCTGCTGGCAGGGGCTGGCCGCCGCCGGAATCAAGCCATTTGCCGTGGCCGGGCACAGCGTGGGCGAATACGCCGCCCTGGCCGCCGCCGGCGTGCTGACCCCGGCCCAATGCCTGGAGCTCATCACCCTGCGCGGCCGACTCATGGACCGCGACGCCACCACCAACCCCGGAGCCATGACCGCCATCATGGGCGCGGGCCCCGACGAAGTGGCCGCCCTGTGCGAACAGGTAGAGGGCGAGGTGCAGCCAGCCAACTACAACACCCCGTCCCAGACGGTGATCACCGGCGAGAAAAACGCCGTGGCCCAAGCCGGTGCCCTGGCCAAGGAAAAGGGCCTCAAGGCCATTCCCTTGAAGGTCTCTGGCGCCTGGCACAGCCCGCTCATCGCCGAGGCGGGCAAGGACATGGCCGCCGCCCTGAAGCCCCTGAGCTTCGCCGCTCCCACCTGCCTGCACGTGCCCAACACCACCGGGGAGCCCACCTATGATCAGGGGATCATCAAAAACGAACTCATGAAACAGCTCACCTCGCCGGTGCGCTGGGTTCAGACCATCCAGGCGCTGCTGGGGCAGGGTGTGGATGTTTTCATAGAAGCCGGGCCCAAGAACGTCTTGGCCGGGCTTATCAAAAAGACCGCGCCGTCATCGACCATCGTGCTGGGCGTACAAGAGCCCGCCGATTTGGAGAAGGTTGCCGCGGTCTTGTGAGTTTTAGTTACATCTTAGGAGGGGATGCAACCAGATGCCACAAGTCAAGGTAATTAGCGAGCGCTGCAAAGGCTGCGGGCTTTGCGTGCTCGCATGCCCCAAGCACAATCTGGCCCTGGGCAAGGACTACAACGCCCAGGGCTACGCCTACGTCACCTTCAACTCCGACGGCAAGTGCACCGGCTGCACCTTTTGCGCCGAGCTGTGCCCGGACATGGCCCTGAGGGTCTACAAAGAGGAGAGTGCGTGATGGCCCGGCGGGTAATGATCAAGGGAAACGAAGCCATCGCCATGGGAGCCATCGAAGCGGGCTGCCGCTACTACTTCGGCTACCCCATCACCCCTCAAACCGACATCCCCGAATACCTGAGCGCGGCCATGCCCAAGGTCGGCGGCGTATTCTTGCAGGCCGAGAGCGAAGTGGCCGCCATAAACATGCTCTTGGGCGCGGCGGCCACCGGGGTCCGGGCCATGACCTCCAGCTCCAGCCCGGGCATCAGCCTGAAACAGGAAGGCATCAGCTACCTGGCGGGCTCCCAGATTCCCGGGGTCATCGTGAACATGAGCCGCTCCGGCCCCGGCCTGGGCGGCATCCACCCCTCCCAGGGCGACTATTTCCAGTCCACCCGGGGCGGCGGCCATGGCGACTACCGCACCCTGGTGCTGGCCCCATCCACGGCCCAGGAAAACTACGACCTCACCATGCTGGCCTTCGACCTGGCCGACAAGTACCGCAACCCGGTAATGGTGTTGGGCGACGCCCTGATCGGTCAGATCAAGGAGCCGGTGGAGCTTAAGAGCTACCGCAAGAAGCCCAAGGAAAAGCCCTGGGCCCTCACCGGGGCCAAGGGGCGTCACGGGCAAATCCTCAAGTCCCTGTTCCTGGCCGACGGCGAGCTGACCGACCACAATTGGATGCTGGCCAAGAAGTACAAGAGCATGGAAAAAGAGGTGCGTTTCGAGACCTACCGCGCCGAGGACGCCCAGCTTTTGCTGGTGGCCTTCGGCTCGGTGGGGCGCATCCTCCGCACCAGCGTGGACATACTGCGCGACAAGGGCAAGGCCGTGGGTTTGCTAAGGCCCATCACCCTGTTCCCCTTCCCCAACAAGGCGGTGCGCCAGGCGGCGGACAAGGCCAAGGTGCTCATGGTCATGGAGATGAGCACCGGCCAGATGGTGGAGGACGTGAAGCTGGCCGCCGAGTGCGCCTGCCCGGTGGATTTCTACGGCCGTCCGCCGGGGTCCATACCCACCCCGGACGAGTTGGCCAAGGAAGCCATGAAAATTTGGCGGAAGAGAGGCCTGAAATGAGCGCCAAGGCAAAGATGAAGCAGGTCTTCGACCGCCCCAAATCCTTGAAGGACGTGCCCTACCACTACTGCCCCGGCTGTCACCATGGGGTTATCCACCGCCTGGTGGCCGAGCAGATCGATGCCTTCGGCCTGCGGGAAAGCACCCTGGCCGCGGCCAGCGTGGGCTGCTCGGTGCTCATGTACGACTACTTTGACGTGGACGTTGTGGAGTCTCCCCACGGCAGGGCCCCGGCGGTGGCCACCGGCCTCAAGCGGTCCAGGCCCGACAGCTTCGTGTTCACCTACCAGGGCGACGGCGACCTGGCGGCCATCGGCACCGCGGAGATCGTGCACGCGGCCAACCGGGGCGAGAACATCACCGTGGTGTTCGTGAACAACGCGGTGTTCGGCATGACCGGCGGCCAGATGGCCCCCACCACCCTTTTGGGCCAAGTGACCACCACCAGCCCCTATGGCCGCAGCGCGGCCACCGACGGCATGCCCATCCGGGTCTGCGAGATGCTCTCCACCCTGGAAGGCACCGCCTATGCCGCACGGGTGGCGGTGAACAACATCAAGAACCTAAAAAAGGCCAAGGCTGCCTTGAAGCGCGCCTTCACCTACCAGACCAAGGGCTGGGGCTTCTCCTTTGTGGAGTTTTTGTCCTCCTGCCCCACCAACTGGAAGATGTCCGCCGAGGAAGCCAACGCTCGCGTGGGCAAGGAAATGGCCGATTACTTTCCCCTGGGCGTCTACAAAGACGTCCGGGCCAATTGACCAGGGGCAGGACAACAATGTATTTTGACACCATAATCGCCGGATTCGGCGGCCAGGGCGTCCTGCTCATGGGCAACGTCTTGGCCTACGCCGCCATGCAGGCGGGCAAACAGGTAACCTACATGCCGGTCTACGGAGTGGAAATGCGCGGCGGCACGGCCAACTGCACCGTGGTGATCAGCGACCGCCCGGTGGGCTCGCCCATCATTCACGAGCCGGTAAGCGCGGTGGTGATGAACCGCCCCTCGGCCGAGAAGTTCGGCCCCATGGTCAAGAAAAAGGGCCAGGTGTTCGTCAACGCCAGCCTGGTCAAGGCCGGGCAGTTCGAGACCAGGGCCAAGCGGGTGAGTTGGGTGCCCACCCTGGAGTTGGCCAACGAGGTGGGCAACTCCCGCCTGGCCAACATGGTCATGCTGGGGGCGGTGGTCGGAGGCAGCGGGGTGCTCACCGTTGAGCAGCTGGCCGAGGCCCTCACCGGGGCCCTGGACCCGCGCTACCATAAGATGATTCCGGCCAACGTCCAGGCGCTGGAGGCCGGAGCCCGCTTTGTCAGCGAGCAAAAAGCGGCCTAAGGAGGGGAAGCATGGCGCGAGAGGGGGAGAATGGGCACCACGACCTCATGTCCCAGATGCAGGGCATGGAGGGCAGCAACAGCCGGGAGGACGACTTCCTGGCCGGAGTGGACGCGGTGGCCGCCGGGCAGGAGGCCCCGGCCGACCCGGCCATTCCCGTGGGCCGGCGTATCCGCCAGTTCCGTGAAGCCAAGGGCCTGAGCCTGGAAGACCTGGCCCAGCGCACCGGCCTGCCGGTGGAGATGCTCTCCGAGGTGGAGAACGAGACCGCCTCCCCTCCCCTGGGCGTGTTGGTAAAGCTGGGCAAGGCCCTGGACATGCGCTGGGGCGCCTTGATCTCCGGCGGCGGCGACCGCTCCTACACCGTGGTGCGCACCAAGGACCGCCAGAAGATGAGCCGCCAGGCCAGCCAAAAGGGCACCACCTACGGCTACACCTACGAGACCCTGGCCCCCCACAAGACCAACCGCTCCATGGAGCCCTTTATCGTCACCCTGCAACCCACCGGCGGCGAGGCCGCACCATCGGCCCACGACGGCCAGGAGTTCATCTACGTGCTGGACGGGGTGATGGAGGCCCTGGTGGATGACGCGGTGGAGATTCTGAGCCCCGGCGACAGCATCTACTACGACTCCACGGTGCCTCACCTGCTGCGGCCCCACGGCGATCAGCCAGTGCAGATATTGGCGGTGATCTACAGCCCGGACAAGTAACCGGGTTTCAAGCACAAGGACGCAAGGGCGGGGCATGTCCCCGCCCTTTTTTTGGGCCTCGTAGCCGCTCATTGGGGGGATCGTTCCCGACCAAGCGCCCGGTCCATGGCTCCGCCCCTACTGGCCCGCAGGCACCACCCATGGTATATATACCCCCACAAGGCTATCTCCTGGGTTCCACCGAACCTGGGAGAGGCGACACTACCCGCCTGGCGACACCGTGCCGGTCGGGTATCTCTGTTTTTTCCTCAAAAAATCATTTGACAACCTTTGTTTATAGGGTATTCTAGGCCCTGAATTGGCCCGATAGCCCGACCCAGCCGCTTGATCCAGCCTGCTTTTCGCATGTCTAGCCAAGCCAAAAGTCTGGCCCTAAGGCCCCAGGAGCATCCTCCCCAATGGGGAGGGGCTAGTTTTTTCCTTGATTTAGGAGTGAGAAGAGAAGAGATGGCAAAGAATATCTACGTGGGCAACCTGTCCTACAACTCCAACGAAGACACCCTTCGCACCGCCTTTGAGCAGTACGGCCCCGTGCTGTCCGCTAGGGTGATCACTGACCGTGAGACCGGTCGCTCCCGTGGCTTCGGCTTCGTGGAGATGGAGGGCGATGCCGCGGACCAGGCCATCGCAGGCATGAACGGCGCCGATATGGACGGCCGTCAGTTGAAGGTGAACGAAGCTCGTCCCCGCGAGCCCCGTCCGCCCCGCCGCTGGTAGTTTCCTAGCGGCCACGGCCGCGAAACAGTTTTCAGCCGGAGGCTCAGGTTTCTCCCTTCCGGGGGAGCCGGGCCTCCGGCCTTTTTTATGGGGTGAGTTTCACCGGGGCTCAGCCCAGCAGCCGAGCCTCGATCTCGCTCAGGGCCTTTTTGGCCTGGGTGAGCTTCAGGTACTTGGCCTTGGCCTTGGCCAGGTCTCCGGCGGCCAGGGCCTTGAGCAGGTCGCCCTCCAGCTCGGCCACGTCCAAACGCTGGTAATAGTCCAGGGACTCCTTGAAGTGGGCCATCACGATCATGCCGGTGAGGACGGGGTGGTTGTTGGTGACGTTGGCGTCGGGGAAGCGCAGGCCGTGCTCCAGCTCTACCTCCAGCCCGGCCGCGAAGTCCGCCACCACGATGGGCATGCCCCCAGAGTTGACCTCCTTTAGCACCGCCTCGGCCTCGGCGGCCTCCACCTTGGCCTCGGCCAGCTTGGTCCAGTCCCGGATGTCCAGTTCGGCGCAGACCCGCTGCACCTCTTCGATGCTCACATACACCGGCAGTTTCATCCATGCCTCCTGGTCTTGGCTTGGGAATTGTTGTTAGTAAATGATGGCCCCGGCGGCGGCTGGTGTCAAACGGGGGGGCGGAGAGGTCGGATAGACACGGCCGCAGACCAGTTTTTAGACGGAGTCTCAGGTTTCTCCCGTCCGGGGGAGCCGAACCTCCGGCTTTTTTGAGGGGATAATGCACAGAGCACTCAGGCGATAAAAAGAGTTGGTGCCACAACATTGTTTGGCTGTTAATCGTGTGTTTTCATCCTGCAAACTTCTTTACGTTGTATCCAAGCGCTATTAAAGCCTTATTGGTTCGGTCATTCCTAGGAGGGAACTTGTCAGGCATAGCCCATCCAACAATTTCTCCTAAGGCGCTTAGACCAAAATGATCAATTTTCCATTTATCAGACCTGCATCCTTCCCAAATCCGCTCTGGAGTCCTATCAGTATGCCCCCCATAAAGAACATATTGAATTGTTTCGAGTACGCTCTTATTTTCTCTTGATCGTTTATTAAATAATACCTCAGAAAATATCGGCAATTTTTCATCAAAAGAAAATTGATGGCCGATTGCCGAAGGCCCGAGAAAGGAGTTTGTTACTCTCAAGCAATGTTCCCTAATGGCATGAACACGGCTACAGACACCAATAAAATTCTCTAGTGTCAAGTTAAGCACTGTGTATTTCTCAAGATATCTTTTAAGATAAGGGTACCATTCGTCAATGAAATAATCTTCATTATTCGGTGCACTCTCCAGGGCGCTCCACCATCGCATTGCCTCAACTAAAGCTGATTCCGGGTCATTTTTATTCTTCTCGAAAAATTCATTGTAAGGAACTCTCACTCCTTCTCGTACACGGCCATAATAATATGCATGAAGGAACTGGTCGGCTTGAACTCCTTTGGGTGTGTCTTCATTAATCCAGAGTGGACGATATTTTTCACTAGACACTCTATCAGCAATATCCCTTAAATATTGAAGGGTTTCTATCCACTCTTTTAGGAATGACTGTTGAGCATTATTTGAGTTGCCCCTTGAAATATGGGGCATTAACTTACCTAGTCCACTTCTAGGATTTTCAAATTTTCGTTTAAGGTTCTCTTGTATGTTGTGTGGGTTGTGTGCTTTCTGGTATTCCAATATATAGTTAAATATTTCGTGTGTAAGTGGTTGAGAATACCCATCTACAATACTAAACAACTCTTCTAATTCGAATTCTGTATCGGTGCCAATCAATTCCTCGTCAGGTAAAAATAAACCAGCTTCAATATTGCTGTACCACGACCTTCCACTCAAATTTGCAGAACCTATATATGCTCCAAAACCTTTCCACCAAATAACTTTTGCATGCAGGATATCTTTAATAAGTTTACATTCAAAATTTGGAGACCTCCTACGGAGAAATTTTTCCAGAAGTGGAGGAGCTACAGGTATTGTATAATCAATTCTACAGTAGAAAGTAACCTTTATCTTTTCTTTCCACCACAAATCGAACATATCAGATATTGATACATCATAAGATGCATAAGCTACTGCCAGAAGTATTTCCTCGGTATTACC
Organism: Pseudomonadota bacterium; assembly: GCA_018896025.1. Taxonomy (GTDB): domain Bacteria; phylum Desulfobacterota; class Desulfarculia; order Desulfarculales; family Desulfarculaceae; genus Desulfoferula. Next base: position 148,325 of record JAHIND010000006.1, read on the forward strand.
TATTGCTGAATCATTTATTCCGCGCAAGTAGTTACGATTGTGTTTTCCATTTATGAATTTCACTTGCCCCCCCATCAGTTTCAGCAACAGCCAATAATTTCTCAGGAGAGTACCTATCGTTGTTAAAATTGCATGCTACACAGTGAGGCCTGGGAATTTTGATAAAAAAGGCGCCTCCTTGCGGAGGCGCCTTCCCCTTCCCTCCTACCTAACCCCAGAGGTCAGATAGCCCCGATCAGCCTGGCGATGACCAAGCGCTGGATCTCGCTGGTGCCCTCCCCTATGGTCAGCAGCTTATAGTCGCGGTAAAAGCGCTCCACGTCGTACTCCTGCATCAGGCCGTAGCCGCCGTGAAGCTGCACGGCCTGGTCGGTCACCCGCCCCATCACCTCCGAGGCGTAGAGCTTGGCCATGGCCGCGTGCTTGGAGAAAAACTTGTGGTTGTCGCGTAGCCAGCAGGCGTTGTAGAGCAGCAGGCGGGACGCCTCGATCTCCATGGCCATGTCTGCCAGCTTGAAGGCGTTGATCTGAAAGCTCGATATGGGCTTGCCGAACTGCTTGCGCTCCTTGGCGTAGCGCAGGGCCAGCTCGTAGGCCCCCTGGGCCCCGCCCACGCCCATGGCCCCGATGGACAGCCGCCCGCCGTCCAGGGTCTCCAGCATCTGGTGGAAACCCTTGCCCCGCGTACCCAGGATGTTGTCCTTGGGCACCCGGCAGTCGTCGAAATACAGCTCGCTGGTGTTGGAGGCCCGCCACATCATCTTGCCGTGCATCTCCCTGGCCTCGAAGCCCGGAGTGCCGTGCTCCACCAGGATGCACGACAGCTCGTCGCGGCCGCCCTCGCGCTTGCCGGTCTTGCACATCACCGTCACCCCGATGCTGTTGGGGGCGCTGGCGTTGGTGATGAAAATCTTGGACCCGTTTATCACCCACTGGTCGCCGTCCAGGATGGCGGTGGTGGCGCTGTTGCCCGCGTCGGAGCCCGCGCCCGGCTCGGTGAGGCCGAAGCCCCATATGCCCTCGCCGGTGCACAGCTTGGGCAGGTACTTGCGCTTCTGCTCCTCGCTGCCGTAGTAGTACAGCGGCGATATGCCCAGGGAGTTGCCCGCGGCTATGGTGGCGGCGTGGGAGCCGTCGATACGGGCCAGCTCCTCCACCGCGATGATGTAGGAGACATAGTCCATACCCTGGCCGCCGTACTCCTCGGCCACGATCATGCCGAACAGGCCCAGCTCGCCCATGGCCCGGCAGGTGTCCACGGAGAACTCCTCCTTGCGGTCCAGCTCCCGGGCCACCGGGGCTATCTCTTTTTCTGCGAAGTCCCTGACCGTCTTGCGCAGGATTTCCTGCTCCATGGTAAGCTCGAAATCCATCCCCTCCTCCGCGCTGACTGGTATTGCCCACTCACTCTAGAAAATCAGCCGCCTCGCCGTCAAGATGCCGCCGGGCCCGGCCAATATGGGCTCAAATGGGCGGGGAGCCCTTTTGGGCCCCCCGCATGCGCCTCTAGCCTTACTTGGGCACCCAGCAAATGTCCAAGATGGTGTGGGTGGGGTTCTCGGTGCGGAACTCGGCCTTGACCGGCATGCCGGTCACCGGCTTGCCCTGTTTTAGCCACCCCTTGAATATGGTGTCCACCCCGTCTATCTGCACGTCGATCTGCCAGTAGGGGGTTTCCATCTCGATGCCTATGCCCGCGTAGTCCAGCATGGTGTAGGCGTATATCTTGCCTTCGCTGGGAACCTGGACCCACTCGGTGCGGGCGTAGCAGTCCGGGCAGTCGGCCCTGGGCGGCAGCCAGGTGGAGTTCTCGGTGCACTCGGGATTGGTGCACTTGGTGGCCATCAGCTTGCCTTCGGTGAGCCCCTTGAAGAAGGGGGTCAGCAGGCCATAGGTGTGATGATGAGTAAAGGTGCGGGGCCAGTTGATCACCCAGAAGTCGTCGCTCTGGTCGAACAGGTCGTTGGGAGTGCCGATGTACTTGGTGGTCAGGGGACCTTCGTATGCCTTAGTCATTTTCGATCTCCTTTCCTACCAGGCCTTGCGCAGAATGCCGCAGGTTACATGTGAGCCGACCCCGGCATGGCTGATCCACAGGCCCTGCTTGGGGTCCTTGACCTGGAGGCTCTTCCAATCGGCCGGTTTTTCCTTGCCTGCCCGGTCCCACCATTTCTTGTCGCCGTGGATGTAGTCGTAGCGGTCCTGGAGCTGCCAGAACACCTCGCAGGCCTGCCACACGCCGGTGGCGCCCACCGCGTGCATGGTGCCCAGGAGGCCGCCGGACAGGTTGGAGGGGCACTTACCCTCAAAGTAGGCGTCGCCGCTCTCGATGTAGTCCGGCTCCTGGCCATAGGGCCGAAGGCCGATATCGCCATAGGTCTGGATGTCGCTGATGGTGAAGGCGTCGTGCAGTTCCACCAGGTCCATTTCTTCCAAGGGATCGTGGACCCCGGCCATGCGGTAGGCCAGGTAGGCGGCGAAGCGCGCCGCCAGGAAGGACTCGAAGCCGGGCCAGCGGCCGGACTCCTTCAAGAGCTCGTCGTACTGGCCGGGCTCCTCGTTGGGCAGCAAGGGAATCTCCATGTGACGGCGGTCGGCCACCCGAAGGGTGTGGGTGCCGCCGGCCATGAATATCTCCACCGGGTGGTCGGAGAGCTTGTAGGCCATCTCCTCGTTGCACAGCAGGGCAGAGGCGCTGCCCGCGGTCATGGCGCAGCACTCCAGGAAACGCAGGGGATAGGCGCTCATGCGCGACTCCAACACCTCCTCCACGGTGTGGTGGCCCGGCTGCTGGGCGTTGGGGTTGCTCATGGCGTAGCCCCGGTTTTTCACCGCCACCTTGGCCCTGGTCACCTCCGAGAGGTTGTAGGCCTCGGCAAAGCGGTTGGCCATGGGCGCGTAATAGGAGCTGTAGATGCGGCCCATGCGGGTCTCGAAGTCCTTGCAGGCGGCGGTGGCGATGTAGAAATTGCCGGCGCGGGTGTCCACCTCGTCCATGCGCTCCCAGCCGCTGACCAGCGCGCAGTCGGCGTAGCCGCTGGCTATGGCCATGCAGCCGTTGAGCATGGCCGCCCCGCCGGTGGCCCCGCCGGTCTTGATGCCGGTGTTCCACAGGGGGTCCAGACCCAGGTAGTCGTGAATCTTGGCCTCGCACAGAAGCTGATCCTGGAAGTGGTCGGCGAACTCGCCGTAGGCCGCGTACTGGATGGAGTCCTTGATTTCCTTGGGTGAGAGCTTGAGGTCGTTGTCCTCAAGCATCATCTTGTAGCCCATCATCACCAGCTCTTCCAGCTTGTACTCCGGGAAGTACTTGCGGAAGGGGGTGCAGCCGCCGGCGACCATGAACACCCTTCTGGACCACTGGGGCACCCTCAAATTGCCCTTGCCGAATTTGATCATCGATTCCCTCCTCTAGACTAAAGTCGGCCAAGCGGCGCCCGCCGCTACTACATGGTTCCCACCCACAACACCACGGCAAGCTCCTTGCCGGTGTTGGCGATGGCCTGGGCCTTTGGCTCGGCCCAGAAATGGGCGGCGTCGTGTTTTTCCAAGTGGAACACCTTGTCCCCGTGATGCAGCTCAATCTGGCCGTCCAAAACGCACAGGACCTCTTGGCCGTTTTTGATATCCTTGCGCACCGGCAGCGACATGCCGGGCTCTATGAACAAAACCGCGCTGTCCAAGACCTCGCGGTCTTTTGGCGGACTCATGCGTCGAGTGACAAAGCCGGTGTGAGGCATGTCCACCTCGTCCCACTCATCGGTCCTGAAAACAAAGACCCGTTCCTGGTTCTGCAGGCGGCTTAATAAACCGCCCACGTCCACGGCCAGGGCCTGACCGATGGACATCAGGGTCTCCACCGAGGGGGACTTGACGTTGTTCTCCACCTGGCTGAGAAAGCCTTCGGAGACGCCGGCCTTTTCGGCCACTGCTTTCAGCGTAAGGTTCTTTTCCTTACGGCAGCGGCGCAGCTCGTTACCTAGATTCACGTTTTTATCCGAATTATTATTGACTTAACCAAGAAGGGGGTTCGGTTAATATTTACCATAAGCCAATATTTTGGCTTGGTCAAGAAAAATAGGCAAAGGGGTAGGCTTTGGCAGGCCGTGGGGAATGGCGCGGCGCAAGGAGCACGACCTGCGCCCAGCGCATAGTGCATAATATTTTCTCACCGCCTCTTTGTCGTGCTAATATTTTTCTCCGCCCCCATCCCTTCTCCTCGCGATGCTCGCCATGTCATCATTTTATATCTTTTTGTTATTATTGGTAAAATTAATTTTATCCCCTCTCTGGCAACCGTTGGCACGCTGCCTGCTTGTTATTGGGGCAACCGGATACGCACCTAACAAAAACTGGGAACCTCGTAAAGGAGACTGAGTATGAAAAAGATGATGGTGATCTTAGGCAGCATGGCTCTGGTGGCCACCATGGCGGTGGGCGCGTGGGCCGGCCCCTGGGGTCCTGGCCAGGGTTACGGTCCTGGCAACTGCCCTGGTTACGCTGCCGGTCCCGGCGGCGGTCCCGGCTACGGCCCCGGCCCCAACATGACCAAGGAGCAGAAGGAGCAGTTCGAGCAGTTCCAGGCCAAGCGGGCCGCCTTCTTGAAGGACACCCTGCCCCTGCGCCAAACCCTGGCCACCAAGGGCATCGAGCTGCGCACCCTGTACGCCCAGCCCGACGCGGACCAGGCCAAGGTCAAGGCCCTGCAGAACGAGCTGATCGACCTGCGCGGCCAGTTGGCCAAGAAGGCCAATGACGCCGGTCTGCCCGGCTACGGCTTCGGACGCGACTTCCATCGCGGCCCCCGCGGCGGTTACGGCCAGGGCATGATGGGTTACGGTCACGGCATGGGCTACGGTCACGGCATGGGCTACGGTCCAGTCGGCAACTAGCGGTAAGCACCCTCCCTCGGTTACAATCAGGGTCCGGGCGCAGGCTCGGGCCCTGATTGGCTTAGGAGAAAAGAGCAAAAATGACCGACACCCCCTCCAGCCCCCTGGCCGAGCCCAAAAGCAGGCTAACCGGCCTTTTACTGGTGGGGGTTTTGCTTCTTATCCTGGCGGTGATCGGAGTCACCACCGCCCGGCGCATGCAAAGCACCGGACAGTTGATGCGCCACGCCCTGGCCACCCAGGGCGAACTAGTGATCAAGTCCCTGGAAGGGGCCACCCGCTTCGGCATGCGTCACCACATGTGGGGCTCGCTTCGGATGCAGTCCCTGGTGGAAGAAATGCTGCGCCTGCCTTCCCTGCACTCCCTGGCGGTCATAGGCCCCCTGGGCGAGGTGCTGGCCGCCGGGGTGGCCTCCAGCGGCGTGGACGACGTACCCGGCCAGGCCCTCACCGGCCTGCCTCCCAGCGTGCAGCAGGCCATCGACAAGCGCATGCCGGTGATCCAGTTCCTGGGCAAGGAGCTGGTGGTGGGCCGCCCCTTCGAGCCCCTGGCCCCCTTCCAGCGGCCGGGGCGCTCCTTGCCTTCCTGGGCCCGCTCCATGGACGACCACATGCGCCGCATGATGGGCCCGCCCCCGGATGGTCCTGATGGCCGGGGACTAGACGGTCGTGGACCCGGCTCCCCTCCCCCGAACCTGAAGCCGGGCTACGTGCTGGTGCGCCTGTCCACCGCTTCCATCCATGCCGCCCAGGGCCGCGACCTTATCAGTTCGCTTATCCTGGCCGGGGTGGTGTTCTTCTCCACCGGCGCCCTGGCCGCGACCATGTTTTTCTACGCCCGGCGGCGTCAGGGCGAGCTGGCCCGCCTGCGCGAGGAGGTGGCCGAAAACCAGCACCTGGCCGCCGTGGGCCGTTTGGCCGGTTCGGTGGCCCACGAGGTGCGCAACCCCCTTTCCGCCGTGCGCGGCCTGGTGCAGTACCTGGCCAAGGGCCATGAGCCGGGCACCCGCTCCTACCAGTGCGCCGAGACCGCAGTGGCCGAGGTGGACCGTTTGGAACGGGTGGTTTCCAGCCTGCTGGACTACACCCGCCCCCGTTCGCCGCGCCTGATCTCCATGGATTTGCATGAGAGCATCGCCGGCACCCTGCGTCTTTTGGCCGACGAGCCCCGCTCCCAGGGAGTGGAGATCATCAGCCGCTTGGACCACGAACTGCCCCTGGTCAAAGCCGACCCGGACCAGGTTCGCCAGATAATGATGAACCTGATCATCAATGCCCTAGAGGCCAACAACGGCACGGGCCTGGTTAGCGTTGCCGCCCACCAAAGCGGCCGCCTGGTGCAGGTGGAGGTGAGCGACCAAGGGCCCGGTCTGCCTCCCGGCAAGTCCGAGGAAATTTTCGACCCCTTCTTCAGCACCAAGGAAAGGGGCAGCGGCCTGGGCCTGGCCATCGCCCGCCGGCTGGCCCGTGGCATGGGCGGCGAGTTGACCGCCGGATCGGCCGTGGAGCATGGTGGAGCCAGATTCATCCTCACCCTCATCCCCGACGAGGCACACGCATGAGCAACCAACCCATCATATTGGTCGTGGACGACGAGGCGGCCCACCGCCTGATGCTCACCGCACACCTGGAGGAATCCGGCTACAGCGTTTTGGAGGCCGGGGACGGCGAGGCCGCCCTGACCCAGGTGGAGCAGGCCCACGTGGACCTGGTGCTCATGGACCTGGTCATGCCGCGCATCGACGGCATGGAGGCGCTCAAGCGCATCAAGTCCAATCATCCCGACCTGCCGGTGATGATGATGACCGCCTACGGCTCCATCGACAACGCGGTCAAGGCCCTCAAGCTGGGGGCGGAGGACTACATCACCAAGCCCCTGGACGTGGACGAGGTGCTGATAAAAATCGAGCGCCAGATCAAGGCCGCCAAGCTGGCCCGCCAGGTAGCCACCCAGGCCGAGCGCCTGGGCGAGCGCTTCGACTTCTCGGCCCTGGTGGGCGAAAGCCCGCCCATGCGCCGCCTCAAGGAGACCATGGCCCTGGTGGCTCCCAGCCAGGCCACGGTGCTCATCACCGGCGAAAGCGGCACCGGCAAAGAGGTGGTGGCCCAGATACTGCACCAGCACTCCACCCGCACCAAGGGCCCCCTCATCAAGGTGAACTGCGCCGCCCTGCCCGAGAACCTCCTGGAAAGCGAACTGTTCGGCCACGAGAAGGGCTCCTTCACCGGGGCCACCAGCCGCCGGGAGGGCCGCCTGTCCGCCGCCGACGGAGGCACCCTGTTCCTGGACGAGGTGGGTGAGATGACCCCGGCCCTGCAGGCCAAGCTGCTCAGGGCCCTGCAAGAGGGCGAGTACTCCCCTGTGGGCAGCGACCGCACCTATCACGCCGACGTGCGAGTGATCGCCGCCACCAACCGCGACCTGACCGCCGCCGTGAACCAGGGGGCCTTCCGCGAAGACCTCTATTACCGCCTCAACGTGGTGAATCTGCCCATGCCCCCCCTGCGCGACCGGGGGGAAGACGTGCTGCTGTTGGCCGAAATTTTCCTGCGCCGCTTTGCCAAGCAGAACCAGCGGGAGATTAAAGGCTACAGCCCCGAGGCCCGCACCCGGCTGATGAGCTACGCCTGGCCGGGCAACGTGCGCGAGCTTATCAACGCGGTGGAGCGCTCGGTGATCCTGGCCCAAGAGCAGACCATAGGGGTGGCCGAGCTGCTGCTGGGCCTGTCCACGCCCCAGTCGGCCAGCGACAGCGCCCTGCACCCCGGCCTCACCATCCGCGAGGCGGAGCGCATGCTCATCGAAAAAACCCTGGAAGCCACCGAGGGCAACCGCACCAGGGCCGCCGACATGCTGGGCATCACCCGCAAGACCCTGCAAAACAAAATAAAGGAATATGGTCTGCCCCCTGCCTGATCGCCCCGCCGCTCAGCCCCATCCCCCCCACTAAAATAGTTATTTTAGTGGGGCAACGGGATAATTATAATGCTTGTTTAAGGTGTTATGAGTGAATTAGGGTAAGATGACTCGTCTGGTGGCCGCCAACGCCGTTCAAGCCGAGGAGGGTCATGAACTATCCCGAGCGAATTTTTTTCCTCGGCTTGCCGCCCAAACTGGAGCGGGAGGCCCGTAGCCGCCTATGCCCCAAGAACTCCGACCGGGTGCTTTTGTCCACCAGCGACCTGCTGGCAATCAAGGAAAACCTGCCCCAACAGCCCGACCTTTTGTTGCTGTACGCCGCCAAGCCTGAAGACGCCTCCCAAGCCCTGGCCATGCTGCAAAAGCAGAGCCCATATTTTCCCACCATCATCATCGATCCCGACCCCAGCATGGAAAAGGCCATGGAACTGTTGCGGGAGGGCGCGGCCGATTACCTGGGGCTCAAACAACTGGACCGCCTGGAGGCGGCGGCGGTGATGGCGGTCAACCGCCGGATTTCCCGCACCCAGATGCTCTCGGCCAGCGAAAAGCGTTACCGCACCCTGGTGGAGACCATGAAGGACGGCCTGGTGGCCATCGACAACCAGCGCCGCATCACCTTCGTCAACCCGGCTCTGTGCTCCATGATGGGCTACAGCGAAGAGGAGTTGCTGGGACAAGGCATCCATTTGTTTTTCGACAGCGCCAACCAGGCGTTGCTGGAAGAGCACCTGGTCAAGAGGCGCGAGGGGATATCCTCTTCTTACGACGTCGAGGTGATCACCAAGGCGGGCGACCATATACCCACTCTAATATCGGCATCGCCGCTCATAGATTCCGAAGGCCAGCCGTTGGGCTCCATGGCCATCTACACCGACCTGAGAGAGCTCAAGCGCATGGAAAGCGAAGTGCGCCAGGCGGCCAGCGAATGGCGCCAGTGCTTCGACGCCCTGGAAGACATGGTGGTGGTCATCAGCAACGACTGCAAGGTGCAGCGCTGCAACAAGGCCCTGAGCAAGTACCTGGGCCTTGGCTTCGATGAAATCGTGGGCCAGCCCTGCTACCGCATAATGCACGGGACAGACGCGCAGCCGGTGGCCTGCCCGCACAAACAGGTGGTGGCCACGGGCAAGGCCACCCTGGCGGACTATCTAGACCCCAAGACCGGCAGGCTCTTCTCCCTCACCGTGTCCCCCATTTCCTCGGGCGACGGCGTGGTCATGGCTTCGGTTCATCTATACCGCGACATCACCGAGCACCGGCGGCAGGAAAAGGAGCGCATGAAGCTGAGCCGCGCCATCACCGAAGGCCTGGAAGCCACCACCATGGCCCTTACCAACATGGTGGACAGCCGCGACCCCTACACCTCTGGCCACAGCCAACGGGTGGCCGAGCTGGCGGTGAAGGTGGCCACCCACATGGGCCTGAGCAGCGACGACCTGGAGGGGATCAAGTTCTGCGGCCTACTGCACGATATCGGCAAGGGAGCCATCCCCCTGGACATCCTCAACCGGCCCGGCAAGCTCACCGAACACGAGCACGGCATCATCCGCGAGCACCCCACCACCGCCTACCACATCCTGGAAAACATCTCCTTCCCCTGGCCCGTGGCCCGGGTGGTCTACGAGCACCACGAGCGCCTGGACGGCTCGGGCTATCCCCAGGGTCTTACCGGGGAGCAGACCCATCCCTGGGCCAAGCTTTTGGCGGTGTGCGACGTGGTGGAGGCCATGACCAGCCACCGCCCCTACCGCCCGGCCCACAGCATGCACGACGCCTTCACGGTGCTCAGGGAGGGGGCGGGCAGCCAGTATGACTCCGAGATAGTCAAGGCGGCCCTGGAGGCCCTGGGCAGCGACGACCGCCGGGTGACGGTGGTGGACGACGACCAGGGGGTGCTCAGCGTCTACACCAGCTTTTTGAAGCGCGCCGGCATGGAAGTGTTCAGTTACAACGATCCCAAGCTGGCCCTGGAGGCCTACGAGCAAAACCCCACGCCTACTCTGTTGACGGACCTGAAGATGCCGGGGCTCAGCGGCCTGGACGTGCTCAAGGCGGTCAAGAAGATAAAGCCCAACGCCGAGGTCATCGTGGTCACCGGCCACGGGGACAAGGAAAGCGTGGTGGCGGCCATGCGCATGGGCGCTTCGGACTATCTGGAAAAACCGGTGCAGATGGCCGAGCTGCAACAGGCGGTGGAACGGGCCCGGCGGCGCTACAGCAAGGGCAGTTAGACGAACAAATCCATTTGCCAGGCCCTTCGGCGGCTCACCACCCTCTCCCGCCGCAAGGCCCCGGCGGGGATCTCCCCCACCAGAGGCGAGGCCTCTCTAGGGCCACCCACCCCGAACAGGCTGCGGGCCTTGGCCCGGCTGAGGAACAGACTCTGCTTGGCCCTGGTCATGGCCACGTAAAGTAGGCGGCGCTCCTCACCCATGTCCGAGGGCTCGCCCCCGGGCGGCTGGTAGGGCAGCAGGCCCTCCTCCACCCCCACCACGAATACGGCGGCGAACTCCAGGCCCTTGGCTGCGTGCAAGGTCAAGAGGCTCACCCGCTGGGCCTTGAAGTCCAGGGGATCGGTCTCGCCCAGGGGCTCCTGGCCAGCCACCTGAAAGGGCACCCCGGCCTGGGCCAGGGCCTGGGCCAGGGGCGCGGCCTGGGCGTGCAGGCGGTATAGCACCGCTATGTCCCGTGGAGCCAGTTCACCCGCGTCGCTCCGCTCCACCTGGCGCGAATCCAGCCCGCCGGTAAGCTCCACTATCTTGGCCGCCACCCAGGCCGCCTCGGCCTTGGGGCTGGGTAGCTCGGCCCACACCGGCTTGACTCCTTGCCCAGCCTGGGCGCTGAGGGCCAAACGGCCTGGGTCGGGGTCCGCGGTCAACAGACCCTGGGCCGCCTCCAGGATGGCCCCGTGGTTGCGGTAGTTGCGGGTGAGACCTATCTCGCGCGCGCCGGAAAAATCCTGGGCGAAACGCAAAAAGCCCTCGCGGGTGGCCCCCCGGAAGCCGTAGATGGCCTGGTCCGGGTCGCCGATGGCGGTGAGCGAGGCTCCCCCGGCCAGCAGATGCGTGAGCAGGCTCACCTGGGCCGGATTGCTGTCCTGGTACTCGTCCACCAGCACATGATCGAAACGCCCGCCCCAGGCCTGGGCCAGGGCCGGGTCCTCCTCCAGGGCCAACACCGCCCGGCGCACCAGGTCGTCCAGGTCCAGGGCCCCGCGCTGGGCAAGGGCGTTCTCGTAGGCCTGCCACAGGGGGGCCAACTCGGGGCTTGGCTGAGGATGCACCTGCTGCTTGAGGCGGGTCAGGGCCAGCTCGGCCTGGCCGGGGCGCAGGCCAAGACCGGCGGCAAACTCCTTGATGATGGCGGAGCGCTCGTCTTCGCCCAGGATCAAGAGGTCGCCGCCCAGGGCCTGGGAAATTATTTCGCGGCCCAAGGCATGGAAGGTGCTCACCTTGACCAGGGCAGCGGCGGGGTTCTCCTCGGCCAGGCGCGAGGCCATCTCCCCGGCGGCCTTGCGGGTGAAGGTGATCATAAGCACTCGGCCCGGAGCCGCGCCCTCTTCCACCAATCCCACGGCCCGCTGCACCAATACCCTGGTCTTGCCCGCGCCGGGGCCGGCCCGCACGATGAGCGGCGCGCCCCGGTGAGCCACAGCCTCTTGTTGTTCGGGGTTCAACTTGTCCACCGCCGCCTGGGACAGGGACAGCAGCGGCGGGGTGGGTTCGGGCTTATTCAGAGCTTTTTTTTTAAGCTTGCGCTGGGCCGCCGGGGCGTCGCGCCACAGGCGGCCCTGGCCCTTGAGCTGCTCGCGCTCCTGGGGGTTGAACAGCTTGACCACCCCGAACTGGCCGTCAAAGCCGCCCTCCAGCACCACCTCGCCGGAGCGCATGCGCCGCACCGCCTCGGACAGCACCGGCCCGCCCACCCGCTCCAACTCTTCCAGAGGGGCCTGGCGCAGGATGAAAAGCTCGGGCCCCAGGTCGGCCAGCAATTGTTCCACCGCCTGCACCACGCCCTTGGTGGCCGGGCCCCGCTGCATCACCTCGCCCACCACCTCGCTCAGGGGCACTATGGACTCGAAGGACGGCGCGTCCGTGGGGCGGTGCCCCTCGGGGCGGTCGGCCAGATCCTCCACCCGGCTGAGCACCCCCACGGTCAGCGGCTTGCCGCACACCGGGCAGAGCCCGCCCAGCCCGCGGGTCTCGCCGGGCTCCAGGCACACTCCGCATTTGCGGTGGCCGTCCAGGTGGTACTTGCCCTCGTGGGGGAAAAACTCCAGGGTGCCGGCCAGGCCCTGGCCGTCCGGAGTGTTGATGGCCTGGGCAATGGCGGGATAGGTGGGCTCGCAGTCCAGGAGGTTGGCCTCCCGGGCCAACTTGGAGGGGCTGTGGGCGTCGGAGTTGCTTATCAGCTTGTAGCGATCCAGGGCGCTGATGCGCCAGTTCATGGGCGGGTCAGAGGACAGCCCGGTCTCCAGGGCGTGGATGTGCCCGCTCAGGTCGTCGAAGCACTCCTCCAGGGCGTCGAAGCCGCTCTTGGAGCCGAACAGGCTGAACCAGGGGGTCCACACGTGGGCGGGGATGAAGATGACGTCCGGGGCCTCGTCCAGGCACAGCTCCAACAGGTCGCGGGTGTCCAGTCCCAGGATGGGCCGCCCGTCGCTGGTGATGTTGCCCAGGCGGTCCAAGCGGTTGTTGATGCGCCGGGCGGCCGCGAAGTCGGGCACCAGGATCAGGGAGTGGACCTTGCGGGTCACCCCGTGGCGCTTGTAGATGGTGCTGATTTCGCCGGAAAGCAGGAAACGCACCGGGGCGCGGCAGGGGCCGGGCACCTCGCTTCCCAGGGGGGCGGCCAACTCGGGACGCAGCTCGTAGGCCCCGTCGCCGGTGGCCACCAGCTTTTCCTCCAACTCGTCCAGCCAGGCGGGATGGGTGAAGTCGCCGGTGCCCAACAGCCCGATGCCCTTGCGCTGGGCCGCGCTCCAAAGATTCTCGGGGTTCAGGCTCTTGGCCGTGGCCCGGGAATAGCGCGAATGTATGTGCAGATCGGCGATCAACATGGCTCAAAAGGCTAACGCGGCCGGGCTCGGGAAGCAAGAAATCAATTGCTTTGCGCTCTTTGCAGTTTTTTAGTGACTAATTTGCAGTCCGCTTGTGTCGAATTCCGGTCAGTGTTAAGATGCGACAGTTAACCGGGAGCGAACCATGGCCTCATCGCGGCAAAATATCCCCACATTTTCCAACGGCTCGGGCCCTTGCCTGCCGCCCTGCCCTGGGGAGGCCTCATGACCGACGCGCCCCTGCCACGGGTAAAACCCCACGCCAGGGTGCTGGTGGTGGAGGACGACGCCGACTCAGCCCTGCTCTTCGCCGCCCTCATGGAGTCCGAGGGACACGAGGCGGTGAAGGCGGCCAGCGGCGAGGAAGCCCTGGAGCGCCTGGCCGAGGACAGCGACTTCGATCTGGTGCTCCTGGATCTGGTGCTGCCCGGCGTGGGCGGCTGGGAGGTGCTGGAGCACCTCAAGACCGACGGCAAGCTGCGCTACGTGCCGGTGGTGGTGCTTTCGGCCCTGGACGACAAGGCCACCACCATCAAGGCCCTGGAGCTGGGGGCCGAGGATTTCCTCACCAAGCCGGTGGACGTGGAGCGCATGCTTTCCAGGGTGCGGGTGATGCTCAGGATCCGCAGCCTGTATGAGGACCTCATCCACGAGCGCTCCGGCCGCCAGCACGCTCAGCGCAGCCTGGCCATGCGCCGCTACCTCAGCCAAGTCATGGGCGGCTCCAACCAGGTGCAGGAGTTGGCCGACGTTTTGGAAAACGTGGTGGACACCGACGCCACGGTGCTCCTGGAGGGCGAGAGCGGCACCGGCAAGGGCCTGCTGGCCGAAACGGTGCACCGCTTTTCCCGGCGCAACACCGGCCCCATGGTGGTGGTCAACTGCTCGGCCTATCCCGAGACCCTGCTCAGCTCCGAACTGTTCGGCCACGAAAAAGGCGCCTTCACCGGGGCCATCCGCCGCAAGCCGGGGCGCTTCGAGCTGGCCCACGGCGGCACCATCTTCCTGGACGAGATCGCCGAGATCAGCCCCCTGACCCAGCTCACTCTGCTCCGAGTCATCCAGGACCGCCAGTTCGAGCGGGTGGGCGGCGAGAGGACCATCACCGCGGACGTGCGCCTCTTGGCCGCCACCAACAAGCCCCTGGCCGGCATGGTGGAAAGGGGCCTGTTCCGCGAGGATCTTTTCTACCGCCTCAACGTGGTGCGCCTGGAGGTGCCCTCCCTGCGCGAGCGGCCCGAGGACATCCCTTTCCTGGCCAACAGCTTTTTGATCGCCCAGGCCGAAGGCCTCAACAAGACCATCTACGGCTTCGAGCGCGAGGCCCTGGCCCGGCTCATGTCCTACTCCTGGCCGGGCAACGTGCGCGAGCTGAAGAACGTGGTGGAGCACGCGGCGCTCATGTGCCGAAACGACGTGATTTGCCTGGCCAACCTGCCCTCGCGCCTGGCCGGGGACAAGGCCCTGGGCTCCGGCGGCGGCGCGGCCGCGCCGGTGGGACGGTTGTGGGACAACGAGCGGGAGATCATCGCCCACACCCTGGAGCAGGTGGGCTGGAACAAATACCGGGCGGCCCAGGTGTTGGGCATCGCCCGCTCCACCCTCTACGGCAAGATAAAAAAGCACGGCCTCACTCCCCCGGAGGGAAGCGAGGCCCAGGCAAGCCAGCCGGAATCCTAGGTCGCTTTGCGCAGGCTCAACTCCTGGGCCGCCCCCTCGGGCGCGGGCACCTGGAACACGTTGAGGGTGAGCGCCACCAGGCAGTAGTAGCCCACGATGCCGGTGAGCTCCACCATGCCCTGCTCCCCCAACAACTCCAAGCAACGGCCATAGGTGGCATCATCCACCGAGGTCTGCTCCAGGGCCTGGCGGCAGAAGGCGTACACCGCCGCCTCGTCAGCGGCTTCGAACTCAGGCTCGATCTTGTAGTTGATGCTGGTGATGACCTCCGGGTCCAGGCCCGCCTGGCGGGCGAAGGGCTCGTGAATGGCCCACTCAGCCGCGCAGTTCCAATGGCGCGATCCCACTAGGATGGCCAACTCTGACAAGCGGCGCTCCAGGGTGCTGTGCAGGCGGAGCTGCTCCCCCAGGCGCGAGGCCCAGCGGGCCATCTCCGGGGCCCGCAGCCACACGTTGAAGGGCCCGGCCGGGCTGGGGCGGCCCGAAACCACCTCCTGCCATATCTCGGCCTGCTGAGGGGTCATCTGCTCCGGGGCTAGTTCTTCTATCCTGGCCATTAGCCAAAACTCCCGCGCCAAGGGCGCAAAAAACGGCCCCCGGATTTCGTCTCCGGGGGCCGTGGGCTTTACTTGTCCTTGCCGGCCATGTCCTTCACCGCCTGGCGCATGGCCTCCAACTGCTGCTCGGCCAGGTAGTTCACCGAGCCCTCGGGGAAGGCCCCGTCCTCGCCGCGCTCCCCGGCGGGCAGGCCGGTGAACAGCTCCAGGGCCTGATCCATGGTGTCCACCGCGTACACCGCGAACTTGCCCTCTTTCACCGCGGCCACCACGTCGGGATGCAGCATCAGGTTCTTGAGGTTGGCCGAGGGGATCACCACCCCCTGCTTGCCGGTGAGGCCTCGCTTTTCGCACAGGCGGAAGAAGCCTTCGATTTTGAGGTTCACCCCGCCGATGGCTTGGGCACGGCCGTGCTGGTCCATGCTGCCGGTGATGGCCAAATCTTGGCGCAAGGGCAGTTCGGCCAGTTCGGAGATAAGGGTGATGACCTCGGCCAGGGAGGCGGAGTCGCCGTCCACGGTGCCGTAGCTCTGTTCGAACACCAGGCTGGCGGTCAGGGCCATGGGGCCCCGGCGGGCGAAACGTTGGCGCAGAAAGCCGCCGATAATCAGCACGCCCTTGTTGTGGAAGGGCCCCGACAGGTCGGCCTCGCGGTCGATGTTGGTGACCCCCTCCTTGCCCAGGCCCACGCTGGCCGAGATGCGGCTGGGGCTGCCAAAGGCGTAGTCGCCCATATCGTACACCGCCAGGCCGTTTATCTGGCCTTGGACGCTGCCCTCGGTGGCAATGTTGATGAACCCACGGGTGGTGGCTTTGCGAAGGTGCTCTTCCATCATGGCCCCGCGCCGCCGCCGCCCGGCGATGGCCGTGGCCACGTCCGCGGCGGCGATGTGCTCGCGGCCCGCCTCGCCGGCGTGGAAGTTGCTCTCTTTGACCAGGTCCTCCAGGTCGGCCAGACGCAGGGTCAAGTGCTCGCTGTCGCCGGACATCTCCGAAGCCCGCTCTATGAGCCGAGCCACCGCGCCGCGGTGCAAGGGCCGCAACTGGCGGCGGAGGGCGATCTGGCACAGGTGGTTGATGAACTCGCTCACCTCCTGCTCACCCCAGTCCATGTACTCGCTCATCTGCGCGCGCACCTTGAACAGCTTGGGGAACTGTTGGTCGTGCACGTAGAGCAGGTGGTAGAGCTGGCTGTCGCCCACCAGCACCACCTTTAGGTTAAGGGGAATGGGCTCGGGCCGTAGCGTCCGGGTTATCATGTAGCCCAGTTGCTCCATGACGTCTTCCATCTTCACCTTGCGGTCCCGAAGCGCCCGCTTGAGCCCCTCCCAGGGCAGCCAGTAGCGCAGCAGATCCATGACCGGCAGCACCAGATAGCCGCCGTTGGCCCGGTGCAGGGCGCCGGGCTTGAGCAGGGTGAAGTCGGTGAGCAGAGCCCCGAACTGGGCCTGGCGCTCGATACGGCCAAAGAGGTTGGGGTAGGTGGGGTTGTGCTCCACCACCACCGGCGCGCCCTTGGTGGCCGAGTTGTCCACGAACACGTTCACCTGGTATTCGCGGAAGTCCGGCTCTTCGGTGGGCATGGGAAAGGGCAGCGGCGATTTGTCCTTGTGCTTGAAGTTCTCGTAGTTGGTAACCAGGTCCTGCTGCACCTGCTCCAGATAGTCCAGCACCGGCTGCTGCCCGGCATATTCCTGCTGCATGTCGCTCAACATGTGGCCCACCGCCTGGAGCACCATCTCCTTGTCCAGGCCGCTCAGGGCCTCGTGCAGATCTTTCTCCTTGGCGTTGACCGCGCGCAGGGCCTCGGTGACCTTGGCCTGGATCACGTCGCTCTTCTTGCGCAGCTGTTCGCGCTCCTCCTCGTTCATCTCCCGGAGGGTGTTGTCGGGCAGGGGCTCGCCGTCCTCCCCGGCCGGGGCCACCATGATCCCGGTGGGCTCGAACTTGAGCACGTAGCCCTGCTCCCTGGCCTGGGAGTCCAGGCCCGCGAAGATGTCGCTACGGGCCCGTTTGAACTCGGAGGTCAGGTTGTCCTTGCGCCGGGAATAGTCCTCGCCCTCGAACAGCTCGGGGATCGCGGCCTTCATGTTGTCCAGGAGCTTGCTCATCTGCTTGGCCAGGCGGCGCCCACCGCCCGGCGGCAGGCTCAGGGCCTTGGGCTCGTCGGGCTCCTGGAAGTTGTGCACGTACACCCAGTCCGGCGGCGGCTCCTGTTCGGCGGCCAACCGGTTCAGGAAAGTGGTCACCAGGTGGGTTTTGCCGGTGCGCTGGGGGCCGGCCACGTAGACGTGGAAATCCATGTCTTTCATGGCCAGGCCAAAGCTCAGCGCCTCTTTGGCCCGGGCCTGTCCCAAGACCGAATCCAGACAATCGGGGGCCTTGTCGCTGGTTTCAAAGGGAACCAAGGCGGGGTCGAAAACCCGCCGCAGTTGAGAAACGTCCAAAGGCTGAGGGGTGGATGAAGGCATGGCGCGCTCCCGCCCGAGGTTCAACAATAAGATGAGTTGTCAGTCAGGCAATAGGATAGCACATGCCGGGGAGAGTCGGCGGAGGAGCAAAGGCGGGAATCAGCAGTTGCCGCCGGTGTGCTGCCACCAGGCGGTGTTGGCCATGTCCCGCAGGCGGTCCACCAGATCGCTGAGGTCGGAAGACTTGTCCAGGACCGAGAGGCCCTCGATGGGCGGCGGGCGGCGGCAATGGCGTCCCAGCAGAACCACCCCGCCCTCGTGCACCTGGCGCAGGTGGTCCATCCAATTCTCCAGGCGTCCGCCCACAAGGTCTAGGTTGGTTACCAGCACATGGGCCGGAGCGCCTTCGAGGGTGCGCAAGGCCCGTCTCAAATCCGAACGCACCTCCACCCTGAAGCCGGCGTCTTCCAGCTCTTCACGATACAAGCGGGCCAGGCTGGGGTCGCTTTCAACGACCATTATTTGCAGCATGGCTTTACCTCGCAGGGTTAGCTAGGGCAGTCTGTCATCGATGAATTTTGCCTCTAATCATATGCAAAAAGAGGACCATGGCCGGGGTTAGGCTTTTCGGGGAGTTAGGCCCACCCGCCCGCCCTAATTTGTCCGAAATTCGACAGGGAGCCAATCCATCGATCTGGACAGCCGGCATTTAGTGTCTAACTTGGAGCTTAATGGTATCTGTTCGATTTTAGTCATGTGTCTGCATTTGGACATATCACCAAGCCTTCCCCGAACATGGCGTAATTGATTTCGCCTGACTACGCATTTTAATCATTTTCCAATGCATTTCTTTATTTATCAGCATGTTAACGGTAGAGGCCATCCACCTCAAAAGCCTGACAAATGGGTATGGCACCTTTTTTGCTTTAGTGAGAGGCAGTATCAAAAACTATGAACCGGCAAGGGGGACTTCAATGAGGCGTTTCAAGAGGACCCGTAAGCAGCAATTCATCCCCAACATCAACACCGAAGACTGGTTGGCTCAAAATCCCAACGCGATGATCCAGTGCCCCAGCCAGCCTGGCGGTTTGAAGCTTACCCGCGAATCCTGCGCCAAACGATACATGACTGCCAACGAACCCCGCTGGTCGAACATAGGAGCCGAACCCTTCCACATCTTTGTGTTCAAAATGAACCTGGTAGCTTGCCGCAAATGCGAAATTGGATCCGGGTTCGCCAAGGAGTTGAAGGTGAAGGCAGCTTAGCACTCTCTGTTTCCCTCCTCGTGTAGAGGCGGACGGATCACCCCCCCGCCCGCCAGGGCCCGCGCCAAATGCGCGGGCCCTTTTTTTGCGCGCGCGCCGGGTTGCCAGGCAGCCCCCATACCCTTAAAATGTCTTGGTTTGGGCCTGAACTACAATTTTGGAGCAATTAATGACAAAATCCCTAACCCGGAAGATTATCGAAGGGCATCTCAGCGAGGGTTCCTTCGATCCCGGCAAGGAAATTTCACTTAAAATCGATCAGACTCTCACCCAGGACGCCACCGGCACCCTGGCCGCCCTGGAGTTCGAGGCCCTGGGTCTGGACAGGGTTCGCACCGAAGTCAGCGTTTCCTACGTGGACCACAACATTCTGCAAACCGATTTCAAGAACCCCGACGACCATCGTTTCCTGCGCAGCTTCGCCGCCCGTTACGGCCTGTGGTTTTCCCCGCCGGGCAACGGCATCTGCCACCAGTTGCATGCCCTGTGCTTCGGACGCCCCGGAGCCACCCTGTTGGGCTCTGACTCCCACACTCCCCACGGCGGCGGCCTGGGCATGCTGGCCATGGGAGCGGGCGGCCTGGACGTGGCCGCGGCCATGGCTGGAGTGCCCTTCTCCCTGCCCTGCCCCCGCGTGCTGGGGGTGCGCCTCACCGGCAGCCTCCCCCCCTGGGTGGGGGCCAAGGACGTGATCCTGGAGCTGCTGCGCCGCCTCACGGTAAAGGGCGGGGTGGGCCTGGTGCTGGAATATTTCGGACCCGGCGTGGAAAGCCTCAACGTTTACCAGCGCACGGCCATCACCAACATGGGGGCCGAACTGGGGGCCACGGGCAGCATCTTCCCCAGCGACGAGCAGACCCGCATCTTCCTGGCCGAGCAGGGCCGCGAGGAGGTCTGGCAGCCCCTGGCCGCCGACCCCGGCTGCGACTACGACCGAATCGAGGAGATCGACCTAAGCGCCCTGGAGCCCCTGGTGGCCTGTCCCTCCAGCCCGGACGCGGTGCGCCCGGCGGCGGAGCTGACCGGTGTGCCGGTGGAGCAGGTGATAATGGGCTCCTGCGGCGGGGGCAGCTATTGGGATCTGATGATTCTGGCCGCGGCCATGAAGGGCAAGCGCCCCGCCCCTGGGGTCAGCCTGGCGGTGAACCCCGGTTCGCGTCAGGCCCTGGCCCAGATCGCGGCCAACGGCGCCCTGGGCGAGCTGCTGGAAGCGGGCGTGCGCCTGCACCAGGCGGGCTGCCTGGGCTGCATCGGCATGAGCCAGGCCCCGGCCACCGGCGTGGCCAGCGTGCGCACCTTCCCCCGCAACTTCCCCGGCCGCTCGGGCACCAAGGACGATCAGGTGTACCTCTGCGGCCCCCAGGTGGCGGCGGCCACCGCTCTGGCCGGACACATCGCCGACCCCCGTGAGCTGGGCCCGGCCCCGGTGGTGCCCCCCGCGCCCCCGGTGCGGCCCAACGCCATGGCCGCGCCTCCGGCGGACGGCTCCGGCATCCAGGTGCTTCGCGGCCCCAACATCGCGCCCTTCCCCGAGCTGGAGGAGCTGCCCGAGGACCTTAGCTGCACCGTGACCCTCAAGGTGGGCGACAACATCACCACCGACCACATCATGCCCGCGGGCAGCCAAATTCTGCCCCTGCGCTCCAATGTGCCGGCCATCAGCCGCTTCGTATTCGCGGCGGTGGATGAGAGCTTCGCCGACCGCACCCAGTCGGTGGGCTCGGCGGTGGTGGTGGGCGGCGAAAACTACGGCCAGGGCTCCAGCCGGGAGCACGCCGCCCTGGCCCCGCGCTACCTAGGGGTGCGGGTCAAGATCGTCAAGGGCTTCGCGCGCATCCACCGGGCCAACCTGATCAACTTCGGGGTGATCCCCCTGGTGCTGGCCGACCCGGCGGACTACGACCGCTTGGACGAAGGACAGGTCATCGAGTTCCCCGGCCTAAGGAGCGCCCTGCTGGAAGGGGCCCAGGATTACGAGGCCCGGCTGGAAGGCCGACCCCTGGCCCTGGTGATCCAGGCCAGCCAGCGGGAGCGGGATATCCTGGCGGCGGGCGGCAGGCTCAACTACATCAGGAAAATGCTCTAAATACTGGGGCGGCTCCCGGCTCTTGTCAGGAGCTGCCCTTGGTATTAAAATTAAGCATCATCCCGGAACGCGCCGGGATTTTTATGCGCTCTCGGGTGACCACATGGTCACCATAGATCAACGGCTTGGCCGTATTATTTTTGCACTGCCAGTGACCACCTGGTCACCGGCTTACACCGCACGGGGACCAGCAACATGCCTCCCACTGTGAGCACCGCGTTGGCCGGTTCGGAAAACGCCAACACCCAGGGCCTCCCGCCCTTGGACATAGACCCCCGCCTGGTCAGCGATCCGGCCCTGAGGCCGGTGGCCGCCAAGCTGGCCCAGGGCGATCGCCTGGACGCCGGAGACGGCCTGGCCTTGATGAACAGCAAGGATCTGCTGGGCCTGGGGGCCCTGGCCCACGCCGCCCGCTTGGCCAAGAACGGCATGGCCACCTATTACGTGCTCAACCGCCAGATCAACTATTCCAACGTCTGCGGCAACCGCTGCACCTTCTGCGCCTTTTGGCGGGAGCAGGGCGGCGAGGGGGCCTATCTGCTCTCGCCCCAAGAGGCCGCCTCGGTGGCCGCCGAGCATCCCGACCTGGACCTGGCCGAGCTGCACGTGGTGGGCTCCTGTCACCCCCAGCTGGGCCTGGATTACTATTGCGAGCTTTTACGCGCCTTGGCCGCGGCCCGGCCTGAGGCCACCCTCAAGGCCTTCACCCCCGTGGAGATCGAGCATTTCGCCCGCAAGGAAGGCATCTCCACCACCGAGGTGCTGGAGCGGCTCATGGCCGCCGGTCTGAAGGCCATGCCCGGCGGGGGGGCCGAGGTGTTCTCGCCCAGGGTGCGCGCCGAACTTTGCCCCTCCAAGACCAGCGGGGAGCGCTGGCTGGCAATCAGCGGCCAGGCCCACGCCTTGGGCCTGCCCACCAACGCCACCATGCTCTACGGGCACATCGAGACCCCGGCCGAGCGGGTGGAGCACCTTTTGGCCCTGCGCGAACAGCAGGACCTGAGCGGCGGCTTCAGCGCCTTCATTCCCCTGGCCTTCCACCCCGAAAACACCGGCCTGGGTGAGCTGGCCCGCACCACCGGCCTGGACGACCTGCGAGTCACCGCCACCAGCCGGCTGCTCTTGGACAACTTCCCCCACATCAAGGCCTACTGGGTGATGCTGGGCCCCAAGCTGGCCCAGGTGGCCCTCAATTTCGGGGCCGACGACCTGGACGGCACCATCGTGGAGGAGCGCATCACCCACACCGCCGGGGCCACCACGGCCAAGGGCATGACCGAGGAGGAGCTACGGCACCTCATCACCTCGGCGGGCTTCACCCCGGTGCGCCGCGATAGCTTTTACCGGAGCCTGGAGCAGGAGTAATGGCCTTGGCCCAGGCACAAAGCAGCCCCCTGGCCCAGGCCCTGGCTGCGGCCCAGGCGGGCGAGCGCCTCAGGCCCGAGCAGGCAGTAACTCTGCTAACAGAGGCCGACCTGCTGGAGTTGGGCCGCCTGGCTCACGCCGCCCGCATGCGCCTGAATCCCGAGCCGGTGGTGACCTTCGCGGTGGACCGCAACATCAACACCACCAACGAGTGCCTGTCCGGTTGCCGTTTTTGCGCCTTTTTCCGGCCGCCGGGCCACGCCGAAGGCTACGTGCTCAGCCGCGAGGAGCTGGGGCGCAAGATCGATGAGACCCTGGCCCTGGGCGGCACCCACATCCTCATCCAGGGCGGCCTGCACCCCGAGATCGGGGTGGAGGCCACCTGCGAGAGCTTCCGCTTCATCAAACAGCACCACCCCATCCACATCCACGGTCTTAGCCCGCCCGAGGTGGTGCACATGGCCCAGGTGGACGGCCTGAGCATCCCCGAGGCCATTGAGCGTCTGCGCGCGGCGGGGTTGGGCTCCATCCCCGGCGGCGGGGCCGAGATACTGGTGGACCGGGTGCGCGGCGTTATCGCGCCGGGCAAGTGCGACGCCGACCAGTGGCTGGCGGTCATGGCCGAGGCCCATCACCAGGGGCTCATGACCACGGCCACCATGATGTTCGGCAGCCTGGACACCGTGGAGGACCGAGTGGAGCATTTGCGCCGCCTGCGGGACTTGCAGGACGACAGCCTGGCCAAGGGCCGCGCCAGCTTCACGGCCTTCATCCCCTGGACCTTCCAACCGGCCAACACGGCGCTGAGCCACCTCCCTCCGGCCACGGCGGTGGATTATCTGCGCATGCTGGCGGTGAGCCGCCTGTTCCTGGACAACTTCCCCCACGTGCAGGCCTCCTGGGTCACCCAGGGCGCGGGCATCGCCCAGACCGCCCTGGTATTCGGAGCCGACGACCTGGGCTCCACCATGATCGAGGAAAACGTGGTAGCCGCCGCCGGGATCAGCTTCCGCCTGCCTCGGGAGGAACTGGTGCGCCTGGCCAACGACATCGGCTTCCAGGCCCGCCAACGCGACGTGTTCTACAACGCCGTCTAGACGTGCTATAAAGCCATCATGATTTCCATGGCCACGGCATACACCGCCCGCTGGGTATGGTGCGGACCCGGCGACCTGCGCTCCGGCGCGGCGGTGGTGCTTGATAATGGCTGGATCACCGATGTGGCCCAGCGCCCGCCCCAAGGCATTGCGGTCACCGACCTGGGCGAGGGCCTGCTGCTGCCCGGCCTGGTCAACGCCCACACCCATCTGGAGCTGTCCGGCCTGGCCGGTATGATGCCCCCCCAGGGCGATTTCGTGGGCTGGCTGGTGAGCATGGTCAGCCTGCGCCCGGCCCAGCTACGCCAAAACGGACCCGAGTCCACGGCGGCGGCGGTGGATTACCTGGCCCAGAACGGCACCGCCCTGGTGGGCGACGTGACCAACACCGGCAAGGCCGCCCCGGTGCTGGCCCTAGCCGAAGTGAGCGCGGTGAGCTTTTACGAGGCCCTGGGCGCGGCCAAGGCCGAGCCGCCCCCGGCCCAGGCCGTTTGGCAAGGCGCGGTGCTCATGGCCGCCGCAGTGGCCGCCCACGCCCCCTACTCCATCCCCACCTCCCGTTTGGCCGCGCTCAAGGCCAAGGCCGGGGCTTTGCCCTTTGCCATCCATCTGGCCGAGTCCCGCGCCGAGGTGGAGTTTGTGGCCGGGGTTGGAGACGAGGGCAAGCGCCTTGAGGAGTTCCTGATCCTGCGGGGCCTCAGGCGCGAAGACCTGGATTTGGCCGCCGACACCCCCCTGGGCCAGCTTGTGGCCGCCCAGGCCTTGGACCAAAACACCCTGCTGGTGCACGGAATCCAGCTTACCTCCGCCGAGGTGGCCCAGGTGGCCGCCGCCGGGGCCAGCCTGTGCGTGTGCCCCCGCTCCAACCTGGGCCTCACCGGACGCCTGGCCCCGGTAGAGGAGCTGCTGGCCGCCGGGGTGAACCTGGCCCTGGGAACCGACTCCCTGGCCTCCACGCCAGACCTGAGCCTTTGGGCGGAGATGGCCGCCCTGGTGGCCGCCAAGCCGGGCTTGCCCCCCGAGGCGGTGCTCACCATGGCTACCCAAGGAGGAGCCCAGGCCCTGGGCCAGGCGGGCAAATTCGGGGCGCTGCGCCCAGGCGCGGCAGCTCCCCTGGCCTTTGTGCCCTTGCCTAATCTGCCGCAAGGTGAGGTCATAGAGGCGGTGGCGCGGGGAGAGCACGCCGCCGCGCCGATAAGCGTGGGGCGTTTGCGTGGTTATGAAAGGGAAGAAGAAGGCAGGTAAAAAGTAATCAGGTTTTGCCCGCGCGTAATCATATTCAGCTAGGAAATCGCTCTACGACTTTAGCCCCCCTCCCCTTTCTCAACCCACAAAAAAACGGGCCCGCCATGAATGGCGAACCCGTGACGACACTAACGTGCCAAAGGTTTTTTCTTAGTTTCAGCGGATAGCCTTCCGCCTAGCCCCCGGCACAGCCAGGCGTGTCTAGGCAAGGCGTCGGGCTAGCGAGATCCGCAGGCGTATTTTTCATACGCCGAGGAGGCGAGCGACGCCCGCAACGCAGCATAGGCGCGCCTGGCGAAGCCGCTCTCTTTTAATGAAGGATTTTCCCTATCCTGTCCCAGCGGACGCCGAATCCATGATCAGTCCACGACCAGTAGATGATAAAGGCGCGGCCCAAAATGTCATTGCGGGGCACGAAGCCGCCGCGGCCGCCGAACCAGAAGCGCGAGTCATAGGACTGGTCGCGGTTGTCGCCCATCACGAAGTACTGGTCCTCGGGCACCTTTACCGGGCCGAAGTTGTCCCTGGGCTGCACGCCATGGGGCAGCACCACGCTGTCGGTGTAGGTTCCCCAGTGGTCGCTCAGCTTCTTGCCGTTGATGTAAACCGCCTTGTCCTTGACCTCCACCGTGTCGCCGGGCAGCCCGATGATGCGCTTGATGAAGTCCTTGTCCTTGTCCTCGGGGAAGCGAAACACCACGATGTCCCCACGCTTAGGATCGCTGATGGGGATAACCACCAGGTCGCTGAAGGGCAGCTTGATGCCGTAGGAAGACTTGCTGACCAGCAGGTGGTCGCCGATGAGCAGGGTAGGGATCATGGAGCCGGAGGGAATCTTGAAGGCCTGCACCCCCCAGGTGCGGATGACCAGGGCCAGGACCACGGCCCAAATCAGGGCTTCCAGGTATTCGCGGATTACCGACTTTTTCTTTTTTTCCGGTCGCTGGCGTATGAACACTAACTACTCCCTGAAATTCAGCTTGAAAACACTAGTCGGAAAGCATATCCCCTGTCCCCAGGCGTGACAAGCCTTATGGCAAACCCAACAGGCGGGGCAAGTCCCTGAGATCGTCCAGGTGGGCCCAGGCGTTCAGCGACGGGTTGTCGAAGGCCACCAGGCGCACCCCGGTGGCTTGGCACAACCCCTCGTCGGTGGTGCTGTCGCCCACGTAGACCACCTGCTCCGCCTCCAGGCCGAAGTGGCTCAGCACCTGATGCATCATGGCCGGGTGGGGCTTGGCCTGCCCGGCGCTGTCCGGGTTGGCCACCAGGTCGAAAAGCTTCAGCAAGTCGAAATGGGCCAGGCTGGAGCGGGCGGTGGCGGTGCGGTTGGTGGCCACGGCGGTGCGCCAGCGCCCACGCAGGGTAGCGATGGTTTCGCGCGCGCCGGGAAAAAGCCTGAGTAGCTTGAAAAACGGCGCGGAGTCCATGGTGCGCCAGTAGGCCATGGCCCGCTCGAAGTCCTCCCCCGTGCCCAACAGAGCCTCCAGGGAGCCTTGCATGGCCTCGCGGTGGATGATCTCGGCGTATTGCTCGGCCACCGGCTCGCGGCCCAGGTGCTCCAGGATGTTGTTGTAAAAGGCGATGTTGGCCGGCAGGGAATCGAAGATGACCCCGTCCAGGTCGAACACCACCGCTTGCAGGCCCTTGGGGGGGCTGGGTAGCTTTTGTGTGCTCATGGCTCGCAATACAAGACGGGGCCCGCGTGGGCCCCGTCGTAGGTTCGGTTAAATGCTCCAGGCGCCGCGGCGCCCCGGCGCTAGTGTTCCGGCTCGTGAATGTGGCCGTCCCACAGATCAAGCATAGTCTTGAGAATGGTCAGGGTCAAGGCACCGAAGACCACCGAGAGTATCGCGTAGAACAGGCCGAAAAATACGATGTGGCCGATGTCCCAAATCCATTCGTAAGCAAAGGGGAACATATTCAGGCCTCCTTAGTCGTTAAGTTCCGGCTCTTGCGGGAAGATGGGGAGGTAACGATAAGCCAGCATGAACACCAGCAGTCCGAAGCCCAGCACCAGGGTGGCGATGCCCCACTCCGGCCAGGAGGGCAGGTAGGCGTAGAACTTCTCAAAGGGCAGCACCGGCAGGGCCAGAGACTGGATGGTGAACACGAAGCGGTTCAGGGTAATGCCGATGCAGGCCAACAGCATGGCCACGAACATCCAGCCGTAGCTGGCGCGCACCTTTTCCTGCACCAACATCAGGGCTGGCAGCCAGCCGCACAGGCCAATCTCCACCCACAGCAGCCAGAAGCCGTAGGGCGCGTGGTACATGTTGTCCAGGGTCAGGCCGGCGGAGGGCAGCTTGATGTAAGCCCACCACAGAGTGTCGGCCGACTTGAAGACCATGTACACCACCAGCAGCCAACCGCTGATCTTGCCCATGAGCATCTTCACGCTGTGCTTGGTCAGCTTGCGGCCGGAGATCTTCTCGGTGATCATCACCACCATGGTGGTGAAGCTGGGGCCCACCGCGATGGCGCTCATGATGAACAGGAAGAAGGTCCAGGGCCAGATGCCCAGGCCGCCACGGGCGGCGAAGGGCCGGGCGTAGAGCACGCCGAACATGCCGCCCAAGGAACCCTGGTGGAAGAAGCTCAGGAAGGTGCCGGCAGCCGCGAACACGATCATGATGGTGTGCAGGTTGTGGCTGAAGGTCCCGAACTCGGGCACCCGGCTGATGCGCTTGTTGTCCAGCACCGACGGCAGCAGCTCGATGGTGAGCACGATGGCGTAGGTGGTGATGCAGAACATAACCTCGGTGAGCATGGAGTGCACGTTGGCGTGCCAGAAGCCGAACCAACCACGGATGGGCTGGCCGATGTCGATGCCCAGCATCAAAATGGCGCCCACGTAGCAGATAAAGCCGATCAATACCGCCGCGTTGACGATGGGCTTAAGCTCGGTCTTGCCTACTATGTAGTTGAGGAAGCTGGTGAAAAAGGCGCCCGCCCCCAGGGCGATGACCGCCAGGTCCACCACGATCCACACGCCGAAGGCGAAGTAGTCGTTCATATTGGTCTGGTTGAGGCCCAGGGCCAGGCACAGCACCGCGCCGACGCTGAAGTAGGCCAAAAGGGTCAGGGGAAGTCCCAACCAGATCAGGAAGACCTCGGGCCGGCAACGCTTGGTCCCTTTGGGCCACCAGCTCGAGTCATCCGCGTACTTGGGTAGATCGTCTAACCATCTTCTCATCGTTGACCTCGCCTATTGCTAGTGGCCGCTCTGAGTGGCGGCCTGGGCAAACTTATTGTGGCGGGTTACATAGTTGTCTGCCATTTTGCGCACCCACTCCCGCTTGGACATGTAATACACCTTGGGGTTGGTGTGCAGCTGCTCCAGCAGGCGGAAGGTGTAGTCGCTGGAGATCAGCTTATGCACCTTGTGCTCTGGGTTCTGCAACTGCCCGAAGGTGATGGCCCCGGAGGGGCAAGCCTCGGTGCAGGCGGTCTGGTAATCCATCTCGCCGACTTCGCCACCAGAGACCATGGCCTTGTTGCGGGCGGCCTGGTAACGCTGGTAGCAGAAGGTGCACTTTTCCACCACGCCGCGCATGCGCGGGCTTACAAAGGGGCTAAGGGCCCGGGGGCTGCCCTTGGGCCAGGGCACGTCGTACCAGTTGAAGTATCGAGCGTGGTAAGGACAGGCCGCGACACAGTACCGGCAGCCGATGCACCGGGTGGGAATCTGGCTGACTATGCCGGTTTCCTCGTCATAATCGGTGGCCGTGGCCGGGCAAACGCTCACGCAGGGAGGGTGGGCCTCCTCATCCATGGGACCTTCCTGGAAAAAGGCCTGGCCGGGAGTGCCCGACTTGCCGCCCTGGCAGTGCATGCAGGGGCGGGGGATGAAGGCCACCTCGGTGTCTGGGAAGGACTTGCCGTTGTCGATCTGATAGACCCGCATCCAGGTGATGGAGCGGATCTTGTCGGTCTCGTTGTGCAAGACCCCGATATTGTTTTCGCTCATGCAGGCCACCGAACAAGCCCCGCAGCCGGTGCACTTGTCCAGGTCTATGACCATTCCGAATCTCTTTACGTCTTTTCGCCACATAGCTACTAACCCTGCACCTTCTCGACGCTAACCGCGGTCAGCTCCCAGACGGGCAGCCCGCTCATCGGATCGGTGGTCACCTTGGCTGCTCGGTTGAAGTTCATGCCTTTGCCCTCCACCTGGAATCCGAAGGCGCTGTGCCCCAGTCCCACCGGCGCGTAGACCACGCCGGGCGCGGCGCCCGCGAACAGGCTGAGCTTGGCGGTCAGGCTGCCGGCCACGGAGTCGATGCGGATCAGATCGCCTTCGTACAGATGCAGCTCGTGGGCGGTCTGGGGATTCATCTCCACCACCAGCTTGTCCATGTCGGCCAGCATGGTGTCGGGAAGCACCTTGACCATGTAGGGGGTGATGGCGTCCCCGCCCCAGGTGGTGCGAAGCGAAGGCACCGCCGTGAGCAGCAGGGGCATTCCCGTGCCCAGGTCGTCGGCCGCCGCCGGGGTCTCCCAGTGAGGCAGGAAGGCCGCTTCCAGCCCACCGCTTACCCCCATCATGGCCACCATGCGCTCCAGGGCCTGGGGGTTGCCCGCCCGGCCGGAGAGGAGCTTGAACAGGCCCATGCTGAAGAACTCGAAACGCCCGGTGGGAGTCTGGAACTTCACCGGGCCGTAGGCCGGTTTGGCCTGGACCCAGAAGCTCTGCTCGACCAGTTGCTCGAAGTCGCCCATGGCCTGGGTGCGGGCCATCAGGACCTCTTCCATGTTCTTGTAAGGCAGGGCCGCGGCGATCTTGCCGCCCAGGCGCGAGGCCACCTGCAAGAGCACCTCGCCCGCGTCCTTGGCCTGGGGCACCGCCTTGATGAGCGGGCGGTGCAGGCCGTAACAGGACACCGGGCTGCCGTAGGGAGAGGTGCTGTCGCCCCAGCCCTCCAGCCAGTGGGTGGTGGGCAGGACCAGGTCGGCCACTGAGGCCGACTCGTCCAGGTAGGGGGTCATGGCCACCACGAAGGGCGTCTTGCGGGCCAGCTCTTCCATCACTCCGGCCTGGGGGCCGTTGTAGACGAAGTTGCCGCCCACCAGCAGAAGGGTCTTGACGGCGTAGGGCTTGCCCGCCAGGGCCGCCTTGGCCAGGGCGTCGGGGTTGTTGGAGTCCAGCCCCTGGGCCGGGTCCACCAAGGGCCGCACATTGCCCCGCAGGCTGGTGGAGCCAATGGACTTGAGCGGCAGGGCATCCTGCACCAACACGCCGCCGGGCTTGCCGATGTTGCCCTTGAGGGCGTTCAGGGCCAGAACGGCCATGAAGTCGTACATGCGGCCCGGGTCGCTGGAGTTGCCGGGCCCGCAGACCGCCACGGCCCGTTTGGCCTTGGCGAAGCCCAGGGTCAGCTTGACCAGCTTCTCCAAGGGAACTCCGGCCATCTGAGCCACCTGCTCGCGGCGGTAGTTCTTGAGCAGGAAGGACTTGAAGCCCTTGAAGTCGCCCTCGTCCTTGAAGCCGAAGGAGGCTTTCACCGCCGCCTGGTCGTAGAGCCCTTCCTGGATCATGATGGTGCACATGGCCAGGGCCAGGGCGCCTTCGGTGCCCGGGCGGCAGGCCAACCACATGTCCGCCTGGCTGGCGGTGATACTGGCGCGCGACTCTACCTGGCCCAGGAATCCCTTGTTCTTGGGGAAGCCCCGCCAAGAGGCGAAGGCCTTGCGGGTGGCCACCGGCGCGCCGAAGTTTTCGAGCAGCGGGGTTCCGAAGGAGATCACGTAGTCGGCGTTGGCCAGGTCGAAGCCCAGGTCGGTCTGGCCCATCATGGCCAAGCCCGCCAGGGCCAGGGTCTCCCCGGCGTTGGGGGTGAAGGCCAAGTTGGGCGAACCCAGGGCGGCCATGAGGCACAGCAGGAGCTGGCCGGTGGCGCTCTCGGGGTCATGTCCCAGGGCCATGATCGCCTCGGGCTTGCCCTGCTTGCTCACCTCGGCCAGGTTGCCGGCCAAGATGTCCAGGGCCTCGGGCCAGCTCAGCTTGCTGTAGCGGCCGTTGGCCCGGTTGCGCAGCAGCGGGGCGGTCACCCGGATGTCGGTGTTATACAGAAGTTGCAGGGCCGAGGCGTCCTGGGGAACCACGCCGCCCTTGCTGAGGGGGTGCTCGGGGTTGCCCTCCACCCGGATGGCCCGGGTGCCGTCCACCCTGCCCTGCACCAAGCGCGCCTTGGCGCCGGTGCCGGTCTGGGGGTTAACCACGTTGGCGTAGGCCACCGCACCGTCCTCGGGCACCGGGACCCAAGACCAGTTCTGGGTCCAGATGGTGGAGTCATCCATGAGCTTCCACATGAGCGGGCTTGCGTGCACGCCCAGTACTCCACCCACGGCCAGCTTGATAAATGCTCGTCTATCCCATTGCATAAGGGTGTCTCCTTAGCATCCAGCCGACGCCTATTTGTGGCAAACGAAGCAGGCGCGGTTAACGCCGTTTTCGCTGTGGCACTTGGCGCAGTCGTCCATTTTCATGCGGTGGGGGGGACCGGACAGGCCGATGGGCCCCTTGCCCCAGATATCCCGGCTGTAGCCCGTGAGGCGGTTGTACTCATAGGGCCGCAGCTTGGTGGTCTCGCCGTGATCGCCGTGGCACTTGGCGCACTCTAGACCGGCGTTGGCCGTGTGGGCCGCATGAGAGAAGAACACACAGTCGGGCTGGCGGGAGTAGACCAGCCAGGGGATGGGCTGGTTTTTCTTGATGTACTCCAGGAATGCCGCCTCGTTGGCTCCATCACCCATGGGCGAACCTGCCTCGTGACACTCCTTGCATGACTGTACGCTGGGAATGCCCGAGAAGGAGCCGTCTTCCCGCAGGGTGTGACAGGACTTACAGCTGTCACTGACCTGCTCCAAATGCAGCTTGTGATTGAACTGCAACGGCTGCGCCTTCTCCGCGTAGAGGATGGTGGGGGTGGCCCAAAACCCGAAGGCCGAACCTATCACCAATCCCACGAAGAGAAGGATCCAGTCCGCACGCGACCGTTGTTTCTTTCCTTGCTGGTGCGATGACATAAGATCCTTGCCTCTCGCTACTCTCAATTGCCTCAAACAGACTTCCGGCACATCCACCGGCCATGGGCGCCCGGCGGTGGCCGCTACTTATATGGTTAGGTACAACCACACCTTGCGTCGCCGGATGGTCTTGTCCTTTCCGGCACAAAGGCCAGCCAAAAAACAAGTCCGCCTGGGACTCACGCAAAATAGCAGCTAAACGCGGGCGCTGTCAACCAACATCCCCGCCAAAATCGGAGCTTACTTCCGTGTCTTGGGCCAGGCGGGCCGCCTTGAGGATCACCCGCTTGGTGTCCGGGGTCAGGGCGTAACCATCCAGGCTGTCCAACCCCGCCCACACCGCCGCGGCCGCGTCGTCCCCCGCCTGGGGTTCCAGGGGCTGACAAAAGCACAAAAAGTCAATGAGAACGTAGTGATACTCCACACGGCCTTGGGGGTCGCGCAGGATGCGCTCGATCACCTCCACCATGGGCCCCACCCGCACCTGAAGAGCGGTTTCCTCGACCACCTCCCGGGCGCAGGCCTGGGCCAGGCTCTCGCCCAACTCCACCCCGCCGCCGGGGATGGACCAGATGCCCTTGGAGGGCTCGGCACCCCGCTTGACCAACAGCACCTGGTCGCCGGCCAACACGATGCCGCCAACTCCCACCACCGGTAGTTCGGGATAATGACGGCCCATGGGCCCTACCCCTGGGCCAGGATCGAGCGGAAATACGCCAGAGTTGGCGCCAGGCCCTGCTCCAGCTCCACGGTGGGGCTCCAGCCCAGTTTCTCCTTGGCCAGGGATATGTTGGGCTGGCGCTGGGTGGGGTCGTCCGGCGGCAGGGGCTTGAACTCCAGGGGACTGCTCGAACCGCTGAGTTTGATGACCTTTTCGGCCAACTCCAGCATGGTGAACTCCGAGGGGTTGCCCAGGTTCACCGGCCCGATGAAGTCCTCGGCCTCCATCATGGCCATCATCCCGGCCACCAGGTCGTCCACGTAGCAGAAGGAGCGGGTCTGGGTGCCGTCTCCGTAGATGGTGATGGGATCACCCTTGATGGCCTGCACCGCGAAGTTGCTCACCACCCGGCCGTCGTTGACCGCCATGCGCGGGCCGTAGGTGTTGAAGATGCGCACGATGCGCACGTCCACCCCGTTGCTGCGGTGGTAGTCCATCATCAGGGTCTCGGCCAGGCGCTTGCCCTCGTCATAGCAGGAACGTATGCCGATGGGGTTCACGTGGCCCCAGTAGTCCTCGGTCTGGGGGTGCACCTTGGGGTCGCCGTAGACCTCGCTGGTGGAGGCCTGCAGGATGCGCGCGCCCACCCGCTTGGCCATGCCCAGCATGTTCAAGGTGCCCAGGACGTTGGTCTTGACCGTCTTGACCGGGTTGAACTGGTAGTGCACCGGCGAGGCGGGGCAGGCCAGGTTGTAGATCTGGTCCACTTCCAGCAGGATGGGCTCCACCACGTCGTGGCGCACCACCTCGAAGAGCGGGTTGCCCAGGTGCTGGGCTACGTTGCCCTTGTCGCCGGTGAAAAAGTTGTCCATGCAGAGCACCTCGTGGCCCTGCTCCAGCAGCGCGTCCACCAAATGCGAACCGATGAAACCGGCCCCGCCGGTGACCAGTATGCGTTTCAACTAACTATCCTCCCGCCCCGCCCTGGGAGGCGGTGTAAATATCCGATGCTGGCCGCATTATCCTAGAGGGCGGGGAGCAGGTCAAGGCCGCCGGTCTTGCCGATTCCCCTGCCCCATGCTAAAAATTCAATTTACAACCATTTAGTCAGCGAGGTAAGCAATGGCCGGTGAAACCTGCCGAAATCACCCCGACCGCCCATCGGTGGCCATGTGCCAGAAGTACGGTCACGGCTATTGCCTGGAATGTCTGGAAACCGACGCCCACTGCTCCGACCCTGACATCTATTGCAAGTTCCGGGAGCAGTGCCTGGTGCATTTCCATTACAAGGAACAAAAACGCGAAGCAGCCAGGGGGCGGGCATGAGCAAAGAAGCGTCTTTCCCGGGTTTCATCAAAGACCTGCCCCAGGCGGCCCTTGGCCTGCAGGATGCCACCGGCTATCTCTTGGCCGGGCCCAAGGGCCAGGCGGTATTTTTCGACCTGCCCGCCGGGGCCTCGGTGCCCCTGCACAGCCACGGGGCTCAGTGGGGCATCGTGGTGTACGGCGAGTTGGAGCTGACCATTGGCGAAGAGACCAAGGTATACCGTAGCGGAGAGTGCTACGACATCCCCGCCGGAACCGCCCACGGGGCGACGGTGCTGGTGCCCTCGTTGGTCATAGACGTATTCGCCGAACCCAACCGCTACTCTCCCCGGGGCTAGTCAACTTCATCGCATAAAACGCGACCCGCCATTGCGGCGGGCCGCCTTTGTTTTGCCTAAGCTACGGGCCCTGCTCAGAACTCTGTGACCTCTCCACCCCGAATGGCCCGGCGCTGGCCGGAGTTGAGGTCCAGGGTCACTCCGGGCTCGATGATGCCTTCCCTGGTGTAGCCCCGGTCCTCCCAGAAGCCGCCCTGCATCTTGTCGCCAAAGGTGACTCCCGCCAGCCACTTGGCGCTCTTGTAGCCCCAGAGGTGCGGCACCAGCATGCGCAAGGGGCCGCCGAAGTCCGTTTCCAGGGGCTCGTCCTCGACCCCCAGCACCAGCATCACCCGGGGGTGGTCCAGGTCCTTCAGGCTCACCGTGGTGGTATAGCCCCCGCCCTGGCTGGTGAAGGTGGCGTGGCTGGCCCCCGGCTCCGGTTCCAGCCCGGCCAGGAAGTCGCGCCACAGCACCCCTTGCCAGCGGGCCCGCAGGCTGAAGCCCGACACCGAGGTGAGGCGGGCGTCCACCTCGCTCTGGGGCATGGCCCTGATGTCCTCCAAGTCGAACTCGCGCTCCGTGGCCACCATGCCGTCCACGGTGAGTCGCCACTGGTCCGGGCCGATGGTGGGCCGCCCTCCCGCGCTGAAGGCGGGCATGCGGTGCTGGGACATGTAGCTCATCTGACCTCAACCTCCAGGCTGCGGGTCTTGGCCGGTTTCTTGTCCTTTTCCCAGGGCCGGGCGTAGTTGAGCACGATCATGGCCCTGCCCGGCCCCATGGCCTGGAAGGTCCATATCTCCTGGCCGCCCACGCCCACGCGTGGCTTGCCGTCCGGCCCTTCGGCCTTGTCGGGCACATAGTTGTTGGTGACCAGCTTGACCACCTTGGGGTCGGGCACCTTGGCCAGCATCCACTTGTAGCCGGTGGTGTGGTTGGCGGCCAGGGTCACCTGGAACACTTGGTCCTGCTGGAGCACCAGGGTCTGCACCGGCCCGGCGGCCCAGGCCGGCCCGGCCACCAGCAGCAGGGCCAGCAGCGGCAGCAGCCTCAACCAGCGGAGCAAGGCCCTACTCCGGGAACTTGAGGGTGAGAAGTTGGCCGCCATCTTCCTTTTCACTCTTCACCTTGACCTCCAGGTTGTCGTTGCGCACCCCCAGAGCCAGCAGGGCCTTGACCTTGTCGCCCTCGGCGTGGGTCATGGCCCGCACCGCCTCCATCACCTTGGGGCCGATCTGTGCGCCGGGAGAAGGAAGGGTGCTGGCCCGGTATTTGGCCTGCACCGTGACCTCGCCGCCCGGGGCCTGGAACAGGGTGATCTTCTTGGCCCCGGCGTTGACCGCGTGCAGCACGGTGAGCGCCAGCCACTTCAGGGCCGCCTCGTCCTTGTCCTCGTCCTGGGCCAGCTTGGACATCTCCTCAAGGTAGTCGGTGGTGGCGAAGCAGTCGCAAAGCTCCTGAACCTTCAGGTGCAAATTTCTCTTGTCTTCCATGGTATTGCCTTACTCCATTGCAGAAGGTGTTTTGCCTTTACCTTAAAATTGTAAGCCATGCCGCCGAACGAGACCAAATCATTCGGCGCTTCGGCTTGCCCCTGGGGCGGCGGCCCCTTATTCTAGGAATAAGACTCGGCAGCCAACCCCACTCTTTGAAAGCGGCGGCGATGAACCACGAACCCATCCCCTTCGAGCGCCTGAACTTTTTCCTGAAGCAACTGGAGCTGGACCACCAGGCCCAGGAGCGCCTGGCCCCCTGGCGGCAATATTTCATGGACCAGAGCCACGAGTTCGGCCGCGAGTTTTGCCGCTATTTCCTGGCCATCGAACGCACCAGGCACATTTTGGAGCAGGGGGAAAACCTGCCCCGCCTGGAAAAGGTGCTGGGCCAGTGGTTCCACGCCCTGTTCAGCGAGGAGTTTTCGCAACGCTTTCTCACCTACCTGTGGAACAGCGGAGTGCGCCACGTCAACCTCAGCCTGGACCAACGTTTCGTGAACCTGGGCTATGCCATGGCCCGCCAGTTCTGTCACCGCATCGTGGACGAGAAGATACCCCCCGACCAGCAGGAGGGCGTGGCCGAGGTGGTGGACCGCATGCTGGACTTTTGCGTGCTGGTGGCCACCGACTCCTTCATCACCATGACCTCGCGCTGCGACCGGCAGATGATCGAGGGCATCGCCCACCAGGTGCGCAACCCCATCACCATCATCGGCGGCAACATCCGCCGCCTGCAAAAAAAGACCGATCCGGCCAGCCCGGCCTTCCTGGCCTACGAGATGGTGCTCAAGGAGAACCAGCGCCTGGAGCGCATGATGGGCGACATCGCCATGTACACCGGCATGTTCCAGGAAGACGCAGCGCCCCAGCTCTGCTCCTTGGCCGACTACCTGGACCTGGCCCACCGCTGGGTGCTGCAACGGGGCCTCATGCAGGGAGTGGCTTGGCAGCCGGAGTTGCCCTCCGGCTTCGACCAGGTGCTATGCGACCCCCAGGACCTGGAGGCCATGCTGCGCTATGTCCTGGAAAACGCGGCCGAGGCGGCGGACCCGGAGCGTCCCCTAGTGGAGGCGGCCTCGGGGCCGGACAAGGACCCACACCTGGTGTGCTTGGCCATCAGCAACAACGGCAAGACCCCGGAGGCCATGGATATGGACGAAATCCTGAGCCCCTTCCACTCCACCAAACCCATGGGCACCGGCCTGGGCCTGCCCATCGTCTCCCTGGCTGCCCGGCGCAACCTGGGAGTCCTCAGCCTGGAGCCCAACCCCGAGGGCGGAGCCGTGTGCCGCCTGAGCCTGCCTTTCCCACCCAAGGATTAGGCCTGAGATATAAGCAAATCCATCAGGGCCTGCTGGTGGGAGGCCAGCGCCCTGCCCTTGCGGCTCAGGATTACGATGCGGTCGCTGGGTAGCAGATGCTCCAGGGACAGGGCTCTGAGGTTCCATTTGCGCAGCCCCGGCGGCTCCCCGGCGATGGAGGCAAAGGCCAGGCCCAGACCCTGCTCCACCAGGGCGGCGCTCACCTCGGCGTTGGCCGACTCCATGATCACTCGGCAGGGCAGCCCCTGGCTGAGAAACATCTCATCCAAGGCGGCGCGGTGAGAGAAATCCGGCGAGGGCGGCGGCAGCACCAGGCGATAACGGCTGATCTCGGCCAGATCCAGGGGACGGCGACGCCTGCAAAGGGGATGGCCCTGGGGGACCAGCAGCACCGGGCGCACCGTTTTCCAGGCCTGGGCCTTGAGCCCCCTGGGGGCCTGCGAAGCCAGGGCCAGGCCCAGATCCGCCTCTCCGGAGCGCAAAAGCTGCACCACCTGGCCCTGGGGCCGGTCCCACAGGGTCAGCTCCACGCCGGGATGCTCCCGGCCATAGGCGGCCAGCAGTGGGGGCAAAAGCTGCACCAGAGTGGTAAGGGGCGCGGCCAGGCGCAGGCGTTGGCGGGGCCCCTCGCCCAACTCGGCCAGCTCCTCCCTGAGGGCCTGCTCTTCCCGGTTGGCCAGTTCGCAAAAGGCCAGCAGGCGCTCCCCGGCCCTGGTGAGGCGCACCCCTCCCCTGCCGGAGCGCTCCACCAGCAGGCAACCCAGGTCAGCTTCCAGAGCCTTGATCTGTTGGCTCACCGCGGGCTGGGTGCGCAAGGTGAGCTGGGCCGCCTTGCTGAAGCTGCCGGTGCGGGCCAAGTGGCGGAAGGCGTTTAGCTGCTGCCATTCCATAATATTTCCTTATATATTTATTTAACTTTATTAATTTTACTTATTGCCTGTCCACCTCCATATTGGAAGAAAAACCAAGGAGGCAAACATGCTCCCCAGCCTCAAGCCAGGCCTTAAGTTCACCTTCGCCTACAAGGTGCCCCCGGAGCGTACCGTGCCCTGCCTGTTGCCCGAGTCTCCGGAGTTTCAGCAGATGCCCCAGGTGTTGGCCACCGGCTACATGGTGGGCTTGTTCGAGTGGGCCTGCATCCTGGCCCTGAACCCCCACCTGGACTGGCCCCGCGAACAGAGCGTGGGCATAGAGGTGCGCCTTAGCCACCTGGCGGCCACGCCGCCGGGGCTCACCGTGCGCATCAGCGGGGAACTGGTCAAAATACAGGGACGCCGCCTGGAGTTCGCCATGCAGGGCCACGACGGGGTGGAGCTGATCTCCGAGGGCACCCACGGCCGCTACATCATCGACGCGGGGCGCTTCAACGAAAAAGCGGCGGCCAAGCGCGCCGCCGCCCTGGGGGAGGATACCTAGGCTACCGGCTGAAACTTCTCGTGCACCGCGCCGCACACCGGGCAACGCTCCGGCGCGCTGCCCGTGGCCAGCCAGCCGCATATGGAGCAGACCAAATAGGGCCCGGCCTCCGGGCCACTCTCGTCCATGGCCTGGGCCAGCTCTCCCTGACGCTGGGCCACTTGGGCCGACTGGTCCAGGGCGGTGCCGTCCACCCGGCGTCCGGCCTGGTCGGCCTGGGCCACCAGCTCAGCGTAACTCTGGAGCAGGCCGGGCAGCATCTCCTGCCTGGTCTCGCCCAGGTTGGCCGCGCCGTCGCCCAGCTTCCCCCGCATGAGCATGAGAAAGCGCCGAGCGTGCACCTTGAGCGATGCGGCCAAAGCGTCGTAAAGCTCGGCCTCCTGGGGCCGCTGTTGGCTGCGGGCCTGCTGGGCGAACATCTCCAGGCGGGCCTGAGCCAGGCTGGCCTGAAGGAAAGCTTTTTGCAAATGAGCTTGAGGGGCTTGGCTCATGTCGTTCCTTTCAAATATCCTTGAACACCTTGGCCAGGGATTCACCGGCCACGTGCATCTTCCATTCGTTGAGATAGCCGAAGGGCGTGGCGCTCACCTCGTAGCCGGTGTCGCCCAGACGCTGGGCGGCGCGGGCGGCCAAATCCTGGGCAAGCTCGGGCGGGGCCTTGCTGGTGGAGAGATGGCCGAAGGAGTGGAGCACCACCCGCTTGGTGCCGAACTTGCCCGCCAGCCACTTTATGTTCTTGAGCATCTTGCTGAGCACCTTGGCTTCGCGGCCCTGATCCTCGGCCTCGGCATGGTAGAATACCACCACCGCCTCGTCGGCCTGGCCGCCCTCCGGGGCGTCCGGGGCATCTTCCAGCGATTTGGCAAAGGGACGGTGCCAAAAGCTGGGCGCGTAGAACATCAGCAGCTTCACGCCTTGCCCTTGGCCCTGCCCTGCTTTTCCCGCACTTTTTCGGCCAAGCGTACGTTACGCCGGCTCATGGCCTCGGCATTGCGCCGCTGCTGGGCGGCGGTTTCCAGAATCAATCCCGGCACCGGGGCCGGCTGCTTGTGCTCGTCCAGGGCCACGAAGGTGAGATAGGCGCTGGCCACGTGCCGCACCTGGCCCTTTTGGGGATTTTCCGCCTCCACCCGCACCCCTATCTCCATGGAGCTTTTACCCACCAGGTTCAGGCCAGCCTTTAGGAACAACAACTCGCCCACGTAGACCGGGTTGTGGAAATCCAAGCGGTCGATGCTGGCGGTCACCGCGTTGCCCGCCGCGTGGCGCAGGGCCACCACCCCGGCGGCGGAGTCGATGTTTTTCATGATCACACCACCGTGTACGTTGCCGGCGGGGTTGGCGTCCGCCGGCTCCATAACCACGGCCATGACTACGCTGCTGTCACTGACACGTTTACTTTCCATGACAATACCTTTTTGACCTGTCCGGGGTGTTGGTTTTGCCTTAAGCTTACCGGTATGAAGCGCATAATGGCAAACAAAGGTGGAGCGATATGAGCCAGCCTCGAAAAACTAAAATAGTGGCCACCATCGGCCCGGCCAGCGCCGACCCCCAGGTGCTGGGCAAAGTCATCGCCGCCGGTCTGGACGTGGCCCGCTTGAACTTCTCCCACGGCGACCACGCCAGCCACCAAAAGACCATGGAACTAGTGCGACGCCTGGCCAAAGAGCAAGGCCGCACCGTGGCCATCCTGCAGGATTTGGCCGGTCCCAAGATACGCCTGGGCGATCTGCCAGAGCCCATGTGGCTGGAAGCGGGCCAGGAGGTGGATCTGACCCCCGGGGCCACCGCCGCGCCGGGGGTGCTGCCCGTGGATTACGCCGGCCTGGTGGAGGACGTGGCTCCCGGACAGAGCATTCTTTTGGCCGACGGCATGGTGGAACTCAAGGTGGCCCGAGTGGCCGGAGGCCGAGTCACCGCCATGGTCAAGGTGGGCGGCGAGGTCAGTTCCCGCAAGGGGGTGAACCTGCCCACCAGCGAGCTGGGCGTCAGCTCCTTCACCGCCAAGGACCAGCGCGACCTGGAGATGGGCCTGGCCGCCGGAGTGGATCTGGTGGCCCTGTCCTTCGTGCGCAGCGAAAGGGACCTGGCCCCGGTGCGCGAGCGCCTGAACCACTGCGAAAACCCTCCCCTGCTGGTGGCCAAGATCGAAAAACCCCAGGCGGTGGATCGGCTGCACGAAATATTGGCCGCGGTGGACGGAGTCATGGTGGCGCGCGGCGACCTAGGGGTGGAGATGCCCCTGGAGCAGGTGCCCCTGATCCAAAAGCGCATCATCGCCGAGGGCCGCCGGGCGGGCAAGGTGGTGGTCACCGCCACCCAGATGCTGCGCTCCATGATGGACAACCCCCGCCCCACCAGGGCCGAAGCCGCCGACGTGGCCAACGCCATCCTGGACGGCACCGACGCGGTTATGCTCTCCGATGAGACCGCCATGGGCTCCTACCCGGTGGAGTCGGTGGCTATGATGGACCGCCTGTGCCGGGCCGTGGAAGGCAATGTGAACAGCGAGACCCTGCTCAAGGAGGAGCTGAGCCCCCTGCTCCCGGCGGTGGCCGCCGCGCTCAGCCGGGCCGCCTGCTGGCTGTCGCGGGACCTGAAGCCCGCGGCCATCGTGGCCTCCACCACCAGCGGCAGCACCGCCCGGCTCATCAGCCGCTACCGCCCGGAGGCCACCTTCGTGGGGCTCACCCCCGACCCCTCCACCTGCCGCCAACTGGCCTTGTCCTGGGGCGTGGTGCCGGCGTTGGTGGAGCCCTTCGAGGACATCGAAGAAATGGCCCAGCGGGCCGCGCGGTGGATACTGGACAACGGCCTGGCCCAGCCCGGCGAGCACATCATCCTCACCGGCGGCGTGCCGGTGGGCACCCCCGGCACCACCAACCTGTTGAAGGTCCTGGAACTGTAAGACGGGCCCCGGCGGAGGGCAGGCGGGCGCAACCTGACGCTTGCCCCGCCGGGCTGCCGCCGGACATCGGCTATCGCAATAACAAAAGCCTATTTGACTGGTCAAATTTAATTAAGTTATCCTCTAGTATGCGTCCGGTTAACCGAACCGGACGTTTTTCTCGCGGCGAATCCCCCTTTTCGGCATGGGAACCAGCTTTTTATGGAGACCTGGGTCGATAACGCCTGGATTATTTCCCTGATAAGCGCTTCCTTGTGCTTTACCGCAGCCATCCAGTTTTGGCGTTACCGCGATAGTTGGCAGGCAAAAAGCATACTGGTCATGACGCTTTCCCTCTTCCTGTGGGCGCTGGGCTATGGAATGGCCCTGAGGGTTGGCACCGGGGGAGCAAAGCTCTGGTGGTCCGGGGTTGAACTGACCGGCGTGGCCGCCATTCCCGCAGCCTTGGTCATGCTGGCCCTGAGCTATTCCAGGTGGGCCTCGCTGCTCACCCGCAAGGTGCTGCCCTGGATTTTCGTCCTACCGGCCATAACCGCGATCCTGACCTGGACCAACCCCTATCACCACCTCATCTTCGGGCCCTTTGAAAGCGCCCAGGGCAGCGATGTGCTTCGGCCCGACTTCAGGATCGGCTTCTGGGCGCTGTATTTGGTCTATCCTTACCTGGTGTCCATCGTATGCGTGCTGAGCATGTTCATTTCGTTTTTCCGAAAAAAGGGACGGGAAAAGAAAGAACTGCTGTTTATCCTTCTGAGCTTTTCCCTGCCCACTCTGTTGGTGTTCTACTACCAAACTCATCTGATCACCCTGCACGTCCCCGACCCCACCAGCAGCTC
The DNA here is from genome assembly GCA_018896025.1 of Pseudomonadota bacterium. GTDB lineage: Bacteria > Desulfobacterota > Desulfarculia > Desulfarculales > Desulfarculaceae > Desulfoferula. Next base: position 190,222 of record JAHIND010000006.1, read on the forward strand.
TTTCGCCGTTGTCGCCATGTTTAACTTCTACGCCATATTCCGTTATCGCTCCCCCCAGACCTCCGCCATGGAGGCTTCGGACAAATCCACGGAGCTTAACTTCAAGGTGCACGTGGTGCGGGCCCTGACCATGGTATTGATCCCCACCCTCACCTATTTCATTGCCGCCAACCTCAGCGCCGGATGGATTTTCGCCGGCACCATAAATATTTTATTTCTGTGCACCATAATTTTTTCCGCCGTTTTGATCGTCAATTCCAGCTCCGTCCAAACCATCGACCATTTGTTCAGGGCAGCCATGATCGTTTTCGTGGGCCTGCTCTGGACCCTGTGCACCTATTTCCTGAGCTACGACATAAGCAGCGGCACCATCCTGTGGTCCCTGGCCATGCCCCTGGTGTGCATCCTGGCCTTCGGCTCCGGTTGGGGCCTGTTCCTTTCTTTGGTGTACCAGGCCATATCCGTGATGGTCAGCTTGCACATGGGAAACTTCGACACGGTCTATTTTTCCAGCTTCGGCATCCGCTACACCGTGGTCTATCTCATCCTGACCATAAGCCTGTTCTACATGGATAAGAAGCGCCTGGAGTTTCTCCGGCAAACCACCAGCCAAAGGGACTCCCTGCTGGAGTCGGACCGGCGCTACCGCTGGGCCACGGAATCGGGCTCGGTGGGGGTGTGGGAGATGGACACCGCCGGACACAACCTGCACATGGACCGGAACATCTTCAAGATGCTGGGCTCGCCCAACGGCTCCAAACTTTCCAGCTTGACCCAGTTGCTGGCGCTGTGCCCCGAGGCCCAGCGTCAGCAGGCGCGGCGCAACTGGCGGGCCCTCAGCCAAGGCAGCGTGGCACGAGCCTCATTTGAAATGCCCCTGTTGCACCGCGAGGGAGACGTGCGCTGGTTTTTGATTCGCGGCCAGATGCTGGAAGGCCTGGGCGAACACCAGGGCTCGGTCTACGGCACCATCACCGACATCACCGAACGCAAGCGGGCCGAAGAGGACAAGACCCGGCTGGAGACCCAGCTCCGCCACTCTCAGAAAATGGAGGCCGTAGGCACTCTAGCCGGCGGCATCGCCCACGAATTCAACAACCTGTTGGCGGCCATCATGGGCTATGCCGAGCTGGCCCAAGAGGACGCCCAGGGCCAGCCCGAGGTGCGGGAAAATCTGGACCAGATCGTGGCGGCCAGCCTCAGGGCCAAAGACCTCATCAGGCAATTGCTCACCTTCAGCCGCAAGGGAGTGCCCCAAGTCAGGCCCCTGGAGATCAACAACGAAATTCTCACCGGGCAAAAGATGCTCCAGAGGCTGCTCCCCCGCACGGTGGAGTTTGTCACCCATCTGGACCCGCAGCTGAAGATAGTCGAGGCCTCGGCCAGCCACATAAACCAGCTCTTGGTAAACCTGGTGAGCAACGCGGCCCACGCCATGCCCGATGGCGGCAGGCTGGATATCAGCACCACCAACGTCAGCGTGTCGGCAGTGCCCTGCCCCACCTGCGGCGAGACCATGCAGGGCGAATACGTGCTCCTAAAGGTGAGCGATACCGGTCACGGCATGGACCAGGTCACCTTGCGCCGCATCCTGGAGCCCTTCTTCACCACCAAGGAGGTGGGCTCGGGCACCGGCCTGGGCCTGTCGGTGGTGCACGGCATCATCAGGGGCTACAAGGGCCACATAATTTGCGAGAGCCAAGAGGGGCGAGGCACCACCATCCAGGTGTACCTGCCCGCCTACCTGGGCGCAGCGCAACTGCCAGAGCTGGGCGAGGGCGACGACGGCCCCCTGCCCGGCGGCGATGAAACCATTCTTTTGGTGGACGACGAGGTGATGCTGCGCGAGATGGGAAAGCGCACCCTGGCCGAAGTGGGATACCGGGTGTTCACCGCTAAAAGCGGCGAGGCGGCCCTGGAGCTTTACGGCCAGCAGGCCGAACCCATCGACCTGGTGGTGCTGGATCTGGGCATGCCCGGCATGGGCGGCCAGAAGTGCCTGAGCGCCCTGCGAGGGCTGAACCCCGAGCTGAAGGTGATCATGCTCAGCGGCTACACCTCCGGCGACCACCGCAAAACGGCCTTGCAAGCCGGGGCGGCCGCCTTTTTGAGCAAGCCCACCCCCAAGGCCGAGTTGCTGCGCAGCGTGCGCGCGGTGCTGGACGCCTAGAGTATATCCGCGCCCTCGTAAACGTTGGCGATGCAGCACAAGAAGCGCCCCACTTCGCTGCCGCTCACATTCTTCATGCCGTGGGGCTCCATGGAGGCGAGGTACACGCTGGTTCCCGGCCCGCACACCTGGGTGTCGGTCATTTCGTCGCTCTGGGCGTCGTAGCTGTAGCACTCGAAGGTGCCTTCCAGGATGTACATGGTCTGGTGATAGAAGTGGTTATGGATGGGAATCTCGCCGCCGGGCTGGGCGGTGAAGAGCCTGAGGCCGTACTCCGGCGAGCCGTGCCCGTCGTCGCCGCACTTGGACAGCCAGCGCACGCTGATGCCCTTGACCTCATACATCTTGCCCCGATAGGGGAACTGCTCGATTTTAACGTCCTGGGCGTCCAGGGCTTTGATGGCTTGCATGGCGGCAGATCACTCCAAGTTGGTCATTAAATTTCCGGTTACGCCTCTTGCTCAGGGGCCGGCTCCAGGGCGGAATCGGCCTCTGGCGGGGGCGCGGGCACATCGCCCTTGGCCTCGGCTTTGATAAACTCATCGAATTCCTTGCCCTCGATCACCTCCGCGGTGAGCAGGCGCTGAGCGATGGTCTCCAGAAGATCACGGTGCTTGGTGAGTAGATCCTCCACCCGCTGCTCGTGACCCTCCATGAAGCGCCTGATCTCATCGTCCAGGGCGGCGGCGGTGGCCTCGGAGTATTCCGCCGAGGCCGGGGCAAAGGCCGAGTCCTGGGGGATGAACACCGGTTGATTGCGGCGGCTGTAAGTGACCGGGCCCAGGGTGGTGCCCATGCCGTATTGGGTGAGCATGGCCCGCACCAAGTCCGTGGCCCGTTGCAGGTCGTTGGCCGCGCCGGTGGAGCCCTCGCCGAAGATGATCTGTTCAGCCACCCGGCCTCCCAGCATCACCTCCACCTTGCCTTCCAGCTCGCTGGTGCTCATCAAATAGCGGTCCTCGGTGGGGCGCTGCTCGGTGTATCCCAGGGCGGCGATGCCCCTGGGAATGATGGATATTTTGTGCACCTTGTCGGCCTTGGGGGTGAAGGCGGCCACCAGGGCGTGGCCGGTCTCGTGGTAGGCCACCCGCTTTTTCTCTTCCGCGTTGATCACCCGGTTCTTCTTCTCCAGGCCGCCCACGATGCGGTCCACGGCCTCGTCCAGGTCGGCCATGGTCACATCGTCGCGGTTGGCCCGCGCGGCCAACAGAGCGCCCTCATTGAGGATGTTCTCCAAGTCGGCCCCGGAGAGCCCCGGCGTACGCTGGGCCAAGGCCCTGAGGTTCACGTCCTTGTTCAATACGATGCGCTTGGCGTGCACCTCCAGGATGGCCAGGCGGCCGTTGAGGTCGGGCTTGTCCACCAGGACCTGACGGTCGAAGCGCCCGGCCCGGAGCAGGGCCGCGTCCAATATCTCGGGCCGGTTGGTGGCGGCCATGATGATGACCCCCACCCTGGGGTCGAAGCCGTCCATCTCCACCAGAAGCTGCTGCAAGGTCTGTTCGCGCTCGTCATGGCCGCCCATGGAGCTCATGCCCCGGGCCTTGCCCAGGGCGTCAAGCTCGTCGATGAACACGATGCAGGGAGCCTTCTCCCGAGCCTGCTTGAACAGGTCGCGCACCCGGGCCGCGCCCATGCCCACGAACAGTTCCACGAACTCCGAACCGCTGATCGAGAAAAAGGCCACACCGGCCTCTCCGGCCACGGCCCGCGACAGCAAGGTCTTGCCGGTGCCCGGAGGGCCCACCAACAGCACGCCCTTGGGCATGCGCCCGCCCAGGCGGCTGAACTTTTCCGGGGTGCGCAAAAACTGGACTATCTCCTCCAACTCCCCCTTGGCTTCGTCCACCCCGGCCACGTCGTCAAAGCGGGTGGGTATGTCCTCTTCGGCGAAGATCTTGGCCTTGTTGCCCGCGAAGTTCATGACGCCCTGGCCCGGACCCATGCGCTTCATCATGAAGTACCACACCCCCATAAACAGGAGAATGGGCACCATCCAGGAAAACAGGGAGCGCAAAAAAGTGGACTCAATCTCGCCGCGGAACTCCACCTCGTGCCCCTGTAGCTCTTTGGCCAGATCAGGCGAAACCCGCACCGTGGTGAAGTTTATTTCGCTGCCCTTTTCGTCGAGCATCTTGCCGGTGATGCGGTCCTTGCCGATGGCTATTTCCTTGACCTTGTCGGCGCGCACCTGTTCCAGAAATTTGCTGTAGGGAACCTGCTTGGGACTGATCTGGCTGGAGATGACGTTGTTGAGAATCAGCACGAACCAGATGCCCAGCAGCACGTACCAGATCGAAAATTTATGATGCTTTTCCAAGCCAAACCGTCCCTTTTCCCGGCCGAGGCTTTCACCTCTGGGCCACCCACCCAGGGTCCTGCCGGGGCAATGGTTAACAACTATTTGTTATCAGGTTACTATCAGGATGAAACTCGGTCAATAGCCGCACCAGGCTCAGGCGCGGCTTCCCCAGGCGGCGTAGATGGGGTCCGAGCTGGGATACTCGCCGTAGTGTCGGTCGTCCTCGGGCCGGGGCCAGCCCTTTTGGCTCAGGCTACCCAGGTCTTTGAAGGCCCCACTCTCCATGAAATAGTCCAGCACCAGGCCCAGCTTCTCGAAGTCGTGAAGTTCCTTCCACAGATGCACCGCCTTGGGCGGGAAGAACCGGTTGGAAAAGGCCACGGCCAAGACCCCACCGGGCCGGAGCACCCTGGCCGCCTCCAGGAAAACCTCCCGTGGCTGGGTGAGGTACTCCACGCTCACCGTGCAGATCACCGCATCAAAGGACTCGTCCTCAAAAGGCAGCACGGGCTCCTGGTTGAGGTCGTGCACCAAGGCTTTGCCCACCTGGGGGTTGGCCTCCATCTCCGCCCGGTTCAGGCCCAGGCCCTTCACCTCGGCCGCCTCCAACCGGGGCGGCAGATGGCTCTGATAGCTGCTCATCAGGTCCAGCACCCGTGAGCCGGGCGATATCAGCCCGCCGTAGAGCGCGGCCACATTGGCGCCGGCCTGGGAGTCCAGATGCCCCACCAGGCGGGGATGGTCGTAGAATACCGCGTCCGGCACCTCGTCGTCGCGCAGCAGGGCGTCGCCGCCCAAAAAATCCGTGGGCTTGCCCCCGGCCATGGCCTGCATGCCCGGACCGGCGCAGAGGCGGGCCATCCAGTCCACCCCCTGACCGGTGGTCTTGTCCGGCGGCAGCTCGGCCTGCTCCACGGTCACCTTAAGCTTCAGTTTGCGGCCCGCCAGGGGATGGTTGAGATCGGCGGACAGGCCGTGGCGCTCGACGGCCAGGCAGCGGAAGGGCTCGTTGCTGTTGGGAGACACCCCAGGCACCCCGGTGAGCAGGTAGCGGGGGTAAAAGCGCCCCAAGCGGGGATAGGACTCCCCACCCGCGAACTGATCCAGGGGCACCGTGCGCACCAGGTCCGTGGAGCGGTCCGGCACCGACTCGGCGGTGCTCAACTCCAGCTCCACGCTCTGGCCGTCCTCCAGGCCCTTGAGCGCGTCCAACAGGCGCGGCGGCAGCATGTCTCCCCACAGATCGGCCGGAGCGTACATCAGCTCCCGGTGGGCCGCCTCGGGGCTTTGCCAGGTCATCTCCAAGACCAGTCCGGCCGCTCCCCTGGGGTCCACCCCACTCACTTGCCCCTCACCAGCTCCAAGTGGATGTACAGATCCACCTTGTTGCCCACCACGCCCATTTGATAGTACTTGCCGCTGCCCACGTGGTAGTCCAGGCGCTCGATGGCAAAGCCGCCCTTAAAGCCCGTGAGCATCTGGTCCTTGTTCATGGGGTTGGGCTTGGCGCCCAGGTAGGTGAAGGCGATCTCCACCGGCCGGGTGACGTCCTTCATGGTCAGGCGCCCTTTGACCGCGTATTCATTGTCGCCGCGCTTGGTGAAGCTTTCGCTGACAAAGCGAATCACCGGGTACTTGGCCACGTCGAAGAAGTCGGCGGTTTTTAGGTGCTTGTCCCTGGCGGCCACTCCGGTGTCGATGCTGGCCACCTGGATGGTCATGTCCACCTTGCTGCCCGCGAGGTCGTCGGGGCTGAAATTGATCTTGCCGTCGAATTTGTGGAACTGGCCCATCACCGGGGCGAAGATGTGCTTTATGGTGAAGATCACCTGGCAGTGCGGCGGGTCGAAGCTCCACTGGGGCGCGGCGGCCATGGCCGGAAGGGACAGTCCCAATACCAGGGCCAGGGCGATGATCAGGCGGATGGTTTTCATACTGCCTCTCAGTGTGCGTTTTGGCCTATGCCTAAAAGTATGAGGCCTGAGGCCGTCCAAAATCCAGGGCGCAAGGAATCAACCGGCCACGGCCCGCACCATGAAGAAGCAATCCCGGTCGGCCCGGCCCACGTAGCCCCCGTCCAGGCTCACGTACCAGGCGGCCAGGGGGGTGGCCCAGTCGGCGGACCACAGGCGCTGGGCCAGATGGTCCAGCAAGGCCGGGCCGCAAAAGCCGTCCGGCCCCTGGGGCAACTCCAGCAGGGAGATCAGCTCCGGCGCGGTGGGCAGGCGCCAATCGCCCCGCCCGCCCAGGCGGCGCAGGTTCAGGGCCCGCACGTAGGCCGGAGCCTGGTCCCAAGTCAGGGGCTGGGGCGAGCAGCCGCGCTGCCAGAGCAGGCCGGTGTCCAGGTCCCGGGCCACGCCGGGCTCCTCCTCGCGCAAGCGCCGCGGGGGCCAGGCCTGGGGCCGCATGAGCTCGTCCAGGCCCAGCGCTCGGCGCGCCTCGGCCAGGCGGACGCGCTGGGGTTCGCTGCGGCGGACCGCGACGCCCCCCACCGGGGCCTGGGTCGCGGCCGGGTCCGGCCAGGCGGCGCAAACCGCCTCGCGCCTCTGCTCCCACTCATCAGCCAAGACCTCCAGGGCCTGGGCCATTTTCTGGGCCGAGGCAAAGCGCTTCTGTGGGTCGGGAGCCATGGCCCGGCTGAAAAAGCCGTCCCAGGCTGCGTCGGCCAGGGCAGCCAGGGACGAGGCCGCCGGGCCACCCTCCTCGGGCAGCGTCCCGGTGAGCAAGCGGAACAGACTCACCCCCATGGAGTAGAGGTCGGCCTTGGGGCCCGCGCTCAGGGGATCGTTCTCCTGCTCCGGCGCGGCGTAGGCCGGTGAGCCCAGCACCAGGTTGGCCGGTCCGGCCAGGCTCTCGCCCCGGCGGTGGCTCAGTCCCAAGTCGCCCAGGCGCACCCAGCCCTCGTCACCCAGCATGAGGTTGGACGGCTTGAGGTCGCCGTGCACCAGCCCGGCCTGGTGCAGGGCCTCCAGGGCAGCCAGGCTCTCCCGGCCATAGGCGACTACCTGCTCCAGGCCCAGGGCCCGGCTGGGCTCTTCCAGGCGCGGCCCCTCGCCAACCATCTCGGCCAGGTTCAGGCAGAGGTGCTCCATGAGGTAATAGGCGGGCTGGTCCTCGTGTACGGCCAGCACCCGCACCAGGTTGGGGTGCTTTAGCCCGGCCAAGCGGTGGGCCTCGTCCAAAAAGCGGGTCAGCAATTCGGCGCGGCCCTGCAGGGCCTCCAATTCCGTGCGGGGATCGAACAGCTTCAGGGCCCGCACCGGGCCATATTCCCGGCGCACCTTATACACCCGGGAGGTACCTCCCCGGCCCAGCAGCCCCAGCACCTGGTATCCGTCGATGAATTTCATGCTCAGGCCTACAGCAAACGGTCCGCGTTGAAATCGGGCAGGCCCAGGCGGCGTATCTTGTCCACCGTGGCCTGTATGTCGTACTTCACGTAGCGCACTTCCAAAGAGCCCGCCTCGTGGTCCACGATTACATACTTTGCCCGGTTGTCCCCGTCCCGTGGCTGGCCCACCGCGCCCACGTTGATCAGATAGCGGTCGCCGGGTTTCAACTCGTGCATGCCTTGGCTCAGGGTCAGGCGCTCCAGGCCGCCGGCGGCGGGCAGATGGGCCATGGCCAGTTCGTGGCTGTGACCCACCAGGCACAGGGGCTCGTCGATCAAGCCCATGCGCCTGATTATCTCTTCCCGGTTCAGCTCGAAGTAATAGGTGCGCGGCGAATCCGGCGGCGCGCCGTGCACCAGGCGGCAGGAGCCCAGCACCAGAAAGACGGGCAACTCGGCCAGCCAGTCCAGGGACTCCTGGCTTAGCAGGCCCATGTTCTGCTCCAGGGAGCGGCGGGCGGTGGGGTTGAACCAGGCCAGCTCGGACCGCTTGCTCATGCCCAGCTCGTGGTTGCCCATCACGCTGGGCAGGCCCAGCTCCCTGGTCAGCTCCACGCAGGCCTCGGGGTCCGGGCCGTAGCCCACGATGTCCCCCAACAGGGCGATCTTCTCCGCCCCGGCCTGGTCCACGTCGGCCAGAACCGCCGTGTAGGCCTCCAGGTTGCCGTGAATATCGCTGAGAACCGCCAATCGCATAATTATAAATTTAGCACAGCGCCGGGCGCGGGCGGGGACAGATCAGCGAAGCGTGCCTCGGTGACTCCCAGGACCCTAGCCCGCGGCCCCAGGGGGGACCACAAGCGGGGGTCGCTGGCCTGAAACACGGCCAGGCAGGGCGCACCCAGGGCGGCGGCCAGATGGCTCACCCCGGAGTCCGCGCCCACATACAGGGACGAGCCCAGCAGGTTGCTGGCCAGCTCGGCCATGGGCGCATCGGCCAGGATGCGGTGCGGTAGGCCTTGCAGGGCCTGGGCCTGGGCCTCCCGGTAGGCGGCATCCTCGGCCGGGCCCAGCACCAGGGTTAGCGACCTGTGCTCCGGCTCCAGTCGGCGGGCCAAGTAGGCGGTCATATCCGGCGTCAGGCGCTTGGCCTTGCCCCCGCTGCCCGGCGCCAGGAAGGCCCCGGTGGACTCGGACGGGGGCTGGACCAGGGGAATCAGTGGACGGGACGCCCCGGCCAGGCCCAGGCACTCCAGTTGCTCCACCTGCCAACGCCCCACCAGCTGAAAGCGGCCCTGGGGCGGTCGGGTGGTCACCGCGTGCACCTGGGGGATGGCGGCGGCCAAATTGCGTAGCAGGACCTCGTCCGGCGCGGCGGCGAACACCACCGCCCGGCCGAAGCCGCCCAGCCAGGTTTGCAGGGAGGGGTCCAGCTCCGAGGCGAACAGGGAGACGAAGCGGGCCGCCTCGCGCTCGTGCACCTGCCCAGGGGGCAGAACAAGGCGGCCCCACTCTCCCCTGCCCCACAGGTGCAGCGGCCCCAAGGCGGCCAGCCGCTCCAGGGCGGGCCAGGAGAGCACGAAGTCGCCCAGGGCCCCCAAATGCAGGGCCAGGGTGGAGTCCTCGGCCATTCAGCAGGAGGGACCCGCTGGTGGGGCGTCCAGGGCGCCTTCCTCGGCCAGGCGGTGGATCTCCAGGGCGGCCCGCACCCCCTCGCTGGTGGCCTGTCCCATGCCCGCCGGGCTCATGGCGTCGCCCACCAGGAAGATGGCGCTCACCTTGGGCTCCAGGGCCAAAAATATCTTCTCGTTGGGCTTGGCGCCCATGGCCGAGACAAAGGTGTCCACCGGCTCCACGTAGGTTAGCTGGCGGCTGCCATCGGGCCGGGTGTGCAAAAAGCTCACTTTGTTCTTGAACAAGCGGCGCACCTTGGCCCGGATATAGCGGCGCACCTTGTACTTGCCCAACTCGCGGCGCAGGTGATAGCGCCGGGCCGGTCCCAGGTCGTTGCCGATGCCCAAACCCAGCTCGATGATGCAAACGTCGTGGCCGCGCTTGGCCAGGTAGTGGGCCACCTCGCTGCCCAGGTTGCCGCCGCCCATCACCGCCACCTTGTGGCCCACCGGCACCTCCCCGGCAAGCACCTGGCGGGCGTTGACCAAGGGCGCGTCGCCCGCGCCGGGCAGGTCCGGCAGGATGGGCTCGCTGCCCGCGGCCACCACCACCGCGTTGGGGTTGATCTTGCACACCGCTCCCACCGTGGCCTTGGTGCCCAGCCGAATCTCCACGTTAGGCAGCTCGGACAAGGCCTGGCGGTAGTAATCGATCATGCCCCGGAACTCGTCCTTGCCCGGCGGCAGACAGGCCAGGCGCACCTGGCCGCCCAACTCGTCGTCGGCCTCGAACAGCACCACCTTGTGGCCCAACTGTCCCAGGGTGCGGGCCGCCTCCATGCCCGCCAGGCCACCTCCCACCACCACGGCGGTCGCCGGACTGGCCGCCGGTTTAAGCTGTTCGGCCTGAAGCTCCAGGCCCACCCAGGGATTGGACACGCAGCTTACCGGCGCGCCGTAAAGCACCTTGTCTATGCAGCCCTGGTTGCAGCCGATGCAGGGCCGCACCCCGTTGGTTTTTCCTGAGGCGGCCTGGTTGAGCCAATTGGGATCGGCCAAAAAGGCCCGGCCCACGGCCACCATGTCCAGGCCCTTCAAGGCCTCCTCGGCCTCGGCGGCGTTGCGGATGCGCCCCACTCCGGCCACCGGCACATCCACCGCCGCCTTGACTTGGCGGGCAGCTTCCACATGGGTCCCCGGAGGCATGGGGGTGGGCGGCACCACCATGGAGGGGGTCTCGTACACCCCGCCGGTCACGGAAATGATGTCCACCCCGGCGGGCACCAGCAGCTTGGCCGAGGCCGCCGCCTCCTTGGGGCCCATGCCCCCGGCTACGTGGTCGTCGCCCGATAGCCGGAAGGAAATTATGGCCTCCGGGCCCGCCGCCCGGCGCACCGCCTGGATCACCTCCACCGCGAAACGGGCCCGCCGCTCCAAGTCACCGCCGTAGGCGTCCTGGCGCTTGTTGGCGTAGGGGGTGAGGAACTCGTGCACCAGATATTCGTGGGCCCCGTGGATCTCCACGCCCTCGAATCCCGCCTCCATGGCCCGCCAGGCGGCCCGGGCAAAGGCCTGGACCATGGCCTCGATCTCGATGACGGTCATGGCTCGGGGGGTGGCGTGGGCCGTGGGGCCGCGCAGGGCGCTGGGGGCCATGGCCTCGCCCACCAAGCGGGGATGGGCGTTGCGCCCGCCGTGGATGAGCTGCAAAATGGGCAGGCTGCCCTGCTCCTTGACCACCGAGGCCAGCTCGCGCATGCCCTGGATGAGCGAATCGTCATGGGCCATGAAGTTGCGGTCGATGACCTTGCCCGAGTGGTGCACGCAGGCCGCCTCCACCACCAACATACCGGGACGCCCGGCGGCCCGGGCGCGGTAATAAGCCAACATAGCGGGGGTCACGTTGCCCTGGCCGTCGGCCAGGTTGCTGCCCATGGAGGGCATGATCACTCGGTTGGGCAGCGTGTGGCAGCCCACCTTCACAGAGCTAAGCAGTTTTTCAAAGGCGGCCATGTAGTCTCCTGTCTTGCTCTCGAATCAAGGCGAAAAAAAGCAACGGGGCGGATGAACATTCTATCTCAGGAAGACTGCAATAAAAAAGGGCTGCTTATTCTCCGTTCTTATGGTTGTGAACCCACAGGTCGTCGCGCTTTTCAAACCACCAGTCGGTCCAGTCGGTGGTGAGCACCGCCTGGGCCAGTTCCCGGCCCGCCTCGGTGTTCAGGCGCTTGAGGGCGTAGTGTATCCAGTGCTTGGCGTAACTGTTGCCCAGGTCCTGCTGCTCCTTGAGCTCTATGAGCAGGTCGAGCTGGTCCGCGTCCCTGGCCAACTGGGCCTCCGGGGTGCGGCACTCGTTGAACTCCGCGGCGAACTCCTTGATGCGCGCGGCGGTGGCCTCGGGCAGGTCCCGGGTGGCGTGGTCCAGGGCCTTTTCCTCGTCGGCGGTGCAGTAGCGCTTGTTCATGTAGTTCAGGTCGCCGGTGCGGGCCTCGGCCAGGTCGTGGTGCAGCAAGAGCAAGGCCACCCTGGTCTCGTCCACGCCTTCCAACTCCAGGGCCAGCAGATAGCCCAGCAGGGCGGCCCGGAAGCAGTGATCGGCTATGGATTCGCCGCCGCTGCCCAGGAAGGGGTAGCCGGTGCGGCGCATCTTTTTGAGCATGCCCGCCTCGAAGAGCAAACGCGCCAGGGCTTTCATGCGCTCACCTCGGCCGCGCAGGGGCGGCACAGGAGCTTGCCGTCCAGCTCCACGGTGCGGCTGGCCTGGGTGGGCTCGCCGCAGCGCGCGCAGATGATGGACTTTTCGATCACCGCCTCGGCGGGAGGCTCCACGTCAATCTCCTCCACCTTGAACAGGCTTTCCTGGGGCGCGCTGAGAAGCTCCTTGGCAAAGGCCTGGCGGTCCACGTTGCCGTCGGAGCCCTTGTGCTTGAGGCGGTCGCCGATGAAGCTCACCCGCACCGCCCGGTTTTTCTGCCGGTCGATCACGGTAAAGGCCTGCTTGCCGTAGTCGCGCCAGATGAGGTTGCCCTTGCCGAAGGTGGTGGAGAGCATCTGCTGGAAGGCGTCCACGCTGCAGGAGTTGTTTTCGGCGATGGTCACCAGTTCCTCATCCTCGGACTTGCCCAGGTCCAGGGCCTGGGAGGCCGCCTGGGCCGCCCGGTAGCCAATCAAAAGACCGGGGCAAAGATGGCCATGAAAAGCCACCACCGGCTTTAGTCGTTCGGGCAACGGTCCTAAATCCATGTTCACAGCTCCTTGCGATTGAAAGCCGCCCCAGGGCTAGCGGCCGAAGGTTATAACTTGCTGGGCCCGGCCCCGCTGGAAGAGGATGGCCACCTTGGGCTGATGGCGGCTGCGCACCATATCCAGATAGAACTCGTCCAAATCGGCCACCGGGTCCCGGCCCATGCGCCGCACCAGGTCGCCGGGTTGCAGACCGGCCCGCTGGGCCTTGGAGCCGGAGCGCACCTTGGTGACCATCAGGGCTTGGCCCTCGGGCACCCGGTTGCGCTGGGCGGCCAGGGCGTCCATGGGCCCCAGCTCCAGCCCCAGGCGCTGCCAGAGCAGCTCCTTGGCCCGCTCCATGGGATAGCGCCGGGCGATGACCACCAAAGTGCTGCGCTTGCCCTTTTCCAGGAGCCACAGCTTCACCTTCTGGTCCGGGGCCAGCGAGCCCAGGCGGGACTGGTAATCCGCCGTGTCTTCCAGGGACGCCTCGTCCAGGGCCAGCACCACCATGCCCCGCTTCAGCCCGGCCTGGTCGGCGGGGCTGTTTTCCTCCACCCGAACCACCACTACCCCGGAGGGGGCCTCCAGGCCGAAGTGCCCGGCCAGGCGGGGGGTTATGTCCTGCAACTCCAGCCCCAGCCAGACCGGGGTCACCTTGCCGTGGGCCAGGAGGTCGTCCACCACCCGGCGCACCCGGTTAACCGGAATGGCGAAGCCTATGCCCTGGGCCCGCTGGAAGATGGCGGTGTTGATGCCCATCACCTCGCCGTCCAGGTTCAAAAGCGGTCCACCGGAGTTGCCGGGGTTGATGCTGGCGTCGGTCTGGATCAGCCCGCCCATCCACTCGCCCGGCCCGGTGGGCACCCGGCGGTTGAGGGCGCTGACCACGCCGGTGGTCACGGTGTGTTGCAGGCCAAAGGGGTTGCCGATGGCGATGAGGCTCTCGCCGATCATCAGGGAGCGGGAGTCGCCCAGCTTAACCTGGGGCAAGGGGCTGCCGCTGGGGGTTATCTTGAGCACCGCCAAGTCGGAGGTGGGGTCGGCCCCCAGGAGCTTGGCCTTGAAAACCCGGCGGTCGGCCAACTGCACCTGGATGTCGCTGCCGCCGTCCACCACATGGCTGTTGGTGACGATGAGCCCCTTTTTGCCGTCGATGATCAACCCAGAGCCCAGGTTGGTCTGTTCTCTCTCAAGAGGTTGGAAAAACTCCTGAAAAAAGCGGTCCAACGTGTCGTCGCCGCTGCTGAAGGCGCGCAGGCGCACCTTGGCGGTGCTGGAGATGTTGACCACCGCCGGTCCGGCGGAGCGCACCACCGTGACTACCGGGGTGACCCGGCCCATGGACTCGGCCTGGGCCGGGGCCCAAAGAGCCAGGCAGGCCGCCAGGCTTAAAATCGCGAAAAGGGCATTTTTCATAAGCGCGCCGGAACCCTAATGAGAGGAAAAAATGATCATGTGCTTAAAAGTATTCCGCACTTTTCACCTTGTCAACGCGCCTGGAGTTTGACGCCCCCGAACCAGTGGCGTTAGACTTCTATTTATTATGCGCTTACTTCTCACCAATGACGACGGGGCCTACGCCCCAGGCATAAAGGCACTGCACCAGGCTCTGGCCATAGAGCACGAGGTGTGGGTGGTGGCCCCGGAGACCGAGCAATCGGCGGTGGGCCACGCCATAACCCTGGCCGACCCCATCCGGGTGCACCCGCTGACCGCCGAGAGCGGCATGCAGGGCTGGGCGGTGACCGGCACCCCGGCCGATTGCGTGAAGCTGGCGGTGCGCACCCTGCTGCCCCAGCCGGTGCAGATGGTGATTTCGGGCATCAACCAAGGGGCCAACGTGGGGGTGAACCTCCTGTATTCGGGCACGGTCAGCGCGGCCACCGAGGGGGCCATCATGGGCCTGGGGGCCATCAGCGTGTCCCTGGACACCCACCACCCCTCTGATTTCAGCCAAGCGGCCGACATCACCGCCCGCCTGGTAGCGGCTTGGTCCGGGCTGGGAGTGCCGCCGGGGGTGTCGCTCAACCTCAACGTGCCCGCCCTGCCCCCCGAGGAGATCAAGGGGGTGCGCTTCACCCGCCAGTCCACCGCCTCCATGCGCGAAACCTTTCTGGAGCGGCGCGACCCTCGGGGCCATGTGTACTACTGGCAGGCCGGCGAGGTGATGAGCACCGACGGCGACGGCTACACCGACTATCCCGCCCTGCTGGAAGGCTATGTGACCATAACCCCGGTGGGCCACGACCTCACCCATGACCCGACCCTGGCCGCCCTGGAGGCGAGCGATTTGGACCTGGGTCTGTGAACTTTTTTCCCGCCTGAACGGGCGGCCCGGCGCGTGCAATCCACCCCTAAATCCACGTTACCCCTAGGATATTGGGGAGTGGGTATATTTTCCCCATGGCGGGGGATAATGCACCATCAAAACCCCGCCTTGTATCATTTGTGATTTTTGTCTCGTTTAGGTTACTTAATGGCTGCTAACAGCATACTTTGCCTTAATAATCGTTGCTATTGGCCATTCACCAAGCGCCGGGATAGGGTTTAATTCACAATGGCATGCAACTTGCTATTAGAAACGGGCAACCATCAACCGTCGCCAAGTAAAAATAGGCGGCAGGAGAAAGACAATGCCCGCATACGAATATGTTTGCAGCAACTGCGAAGCAAGAGAGCAGCGCATCGGCGGTCTGGACGACCACACCATCATCTGCGACCAGTGCGGCCAAGTCATGGTGCGCCAGGCGGATCTGGACACCCTGCTGGCTTCCTACTCTCAGGTTCAGCAAAAGGCCGACAGCCTAGGCTAACGCCTGAGTTTATCCACCGCCCCTTTTCCGAGGCGACGCCTGAGGTTTGGTCATGAGCCATTCGGGACGCCCGGATTTGAGGAGCGGCCTGCAAGGGGCCTCTTCCAGAGGCCTCTTCGTAATTTTAGAGCAGCTATATCAGGAGCTTCCCGACACCACCTGCGCCCGGCGGGGCGCTTGCTGCACCCTGCTCCCCCTGGTTTTCACCGTGGAACTGGCCGCCTGGCTGCACCGCCTGCCCAACGCCCCTTACAAGGAACGCGCCGCCCAGGCGAGGCGTCTGGTAGAGCACTTCCTGGTGAACGCGGCCCAGCGCCGCCCCTGCCCCTGGGCCCGCCCGGATTCCTGCGCCATCTACCCTGACCGCTTCATGGGCTGCCGCACCTACGGCCTGTGGACGCCCCAGGCCTATGAAAAGCGCGCTGCTCAGGCCGCCCAGGGCCAGCAGGCCGTGGCCCAGGCCTGGCAGGGCCTTGGGGTGGAGCTGCCCCCCGAGGTGCTGGCCCCGGCCCCGCCCTATTGCCGGCTGGTGAAACCAGTGAGCGGACCCGCCCCGGACGACGCGGCCATCGAGGCCTTGGAAGAGCGGGCCATTGAATTGAGCCGGGATCTTCCCGACGGCCTGGATCGGCTGCACGACTTCGGCGGGGACATATCCTTTGCCGTGGCTTCCCTGGCCCTGGGCCAACCCCAGGCCCTGAGCCTCAAGGTGGCCGTCACCAAGGCCATGTTGTCCGGAGATGAGGCCGAGGCCCATGAGCTGCTGGCCAAGGCCGGAACCGCGGCCAAGCGCTGGGCCCAGTCCTATTAGGCGTTTTCTTGGTATAATTAGTTCGTATTAATTAGTTGTTAATATGTTTTATTAATAATAGTTCTAGGTTTCTTGTTCCCGCTTTTCAGCCATCTTCGCCTGCTTTTTGCGGCACCATTGTTCGTAGCGCCCGGCCAACTCCCGGTAACGATCCACGCTAAAAGGAGGCCGCTTGATGGCCGCCAAGGTGCCGGGGCGCACCCTGCCCTCTTGGGCCACTTCCAGGCCCGCCTGGGTGATCAGGGCCAAATGTGGCTCCAGCACCGAGGGCTCCATCTGTATGGCCAGGGAGCCGGGCACGCACAACTCGGCGATGCAGCGGCCGCCCAAATTTATGGCCTGGGCGCGTATGGTGGCCACCAGGGGCTCGAAGGTCACCGGCTCGGGGAAGGAGCAGGTGGATATGAGCATCACCTTCTGGGGCATGGCCCAGGTCATGGGGTGGCGAGTCAGCCCGGCGGCGTCGCTGTAGAGAAACGGCTGCCTGGAGCAGATGGTGCGGTCCATGACCGCCTTGAGTTGGGCGCTCATGGTGTCGGTGTACACCGGGGCGGCCCAAACCAGCAGGTCGGCCTGCTTTAGCAGGGGCAACATCACGTCCATGTCGTCACGCTGGGCGCACTGGCCGGGGTTAAGGTGCATACAGCTCAGGCAGGCGGTGCAGGGAGCGATGTTCATGTCCGCCACGAACAGGCTGTCCACCGAGGCTCCGCCCAGGACCAGGCCCTCGGCCAGGGCCCGGCCCATCTTGGCGGTGACCCCCTTGGCCCCTCTGGCGCTGCCGTTGATAATCAGTGTGCGCATGCTCTCCTCCCTTTTCGGCCCAAATTATCACACCAGGCCCTTGGGGGAAGAAAAATGCGGCGTCATTTTTTTGACGTACGCAGCCACCACACGCTGAACACAGTCTGCAAGGCGCTGAGCCCCACGAAATACCAGGCCCAGAGCGGCCATCCCGCCAAGGTGCTCCCTACCCTGCCCCAGGCCCAGTAATCCTGGGCCGCCAGGAAAACACCCCCGAACAAGACCAAGGCCAGCCAGCCCCGCTTACTGAATTGGGGCAGGCTCAGGCCACCGGACAGGGCCTGCACCACCAGATAGGCGGCACAGGATACCGCCATCACCGGCACGGCCGGCAAAAACCCGTAGGCGGGTAGCATTTTGAAGTGATAGGCCACCACCAGCGCCTCCCCGGCCACGATGGAGGTCATGGCCGCCGCCGCCTTGGGGCGCTCCAGGTACAGGCCCAGGAACACGGTGGGGAACAAGGCGGCCAGACCAGTGAAGGCGGTGAGGCCCAGTTGCAGGATGGTGGTGTCGGAGATCAAGGCCACGGCCAGTCCGGCCACGGCTAAAAACACCACGAAAATGCGCCCCACCAGGCCGCTCTGGGCCTTGCGCCCCCATAGGTAGGGGAACAGGTCTCGGCTGAAAATGGAGCTCAAGGTGAGCAACTGCGAGTCCATGGTGGACATCAGGGCGGCCAGACCGGCGGCCAGCACCAGGGTGCCCATGAAGTCACCCGCCAGGTGGGTCATCATCAGGGGCACGATGGCGTCCGACTCCCGCCCGCCGAGGCCGGGGAAGGACAAGTGTCCCAACACCCCCAGGGCCACGGGCAGGGCGAACACCGCCGTGCAGATCAGGGGATACAGGGCCATGGTGCGCCCCAGGGAACTTTGGCTGCGGGCGGAGTAAAAGCGCTGGAATAGCTGGGGAAACATGGGGTCACAGAAGAACCACAGGGTCATGAAGCTGAACCACACCGCCGGGCTGTACACCCCGTGGGGTCCGGGGCGGCTGAACAAGGCTGGCTCGGCCTGGCGCACCCGGTCAAAGGCCTCGGTCCAGCCGCCGTAGTGGGACACCACCAGGCCCAGAGCCATGGCCATGAGCACGAACATCAAAATGCCCTGGAACACGTCGGTCCAGGCTACGGCCTTTAGCCCGCCCCGCAGGGTGTAGGCCAGGATGATGACCGTGACCAGCGAGGCCCCGGCCCAGGCGGGCAGGCCGAATAGCTGACCCAGAACCTTGGCCCCGGCCAGAGGCTGCAAGGCCAGGTAGGGCACGGTGAACACCACCATTACCAGGGCGAAGAGCCCGGCCAGGGGGCGGCTGCCGTACACCTGCTCCACCAGCTCGGCCGGGGTCACCAGCTCGTGGGTGCGGCCCCATTGCCACACCTTCTTGCCCACCAGCCAGAAGGTCAGGGCCATGAAGCCGGTGCCGAAGGCCATGATGGGAAAGAAGCTCAGGCCCTCGCGATAGCCCGCCCCCGAGGCCCCGAACACGGTGAAGGCGCTGAAGTTGGTGGCGGCCATGGTCCCCACCAGCACGAAGGGCCCCAGGGCCCGGCCCGCCAGGAAATAGTCCGTGGGCCCATCCCTTAGGCGGCTCTTGGCCAAAAAACCCAACGCCAGCACCGCCACGAAATAGACCGTCAGCACAATCACCTTGGTAAGCATCGTTGCGCTCGCTCCCGCCAAAAATAAAAAAACGGCCACCCCGGTGCAGACCGGGATGGCCGAAACCTAGAAACATAATCTGCGGTTATCTGTATAGCCGCCGCAGCGGGCCTTGGCAAGTATTTATTGACCCTGTTGGGTCCTTAGCCCGCTATATTGTTGACGACTTGGGGGCCCTATGGTAAAAATCGCTCAACGTTTTCCCCGGTAGCTCAGCTGGCAGAGCAGGTGGCTGTTAACCACCGGGCCGGCGGTTCGAATCCGTCCCGGGGAGCCAGAAATTTCAAGGGCCTAGGCTAGATAGCCTAGGCCCTTTCTCTTTGCGGCACGCGCTCTCTGAAGCGCCTGGATCAAAGGAAGGCCATGCCCGCCCTGAACGCATTTTCAAACTGGCACAAAATGCACTTCCTAGATGGCACGTATAACCGTTGGCTCCGTTCATTCCGAGGCAGTCACGTGCCATAAAATACCACCATGATGCCATCGAGAGCTTGAACCGCAGCCTGCGTGAGTCGGTCAAAACAGGAGGGCGCTTCCCCAACGACGAGACCGTCACGAAGCTGCTTTACCTGGCTATAGGGAGTGAGCCTCGGCTATGAACCAATTTGCCGCCATATTTGACGACCGGCTACAAGCCGTGGGACAGTGATACAGGAAGTTTAAACTGCGAATGGCGCATACGCGGAAAACCTGACAGTATCTCAAGCGATCGCCTTCGCTGAAAAGGAGGGCATAAATGGCCCGATTAAAGGACTTACCGGAGGCCCTGGGCACCAACTTGGTCAATCTGCCTTGTCCCGAGTTTGCGGACACACCTTGGGTCCAGCCACCGCCGTTAGCCGAAAGCCGCCTGGCCGCTATCTCAACCGCTGGCTTGCACATGCGCGGAGATATTCCTTTTACAGGCTTCTCCGGGGAATACAGAGTTATCCCAGGCGATGCGGCGGCGGGTGATTTGGTGATGAGCCATGTCTCCACCAATTTTGATCGCAGCGGCTTTCAGCAAGACCTGAATTTGGTCCTGCCCCTAGACCGTCTGCGCGAGCTGACTGAACACGGAACCATTCGGTCCTTGGCCTCCTATCACTACTCCTTCATGGGCGCCACTGACCCGGTCCCCATGGAGCAGGCCGCCCGGCAAGTGGCAGGGCAACTCAAGGGTGATGGGGTTGACACAGTTTTGCTGGTGCCCGTCTGACCCCACTGCACGCGCGCCGTGGGCGGGCTGAGCCATTACCTGGAACGAGAAGGGCTGGCAACCACCCAGATAAGCCTGATCAGGGAGCACAGCGAAAAGATCAAGCCACCTAGGGCGCTCTGGGTGCCATTTGAACTTGGTCGCCCCTTGGGCGTTCCCAATGACCCCGCTTTTCAAAAAAGGGTATTGCTGGCAGCTCTGAACCTACTGGAAGCACCGTCAGGACCGGTTTTGGTCGATTTTCCTGAAGAGGCGCCCGTCAGCACTACGCAGGCCGGGCCGCTGGCTTGTCCCATTTCCCTCCCCCGAAAGCAGACGGACCTGGACAGCCGCGAAGGACTGCGCCAGGCCTTTTTGCAAGAAGTCATTCAGATGGCGGTGTGGCATCGGGAAGCCGAGAAGAAGCGCGGGCGCACCACTTACGGCGCCAGCGGTTTAGATCCCCAGGAAGCGGCCCGCCTGCTTGCTGGCTTTTTGGTTGGCGAGTTGCCTGCAAACCCCATGAACAACCTAAGTCTGGCTTCCCTGGTCAAGCTGGCCAGCGAAGACATTAAGGCTCTATACATGGAGGCCATAACCACCCTCCCCGGCGGTCTGACCGACAGCGCCAGTCTCACCGACTGGTTTTTCGGTCAGTGCGTGGCGGGGCAGGTTTTTTTGCGGTTGCGGGAAGTAATGAGCCAAAGCCCAGACAAAGAAACCAGATTGGTGGGTAGCAGACTACTGATCCCTGTATCCCAGGCCAGCCGAAAGGTGTTCGCATAGCTTCGCAACTTAGAGTCCCCAGAATCGGCGGCCTTGGTGGGCATGAGCATCACAAATTGAAGCTGATGAAGTTCCTAAACAGCGGCGTCAGCCTAACCTTGCTTTCCTCAGTCAAGAGATAGGATGAACGTGGCCGTCTCCCCAGCCCGACCGTTTGCTACGGTCGATAGTTAGGAGAAAACTTAACCGGAGGGACGACCATGATCCATATTGACATCGACATTCACAAATCATCAAGCACCTTTTGCGCGCTGAAGGATGACGGGGGGATAGTGGGGATAGTAAAGAGGGCTAAGATCGCCACCAGCCAAGAGGCGTTTTCGGAGTTGGCAAAGGCTTGGCTTGGAGAAGGGATTCGTATAGCCATAGAGACCGGTAATCTGACCTGGTGGGCAGTTTCGGTGTTCAGGTCTGCCGGGATTAACCCACTGGTAGTCAATGCCCGGCAGTTCAAGCTGATATCCCAGAGCCGCAAGAAGAATGATCGTCATGATGCCCTGGCCCTGGCAGACGGTTTGCGTTGCGGAATATTGGATCACTGCCAGGTCGTGACGCCAAGTGAGCGGGCCCAGCGTTCACGCAGCCTGATTAGGACCCGGCCAACGGTGCTCAAGCAGAGGCAGGTCAGCCTTCACGCCATCCAGGCATGCTGCGTTCAGTTGGCGGGGAGGTCAAGAAACGGGAACTTGGCCAAGGAAGCCGCCCGGGAAAGGGTTTTGAGTCAGGCGACGATCCCTATTTGGATGAAGCCCTTGCTTTTGACCCACCACCAAGTATGGCTTGAGCTGAGCAGACGGGTCGAAGAGCTTGACCATATGGTACAGGCAGAGCTTGGTGATTGGCCAGAGGCCGAAATTCTGGATGAGATTCCAGGGTTTGGACCTTTGGTCAGCTTGGTAGTGTTGTGTCATCTTGATGATCCTCATCGGCTTTCCCGCAGCGCCCAGGTGGCCAGCTACGGAGGCTTGGTACCAAGCAGCCGTGACAGCGGCGGCGTTCAGCAACGGGGAAGAATCACTCGGGAAGGAAGTAGCACGCTACGTCATTTGATGGTGCAAGCGTCTTGGGCCGCGCTGAGGAGCCGCCGATTGACGCCTGCCTTACGAAAGTGGGCCAAAATCCTGATCGTGAAAAAAGGATGGAAAGTCGCCGTAGTGGCGCTTGCCCGCAGACTATTGATTTTGGCGCACAGGCTATGGAAGAACGGTGAAGTGTACAACCCAGCTTATGGAGCTCAGAGCCGCCAGTAAATACGGTTTCCAAACACCTGGGCAGTCGGGCGGTGACATAGCAGTGATGCTGGAAAAGATTGAGATGGCGCCAGGTGAACTCCTGGAAGTCGTGGGCCTTGCACAACACCCCACAGACCGGGCAGGGTACTCGGCTCCCCGGTCGGCGGTCACCTCCAGAAAGACCTCGTGAGGCGTCTTGCTGGTGTCCACCCGCTACCCCACCAGCCTCCAGGGGGGCTGCAAGCCAAGGCCCAGGGCCAAAAGATCGCCGGCATCCATGATGATCAACTCCCGCAACAGGCTCAAATGGATCGGCCAATCATGGCATCGCAACTACACCAATTCCACTCGTAACGACGAAGAGGCTCAAAAGTCGATTGACAGCTGAAAGTGAACTGGGTTTCTATGCCCAAAACCAAGCAAAATGCGGTCTCCGATGTGTTTTCAGCGACAAATCGTTTTGGATGGTAGTCAATGAAGCCTTTGGATGTGGTCAAACGGCGCGACAGGGCTCGCCGGGGGCATCAAAAGGCTCAAAGTATAGTCAAGCACGGTGACTGCCGAATAATCTGGAATGATGCCTTTGGATGCTGTAAAATGAAAAAGTTAGGTGTATCACCAGCCTCTGAAGGTCAAAATGAGGTGCAACGCGGCGAGTGCCGTACAATCCTGGCTAGTATCACAGAAGGGAGAGTAGGCTGATGGCTATTGTCATAATTTCTAGACAGATTGGAAGCCTTGGAGATGAAATAGCTAAGGCGGTCTCCGATAGGCTCGGCTACAAGTACATCGAAAAAACTAAAATAAGTCATGTTATTTCAGAGAAGGGGTTTTCCCTATTTGATTTCGATAAATTTGATGAAAAAAAACCTTCTATTTGGCAATCTATTTCGTTACATAAAATAAAGTTTTCCCATTTAATCAAATCGGCCATTTACGAACTTATAGCCAAAGATAATGTTGTGATTCTTGGTCGAGGCGGGCAAGCCATATTACGAGATTTTCCAAAAGCTTTGCGCGTAAGAATCATTGCATCGCATCCGACAAGATTAAGCCGAATCAAAGATGAGATGGGCTGCACTGAGGAAAAAGCAAATCAGATCATTATACAAAGCGATCGTGACAGATTCGGTTATGTCCGTGCCTTATTTAATGAGGATTGGGATGATATAAGTCTTTATGATCTCGTTATTAATACCAACACAATGTCACTGGAAACTGCCGTAAAAATGATTGCCTTTGCTGTTGAAGCTAATGAATTTAATAATAGCCCCGAGGTACTTGAAAAATGTAGGGAACTTTCTTTGACACAGAAAGCGGTGGCAGATCATCTGGATATTCCAGATTTAGAGTCGAAGATCATTAATGCAATGGGAGAAGCCGAGAAGGAGCTTGCAAGACCACCATTCATCAGGCGCCGCAAAGGGTAGGGAACATTGACCTTCTCCCCTAATATGCCCTAGTCGAGAAAAGCGTTGACAGGTTAGGGACCTAAATGAAGGAGTCATGGCCTTCCGGTTAAGATGGTTTTAGCAAAAGGACCACTTAACCATAGGGAAACCATTGCATAAAGGCGAAGCAGGTAGGAGTCCTCTGTTTTCGCTTTGATTTATTGCCTTCCGCGGGGTCGGGGCTTCAGTTTCGGGCCGATGATAGCCCGCCCACGCCCCGTGCCCGCCTCTGAGGGCGGGTTTGGGGGCGATATGCGCCTCCGCCGCTTGTCAATCGGCATTAAAAGTTGACCCGGGGTAGGCGTTGAAAATTGACCCACCTCTCTGCGTAGTAGTTTGGCCCCCGTTGGGGGCTTTTGTGTTTGGGGTCCCCGGTCAGGACCTGCTCTTAAGCCTCCAGCTTTCGTTTCCGGTTTCGATGATGTCGCAGTGATGGGTCAGGCGATCCAAGAGGGCGGTAGTCATCTTGGCGCAGTGGAAGACCTGGGTCCACTCCCCAAAGGCCAGATTGGTGGTGATGATGATGGAGGTCCGCTCGTAGAGCTTGGACACCAAGTGGAAGATGAGCTGGCCGCCGTTCTTGGAAAAGGGCAGATAGCCCAGTTCGTCCAGCACCACCAGATCCATGCGGGCCAGCTTTTCGGCCAGCTTGCCGCCTTGGCCCTCCAGTTTTTCCCTCTCCAGATCATTGGCCAGGTCCACCAGGTTATAGAAACGCCCCTTGCAGCACTCCTTGACCGCCTGGCGGGCGATGGCGATGGCCAAGTGGGTCTTGCCGCTACCGGTGCCTCCGATGAAGATCAGATTACGGCGGTCGCTCACGAAACTGCCCTGGTAAAGGTGGCGGATGTGCTCTTCATTGACCGGTGAGTCTTTAAAATCGAAGCTGTCCAGGTCCTTGCCCATGGGAAATTTGGCCTGGGAGAGACGGTAGCGGATGGAGCGCAGGCGCCTTTCGGCCTCCTCGGCCTGCAAAAGCTCCAGCAAAATCCTCTCCGGCCCCCAGCGGTTCTTGATCCCCTCGGGCAGCAGCTCGGGATAGATGGACTGCATGCCATTGAGCCTCAGCCGCTTCATGGCCTGCATCACATCCTTACGCGTCATGGCGGGCCTCCAGGCGCAGGAGGTCGTACCGGCCACAATCGGCCACCGGCTCGTGCTTGAGGATCAGATGGCCGGGAAGCTCCAGGCGGGGATGGTCATCCTGGTCCTGGGAGCGATGCAGGATGTTTAGGATGATCTCCTGGCTCACTGCCTTCTGGGCCAAGGCCTCCCGGCAGGCCGCGGCCACCGCTTCCAGGCCATGGCTGGGCACCGCGGCCAGAATGGACATAAACTGGCGGTCCCAATCGGAAAACCTTTTCAGATAAGATTTCACCCTTTCCAGGGGGCGGGGCAGCTCCCAGTCCATAAAGGGGGCACCATTGCGCAGGGCGCCCGGCTTTCTCTCCAGCACCGTCAGATAGTGCCAGGGATCGAAGATCATCTTGTCCCGGCCAAAGTACCGCTGGTGACGGCCCACCACCTGGCCCTGGCTCACTATGACGACGTGATCGGCATAGGCTTTGATCTGCACCGTCTTGCCCACCTGGGTGCACTCCACGCTGTAGCGATTGCGGTCAAAGCTCACCAGGCTGTAGCTGGACACCCGGGCGTTTTCCTCTGAGTAGCCGTCAAAGGGACGCCCCACCTTGATCAGGTGCTCCCGCTCCTGCTCAAAAACCTCCCACACCGTCTTGCCGGGAATGCTGGGGTGCCTGCGGCCCATGGCCCAGGCCACGCATTGGTCCCGTAGCCAGCGGTTAAGCTCGGCAAGATCCTTGGCCTTGGGCCGGGGAGTGAAAAAGCGGCGGCGCACCAGACCCACCTGGTTTTCCACCTGACCTTTCTCCCAGGCCGCGCCGGGGGTGCAAAACACCGGTGATCTTCCCCCGATTTAGTGGACACATGGTTAAGCAGCCATCTTGACCATTTCATATTGGGCCGGGGTCATGTACCCCAGGCCCGAATGTCTCCGGCTGCGGTTATAGAAAACCTCGATGTACTCAAAGATATCGGCCTTGGCCTGCACACGGGTGAGATAGTCCCGGTGATTCACCAATTCAGTTTTAAGGGTGTGAAACCAGCTCTCCATGGGGGGTCGAGTAGCGCGGAGGGATTTCACCTCCACGCTCTCACAGAACCGCACGTGAGCCTCTCGGCTCATACGGCTCTTGTCATCCAGCCTTGCTGGGACCAATGCACAAACAACGCCGGATCGCGGCGGGCCACCCCTTTGAGCCAACTGTGTGCCCGGGTTGTCCTCCGCCTCAGACGTTTGAATTTGCGCATGGCCCATTTTACAAGGGCAGCGTTGATATGGTTGAGGACCGGATGAAGCGCAGACCTGCAAAAGCTGCCGTAATAATTGATCCAGCCGGATATGACCGGGTTTAGGCGACGGGCTATCTGCCACAGATCAAGGTGAGACTTTGACGTCAGTCCCCAGACCCGCCGAATGGTCTGCCTCAAACGCTTGGTAGCCTTTGGGCTGATGGCCGGGCTGAAGCTGACAAAAAACTCGCCTTTACGGTTTCTAGCTGATCGCGGTCTGAAGGTGAAGCCCAAAAAGTCGAAACTGTAAGGTTTCCATTCACCTTGGCGTCTGGAGTCCTTACAGTAGACGATCTTGGTCTTGTCTGGATGCAGCTCAAGCCGGCAAAGCCTCAGCCGCCGCTCGATCTTGGCCTTGATCCACTGGGCCTGTTTCAAAGACCGGCAGTGGACCACTATATCGTCTGCATACCTTTCGAAATGGATGCAGGGGAATTCCTCCTTCATCCATTTATCAAAGGCCAGATGCAGAAAGAGATTGGCCAAGAGTGGGCTGATCACGCCCCCTTGCGGAGTGCCGCGGTCTCTGGGTTGGCGTAAGCCGTCCTTGAACTGCACATCCACCTTAAGCCAGCGCTCGATGTAAAGCAGGGCCCATCTACAACCGGTAAACCGCCGCACGGCCCGCATAACCAAGCCATGGTCAAGGCAGTCAAAGAACTGCTTGATGTCCAGATCCAGCACCCAGTTGTCCCGCCAGCAGCGCTGTCGTGCGCTGGCCACGGCATCCAGGGCTGAGCGGCCTGGCCGGTAGCCATAAGAGTCCTCATGGAAATGCGGCTCCACCAAAGGCTCCAGATGCCTCTTGGCCACGGCTTGTGCGATCCGGTCTGTAATGGTCGG
The DNA here is from genome assembly GCA_018896025.1 of Pseudomonadota bacterium. GTDB lineage: Bacteria > Desulfobacterota > Desulfarculia > Desulfarculales > Desulfarculaceae > Desulfoferula. The sequence continues at coordinate 216,820 of JAHIND010000006.1, forward strand.
TATGCCCAGAGCCCTTACTCCGCCGCCGGCCTTGGGGATTTCCACCCTAAGCACCGGGGAGGGAAAGTAGCTTCCCGAGCACATGCGGTTCCAGATCTTATACAGATTATCTTTAAGGTCCTCTTCAAAATCCTCCATGCTCTGGCCGTCCACGCCGGGGCCTCCGCCGCTACGCTTGACGTCCAGGTATGAGTCCCACACCATCCGCTTTGCAATATCAAAAGGCTTTGCCGTACTCACGGATTCCTCCCCACGCGGGTTGATCCGCAAGGCCGGCCGGATGACGCAGCCCCTTTGCTCACCACCCTTTCGGGCGCTTCATCGCTACTACGGGCTGCTCCGCCCCTGTGCCCCGCATCGGTACTCTTAGGCTCGCGGGGGCTGCCCGCTTGCCATTCTCCCTTAGCATCGGGGCGACAGGTTCCCACGTTCCACACGAGAGCCTGAGATGGGATCACGCCGCCTCTACACCGGACACCGCTCAGGCCGTAAGCAGGTAACGCCTGAACTGATCCCGGGCCAACAACGCCGCCCGGTTTTGGTGTCGAATGAATTGCTTTACGACGCGTCATCAGCGGTTCACTTTCGTTCGTCTTCCCATCCCGCACCTGACGCCTATATGGCGCCTTTTCGCCGACGCTAACCACCATGACTCTTAATCACAGCAGCTCGGCGGGGTTTGGAACCAGGTCCTGCAACCAGATTCCGAGAGGCCATACTCTCATCTCTCATGCAGCACCGCTGCACTTTATGGAAAAGTGCGCGTTCGTGGCGCACCATTATCCCAGCAATCGCCCTTGCGCTCATGCTGCAGATCATGCCGTGGGAGCGTAGCGCCCGCTGATAGTCCCCGCAGGCATACCGGCTGCCCCGGTCCGTGTGATGAATAAGGCCCAGTCCTGGATGGCGGCGGCCCACCGCCATCTCCAAGGCCTCCAGCACCAGCTTTTTGGTCATGCGGCTGGCCATGGACCAGCCCACGATGATCTTGGAGTGTAGGTCCA
>JAHIND010000007.1 GCA_018896025.1 Pseudomonadota bacterium
GAAGTCCACGTGGGTGGCCCGGCCGGTGGCCGCGCCGTCGAAGCTGGGGTGCATGTGGATGATGTCCGCCCCGATGGACACGTGCACCGTGGCGGGCAGGTCCAAACGGGCCGCCGCAGCCAACAAAGATACCTTGATGCAGGCCGGTTCGGCCTCCAGCAGGGCCCGGCCCACGGTCCGGCCCAGGCCTGCGTCGGGGTCGGCGGCCACCGCCGCGTTGATGAACTCCCCGGTCTGGCGGGCGGTGCCGAAGCTGCCGTCGGCCAGGGCCTCGGCCACGTCCTCGCTGGTGCGCCCGGCCAGGGCCATCTCGGTGTCGTGGATCACCCCGGCCCCGTTGAAGGCCAGGCCGGTGAGGATGCCCTGTTCCATGGCGTCGATGATCAGGGGGCTGAGCCCCACCTTGATCACATGGGCGCCCATGCCCAGCATCACCGGTTTGCCCGCCCGGCGGGCGGTCACGATGGCCCCGGCGGCGGCCCTGAGGTCGTCGGCGGACAGCACGTGGGGCAGGGAGTCGATGAACCCACGGAAGCCCCCTCCGGGCTGCCAGGGCTTGCCCAGCATCTCGGCGGCCACCTTGGAGGGCCTGAGATCCAGGTCGGAGAGCTTCAGCTTGCTGAGGTCTATGGGCTTTTGACTCATGGGCTGAATCCTAACAGAGCGGATGTCGCCGTAGTTTGACGATTCGTGGTCAGTAGACGCCGATTTCGCGGAGAGTCCTTTTGGCTTCCTGATGGTCTGGTTGCAGGGTCAAGGCTTGCTGGAGTTGCTCCACCGCCGCTTGATAGCGCTCGTCCTTGGCAAAGGCCCTGGCCAAGGAGACGTGATAATCGGGCGAGTCGGGCTTGAGGGCCACCGCCCGGCCGTAGGCCTGGATGGCCTCGCCCAGGCGGCCCCTACTCAACAGACAACCGCCCAGGGATGCGAAAGCCTCGGCATCGGATGGGTCTCGGGCCACCACCTGCTGGAAAATATCCAAGGCGGTTTCCAACTGCCCAATCCGGCAGGCGGCCGAGGCCAGGGCAAGGGTTTGCCGGGGGGTGAAATGGGCCTGTTCATGGGCCTGGGCCACGGCCTGGGCCAACTCGGACCTGGTGAAATCAGTTTTATGGCTCAGCATGGTCTGGAGCAGAAAATGCCAGGTATTGGCGTCATCCGGATGCAATTCCAGGTAATGGCGCAGTGCATCCACTCCGGCGCGAGCTAAGCCGGCCAACTCGAGCCCTCTGGAGAAGGCCTGGTAGTCATTGCCACTCCCAGGCGCCTCTTTGATGTCTTGCAGCAGTTCCTCCTTGGACGCGTAATAGGCCTCTGGCCCTTTGAGTTTGACCAATTCCTCGGTCAAGGTGGCCCATTGTCGAGGGCTTTCCGGCCCCAGGGCGCGGGCCTGGGCGTAGCCGGGGGCCAAGCCTACGCACCTGGCGTAGGCCCGTTGCTCGGCCTTGATATACCAGGGGTCATAGTTCAGGGTGCGGCGCATCAGCTTCAGGCTGCGGCCGTATTGCCGGCATACTGCCAGGCTCTGGGTGGCGCCATGACCCGGGTCGCCTACGGCGCAGTCGTAGAGCAGGTCGGCGTAACGGTAATGGGCGTAGCCATAGGTCGGGTCCCGGCGGAGCACCGCCAGGTACAGGCTTTGGCAGGGCTCTCCGCAGGAGCCGCCGTCATGGTTGATACGCGTCGCGCAGGAATTGGCCAACTTGAGCAGGGGCACTTCCCAGGAAGGGGCCAGGCGGCTGGCTTGGGCCAGGCTGCGCGACGCCTCCTCGGCCGCCGGCCGGGCAGGCAAGCCGCCGGCAGCGGCCAGGGCCGATTGGGCCCGGCGTTGCCAAAGGGAGGCATCGGCCGGATTCAACGAGATGGCGGAGCTCAAGCGGCTAAGTTGACGGGAGGCGTTCTTGCCGGAGGGCATGGACTCGGGAGCCAGCAGCGACGCCGTCGACCAGGCGGCGGCCAGCAGAATGGCCGGGACCAGCAGTATGCCTAGCAGATGGCGCATACCTTAAGAGCGGCGGCTTTTTTGCCCCTCCTCGTAATAGTCGTAGCGGTAATAATATTTGTGCTTGTATCCACCGTAATAATAGTCCGAGCGCAGCTTCACGGTTTGGTTGAAGATCACGCCCAATAGGTTGATGTCTGACTTGGTCAGTTTGTCCACCGATTGTTTCAGGGCGTGTATGGGCAGTTTGGCCGCGGCCACCACCAGAACCATGCCGTCGGCCAGGTTGCCCAGGATCAGCGGATCGGCTACCGGCAGGATGGGCGGCGAGTCGATGATGATCTGGGAATAGGCCTTGCCCAGGGCGGTCAGAAGCTGCGACATCAACTCCGACTGAAAGAGTTCCGAAGGGCTGGGGGGAAGGGGCCCCGAGGTGATGATGTCGATGTTGGGGATGACTTCCCGCCGCAGGCAGTGTTCGATGCCCGCCTGGCCGCTGAGCAGGGTGCTCAATCCGGTTTCGTTGGAAAGCCCCCAGATGCGGTGCTGACGGGGTTTGCGCATGTCGCCGTCGATGAGCAGGGTCTTCTTGCCCGCCTCGGCGAAGGCCACCGCCAGGAAAGAGGACATAACGCTCTTGCCCTCCATGGGGGCGGTGCTGGAAACCACCAGGGACTTGGGCGGGGTGCCCGCCTTGGACAGGCTTATGGCGGCTCGGACCATGCGCAGAGGCTCTATGGTTACGGACCTGGGGTCGGCGACCACCTCCAGCAAGGAGCCGGCTCCGGCCTTTTTGCGGTTTTTCCCCTGGAACAGCGAGGCGTCAAAGGGAATGCTGCCCAACAGGGGCAGGCCCAACTGCTTTTCCACCTGGCTGGGCAACTTGATGGTGTTGTCCATGTACTCCAGGAGGAATCCCCAGAAGATGGAGACCACCAAACCGCACACCACGGCCAGGATGATGTTGATCCTTGTCTTAGGGCTGGAGGGTTCCAAGGGTACCTGGGCCTTGTCCACCACCGTCACCATGCCCACATCGATTTCTTCGGCCACGCGGGCTTCTTTTACCTTGGTCAGCAACATGTCGTAAAGTTGCTGGTTGGTGTCCACCTCGCGCTTTATCACACTAAAGCCAATGCCCTTCTTGCGGAGGTCCATGGCCTGCTGCCGCTGCTGGTTCAGGGACTGCCTTATGGCGTTTTCGCGGGCTTTGGCCATGGTCAACTGGCTTTCCAGGGAGTTGATTATCTGGGATATCTCGCCGCGTTTTTGGCGTTCCAGGGCGGCTTTCTCGGCGTTGAGCGCCGCCATCTTGGGGTGCCGGGCGCCGTATTTTTGGCTCAGTTCCGCCTCGCGCTTGGACAACTCCAGCTCGCGCTCCCGGACCTTTTGGATGACCGGGCTATCCATGAAATCCTTGATGCCGTCGAACTGGGACTGGCCCTTGCGGGCCTTTAGGGCTTGGTGATAACGGGCTTCGGCTTCCTTGCGGGCGGTCTCGGCTTCCACCAACTGCTGATTAAGGTCCGCCAGCTTTTGAGTGATGATGATGTTGGAGTTGTCGGAGATAACCGTGGCCAGGCTGTTTTCTTCCATGTAGTTCTGCAAAGACAGCTGCGATGCCTGCAGCTTGCGCCGCTGCTCCTCTATGCGGCGCGAAAGGAACTTGACCGCCATCTGGCTGATGGCCAGCTTTCGGTCCAAAACGTAATCTATGTAAGCCTGGGCCGTGGCGTTGGCTACCTCAGCCGCCAGGACCGGGTCCTTGGCGGTGAAGGATATATTGGCCAAACGGCTTTGACGTATGGGAGCAACTTTGAGCCTTCCGCTAAAAATATTGGCTGCCTTGCGGATGGCTTCTTCTTCGGTGGGCAGCTTTTGGTTTTCGTTCAGGTCGGTGGGCGTCACGGCGCCGAATTCGCGCAGTTTATTAAGCTTAAGGGCCTTGACCACCTTGGTGGCGATGGCCCGGCTTTCAATGAGGCGGTACTGGGTCTGGTAAAAGTCCATGGCCGAACTGTCCACGGCCAGGGCCTCCTGCAACGACAAAGAGCGCTGGGCGGTCTGCTCGATCAAAAGCTGGGTGGTGGCGGTGTAGAATTTGGTGGCCAACATGGTGTAGGTGGACACCAAGGCCACGATCACCACGAAAACGGCTAGTATGGGCAGGCGGCGCCGTTTGATTACGTCGAGGTAATCGCGCAGGTGGATCGTCTTGTCTTCACCAGGAGATATCATGATTGTCCTTTAGAAGAAGCTTTGAGGTACCACGATCACGTCATTGGGGCGGACGATGATGTCCTTGCTTTTGTCGCCGTCCAAGATGTCCTCCACCGGCACCTTGAGGGTGACTTCCTTGCCGTCCTGGTAGCGCACCAATTTGGTGCGGTTGCCCGCGGAGATGCGGGTGAGTCCGCCGGCCATGGTGATGGCTTCGACCACGCTGATGGGTTTGTCCTTAATTTTGTAATAGCCCGGCTTCTTCACTTCGCCGGTCACAAAGAAACGCGCCGCCTCGGGGACGTAGATGACGTCGCCGTTGAGCATGACCATGTTGTATTCGGGGTGGTCGCCCCTGGCGAGCGAATCCAGGTCGATCTCCATGGATATGCGCTGCTTGGGCTTGCCCGGCGTCTCGACCGTACGCAGAATGCGGATCTTGTTGGCGGCCACTTCACCGTCGGCGTCGAATTTGATGCCGCCAGCCTTGGCCAGCATCTCGGCCAGGTGCTCGTTGCCTTCCTTGAAGTGGCTGCCCGGAGTGTTCACCGCGCCCAGGATCAGGACCCGCTGGCCCTTGAATTCCTTGATTTGCACCGACACCTGAGGATGCTTGAGGATGTTTTCCTGACGGTAGCGAATCTGGATCAGTTGCTCGATTTTGCGCGGCGAAAGTCCGGTGACGTTCAACTCGCCCAAGAGGGGGAGGCTGATTTTGCCTTGGGAAGACACCCGCAGGCTTTCCCGGGAAAGCTCCGGCTCGTCAAAGATGGTGACCCCGATCACGTCCATGGGGCTCACCTTGTAATCTTTGTTGGTTTCAGGCACCCCATAGTGGCGCAGGTATTCCATCACCTCCATTTGCTTGGCTTGCTTGAACTCGTCGGCGATGTCCGGGGCCAGCTCCTGCTTGGGTTTCAGCTTGGGGATGGGGATTTCCTTGGGGGCGTTTTTGCCTGGGGATTGGGCGGCGGGGTCGGCGGCAGCCTTGGCAGTGGGGGGCGCGGCCGCATTTTGGCCCGGCGCCGGCTGGTCGAACAGGCTGGGTCGGTTGGGGTTGTCCAGCGCCGGGGCGGGTTGGACGAGCAGCAGGGCATACAAAATGGCGATTACAAGGGATGCTATGTATCTGGTGACCTTCACGGAATCCTCATCCAAAGGTGGCCCGACGAGGTCGGCATAAATGCGGCGGGGGAAACTTATAGTTTTTCAAATGATAGCTATCATGCCGGTGGAAAGCAATAAATTGCGGGGTAGGCGTCGGCCTCCTACCCCGCAATTTAGATAACCATGTTTGGCGGGGTCCTAGAAGCGGCCTCCCAGCCCCACGTAGAACACGTTGTCGGTGTAGCCCAGGTTGTCTTTGTTGGAGCTACGGTAGTCGTACAGATAGCTGCCGGTGAGGTAGAGGTACTTCAGGAAGGCGTACTCGATACCGGCCTGGCCCTTGAAGACGTCATCCGACCGGGATTCGGCGCCGTCCAGGGAGTTGTAGTCGTTGAGGCCCGCCAGCACCATGCCGAAGATGGTCAGCTTGGGCATAACGGAGAAGCGGGCGCCAACCGAGGCGTTGGTGTCCACGTAGTAGTTGTTGGGGAAGGAGGTGCCCACGATGCCTTGGGTGGACTGGCGGATGCCTCGCATGACCGCGCCGGTGAGCACCAAGCGGGCCGTGGCCTGCCAGGACAGGTTGACCTCGGCGATCCAGGTGTTCTTGTTTTCGTACTCCTGGCCCACGGTGTTGTACTGGTTGTCGTAGTTCATGATGCTGTAACCCACCTTGGCCTCGCCGCTGAGTTTGGAGCTGTTGTCCCAGCTCAGACCCACGAAGAGGTCGTGGCGGTAGAAATCCTCGGCGGTGCCCGTAGGCTGGTCGGAGTATTCGCGGGTTACGTAGGTGTACTGGAACAGGCCGGAGGTCTTGGGCCAGAACTTATAGTAGAACTTGCCGCCGTAGTTCCATTCACGCTGGTTCTGGTAGCGGTCCCGCTCGTCATCGTATTCCAGGATGATGTAGCGCGCGTACACCTGGGCCTTGCTCTTCTCGCTGAAGGTCCAGCCCGGCGAAACGTAGGCGTCGTTCTGGGTGCGGGCGGTCTTGATACCCAGGTTGTACAGATCCTGGCTGCCGAAGGGGTCGGAGGAGCGCCAGAAGTCGTTGGACGCCTCGATGAACGCCCCGGTCTTGCCCCCCAGGAAGAAGTCGAAGGGGACATAGTGCGAGTCGTAGTCGTTATTGGTGTTGTCCTGGTAATAGGCGAAGGTGCCTTGGTACTCCAGGGCCCAGAAGCTGGTAGGGGTGAAATCGTGGCGCAAGGCCAAGCCCGGCCTGATCTCCATGATGTTGTCGGAGACGGTGTTGTTTTCACTCAGGAAGATGTTGGAACGGTTTTTCCAACCGACCTCGAGCCCCCCTCTGACCTTCAGCGGTCCACGGCTAAGCCACGTACCCAAATTTTGATCCGGGTCTGCGGGCAGGCCCTCACGGGAGAGTTGGGCTTTGGCAGGCGTGGACATGCCAAGGGCAAAAACGCACACCGCCGCCATGATAAAGGCTAGGACGGCCGCAACGGATTTTTTGCTTTGGCACTTCATTGGATTCCAACCCTTTTTAGTAATAAAGATTATGGTTACGACTTATAACTCCAGGCAAATCGATGCGTCAAGCGAAGAGTTGTCAAGGCATAACCAGATCAATTCATATTTATATTTGCAAAAACTATCTATGCGATGCAAGGAAAAAAAACTAATATTTATTATGAATATGGATGGCAAATTAAGGACAACCTATTTATTTGCTTGACATAGAGGGGGGGAAACGGTTCATATTGGCCATATAATATTGGAACTTGTGGACTCTGCGAGGATGGATATGCATATCCTACATAAACAGTCGGTCAATGGCGCCTCCGTGAAAATGCTGGCCTGCCTGTGCTGCATTTTCGCTGTCGGCTTGGTAATTCTTGCCTCCGGCCCTGCCCAGGCCCAGCAGCAGGTTCCCCAAGCGATTCAGGACCAGTTGAACGCCGCCACTGCAGCGAACATCGCGCAGATAGCTGCCGACTTGGCCAAGAGCAATCCTGAATTGGCGGCGGCCATAGCGGCGGCGGCGGCCAAGCTCCAGCCGGACGTGGCAGGCGATATCGCCGTTAAGGTTTCCCAGGCGGTGCCCACCCAATCGGCGGCTGACATCGCTCAGGCGGTGGTCAACGAGGTGCCCGACCAGGTTGACGCGGTGAACACGGCGATGAATGACAACTTCCCCAACTGGACCAACGTTACCGCGACTCAGCCAACTTCGACCACGGCCACCAGCGCCACGGTGACCACCTCGACCAGCAGCACCACCAGCACCACCGAGACCACCACTACTTCGGCCAGCCCCAGCACCGAGTTGCTCAACCGCTTGGCCAGCGCGCGCGGTTTCTAGACTCCAGTCCGTTATCTTAAGCGCCCTGGGTCCAGCGGCCTGGGGCGCTCTTTTTTGTGGCCGCGCCACTTGCCAAAGGTTCTTCAACATTTTTATTGGCTTGACATCTATAAATAGTAACGGTTTATATAATTTTATAGCCTTGACAAATGTGGAACCTTACGGACTTTGAGGGGATGGATATGTATATCCTGCGTAAACCGTTTTTAAATAGTGCCTCCGTGAAAATGCTTGTCTGCCTGTGCTGCATTTTCGCTGTCGGCTTGGTGATGCTTACCTCCGGTCCTGCCCAGGCCCAGCAGCAGATTCCCAAGGAGATTCAAGACCAGTTAAACTACGTCGGGCCGGAGCGCATCGCCATAGTCGCCGCCGTTTGGGCCAAAGCCAGACCTGAATTGGCGGCGGCTATAGCTGCTGCTGCGGCCAAGCTTCATCCGAGCTTAGCCGGCGATATCGCCGTAAAGGTGGCCCAGTGGGTGCCAGACCAATCCGCAGCCGACATCGCTCAGGCCGTGGTCAACGAGGTGCCCGACCAGGTCGACGCGGTGAACACGGCGATGAATAACAACTTCCCCAACTGGACCAACGTTACCCCGGCTCAGCCAACTTCGACCACGGGCACCGACGCCACGGTGACCACCTCGACCAGCAGCACCACCAGCACCACCGAGACCACCGAGACCACCGAGACCACCGAGACCACCACCACCTCGGCCAGCCCCAGCACCGAGTTGCTCAACCGCCTGGCCAGCGCACGCGGTCTCTAGACTCCAGTCCGTTATCTTAAGCGCCCTGGGCCACGGCCCGGGGCGCTTTCTTGCGTCCGCGCCACGCGCCGCGGTTCGGCGGCGTGGGCCCGGCGCGTTAATTCCAGGGACAGTCAAGATTGGCGGGCCGCCTTGTGCGTCCGTCGCTCGGCGGCGCTAGGGCTTTTTGCCCTGCGGCGGGGCGTCCAATTCTTTCAGGCGGGCCTGGGCGTGCTTGGCGTAGGCGTGTTGGGGGTATTCGGCGGTCACTTGCCGCCAGAATGCGCGGGCCTTGTCCCGGTGGCCCTGCTTCATGTCGGCCAGGCCCAGGTGGTACAGGGTCTGGGGCCTGAGGGCGGTTTCGGGCAGGCGGCGCAACAGGTCTTGCCAGGTGTCCATGGCCTGGGCATAACGCTTTTGCAGGAAGAGGCTCATGGCCAGGTGGTTCAGGCTGTGGTCGATGATCATGGAGCGGGGAAAACGCTCCACCGCCCGGCGGAACAAAACCTCGGCCTGGGCATAGTCCTGGGCGTTGTAGGCGGCCAGGCCCCGGTTGAAGGCCACGGTGGCGTCGGCCTTGAGCCCTGCCAGGTAATAGGCCCCCGCCCCGCCGGATACCACCAGCAGCCCGGCCAGGGCCAACACCCCCGAGCGGCGCGAGCACCAGGCCAGGGGTCGGGCCAAGCTACGCTCCACCCCATCGGCCAGGGCATCCAGGGGCCGGTTGACCCCCGCGCGCAGCGCCTGGGCCCAGGCCATGCGCCGCATTCCGGGCAGGCAGGCCAGGGCGGCCAGCCAGGCCAGGGCGCTGAGCACCAGGCCCAGGTAATTGGGCCAGGTGCGCCCGAAGCTCAGGCGCAGCTCGTGGCGCTCGGGGAAGACCAGCATGAAGGAAGGCGAGGCCAGAAACACCTTGGCCGCGCCCTCCACCTTCCAGTTGGGGTGATAGGACACCTTGATGAGCAGGGGCGTCAGGCGGTCGGTGGTGATCTTTATCTCCTGCCAGCCCACCTGGGAGCTGACCTTGGCCGGGGGCAGGGCCACCCGTGGCAGCTTGGCGGGAGGCGTGGGGCCCACCGCGGCGAAGCGGCTCGGGTCGCCCGCTTGGTCCTTGGCCGCGAACACCAGGGGGACCTGCAAGTCTTCGCCCCGGAACCAATCGAAGGAGGTGTACTTCCACTCCCGCCCGGTCACCAGCACCGGCTTGTAGCCCAGGGGCACCACGTAGCCGCCCGCGCCCTGGACCCCGAACACGCTGTAGGGGCCGATCTCATTCTGGAGCTTAAAGCCGGGATGGGCCGTGGCCGCCTGCTTCACCGGCTTGCTCACGGTCACGAACTGGGACACGTTGAACAGGCGCAGGCGCTCCAGGCCCTTGTCCAGGTCAAAGCCCGCGTAGGAGTAGCCGGTGATGGGGGTGCTGGGCCGCTGGCAGGTGAGCGATTGCAAATAGAAGATGAAGGGCGAGCTGGGCGAGGACTGGATGTAGAGCCCCTCCAGGGTGGAGCGGCCCGCCAACAGGGGCAGGCTCTCCAGGGCGCGCACCGAGCCCGCCCGGCGGTGGGCCACGTCGTGCTCGTAGGACACCCGGGGGTCGCCGGGGCCGCCCTTCAGGTATTGGTTCAGGCGCTGGAAGTCGTGCCAGCCCGGCGCGGCCTGCACCCCGCTGTAGTTCCAGGAGGCCCAGCGGGGGATGAAGCCCACGTTACAGCCCACCCCCAAGACCACCAGCGCCAGGGCCAGCACCGGGGCCAGCCAGGCGGCCCGCACCAGCCGCAGCCAATCGGCCAGGGCCCAGGCGGCCCACAGGGTGAGGCTCAGCCAGGCGAAGGGTAAAAAGCGGATGTCGATGACGTTGATGTGGAAGGCCACCAGATACAGCAGCGAGGCCAGCACCACCTGGCCCCCGAAAAAGGCCGCCGCGCCCAGGGGCTCCCCGCCGCGCAGGCGCCTGAACAGTCGCCAGGCGAAGTGCAGCAGGGCCAGGGCCATGAGCGGCAGCAGCAGGGGCGGCAGCACCGCTTCCCACTGGCTGATGATCCACACCATGTTATGGGGCGAGTTGTAGGCGGCCAGGGCCAGCAGGGGCACGATCCAAAAGCCCATGAAGGCGAAGGCCAGGGCGTAGACCTTGCCCAGATACAGGGCCCGGCCCACCGCCTGGCGCGAGAACAGGAGGCAGCCCCCGGCCAACACCCCGAACAACAGCGGCCCGCCGTGGCACAGGCCGGTGGCCGCCAAGAGCAGGGCCGCCCACAGGGGATGGCGGCGCTGGTCCAGGTCCCCGGCCAGGGACCCCAGGAATACCACCATCAGGGCCAGGCTGTAGGAATAGGTGAACTCCCCGGCCAAGAGGCTGGGCAGGTTGCCGCCAAAGGTGGAGTTGGTCTGGTTGAACAAAAACAGCAGGCTCAGCACTGCGCCCAGGGAGGGGGCCGGGAAGGGGGCCTTAGCCAGGCGCAGGCCCAACCACACCGCCAAGGGCATGACCACCGCCCCTCCGGCGGTGACCAGCTTGAAAGCCACGCTCAGCGGCAGAGCAGCCGAGAGCAGCACCATGCCCAAAAAGGGCAGGGGGAAATAGAACTGGAACATGGGGTATCCGGCCAGGTTGCCGGGGCACCAGCCCGAGACGCGGCCCGAGGGCAGCAGCACGTTTTTGAGATACCAGGCGCTGTAATAGTGGCTGGCCGTGTCGCCGCCGGTGGTGATGGTGGGCCTCAGCAGCAGCTCCGGGGCCAGGTAGCCCAGGGTGTAGGCCGCGCAGACCAGGGCCACCCCCAGCTCCAGCCAGAAGGCCCAGCCTTTGGGCTCGGGCGGGGCGGCCTTTCCCCGGCCCCTCCACCACAAGGCCAAGAACAGCGCGCCCAGCACCCCGGCCAGGGCCCACAGCCAGGCCCGCCAGGCGTACAGGATGTCCGGCGGGGTGGATATCTTGAGCAGGGCCACGGCGGCGGCGGTGTGTTGCAGGCCGCCCTCCTGGTAAGAGGCCAGGGCCACCACCGGATAGGTGGAGTCCTCCAGGGCCCCCCGGTTGGTCAGGCCCGCCTCCACGGTTTGGCTCTGGCCCGGCTCCAGCGCCAGTTCCCGGCGCATGAGCTGGGGGGTCATCTCGCCGGGGGCCATGATGACCAGGCTCACCTTGCGGGCCGCCTTGCCGGGGTTATGCAGCACAAAGGCGGGGGGCTTGCCCGGCAGGGGAGACCCGGCCCGGCCCTTTATGCTCACCGAGGAGGCGGCGGCCTTGGCATGGGAAAACACCCCCCAGGACACCGCGCTGAGGGGGTACTGGTTGACGTCGGTGTAGTTGACCCGCACCAGGACCCCGTAGGTGCCGGGCAGGGGCGGGGTGAAGGGCGTCCGGAGGGTTAGGGCGGCGTTTTGGCCGGAGGGCAGCTCGGCCGGGCCCTGGGCGCTTATCCAGGCATCCCGGACCAGGGCGCTCACCCGAACTTGGCGGGCCGCCTCCGGGCCCCGGTTGAGCACCTGCACCTTCAGGGTCAGCTCGCCCTGGTGCAGCCGGGGGGTCACCGAAACCCTGAGCGAGATGGTGCCGGCCAGGGCCGGAGCAGCCCACAGTAGCAGCAAGGCCACCAAAACCGGTATCTTTAAGAGTAGACGCCACATGGAGGCTAGTCTGCCCTTAAAGCCTCGGCGGGGTCAATGCGGCTGGGTTACATAATTTTTAAATACGCATCGCCGGGCTAGGGGGGCCTTGACTCCGCCAAGGCCCCCCTGTATTGAATTAGTTCACCAAACTACCTGTACGACTTGCGGATTCGACCCACAAGGAGACGGCATCCGAATGAACCAAGACGAGCCACAGGTTTCCGTAAGCCCCGAGGGCGAGGCGTTCCCCCTGCCGGGTGAGGCCGAATACGCCGCCGAAAACCAACGCTTGGCCGGGCTGGTGGCTACCCAGCGCGCCCTGGGCCGCGAGATCGTGGTGGTCATGGGCGTGGGCTTCGTGGGCGCGGTGATGGCCGCGGTGGTGGCCGACAGCGTGGGCGAGGACGGCCAGCCCGGCAAGTTCGTCATCGGCATGCAGCGCCCCAGCACCCGCAGCTTCTGGAAAATCCCCATGCTCAACCGGGGCCAGTCGCCGGTCAAGGCCGAGGACCCCGAGGTGGACACCACCATCGCCCGCTGCGTGAACGACAAGAAGACCCTCACCGCCACCTTCTCCTACGACGCGCTGACCCACGCCGACGTAGTGGTGGTGGACGTGCAGTGCGACTATTCCAAGCAGGCCCTGGCCGACGTGGTGCAGGGCAGCGTGGAGATGGCCGCCCTGGAGGATAGCCTGAAGATCATCGGCGAGATGATGCCACCCTCGTGCCTGGTGCTCATCGAGACCACGGTGCCTCCGGGCACCACCGAGTACGTGGCCCATCCCATCATGTCCAAGGCCTTTGCCCAGCGGGGCATTCAGAGCGAGCCCCTGTTGGCCCACAGCTTCGAGCGGGTGATGCCGGGCCGCGAGTACGTGAAGAGCATCCGCGACTTCTGGCGGGTCTGCGCCGGGGTGAACCCCGAGAGCCGGGCCCGGGTGGAGAAGTTCCTCTCCGAGGTGCTCAACGTGGCCGAGTTCCCCCTCACCGTGCTGGACCGGCCCATGGAGAGCGAGACCACCAAGATCGTGGAGAACAGCTTCCGGGCCTCCATCCTGGCCTTCATGGACGAGTGGAGCACCTTTGCCGAGACCAACGGGGTGGACATCGTAAAGGTGATAAACGCCATCCGCATGCGGCCCACCCACAACAACCTGATGATGCCCGGTCCGGGCATCGGCGGCTATTGCCTGCCCAAGGACGGCGGCCTGGGGGTGTGGGCCTACCATCACCTCATGGGCTTCCAACAGAAGCTTTTCAAGATCACCCCCATGGCCATCGACATCAACGACAGCCGGGCCCTGCACGCCGCCGAGCTGGTGCGCGACGCTTTGCGCAACATGGGCACCCTGGTGCCCAACAGCCGCATCGTGGTCTTGGGCGCGGCCTACCGCGAGGACGTGGGCGACACCCGCTACTCGGGCAGCGAGCTGGTGGTCAGGCGTTTGGCCGAGATGGGGGCCGACCTGGCGGTGCACGACCCCTACGTGCTCACCTGGTGGGAGTTTGTAAAGCAGGATGAGTATCCCGCCACCAGCGCGGGGCGGGCCCGATTCTTCCGCAACCAGGAGGGGCTCAAGGACCTCCAGGTGAGCCAGGACCTGTCCGCCGTGCTCTCCGGGGCCGACGCGGTGGTGCTTTGCGTGCGCCACGCCCAATACCTGGAACTTGACCCGGACTGGGTGGTGGAGGCCTGCGGCGGGCCGGTGGCGGTGGTGGACTGCTTCGCCCTCTTGGACGACGAGCGCATCCGGCGATATATTGAACTGGGCTGCGAGGTAAAGGGCCTGGGGCGCGGACATATAAAACGCATCAAGGACGAGGTGCGGGGCTAGGCCCCGCTTCGCCCGGCGGTTAAGGAAGGTATCATGGCCAAGGTGGATCGCAAAAAATTGCTCAAGGAGCCCGACGAGTTCCTCACTCTCAGCAGCAGGGTAATCCGCTGGAGCAAGGACAACCTCAACAAGGTGCTGTGGAGCGCCACCGCTCTTGCCCTGATCGTGGCCGCCGTGCTGGGGTTCAAGACCTACCTTGACTGGCGCGAGCAGCGGGCCGCCGCCGACCTGGCCGGGGTGATGAGCGGCTACGCCGCGGCGGTGGAGGGCAAGCTGGCCAAGGACCAGACCGTCAAGCTGGCCAACGACTTGGCCAAGGTCACCGATGAGTACGGCTCCACCCCCGCGGGCTTGCAGGCCCGCCTGGCCCTGGGCGACCTGCGCCTGAGCCTGGGCGAGTGGGGCAAGGCCAAGGAGGTCTTTGAGAGCCTGGCCAAGGAGGGCGGCCTGGGGGCCGAGCTGGCCCCCCTGGCCTTCCACGGGCTGGGCCAGGCCCTGGAAGGGGAAAAGAAATACAAGGAAGCGGCCCAGGCCTACGCCCAGGCCATCGCCGTGGCCGGGCCCAACTTGGGCCAGACCTTCAAGCTGGACCAGGCCAGGGTCTTGGCCGCCTCCGGCGACACCAAGGCCGCGGCCAAGCTTTACCAGGAGATTTTGAGCCAGCCCGCCGGGCAGGCGGTGCACGAACGGGCGCGCGGCGCCCTGGCCGCCTTGGGAATTGAGGCTCCGGCCGAGAGCTAGCCGCCCATAATCAGCCGTCAGCGCGCCGGTTCCCCGTGTGGGAGCCGGCGCGTCGCTTTTGGCCGGCTATTCCCATAATGTTATTGGGACAATAAATTGTGTACATTTAACTGTATTGGTTGTTATTTTTAACATAAATCGAAAGCCTGCCCCGGCATTGGTTAAAACAATATGAGTTGTGCCTGCGCCCCCCCCTTTTTGCCGGAGGCGGTCAGACTTCTGCTCATCATGATTGTGGGGTGGCTGTGTCGTTTGAAAAAATGCGGTTTGCTACGATTATTTTTGGGTTTTATGGCGGCAACAAAAGGCTTCTGGCCGTCTGCCTGGGTTGCCTGCTGCTGCTGTCGGTGGGCGGCTGCGCCACCGAGCGCTGGTGCAAAGAGCTGGGCGACTACACGACCCTGGAAGCCGACCAGGAGCACTGCGATCGCAAGTCGGGGTTCTGGGGCCAGGTTTGGCCGGGGGCGTTCGACAACTGCATGGAGTCCCTGGGCTGGCGGACCTGCCAGGAGCGGGCATCCAAACCATAGGAGCCTCAGGGCAGGCGCAGCGTCTCGCTCCGCCAGAAGTCCCGGTCCAAGATTAGCTTGAGCTCCCGGCGCTCCTGGCCGGGGTTGGCCAGCACCACCCAGGCCTCGGGCGCGCCGCTGAGGGGCAGGCGCACCAGGAAAGAGGCCAGGGTGCGGGTGCCCTTGGGTTTGGAGCCGGTGCGCCACAGGCTGTTGTCCGGCCCGGCCCCCCGGTCCTGGCTGATTTCCTGAAACATGCCCAGGGTCAGGGGCCGCTTCAGGGCGGCCGCCAGGATGTCCACCCGCGCCAGGCGGGCATGGCTGCTCAGAGCTTGGCGCTGGTTGAAGGCCGTGAACTCGGGGCTCAGGTAGTGGTTGGTGTGGGTGAGCAGCCCGTCGCGGGTGGAGGCGATGCGCACCGCCCCGCCGGGGGCGATCTCCACCACCGCCGTTTGGCGGGCGTCGGCCAAAAGATAAAAGCGCGGGGCCAGGCCGTCGAACATTTGCCTATGCCCCAGCACCGCCTGCACCGAGGAGTATCCGGCCAGCAGGCGGCGGCTCACTCCGGGCAGGCCGCCGCGCGCCTCCTTGGCTGTTGCCGAGGCCGAGGCGCTAAACACCGTGAGCCCGGCCTGGTTGACTCCGGCGCGCACTCCCCAGCCTTTTTTGCCCAGGGCCATGAGGGCCAAATAGGCCATTCCCTGGGCGGGGCGCACCCGCTCCAGGCGGCCGATGCTCGCTGGGTTCCAGTCGCGGTTCTTGGCGGCCAGGGTCCCGCCCCCGGCCACCTGGGAGCCCACCGCCGCCCAAAGGGTGCAGGCCCCGGCCGGGGCGGCCCCCAGCAGGGCCAGAGCCAGCAGCGCGGCCAGGCAACGGCGGATCAAGCTAGGGCCTCAGCTTCTTGGCCAGCCGCCCGGCGGCGAATTCGCTGATTTCGGCCAGGCTGGGGTGGATGTAGGGGATGGAGGCGATCTGTGCCGCCGTGCCGCCCAGCTTGATGGCCACGGCCATGTCGTGGATCATCAGCGCGGCCTCCGGGGCCACCAACTCGGCCCCCACGATGCGGCCAGTGCCCTTTTCGCCCCGCATGGTCATGTAGCCGCGAATCTTGTCCGGGTAGGTCTTGGCCACCCCCATGTCGCCCAGGTCGTAGTCCGCCTCCAGGCAGTCCAGGCCAGCCTCCGCGGCCTGCTCCGCGCTGAGCCCCACGCGAGCGAACTGGGGGTCGGTGAAGATGGCGGTGGGCAGCACCCGGTCCTCCACCTCCCTGGGCTCCTGGTGGGTGGCGTTGTACCCGGCGGCCTCTCCCTGCACTATGGCCAGGTTGACCACCATCATTCCGCCGGCCACGTCGCCCGCCGCGAAGATGTGGGGCTGGGAGGTGCGCATGTAGCGGTCCACTTTGACCTCGCCCCGCTTGCCGGTTTCCACCCCAGCGGCTTCCAAGTTCAGTCCCCCGGTGTTGGGCCTGCGCCCTAGGGAGAGCAGCAGGGCCTGGGCGCTGACGCTCACTTCCTTGCCCTGGTGGCTGAAGGTCGCGGTCACCGTGTCGCCCTGGCCGCGCACTTGCTTGAGTTCGGTGCCGGTGTAGACCGTGGCCCCGTCCTCGGCCAGGGCCTCGGCCAGGATGTGGCCGAAGCGGGGGTCGTACTTGCTCACCAGATGCTCCGAGCGCTGCACTACCGTGGTCTTCACCCCCATGCGCGCCGCCACCTGGGCCAGCTCCACCGCCTGGGTGCCGCCGCCCAACACCAAGAGCGATTCTGGCAGCTCGGTGAGATTCATGAAGCCGTCGGAGTCCATGTAGCCGCTCTCGGCCAGGCCGGGTACCGGGGGGGCCCCTTCCACGCTGCCCGTGGCGATGACGATGTTGGCGGCGGTGATCTTCTGTCCGTCCACCTCCAGGGTGTGGGAGTCCACGAAGCGGGCCGCGCCCCGATAGAGCTTGAGGCCCTGTTTCTGTTTGGCGGCCACGGACTCTTCCCGGCCTCCGGCCAGGTGGTTGACCACCGCCCGAGTGAACTGGTGCACCGAGGGATAGGCCGCCCGTCCGCTGACCCCCTGGGCCTTCACCTGGGCCGCGCTGTGCAGAAGGGTCTTGGAGGGCATGCACCCGGCCAGGATGCACAGGCCGCCCAAACGGCCCGCCTCGGCCATGCCCACCTTGGCTCCGTATTTCATGGCCGTGGTGGCCGCGGTGAAACCGCCGCTGCCGCCCCCGCCGATAACCATCAGGTCCAGGTCGAACCGGCTCATAGCTGTTCGTCTTCCTCGCTGGCTTGGAGCATGGCCCTGGCTCGGCGGCGGGCCGGCTCCTGCATATCAACTTCCTGATCGGTTTCGTCCACTATCTCCGAGCCCACCAGGGATTCGATTACGTCTTCCAAAGTGACCAGGCCCATGACCCCGCCGTATTCGTCCACCACCACCACCAGGTGTTCCTTGCGCGCCAGGAAGGCGGCCAGCAGCCTGAGGGCGTTGGCCCCGCCGGGCACGAAGCGCACCGGCTTGATGAAGCTCATCAGGGTCTTGTCCAGGTCGCGCCCTTCCAGGCGGATGATGTCGTCCTTGTGCACGTAGCCCACCACCCCGTCGGGGGTCTGTTGCCACACCGGTATGCGGGTGTGGGCCCAGCGCCGGGCCTCCAGCTCCACCTCGTCCACGGTAAGATCGCCGTTCAGGGACATCATCATGGTGCGGGGGGTCATGATGTCCGAGGCGGTTATTTCCTCCAACCCTATGATGTTGCCGATCAGCTCCGCCTCCATGCGGCTGATCTCCCCGCCCCTGGCCCCCATGTGGGCGGCGGCCAGGATCTCCTCCTCGCTCACCGACGAGCCCTTTTTGCGGCTGCGGGTGATTATTCCGGTCACCGCCTGGGTGAGCCAGATGAAGGGCTTGAGCAACAGGATCATTATGCGCAGGGGCAAGATGGAGGGGGCCCACAGGCTGCGCCAATGGACCGCCCCCACCGTCTTGGGCAGAATCTCGCTGAATATGAGGATGGCCAGGGTGAAGAACACCGAGAAGGCCCACAGGGAGCCGGGGCCCCACACCTGCCCGGCGGCCCAGCCCGCCAGGGCCGCCCCGCCGGTGTTGGCCGCGGTGTTCAAGATGAGGATCGCCGCCAGGGGGCGGTCCACCTGGGACTTGAAGGCCCGCATGGCCATGGCGTAGCGGTTGCCCGAGGCGGCCGCCGCCTCCAGGGTGATGATCCTGGTGGAATAGAGCACCGACTCCAGCAGCGAGCACAGGGCCGATATGAGTATCGAGGCGCTAACCGCGATAATGAGCGTAGTCATGGCATCTCCCGCCGACGATGAAAAACGCCGGCTACTGGTCCAAGAATACCATGATCCCGAGGGGCGATTAAGCGCCCGTGCTGCTATTTGGCGGTTTGGCTTTTTCTAATAGATTACTCCGGGCAGCCAGGTGGCCAGCATGGGCAGGGCGGTGATGAGCACCGCGCCCAGGGCCAGGGCCAATAAAAAGGGCATGGCTCCCTTGAAGATGGCCGACAGGGAGGTGTGGCCGTCGATGCCCGCCACCACGTAGACGTTCACCCCCACCGGTGGGGTTATGACCCCCATCTGGGTTACCAGCACGATCATCACCCCGAACCACACCGGGTCGTAGCCCAGGCCGGTGATGAGCGGGTAGAAGATGGGGATGGTCAGCATGATGAGCGCCAGGGCGTCGATGAAGCAGCCGCCGATGAGGTAGATGAGCACCACGGCCATCACCACCATCCAGCCGGGCCAGGCTTGGGCGGCCACGGTCTGGCCGATCATGAAGGGCAGGCGGGTGACCGCCAGGAAATGGCCCAGGACCACCGCCCCGGCCACCAGCATCATGGTCATGGCCGAGGTCCACAGGGTGTCGCTTACCGCCCGCTTGAAACCGGCCCAGGTGAGGGAGCGGCGGATGAGGCCCACCAGGAGCATGCCGCCCGCGCCCACCCCGGCGGCCTCGGTGGGGGTGAACAGCCCGGCGATGAGCCCGCCCATGACCATCAGGAACACCACCAGCACCTCGGCCAGCTGCACCAGGGAGGCGATCTTCTGTCGCCAGGGCACCTTTTGGCCTGGAGGGCCCAGCTCGGGCCGCCACCAGCACACCAGGAACACGGCCAGCATGAACAGGCCGCAGATGACCAGGGCGGGAATGATGGCCGCCACGAAAAGCCGGCCGATGGATTGCTGGGTGAGGATGCCGTAAATGATGAGCACCACGCTGGGGGGCATGAGCATGCCCAGGCCCCCGCCGGAGGCCACGGTGCCCCCGGCGAAACCGGGGTCGTAGCCGAAGCGCTTCATTTCCGGCAGGCCCACCGTGGCCATGGTGGCCGCCGTGGCCGGGGAGGAGCCGCACACCGCGCCGAAGCCGGTGCAGGCCAGGATGGTGGCCATGGCCAGGCCGCCCCGGGTGGCCCCGGACATGGCCCTGGCCGCGTCGTAGAGCCGTCGGCTCACCCCGCAGTGCAGGGCCAGCTGGCCCATGAGGGTGAACAGGGGGATCACCACCAGGCCGTAGTTGGAAAAGGTGCCCACCAGGTCACGGGCCAGCAGGCCCAGCCCGGCCTGGGGAGACACCAGGTAGGAAAAGCCCAGCCAGCCCACCAGGGCCATGACGTAGGCCACGGGCATGCCGCTGAAGAAGATCATGAGCATCAGGGCCAGGGCCACCAGGCCCACCACCGCCGGGCTCACGGGCGCACCGCCTTGCGCAACAGGGCCCAGGTCTGCCCGGCGATGACCAGGCAGGTGACCCACAGGCCCAGGGAGATGACCCGGGCCAATACGTGCTGGGGCAGGCCCAGGGTCATGGATATTTCGTTGGAGGCCATGAGCTGGCCCGCGTAGACCCAGCTCTGCCAGGCCGCGGCCCCGCACAGGGCCAGGGAGCCCCCGGCGGCCAGGGTCTGCACCGTGGCCGAGGAGCGCCGCGGCAGGCGCTGCACCAGGGACATGAGCCCCACGTGGCCGTGGCGGGCCTGGGTCTGGGGCAGGGCCAGGGCCAGCACCAGGGCCCCCAGCCAAGCCACCAGCTCCACCGCCCCCTCCAGGGGGCTGCCCGTGGCCCGCAACACCACATCCAGGCAGGTGAGGGCCATCATGGCCACCAGGCACAGGCCCCCACCTGCCTTGAGAGCGCTCACCAAATATCCGGTGAGGCGATTGTAGGTTTCCATTGGTTTGACTTATTTCCCGCCCGCCTGGGCCAGGGCGTCCTGGGCCGCCTTGACCACCGCCTTGCCGTCCAGGCCCCGCGCCGTGGCCGACTGCTCGTACTCCGCGATCACCGGCTGGGCCGCCTTACGCCAGCGCCGGCCCTCGGTGGGGCTGAGCTTGATGATCTGGCGGCCGGGCTGGGCCAGGAAGAACTCCAGGCCCTTCTGGTCGGCTTGGTCCCAGGTCTGGCCGGTCTTGCCCGCCCATTCCTTATTGATCTGGCGAATGGTCTTTTTCACGCCCTCGGGCAGGGAGTTCCAGCGGGCCTTGTTCATCACCACGAAGAAGCTGGTGGTGTAGGCCACCGGCAGGCTCCAGGTGCCGAACTTCACGGTCTCGGCCAGCTTCCACCCCAGGTTGGACTCCACCGG
Source organism: Pseudomonadota bacterium (assembly GCA_018896025.1). GTDB lineage: Bacteria > Desulfobacterota > Desulfarculia > Desulfarculales > Desulfarculaceae > Desulfoferula. The sequence goes on from JAHIND010000007.1 coordinate 20,637, forward strand.
GTAGAAGGAGCCGTCCACCACGCCACGGGCCAGGGACTGGTAGGTGTCGGGCATGGGCAGAGTTACCGGCACGCCGCCCAGGGCCTTGACCAGCTTGGCCGAGGTGCCGTGGGAGCGGATCTTGAGGCCCTTCATGTCCTCCAGGGTCCCCACCGCCTTGTCCCGAGTGAACAGCAGGCCCGGACCATGGGCGTGCACGTACATCACCACCACCTGGTCCAGCTCCTTGGGCTTGATCTTGGCCACGAAGATATTGGCCGCCTTGGTGGCCTGCACCCCGCTCTGGTAGCCCAGGGGCAAATCCAGGGCCTCCATGGCCGGGAAGCGGCCCCGGGTGTAGGCGAAGCAGCCCATGGCCAGGTCGGACAGGCCGTTGACCACGCCGTCGTAGGCCTGGCGGGCTGGGGTGAGGGTCTGGCCGGGGAAGTACTGCACGCTGACCTGGCCGCCCGTGCGCTTTTTGACTTCATCGCACCAGGCCTGGGCCAATTGGCTCTGAGCGTGGGTGGGGGGGAAGAAGTTGCTGTAGGTCAGGTTGGTCCCGGCAAAGGCGGCGGGAGCGCCGAAGGCCAGGGTGAGAAGGAGGCTGAGAACCGTCAACAGGCTTCGCTGCAACATGATTATCTCCACGATGTATATGGTCCGATGCCGGGCCGCAAGCTGCGGCGCGGGCACGGCTATCCTATTGGACTGGGGGTATGGGTGTTTATGTAGGGGTAGTTATCAGCCGCGGGGCGGCCGATAGTCGTAGCAATAGACGTAAGCATAGGCGCGGACGCTATAGGAGGCGTTGCTGGCCATGGTGTTGCTTTCGTCGCTCCTTGCTACTCAAGAAAATCGGGCGGGGAGCCCGACGCGTGAGAAAAGTAGCACAGCTCAATTCCGGCCGCAAGGGGGTTTTTAGCCTGCATGAAATACGCGGGCTAGGGGGTGGCTTCTAAAAGTGGGTCGGGCTAAGATGAGGGGCGAAAACGAGGAGCGGCATGGACCCTGAGCGCGACAAGAAAAAGAAGGCCTGGCCCATGGTCTGGGCGGGGGTGGGAATGGCCCTGGGGGCGTACGCCCTTGTCGCCTGGAGCCTGCTGGATTTCACCGGCGGCTGGCAGATGGGCGTCGCCGCCCTGATTCTCTTGGCCGCGCCGCCCCTGCTGTGGTGGGTGCTGAAGCGGGGCTGATTGTATTTGGAGTTGGCAAAACAGGCTCTAAGTTCGGCGGGATGAGGTCGTTGCGTCTTGCCCGGCACAGCCAGCCGACGCAGGGCAAGCCGGCAACGCGGCCATGCGGCGGCTGGCGCAGCCGGGGGCTAGCCCCACTCCATGAGGCGCCAGGCATCAACCCCCCGGCGGGCCGAGTCCTGCTCCGCCTCTTTCTTGGAGCGCCCGCTGCCGGTGGCCACCCGGCGGCCGTCGATGACCAGGGCCACGGTGAACATCTTGGCGTGGTCGGGTCCCTCGGCGTGGATCAGCTCGTAGTTGGGGGTGAGATGCAGCACCTCCTGCACCTCCTCCTGCAAGCGGGTCTTGTAGTCTTTCTTGGGGGTGCGCAGCAGGGCCTTTTCCGCCACCTCGGCCAACAGGGCGCTGAGCACCCGGCGGGCCTGTTCCAGGCCGCCGTCCAGGTAGATGGCCGCGGCGATGGCCTCCACCACGTCGGCCAGGATGGAGGGCTTTTCCCGGCCGCCCTGCATCTCCTCGCCCCGGCCCAGGAGCAGGCAGGGGCCCAGGTCCAGGGAACGGGCCACCGTGGCCAAGCGGTTTTCGTTGACCACCCCGGCCCTGGCCTTGCTGAGATGGCCTTCGCTGGCCTCGGGAAAGCGCCGGTACAGGAACTCGGTGATCACCAGCTCCAGCACCGCGTCGCCCAGAAACTCCAGGCGCTCGTAGCTTTCGCCCCCCAGCTCGGGGTGCTCATGGATGTAGGATGAATGGCGAACCGCCTGCTCCAGCAGGGAAGGATCGCCAAAGGAATAGCCCAGACGGGCGCAAAGTTGTTGCAAGCTCGGTTGTAGTTGGTTATCCACTATGCTCCTCCGGGCCAAGTATCGGCCCGGCCAGGGTAAAATGTCAATGCGCTGTCGCAGACCGCGCTTGACGCAACCCGCCGGCTACCGTAAGAAAGGCCAGATGAAGCCTCTAAACATTATACATTCGGAATGGTCCAACGGCTGGGGCGGCCAGGAGATACGCATTCTCACCGAGTGCCTGGGCATGGCCGGGCGCGGCCACCGGGTGGCCTTGGCGGGATGCCCCACGGGCAAGCTGCGCCAGGCGGCCGAAGGCGAAGGGCTGACGTTCCATCCTCTGGAAATGCGCGGCCCCTGGGATCTTCCGGCCATCCTTAAGATGCGCGCCCTGCTCAAGAGCCAGAACACCGACATTTTGCACACCCACTCCTCGGTGGACGGCTGGGTGGGGGGCATGGCCGCCCGCTGGGCCGGGGTGGCCTCCTTGCGCACCCGCCACCTCTCGGCCAAGGTTCCCAACCATCCCTTCAACTTCGTCTACCGCCTGCCCCAGGCGGTGGTGACCACCGGCGAGAGCATCCGCCGCCATCTCATCGATGACTACGGCCTGGCTCCGGGGCGGGTGGCCTCCATCCCCACGGGCATAGACGTGGGGCGCTACACCCCCCGCGAACCCGAGGCGGGACTGGCCCGGGAGCTGGGCCTAGCCCCCGGCCTGCCGGTGGTGGCCATCGTGGCCATCCTGCGCTCCTGGAAGCGCCACGACCTGTTCCTGGCCATGGCCAAGGAGCTGCTCGGCCAGGGCCGCCAGGCGCAGTTTGTCATCGTGGGCGGGGGGCCCAAGGAACAGGAGGTGCGCGAACTGGTGCGGAGCCTGGGCCTGGGCGAGCGGGTGGTTATGACCGGCATGCGCCCGGACGTGGAGCGCCTGTTGCCCCTGTGCGACGTGTGCGTCTTGGCCAGCGACAAGAACGAGGGCGTGCCCCAGGCGGTGTTGCAGCAGATGGCCGCCCAGCGCCCGGTGGTGGCCGCCAAGGCGGGCGACGTGGGCCAGGTGGTCATCGACGGCCAGACCGGCCTGTTGGTGGAGCCGGGTGAGGCCTCGGCCCTGGCCGCCGGGGTGGCCCGGGTGCTGGACGATCCCGATCTGGCCGCCCGGCTGGGCCGGGGAGGCCGCCGCCTGGTCTTGGCGCGCTACTCCATGGAGGCCATGCTGGACGCCACCGAACAAATCTACGGCCGGGTGCTGGCCGGGAGGACGCTGTGAGTTGGTGGCCGGTTGCATTGGCCGGGCTGGGCGCTCTGGCCTTCAGCGCCCGCTACCACTGGTGGCGGAGCCGCCAAAGCGGCGCGCCGGTGCTCATGTACCACCAGATCGTTCAGGAATTGGACAGCACCCCCCTGCCCAAGCTCAGGGTGCCGCCCCAGGCGTTCGCCCGCCAGTTGGGCACCCTGGCCCAGCGGGGCTTCAAGGTGATGAGCCTGAGCCAAGCCCTGGAGGCCGAACCGGGAGACCGGGTCGCGGCACTGACCTTTGACGACGCCTTCCAGGACTTTGCGGACAATGCCTGGCCGCTGATCAAGGCCAGGGGCATGGGGGCCACGGTGTTCGTGGTAACCAGCCAGATCGGGGGCAGCAACGTGTGGGACCAGGGCAAGGGCATCCCCTCGGTTCCCCTGCTGGACGCCGAGCAAATCAAGGAGTTGGCCGCCCAGGGGGTGGAGTTCGGGGGGCACGGCCACCAGCACCGCGACCTGACCTCCCTGAGCCCCGGTGAACTGGCCCAGGACCTGGCCGCTTGCCAGGAGACCCTGAGCGGGCTTTTGGGCAAGCCCGCCCGCGGCTTCGCCTACCCCTACGGCCTGTTCAACGATGGGGTGAAGCAAGCGGTGGCCAGGGCGGGCTTCAGCGCGGCCTGCTCCACCCGGCCGGGCATGTTGGCCGCTGACACCGATTCCCTGGCCATCCCCCGCATCATCGTCAAGCGCTCGGACCAAGCCCTGGATTTCGCCTTGAAACTGAGCCGGACCAAAAGCCGCTGGTAGGGGCCATGATCAAGCTTTCCGCCGCCGTAATCGTGCAGAACGAGGAAAAGAACCTTCCCCGCTGGCTGAAGGCGGTGGAGGGGGTGGCCGATGAGATCGTGGCCGTGGACTCGGGCTCCACCGACCGCACCGTGGAGATTCTGGATCTGGCCGGGGCCAGGGTTTATCACCGGGCCTGGACCGGCTACTCCGACCAGCGCAATTACCTGGCCGAGCAATGCACCGGGGACTGGATCTTGATGCTGGACGCCGACGAGGTGATCAACCGGGAGTGCATTCGTCTGTTAAAGGCTTTCAAGGCCAATCCTGAAGCCGGGATGGACGCCTATTTGATGCCCTCCCGTGTGTGGTTTTTCGGCAAATGGCTGCGCTGGGGGGGCTTCTACCCCGAGTGGAATCCGCGCCTGTACCGGCGGGGCAAGGGCACCTGGGCCCGCCAGGAGGTGCACGAGCGTCTGGAGGTGAAGGGGCCGATGGGGCGGCTGGGGGACTGCATCTACGACCACTACTCCTACGATTCGGTGGAAGACTACCGTGAGCGGGCGATGCGTTACGCCGAGGCGGGAGCCCGGCACATGCTGGCGGCGGGCAAGCGCTGCGGCCCCCTGACCGGGCCCACCCACGCCGCCTGGGCATTTGTGCATAGGTATCTGGTTCGCCTGGGCTTTTTGGACGGCAAGGCCGGATGGTGGGCCGCCTGGCTGGAAGGGGTCTACACCCTGGAGAAATACCGCCGCCTGGCCGGCCTGATCCGGGAGCAAAAAGCGGACCGGGTGGCCTAGGCTACGGATATACTTTAAGCTTGACACCGCCACGGGGTGTATTTAAGGTAGCGTAGACTCTAGAAATGCGTGAGGGAGAGCAAGTCCGGGCTGGCAGAGGGCGGACGGAGTCTTGCGGTAAGGGCCTGAGGGCCCCAAGTTTTTGTCTTGTAAAGTGCCAAAAGGCACAAAGTAAGCGCCGGTAATAACGCCGGGCCGGTTCCGGTCCGGAGACGAAGGAAAAGAATAAATTACCCGCCCCTCAAGGCGGGCGTCCCCAGCGGGGGGCGCGGGAACTAGCGTAAGGAGGCTTATACAAATGGCACTTATCGAACCTCATGGCGGTGGAAATCTCAAGCCGCTGTACGTAATGGACGAAGCTCAGCGCGCGGACTTGGCCAAAGAGGCCCTGGGTCTGCCCTCGATCGTCATCAGCTCCGCCGCGGCGGGCAACGCCGTGATGCTGGGCGGCGGCTACTTCACCCCCCTTGAGGGCTTCATGAGCAAGGCCGACGCCCTGGGCGTGGCCAAAGAGCTCAAAACCGCCTCCGGTCTGTTCTGGCCCACCCCGGTGCTGAACATGGTCGAGGACGCCGGCGCCATCAAGGCCGGTGACCGCATCGCCCTGCGCGACCCCAACGTGGCCGGCAACCCGGTCCTGGCCATCCAGAACGTCAAGGCCGTCGAGACCTTCACCGATGCCGAGATGGCCCTGATGACCCAGAAGGTCTACCGGACCGACGACATGGCTCACCCCGGCGTCAAGGCCTTCAACACCGTGGGCAAGACCTGCATCTCCGGCCCCATCAAGGTCCTGAACTACTCCTACTTCGACAAGGACTTCCCGGGCACCTTCATGACCGCCTACGAGATCCGCGAGAAGATGGAAAAGCTGGGCTGGTCCAAGGTTGTGGCCTTCCAGACTCGTAACCCCATGCACCGGGCCCACGAAGAGCTCTGCCGCATGGCTTACAACGACCTGAAGTGCGACGGCATCCTCATCCACATGCTGCTGGGCAAGCTGAAAGCCGGCGATATTCCGGCTGACGTGCGCGACGCCTGCATCCGCAAGATGGTGGAGCTGTACTTCGAGCCCAACACCGTGCTGGTCACCGGCTACGGCTTCGACATGCTCTACGCCGGTCCCCGCGAGGCCGTGCTGCACGCCGTATTCCGTCAGAACACCGGCTGCACCCACTTGATCGTGGGCCGCGACCACGCCGGCGTGGGCGACTACTACGGCGGCTTCGACGCCCAGACCATCTTCGACGAAGAGGTGCCCGCCGGCGCCATGAAGATCGAGATCTACCGGGCCGACCACACCGCCTACTCCAAGGTGCTGAACAAGGTCATCATGATGAAGGACGCTCCCGAGGGTCACACCAAGGAAGACTTCGTCCTGCTGTCGGGCACCAAGGTGCGCGAGATGCTGGGCCAGGGCATTGCCCCGCCGCCCGAGTTCTCCCGCCCCGAAGTGGCCAAGATCCTCATGGACTACTACCAGATCGTCGACAGCAAGTAGTTCATTCCCAACCGGCTGAGGCCGGTTAGGTAGCCTGATAGTAAAGCCCGCCTTCCGCGTTGCGGAGGGCGGGCTTCTTTTTTTGGCGTGGTTTCCCAAACGCGGCCCCGATTTTTTGACCTGCGTCCTTGCCCCAGGGCCCGCTAGGCCCGAGAATGAAACGACACCCCTTGGCGGAGGAGGACGTGGAAAAGAATTTTCAGGAGCGCTACCAGCTCTACCGCCGCCTGAGCCGCCGCCTGGCCGCCGTTCTGGAAGTGAACCACATCCTGGAGGCGGTGCGCGCCGAGGCCAAGCAGGTGGTGCCCGAGGCCATGGAGGCCTGCATCCTGCTCCTGGACCCGGCGGCCACGGCCTACACCCGGCCCATGCAGTGCGACCTGTTCGCCACCCCGCGCAACTGCCTGAGCTGCAAGCGCAATCGCCCGGCGGTGCAAAAGGCCCTGGCTCAGCACAAGGCGGTGCTGCTCAACCAGCCCGGCAAAGTCACCCGCCCCGACGGCACGGTGGTGGCCACCGGCCCCGAGGCGGCCATGCCCATTCTGGTCAAGGGCGAGGCCCTGGCCGTGGGCACGGTCTTGGCCCGGCCCGGCGCCCGCTTCACCCGCCGCGAGCTGTTTCTGATGCGCGACCTGGCCGACATCGCGGGCAACCAGCTCTTGGGGGCCAAGCTGCACTGGCAGGTTACCCAGGACAAGCTCAAGATCAGCCAGAGCCTTCAGCAACTCACCCCCTTCGTGCCCCGGGCGGTGGCCCGCATGGCCCAGGAAGGGTCCCATGGCCTGGCTCAGGGCAAAAAGCGCCGCCAGGTGGCGGTGTTGTTCGTGGATATCGAGGGTTACTCTCGGCTCTTTTCCCGCATGCCCGAGGAGGAGGTCAACCAGTTGGTGGAGCGCTTCTTCTCCAGCTTCGTGGACCCCATCCACCGCTCCGGCGGGGACATAAACGAGACCGCCGGGGACGGCCTGATGATCATATTCTCCGACGAGGACCCCGCCGCCGGGGCCAAAAAGGCGCTTGAAGCGGCCTTTGACATCCAGGCCACCGCCGCCATGAACAACCTGTCCCTGGGCCTGGAGACAGACCCCCTGCGCCTGAACATGGGCATCAACCTGGGCCGGGCCCTGGTGGGCCCCACCCGCCTGGGCAGCCGCATGACCTACACCGCCAGCGGCCCGGTGACCAACCTGGCCGCCCGCCTGGCCGACATGGCCCAGGGCGGCGACATCCTGATTAGCGAGGCGGTGCGGGAGCAAATCAAGGGCCTGTGGCCCACCTACCCCCGTGGCGGGGTGTGCTTCAAGGGCATGGACGAGACGGTGGAGGTTTGGTCCCTGATGGCCTAGCCTGGCCTATTTCCCCGTGGTGAAGATGATCTGATAAGGCGCGCAGGGCGTGTCCGGTGCGGCCTGGGCGCGAAAGTTGCCGTAGCCCTCGGTGTTGATGCCCACCGCGTAGGTGACCCCCGGCGTGAGCTTAACCGGCAAGCGGCAGGTGCGGGCGTCCACAAAGGCGGGCTTGCCCGCCACCACCGGGAAGGCCCCCAGCTTGGGGTTGGTCACCCAGGACCAGCGATCGGTGAGCATGTCCTGGTTGAAGCCGACCTCGATGTAGGCCGTCTGGGGGTCCACCCCCTGGGCCCGGTTGGCGGGCACGCTGGCCGTCACCAGGCAGGGCTGGGCCTGGGCCGAAGCCCATCCCAGGAGAGAGAGCAGGGCCAGGGCGGCCAGAAGCAGGGGCAGGCGCTTGCTGGGCATGGGGCTATCCTTTTAGTCCCTGGTGGCGAAATGCTCGCGCTTTTCCTTGGGCCACTGGGAACAGAAGATGGGCTGTCCCTTGGCCACCCGCGAGAAACACAGGCTGCAACTGGGCTCGCAGGGCACGATTTCTTCGGCCCGGCCCTCCTTGGCCTTTGAGGGCCAAAGAGGATCGGCCAACAGCACCCGGGCCAGGCCGATGAGGTCGGCCTTGCCTTCGGCCAGCGCCGCCTCGGCCAGGGCCGGATCCTGCATGCGCCCGGCGGAGATCACCGGCACGGACACCGCCTTTTTCACCGCCGCGGCCAGGGAGAGCATGTAGCCGGGCTGCTTTTCCTGCTCTTTGCGTTCGGGCAAGAAGAACGACTCATAGGTGCCGCCCATCACCGACAGATAGGCCAGGCCCGCCTCGGCCAGGCGCGGGGCCGCCTGCACCGCCTCGGCCAGTTGCAGGCCGTCGGGCAGCCATTCGTCGGCCAAAAAGCGGTAGCCCACCGGGTAATCCGGGCCCACCGCCTCCCGCACCGCCGCGATCACCTCCAGGGGGAAGCGCAGGCGGTTTTCCAGAGAGCCGCCGTAATCGTCTTCCCGGCGGTTGGTGCGCGGCGAGAGGAACTGGGCCAGCAGATAGCCGGTGCCGCCGTGCAGCTCCACCAGGTCGAAACCGGCTCGGCGCACCCGGCGGGCGGCCTGGGCGAAGGCCTCCACGATCCCGGCGATCTGCTCCAGGGTAAGAGCCTCGGGGACCATCTTCCCCAAGGGCACCGCCGAGGGGGCCAGGGGGGTGCCCCTGCCGTGGGCGAAGCGCCCGGCGTGGTTGATCTGCAAGCCGGCCTTGGCCCCTCCCTCCTGTATGACCTTGGCCAAGCGGGCCAGGCCCTGGACGAAGCGGTCTTCGTCGATGCGCATGGTGAAGGGCGAGCCCTGCCCCCTGGGATCGATGGAGGCGTTTTCCACCATGACCATGGCCGCGCCCGAGGCTCCCATGGTCTGGTAGTGCTCCAGCAGGCGCGGGTTGACCAGCCCGTCGCCGCCCGCATAGCCCAGGTACAGGGGGGCCATGGTGATGCGGTTGGCCAGGGACAGGCCGTTCAGCTCCAGGGGCGAAAACAGGGTGGGGTAGGGATTCATGGCGTACTCCTCGGTTGCGGGAAGCCGGGGCGCATCTCCCGGTGACTTGTGGCGGCGCGGGGCGGCGGCTCAGTCTACCTTGTACACCTCGTCGCCGGGGCGGCAGCGCTCGGGCACCTTGATGCCCACGGTTTGGCCCCGTCCGGCGCTCTCGATCACCGCGTGCTCCTCTTGCATGGACTCCACGGTGGTCTCGAAGTCGGTGGTGAACCCGGCGAAATGGAGCCTGTCGCCCACCGCCAGGCTTCCGCCGGTAATGCGGATGGCGGCCACCATGGGCTTGGCGAAGAACTTGAAGACCTCGCCGACCTTGCTCTCGGACATCACAGTCCCCCATTTTTCAGTATTCATTTAACATACCCGCCCCTACCGCCGGGTTGTCAAGGGCGGGGTGCGGTACGGCTGACCACCGGCAAGCCGCGTTGCCGCCGGGCCTTCATGGAACCATACGAATTAAATGATGATGGGCGGGTGGTCCTTGGGGGCGGGGGAGTCTTTCTGGGCGGGGCCCTTCGCGCGGCCCATGCGCTCCAGGGCTTCGCTAACCTGTTGCTGAAGCTTGGGGATGCCGCTCAGGGCCTTGAGCGGCAGCACCGCTTGGCACACCGCCTCGGTCACCAAATCTTCGGCTCCGCGCCTTTCCTGGGCGCAGACGTAGCCGGCAAGGTCGAAAATTTCATCCAGGGCCTTTGCCGCGTGCTGGGCGTGCTCCGGCTCCTGGGGGTCGAAATCATCCCAGTCAAAGGGCGCCTCCACCATGTCCACCCCGGTGGCTTTTTCTTCCTGGGAGAGCCCGCGAAAGTAGCTCTGGGCCTGTTCTCCGGAAAGCTCATTCAGGGGCAGCTCGCCTAGACTCTCCCCGAACATTCGTTTGTATTGGGCAATTATCCAGTCCCTGTACAGAGCGCCTTCGAAGTCGGCATCGCGCCGGGCCAAGTTGAAGGCCCCCCAGCGCTCATCCACCCATCGGGGGCAAAAGGAGGGGAAGGCGGGTCCCAGCAAACCCAGGCGGCGCCGCCGCAGATTGTCCCACTCCACGGTGAACTGGGTGGTCTTGTCCCACCAGTCCATGCCCCGGTAGGCATCGTGACAGCGGTTCAACAGGCGGTTTTCCAGGCGCTGCCCCTGGGCGTCCAACTCCGGCCGGGGCGGGGGATCGGCGCAGGGGTTCCAGCGGTCTTCCATGCCTTCGTAGATCTGGTGATGGTGCGGCAAAAGGGGCGGGATGGGTGCGGGGTCCAAGATAGAGGACAGCGGCCACAGGTCTTGCAGGGCCTGGTTGGCCAACTGGGGGCTCACCTGCTCCAGGCCCTGCTTGTCGGCTTTTTGCAGGCAGGCGAGGCACACCGCGTTGATCAGGCGGGGCACTCCCTGGGTGCCGGCATGGATGACCTCAATGGTTTCCAGGGGAAAGATGGCCGGGTCGCCACCCGCCGCCCGCAGGCGCTGCTGCACATACTGGGCGGTCTCCTCCTTGACCAGGGGGGCCAGACGCCGCTGGCGGTGCAGGAGCTGGCGCAGATCCTCCTCCTCGGTCTGCTGCAAAAGATGCTTGATGATCGGGCGCGAGGCCAGGAATATGTTGAGCACCCTGGGTTCATCCGTATCGGCGGTGGCCAGCAGGCGCAGCTCGACGAGCTGTTCCGGGGTCAGGGTGTGGGCGTCGTCGATTACCACGATCACCGTTTCGTTCTGGGCCCGCAGTTGTTTTAAAAAGGCGCGAAGTGCAGTGAAAAACAATCCCTTGCGCTCGTAAGGCCCCTCCATGCCCAGGGCCAGGGCGATCTGATTGCACAGATCCAGGATGTCCGGCGAGGGGCTGGCCACCACCCCGGCCACCGTGGCCTGGTCCAGTTGCATCATCAGGGCCTTGAGCAGGGTGGTTTTGCCCAGGCCCGCGTCGCCGTAGAGCAGGGCCCAGCCCTCCCGCTGGTCCATGGCGTAGACCAGGGTGGCAAGTGCTTCGCGGTGGGTGGGAGTGAGCACAATGAGCCGGGAATCGGGCTCCGGATCAAAGGGGGGCAGGTCCAAATGGAAAAATTTTTGGTACATTACCTGACCCAGCGAGCGACCGCCAGATAAACAAAGCCGCGTCAAGGTTAGTTGTAGTTAAGACCTGTGAATAAAATAATGTAATCTTACAAGATGGTCAACAACCAACGGCTCCAGTCCATTAGCGAATTCGCCATGACGCTTCCGCTTGGCTCGGCGGGGCCACGGCACTATATTGAGATATGTCTTACTTAAACGCCTTGATAATGGCCTTGGCCCTGTTGCTCCCGCTTGTCGCCGAGGCGGCCCCGGCACAAGCATCCGGACCACCCACAGTCATCGCCTCGGCCCAGGCCGACTTTGACGGCGATGGCCGCAGCGAAACCTTGGAGGTGGTGCTGCTCCAGGGCCGCCGATTCCAAGACGCCGAGCCCTGGTGTGGCTCCGGGGACAAATGGGAGGGAGCCTTCGTCATCCGGGTGCGCCGGGGGGAGGCCCTGTTGGACCAGCGGGCCTGGGACGAGCTGTTATATCCCCACGGCAACTCCGGAGAACCCGCCTTTTTCTGGGCTCCGCTCACCCTGGTTTCGGCCGACTACAACGGCGACGGCCGCCCGGACTTCAACCTGGGAGCCTACGGCTCCTGCAACGCCAACCTATACCGCCTGTTCACCCTGACTCCCCAGGGCCGCCTGGCCGAGCTGCCGGTGGGCAATGGCCGCACTCTGGCTGTGTCCGGGGCGGGGCACAACAACTCCACCCCCCTGATAAGGGCCGAGCTGGGGGTGCTCAGCCACACCTACTACGACAACGCCCGGGGCCGGGAGATAACCACCCGTTATCGCTGGCAAGAAGGGCGATTTGTGCGCCAGGACGGGCAAAAATAAAGGAGTTGGCAGTTTAAGGCCAGCCTAATATGCCGGCAAAATAACGCTTGTCTGGCTCCTGCCCTATGTTCTAACCTTGTAGCAAATTAAAGGATGAGCCTCCAAGCTTTAAATAGCTAGTGGCGATATAAAGATAGTTTAAATCTAGGCCGGAGGCCGCAATGGACAGAAAAATACAAGGAAATATAATTAGTTGTTCTGTTGCGGGTGAGAAATATCAGGCTTATGTTCCTGCTCCCCTGCCCCCCAAACCACCTATCAAGCTCTCTCCAGATTTGGACGGTTTGCTTGAAAAAAGCCTTTTGGCGCTGGGACGCCTTGATAGCATTTCCACTTTATTGCCCGACACTAGGCTATTTATATATATGTATGTCCGCAAAGAGGCCGTGTTGTCTTCCCAGATTGAGGGCACACAGTCTTCCCTGTCAGATTTGTTGCTTTATGAGTCTGAAGAATTGCCGGGGTTCCCTTTAGATGAAGTGCAAGAGGTCTCGAATTACATCGCAGCTATGAATCACGGTATCAAGCGTCTAAGGGAAGGGTTCCCTCTATCCCTTCGCTTAATTAAAGAAATCCACGGGGTATTGCTGGACAAAGGCAGGGGAAGCGAAAAAGACCCCGGTGAATTTCGTCGCTCTCAGAACTGGATCGGTGGTTCAAGGCCGGGTAATGCGGTTTTTGTCCCACCGCCACCTGAAAAAGTAATTGAATGCATGGGGAATCTAGAAAAATTTTTACATGATGACCCTGTCCGAACTACGGTTCTAGTCAAGGCGGCCCTGACCCATGTTCAATTTGAAACGATACACCCTTTCCTGGATGGTAACGGAAGGTTGGGACGTCTTCTGATTACTTTGTTGTTATGCGCCGAAGGAATTTTGGAAGAGCCGCTTTTGTACCTTAGCCTATACTTCAAAGCTAATAGAGACAACTATTATGATTTGCTACAAAAAGTCAGGATTAGTGGTAATTGGGAAACATGGCTTAAATTCTTTTTGGAAGGGATAAAAGAAACTGCTGAAAACGCTGTCACTACAGCTAGAAGGCTGGTTTCATTATTTGCGGAAGACAAAGAGGCGATGCAAGACAAGTTGGGTAGGGCGGCAAGTTCTGCGATAAGAGTGCATTCTGTCCTGCAGGAGTCCCCGATGAACAGTGTTTCCAAATTATCATTAAAAACCGGGTTATCCGCTCCCGCCGTAACCAATGCCCTAAAGAACCTTGAAAACCTGGGCATCATAACTGAAATTACCGGGCGATCTTATGGCCGTGTATACGCGTATAGTAAATACATTGCCATCCTTGGTGAAGGTACATAACTGCCAAAGAGCTATAAACATTTTTTAAAGTAAACAACACGGGGAGTCGGCCTATTCGGCCAACTCCCTTATGTTTGTTAATTTGGCGGAGAGAAAAGGATTATAAATCTGGGCTGTCGTTCGCGCCCAAAGATGCAAGCCATAAAAAGTGCTGCCTCGGCCTCAGCGGGGCAACAGCCCCAGGTTCTTGAGGGCGTGCACCAGCAGGAAGCTCTTGAACTCGCGGTCAGTGCGTCCCCACCAACCATCGCGGGCTTGAGCCTCGGCCAGACCGGGCAGCAGGGGCCGCAGCAAACCGAAGGCCCGGCGGCCGGGGATGTGGGCCAAGGCGTTTAAAATATGATGAAAAGGCAGGCTTCTGGGCCATACCTCTTGCCCGGCGGTATCTTCGAGCAATTGCTCTAATAAGGTCCTGACCCCCCTGCCCCGGCAAAACTTTGGGTGCACCGCCAGGGCGCGGAGCAGGTTGCTGCGGGCGGCCCAGCCCAGGGCGTCGCCGCCCGCCAGGCGGTCCTCCAGATGCCGCAACCCCTCGATCACCTTGGGCTCTTGTTCGCGCCCGAAGATGCAGGCCAGGAACAGCGCCGCCGCGGGCCACAGGGCGCCCCCCCGGCTGGGGGCGAAGGGCAGGCCGTAAAGCTCACGGACCGTGGGGGATGTGGGAGCCCCGCCGGAGACCATGGCCCGCTGCCAAAGCCAGTCCAGGCCCCGCTCCACCGTCGGATCGGGCTCGCGCTGGGCGAGGTGCAGGCCAAAAAGGCGGTGTAGGGTGGTGAGTGGCGATCCGCCCCAGGAGCCGTCGGCCCGCTGCCCCTTCCTGAGGGCGGTCACGGCGCGGGCCATGTCCCGCCCCAGGCGGGGGTCGCCGCCCAGCCAGCGGGAGCGGGCATAGAGCCCCGCCGGGGTGCGGCTGGCCGCGAAGGGGGCCAGGGGATCGTGGGCTAGCTTGAAAACGGCCTGCCTCCTGTGACGTGGGGTGGCGCTCGATTATCAGCAAAGCAAACCCTGAAAAATATGGCAAGTTCAAATAACTGACAAAAACCATGGCTACTATTTTGTACAATAATAAATACTACAGCGCGCTGGAAGGCCTGGGGATGCCCGCCGTGGCGAGCCATCGTATTGCGCCCGGCTGGTAAGACGACCAAATATTACCGGGACGACTAGCTGAATTGATCATGTTTTTCGGTGTGTTGGGCAAGGAACGGCCCTGATCCAGATTATACAGGGCGGGCGAGAAGACTGCAAAAAACTAGTAACCCAAAAAGCGCCGGGCGCCAAGGCCTGGGCAAAAGGGGATGGATGTTGCCGATGATCTTTCAGCACTGCCCGAGGAACCAGGATAAGGCCGTGGGCAACGCCATGGAAAAAGCGTGGCTGCTCGCGGTGATCGTTTTGGTGGTGATGGCTTGTTGGGTGATGCCCGTTGCGGTACAGGCCCGCCAAGCGGCCGCCGAACTCACCTGGGAGCCCGTGGTGGCCTTGGATCGGCAGCTATTCCCATCCCTTATCGTATCCACCGCCACCATGGCCTCGTCCGAGGAGGACGAGGGCACGGAATATTTCATTGGCGACCCCGATGGGTTTATCGGGGCGGTGGTGGCGGATGCGCCCGCCGGGAGCAAGGTCAAGCTGGTGGTGAAGGGCAACCGGCTGATGAGCCAAAGCTCCGTGCAGGGGGAGATCGCCGAACCTGAAGAAGCATACGATATCTTTCCCAAAATCAACTGGCACTATGACGCCCTACTCAAGTCCCGCCAGGTCCGGCCCATGTCGGTGGTGATGGAGTTGTTTATAAACGGCAAGTCCCTGGGCATCAAGTCGGAGACGGTCACCGTGCGCTCTCTCAACGACTGCCCCATATATCTAATGCCCACCGACAAGGACGGGAACCCCGTGGAGGACGAGAGCAAAGCCGCCGAACCCGGGGTGGACATGAGCTGGATGTTCGCCGCGTATGTCAACGAGAACCACCCCTGGGTGGACCAAATTCTCAAGGAGGCCTTGCAATCCGGGGAGATTGACGCCTTCACCGGCTACCAGAGCGGCGACCCCAATGTGGTGCTCCGCCAGGTGTTCGCCATCTGGAACGTGATGCAGCGCCGGGGGATGAAATACAGCAGCATCACCACCCCGTCGGCGGTTTCACCGGCCATTTACGCCCAACACGTGCGCCTGTTCGGCGATTCGCTGAATGCGCAACAGACCAACTGCATCGACGGGACGGTTTTGTTCGCCAGTATTTGTCGCAAGATAGACATCCTGTCCTACCTGGTGCTGATCCCTGGCCACGCATTCTTCGCCTTCAGCCTCGACCCTGACCAAAACCGCGTCGTAGGCCTGGAAACCACCATGATGGGCGATGTCGATCTGGCCCAGTACAAATCCAAGAAGCTAACCCCCGAACAGCTCGGCAAGAAAATACACACCGCCTCTTGGAACAGCTTCGTCAAGGCCCTGAAGGCAGGCACCGCGGAGCTTGAAAAATCGGCCAACAGGTTCCAATCGGAGAAGCCGGCTGACGCGGAATACCAACTGATCTCGGTGGATCAGGCCCGCAACATGGGCATCCTTCCCTTGGCGTCGGATTAAAAATAGGCGGGTGATGCCCGGCGAGCGCCGGGCGCGCGGAAATTTTGGGCCCAGCCCCGGCCGGGGTCGCGGCCTGTGCCGCATGGCCCACAAATAACAAGGGGAGCCGGCCGGTTAGGCCAACTCCCCGTGTTTATTTATTTGGCGGAGAGAGAGGGATTCGAACCCTCGGTACACCTTTTGGGCGTACACACGATTTCCAGTCGTGCACCTTCGGCCAGCTCGGTCATCTCTCTCCGGCGATGTTTACCCTTAAATATCAGCATATTGACACGACAGTTATCTTGCGGTCCGCCTGTTAGTGTGAGCAATTACTCAAACAAAAAATAAACCCTACTATTCATTGTGCCCATCGCGTTGCCCATCGTGTGTGAGCTTGTGAATGGACTTTTGATACGTTTCCTCCGCCTCATTGCGCTTGCTGTCCGGGGCCTGCCCATTCGGCATTGATCTGGTTGTAGACCTCTTTGAGCAAGGCCTGCCCCACCACCTTTTGGAATTCCTTCTCGTTGATGAACTTCGCGGTGATCTCCTCGTTCTGGTCCATACGGTCAATGAAGAGGTCTTCCAACTCTTTTAAGAACACGAAGCTGAAGTTCTCGAGGGTATTGGCCAGGGCAGCCTGGCGTAGTTTCTCATTGGCCACGGCATCTTCTTTGATTGAGTCGAAAAAGAGCTGATCCGCTGGCTTGAAGTCCGTTCCGAAGCGCTCGTTGAGGAGGTCGATAAGTTCAGACAACCCGATTTTCAGGTCATGAGCGGTGCCAGTACCCATGGAGGTCGGGGCCTTGATTTCCTCGCCGCCCTGTTTTTCCAGCGCTATCGCCCCTTCGCTGATCTTTTGGAGGCGGTAATATTGCAGGTCCACCTCATCGTCGAAGTGGTAAGACGGGCCGAACCCTCGCTTGGGCAGTTTGCTGATCAGGAAGCGGACATAGCTATAAAGCTTTTCCAGGTCCATGTCCTGAAATGGTACGACCTGCGCGAGGAAGGCGTACAGATTGCGGAAGGCGACCAGGGTCTTCCTGAACTCCTCGCGCTCCTCCTCCGCTAACTCCTTGTACCGCCCAACTGCCGGGTCGAGACAGGCGTACATCTTGGCGTGGTCGCTCTTGGTCTGTTTGTGTTTGGGCGTGAAGAAAACCTTGGCGAATTCCTCAACCTCGGCCTTGTAGTAGACCTGCCAGCCGTCAAGTTTTGCTTGCATCTCGTACAGCTGTTTTGGTTCGGCCTGCTCCCCAATCAAGGTTCGCTCGTAGTACGGCTGGAAGGCGGCCAGAATGTCCTCTGCCTCGTTGACGAAGTCCAGGACGAAGGTGTCCTTCTTCCCATCGCGTCGCCTATTCAGGCGAGATAGGGTCTGCACGGCATGCACGCCCATCAGACGCTTGTCCACATACATGGTGTGCAGCAGGGGCTGGTCAAAGCCGGTTTGGTACTTTTCGGCGACCAGCAGCAGCTGGTACTCATCTGATGCGAAGCGTGCCGGCAACTCCCGCTCTTTAATGCCGCTGTTCATGCCGACTTCGGTGAACTCTTTGCCCGTGTCGGAATCGAAGACTGTTCCCGAGAAGGCCACCAGGGTCTTGATGTCGGTGTAACCCTTCTCGGCTATGTACTTGTCAAAAGCCAGCTTGTACCGCACCGCGTGCAAGCGGGAAGAGGTAACCAGCATGGCCTTGGCCCTGCCGCCGATCTTGTGGTGGGTGGTGTTGCGGAAGTGTTCCACCATCACCTGGGTCTTCTGGGCGATGTTGTGGGGATGAAGGCTCATGAAGCGGGCCAGGGCCGAAGCGGCTTTCTTCTGGTCCACCTCCGGATCATCCTCAATGGCCTTCACCAGGCGATAGAAGGTCTTGTGGGTGGTGTAGTTCTCCAGTACGTCCAGGATGAAGCCCTCTTCAATGGCTTGGCGCATGCTGTAGAGGTGGAACGGCTCCGGCTTGCCGTCCGCTCCCTCGCGTCCGAAGACCTCCAAGGTCTTGTACTTGGGGGTGGCGGTAAAGGCGAAGAAGCTGATGTTGGGCTGCTTGCCCCGCTTGGCCATGGCCTTGAGGATTTCTTCCTGGTAGTCGGGCAGCCCCTCCTCTTCCGCCTGTTTCTTAGCCTCCTGCTTGATGGCCTCACCGGCCAGCACCTGCTTCAGTTCGGTGGCCGTCTCTCCGCCTTGGGAACTATGGGCCTCGTCTATGAGCACCGCGTATTTGCGCGAGGGCAGGCCGCCCACCTTCTCGGTGACGAAGGGGAACTTCTGCAGGGTGGTGATAATGATGGGAACACCCCTGGCCAGCGCCTGGGCCAGCTGGTTGGAGTCAACATCGATCTTCTCCACCACCCCTTGTTTGTGCTCGAACTGGTAGACCGTGTCCTGGAGCTGCTGATCCAGCACCAGGCGGTCGGTAATGACCACCACCGAATCAAAGACCTTCTCGTCCTTGGCGTTGTGCAGACTGGCCAGGCGGTGGGCCAGCCAGGCAATGGTGTTGCTCTTGCCGCTGCCCGCCGAGTGTTGGACCAGATAGTTGTGCCCGGTTTCCTTCTCCTTGGCGTCGGCCACCATTTTACGCACCGCGTCCAACTGGTGGAAGCGGGGGAAGATCATGGTCTCCTTCTTGATCTTCTTCTGGCCGACCTCTTTGTGCTCCACCTCCAAGTGGATGAAGCGGGCCAGGATGTCCAGGAAGCTGTCCCGCTGCCAGATGCGCTCCCAGAGGTAGGCCGTTCGGTAACCGGCAGGATTCACGGGGTTGCCCGCACCGGTGCCGTTGCCTTGGTTGAAGGGCAGGAAGACGGTGTGGCCCTTGGCCAGCTTGGTGGTCATGTGCACTTCATCCGGATCAACCGCGAAGTGCACTAGCGCCCGCCTCTTGAACTGGAAGATCAGGTCCTGGGGGTCGCGGTCATGCTTGTACTGGCTCACCGCGTTACGCCAGGTCTGGCCGGACAGGGGGTTCTTCAACTCCGCTGTGGCCACCGGGATGCCGTTCAGGCTCAACACCAGGTCCAGGGAGTTCTCATGTTTGGGCGAGTAGTGCAACTGCCGCGTGACGGTGAGGCGGTTGGCCTGATAGCGGGCCACTGTCTCGGGGTTCATGCCGCTAGCCGGGGCGAAGTAGGCCGCCCTAAAGAGCTTGCCGAAGCACTTGAACCCGTGGCGCAGGACGTTGAGGCAGCCTTGATGATCGGAGTTGAGGGCGCTGGTCAAATCGTCCAGTAGGGTGGCCCCGGCCTTGCCCTTTTGAATGCCCTCAAGGTAGGCCCACTCCTTGGGTTGGGTCTCCTGGACAAAGGCCAGGAACAGGGCGGGATCAAGGCAGCGCTCACGGTCGAAGGCCTGGGGATCGGTCTTACCATAACCGGCGTGGCTGATCAGGTGCTCCTCTATGGCCTCCTCAAAGGCGATTTCCTTGTGGTCAACGGGCATACTCCCCCCTCCCTAATTCCACGGTCCCCCGTTTGGCCAGGTGAGGCCAAAATCCTTGCCAGCGGCAGCGGCGTGCAGCGGCGGCAACAAAAACTCGCGCAGGTCGGCGACCACTTGGGGCAGGCCCACCCCGCCGGTCTCCAGTTCGCTGCGTTTGACGAAAGCCCTCCACTGGGCCGCCTTGCCGCTATCCTGGGCGAACTCGTCACCCAATGCCGTAGGCACGTCGCCCGGCAGGGCGGTTTTCCGGCGGGCAAAGGTAGCCTCTATGGCTTGGGCCAAGACCGCTCCCTCAAAGGGGAAGACCCTGGCCATGGTCCAGATATCGAAGTAGTCCTTCATCCGGCTATTGGGCATGCCGATGGCCACCATGGCCTGTAGCTTCTCGGCTACCACGCTCTCCTTGGGGTAGGCCCTAATGCGCGGCGCGGGTTGGTCCAGCAAGGTGGGGTAGTCGATCAACTCCGGCCCAGGGGTCACCGCGTCACCAAAGCCCACATCGATCTGCACGTTTATGGAGATGGTCCCCAGATGGGCGACAAACTTCACCCGCAGCCCTTGATAGACCTGATCCTCGCGTATGGCCTCCACTTGGACCATGCCCGCATCGAACTGCAGGCCGTCGTCCGGCGCATCCTCGATCCAGCAAAGTTCCGAGATCACCATGCCCAACGCCTCGGGCGATTCGTCCCCAGTGCCCGCGAAGTCCATGTCCTTGGTAGGGCGGTGGGCTTCATTGGTCCAGGCCATGAAGCGGAAGGCCCCCTTGAGCACATAGCGCTGGGCATAGCGAGAGATGGACAGGCGGTACAGGAAGCGCTCCAGGGCGTAGCGGGTCAGGAGCTGTTGATAGTTCTCGCCCCGCTCCCGCGCCAGGTTAAGCAGGCGCTGACGCACCGAAGCCGCCATGTCCTTTACCTGATTCTGGCTCACGCCAGAGCCTCCAGGTAGGGCTGCATCACCTTGGTCTGGCGGCATACCTTGGCGTACTTCCATAGGTCGTCGTTGGTGCAAAGATGCTGCCTACGGCAGTCGCGTAGGGCCTCCAGGGCCACGTCCAGGCCGATCTGGTTGCGGAATTTGAAGCAGTCGGCCACGGTCTTGGCCAGGTTGTAGACCCTGACCCGCACCCCTTCCACTTCGTGTTCTTCCACTCCCGCGCGGAAAGCCTCGCCAGAGACCCGTACTGTGCGGATAGGGAGGCTGGGCTCCTTGGGTTCGCGGGCGTCCTTTTTTAGGGCCAGCCATACCTGGTGGGGCATCTGAGTGGTGAGGCCGTGGAACTGGAGAGCCGAGAGCAGGCACACCACGCCGGAGGGCACCCGCTTGCACACTTCGGCCAGGGTTCGGTGTTCGGTGGGGTCGGCGTCGGCGGCGACGTAGAGACCGCGTCCGATTCGCTGGAGTTTGCCCGCGCGATAGAGCCGGATGAGATGTTCGCGCGGCAGATCGTGTGCGTCGAGATCACGAGGACGCAGAACTCCCGCGCGACGTACCAGTTTCATGACCTTGTCAGTTGCCGACGCGCTCACTTAGCGAACTCCAACGTTACGAAACGCACATACTTATAAATAAGTATGGACGTTTTGTAACACGTACTATCTCGCTGGGCAAGTTATTCCTCGCGAACTACTGGACGAGTCACGTCGCGGTGGTGAAGTTCGTGCACTATTCAGGCCGCCGCCTCGCCGCGAACGTCGATCTTGCCGGTGACGGCGGCGGAGATGAGGGAGGAGCGGTACTCGTGAAGCAACCCCATGGAACGGCGTATGGTTTGGAACAAATTGTCAATAGCCCCAACTTGATCCTTAAGGTGTTTAACTAGTTGCCGCTGTTCAGGCAAGGGAGGCAGAAAGATTGGTGCTTCAGAAACGTTATTAAGGCCAAGCCCAGTCTTCAACCCATACTGGACAATTCCAAAATGGGTCTGTCCGACTACAGAGCCTAGGGACATTCCCAAAAAGTAAGGATCAGCGATGTCTTTTTTAGGGCGAATTAGTGCCAAGTGCTGATTTATGTACATTTTTTCAGGTAGAACATCGACTATCGCCACACGCCCTGTTTTAGCCCCCGTAACGCAAACAAGAACATCCTCAACGTTCAGAGCAGTCCTTATCCCTTCCGCGCCCTTTGGCGGGTCAACGCGCTGAACCTCGTCTAAGGTCAATCCAAGCTCGTCGTTAAGATTGCCGCTCTGAAGAAATAAATCCCCCTCCTCAGAAAAAAACTCCGACCACCCACGAGGACCAGAGGTAATGAAGCTAGAGACATTTTTGATGCGAGTCGACTCCCAATGCTCCGGTATCTCCCCTAGCCACTCTATGCCCGAGTCCTTCATCTTGGCATCGGGGTTGAGGCCCTTGGTGACCGCGTGGCTGATGACGGCGGCTCGCTTCTCCTGCAGCAGCTCGATCTGGCGCTGCTTCTTGGCGACCAGATCGTCTATGCGGACCGTCTCGCGGTCCAAAAAATCGGCGATGGCGCGTTGTATATTTTCTGGAGGCAATGGTAATGCTAGCTCTGCAAACTCCGAGTATCTGACTGTTTTCCCATCACGAATGCCTGTGGTGACTGCCTGCAAACGCGATATGAATTCGCGGCTCTTTAAAAGATAACGAAAGTAGGGATGAACCACCTGTTCCGAAGGCTTCATCACAGAGTAGGCGGGACTAATGATGCCCTGAAAGGGTGAATACTCGACTCCACCTTCAAAACTCCGCAGACTAATAACGAAGTCGCCGCATTTTACCAAGTTGAAATTTTCAAAGCCTTTCGTAGCCGTCATGACCTGACGATCTGTCTCCTGTTCCAACAGTCGCTGGGGAACAACTCCCATCATTTGGCTGGCCGAGAGAATTTCTTCGCGTGGGTGGTTTTTTTCGATTCGTTGCCTGAATAACCGCTTTGCTAATTGGGTGTCCCACTCTTTGGGCAAGGGGTTGTTATAACTTCTTGGGTCGCTCACTTAGCCACCTCCGCCAACATCTTGGCGATTTCCTGCTCAATGGCCTTGAGGTCTGCCTCTATCTCCTCTAGTGGTCGCGGCGGGGTGTACTCGTAGAAATAGCGGTTGAAGTTGATCTCATAGCCGATCTTGGTCTTGTCGTGGTCAATCCAGGCGTCGGGCACGTGGGGTAAGACCTCGCGGGCAAAGTACTCCTCCACGTCCTCCTTGAGGGGCACGTTCTCATAGTCGCGCAGATCGGGATCAGGATCGGTGTTGCCTTTGGCGTCGGTGCAGACCGGGGCGCTCTCGTCGCGCTCGCTCAGGGCCTTGAGGATGGCATTCAGCAGGGCGGCGGGCACCTTGAGGTCAGCGGCCTTGAGGGCTGCTTTGAGCTTGGCCACGAACTTGGTCCGCTCCTGGACCACCCCCAGCCCGGCCAGCGACTCCAGGACCTCCAGGATGGCCGCCTGGGTGGCCTTGCCCAGGGCGATCTCCTGGGCGGCAGCCTTGGTGTCCTTGCGCTTCTTGCTTTTGGCCAGGTTGAGGAAGGGTTTGGCCTCCTGGACACGCTCCAGCCGCTCCGGGGTGACCGCGAAGTTGAGGCGCAGGGGCCGCTCCACAGTAATGCGGCGGTAGCCAAAGTCCTGGTTGTCGAAGACACGGACGTACTCGCCTTCCTGGAAGTCGCCATGCAGACGGACCAGGTCGCCCCGCTGGTCGTCGCAGACCTCGTGGCGCTTGTTGCCCAGGCTCTTGCGCATCTTCTTGAAGAAACTCACCCCGTTGACCAACTGCACCTTGCCCTTGCGTTCCTTGGCCTTGCGGTTGGTGAGTATCCACAGGTAGGTGAGTATGCCGGTGTTGTAGAAAAGCTGGTCCGGCAGAGCCACGATGGCCTCCAGCCAGTCGTTCTCGATGATCCAGCGGCGAATCTCGCTCTCCCCGCTACCGGCGGCCCCGGTGAATAGTGGGGAGCCGTTGAACACGATGGCCAGCCGAGTGCCGCCATCCTCCAACGGCTTCATCTTGCTGATCATATGCTGCAGGAACAATAATGCCCCATCGTTGATGCGGGGCAGGCCAGCTCCGAAGCGCCCGCCGAAGCCCTGCTTCTCTTGCTCCTTGCGGATGGCGTCTTCCTCTGGCTTCCACTCCACCCCAAAGGGCGGGTTGGCCAGCATGTAGTCAAAGCGCTGTTGCGGGAAGTGATCCTCGGTAAAGCTGTTGCCGAAGCGGATGTGCTCCATACTGTGGCCCTTGATCATCATGTCCGAGCCGCAGATGGCAAAGGACTGGTCGTTGTAGTCTTGGCCAAAGACCTCCAGGCTGGCATCCCGGTTCATTGCCCGCAGATATTCTTCCGAGACCGACAGCATGCCGCCAGTGCCGCAGGCAGGATCGTAGAGGGTGCGCACCGCGCCGGGAGTGGTGAGGGCGTCGCTGTCCGGTGAGAAGACCAGGTCAACCATCAGGCGGATCACCTCGCGGGGGGTGTAGTGATCGCCCGCCTGCTCGTTGCTGGCCTCGTTGAAGCGCCGGATCAGCTCCTCAAAGATGTAACCCATCTCCAGGTTGGAGACACTTTCCGGGTGCAAGTCGATCTCGCAGAACTTGGACACCAGCTTGAACAGCCGGTCATGCTGCTCCAGCTTGGCGATCTGCACATCAAATTCAAAGTGGTCGAGGATGGTTCTGGCGCGGGGGGAGAAGCCCTTGATAAAGTTGATCAGGTTTTCCGCAATGTTATCCGGGTCGCCCTTAAGCTTTTCGAAGGTGTAAAGGCTGGTGTTGTAGAAATCCTGCCCCGCTGCCTTTTTGAGCAACGGCTCCGGGTTTTTGATTTTACCGCCCTCCAACTTTTCGAGCCTGGCCAGAACCTTGTCCTTGGTAGGGGCCAGCACACAGTCCAGCCGACGCAGGACGGTCATGGGCAGCATTACGTCCTTGTACTGGTTGGGGTGGTAAGGACCGCGTAGCAGGTTGGCCACGGACCAGATGAAGTTGGCCTTGTCATTGAAGTTGGTCATGAAACAGGGTCCTCCCCCAGATCAAGCAGCCCACGGGGGCTGTTAGGTGCGGTAGCGGTATTTGTTTTCAAGGCTGCTGGCAGGAGACAGGCAGGCGGCCCCAACAGCCATCAAGCAAAATAGCACAGCCTGAGCGGTTGTGTTAAGGCGCTCAAATCTGAACACCAGCGGGGAGAGCAGAGGAGTAGTGTTCCCCCGATGCCTTCGCCTGCGACACCTTCGATGGGGAACGCCAGTTAGGCAATCAAGGCCCCAGCTGCCAGCCTTTCCCCTGGCAGTCGGTCTTGGTGGTGATGCTGGAGCTTGTAATTGGCAGCTGTCACAACGGGCACTTTCTGCCGTCGCCTACGCTGCCATCAGGGCGGTGGCCGACGCCCGGGCTGGTACGACCTACAAGGACTCCTTCAATGCCAACCAGGGCAACCTGGCGGCCTCTGGCAAGGTAAACGGTGGCATCAGCGATGTGGTTGTGTCAGGCGAGGGTAACACCGGCACCGGCACGGCGGCCCCCGTGGACAGCTCCTCTAAGACCAGCAATGAATCCGGCCCCATCCTGGGCGGGATCAGCAAGTAGCTTTGACCCAATAAGTGACCCGGTGCTGACCCGAATAGCAATCAGCACTATTTTGACTTAAATGATCGTATTCATTGAACATTCGTCCACGCCCCACCTCTCCTCCGCTACCCTTCAAACGATATTGTATAACTGATTGATACTGCTATGCTTTTGAATTAAACCCAGTTGAGAACAAAGGGGAAAAAAGTGCAGTATAGTAGTATATAGGGTAGCACTGTAGCTAGCTAGAGGTAGTACTGTAGTCGTGTAGTAGTTAGCTAGAGCTTAGGAGAGGTGGGGTTAGGCTAGGGGAAGGGGAACTAAGGCTTAGGGTTCCCCCTGCCCCCCACCTACCTCTTAGAGCAGTAGCAGTGCTGTAGCCTAGAGGTAAGGAGGGACCAGGGTGAAGTACAGGTAGAGCACCTGGACCTCAGGCTGGGTGGAGCGAGAGAGCAGGAGAGGTAGAGCGAGAGAGCATGAGTTAGCGATCTGAGGCTGATACTGGGGGGCTAGGAGAGACAGGGGGTAACAGAGGGCAGTACCTGGGATTGTGAACAGAGGGCCGGGCTGTTTTGGGATAAAATCGTGAGGGCCTATCCCATACGTGCCCCCACCGGGTCCCCCCCGTATAGTCTGCCTGGCTGCTCGTGCCAGGAGGGAATTGGAACAGCGAAAGCTTAGTTGCCCGCCCTTTTGTTCATGACTCCGTAGACCAGCGCCCTACTCCATTGCCCTCCGGTTTTGGTGGTAATGCCCTCTTGGTTCAGGAGGTCGGCTATCTCTTGATAGGTATGGCTGGGCTTGCCGTTCCGGCCACGCCTTCTCCAAGCACGCATCCGCCTCAGGACGGTCTGTTCCTCCTGGGTGTCGCCGTACGGCTTACGACCCTCACAACGCCCCTCCTTGACCCTCACGCGCTCCCTGGCAGCCCTTAGCTTCAACACGAGCATGGTCTTGTCGTACTCGGCCACCGCACCGAACATCTGCCGGATCAGCTTCCTTGTAGGGTCGTCCACCGCCAGCCCTGGTCCTTCCATTGCAGACACCAACTCATAGCCGTGGGCCTGGAGGTCACGAATGATC
The DNA here is from genome assembly GCA_018896025.1 of Pseudomonadota bacterium. Classification (GTDB taxonomy): domain Bacteria; phylum Desulfobacterota; class Desulfarculia; order Desulfarculales; family Desulfarculaceae; genus Desulfoferula. The sequence goes on from JAHIND010000007.1 coordinate 46,644, forward strand.
GCCTCCTGCACCATTAGGTCGCGGGCCAGGCGATCTAGTTTCTCGATGATCACCGTCTTGATGCCATGCCCGTTTTCCTCCAGGTCGACCATGAGGCGGGCCAGGGCCGGGCGGGCTTCGACCGTCCCGCTGACACCCTCATCTCTAAAGACATCGACCACTTCAAAGTCATGAGCCTTGGCGTAGTCCCTAATGGCTGCCTCCTGCCGTATGAGGCCGTCTCCATCTACCTGTCCCTGCCCGCTGACTCTGATGTAGCCGTATGCCTTAGTTGTCATTTTCGCCCTCTATGATTGGAGAATACTATGTGGATAACTTACTAATATGGCGTAAACATGTCAATAAAAATGTTGGTAATTCTAGAGAATAGACGACATTTATAGAGGAGCAAAACGGCAGCGGTGGGGCATAAGCGTCACCTATTCAAAATCAGTCTCCTAGGGCTTGGGCAAATTGTACCTCACCTAGAACCTAACAGCGTGAACGGCGCAGCCAATTATGCCTCATATAGAAGGAGGAGGGCATGGCAGCGCACGCCAATTAAACCCGGTTTAAGACAAACTAAATCGGCAGACCATCAAAAAGCACAGTACAGAAGGTGGCGCTTGGGGCAACTCCTATTCTCCAATTACCCTGCAAGGGGGCGTGGCTGTGCCCTCCCTCCCCGACCATCTGTTAACGAAGGACGAACAACCCACGTTGAACGCTCTCATGAAGGGAGGTCATGCGATGCACGACCAAAAGACAACCAAGCTCCGTTCTAAGAGACTGGAGGGCACCAGGCAGGCACCTGTCCGGCTTGGCCCTGATAATGAAAGGATGATGAAGGGACTTCAGCGCTTTTACCAAGACCACCTTGGCAGGCCCGTCAGCCGCTCATTGGTGGTGAGGAGAGCACTGGAGGTCCTGGGCGGCCAGGTGGCCCAAAAGCTCAAGGCTGAAGACCAAGGCGGCATGGACGCCGAAGTTATGGCCCTCATTAGGCACATTCGATAAGGCTGTCGGTCCTGAGCATCCTTTCCTACCGCAACCAGCCACTAGGCTAATCCACCAAAACTAAACGGAGATCACCATGGACGTCATAAACGCCCACCAAGACCAGTGCGTCTTGCCAGCCGACAGCTATCAAACCCTCTCGGCGAAAAATGTGGTTAAGCTACGTAAAGAGACCTTATTACATGAGGCAACCACATTTTTAGGCTCATTGGGGGCTTTGACTCGGAGCACCATTAAGGCCCTCCAGGAGACCTTCTGTCGACTCGGGCATAGGCCAAGTCAATCCATGTGGGCAGCCTTGGTTGACGTGGCGTCTACCCTGGAGGCCATGGCCAACGAAGCCTGTCCGCCGCTTTACTACCTCTCCAGCCTAGACCCTGGGGTTGGCAAGACCCAGACAGTGATCCACTTTATCAAGGTGCTAATGGCCTCCCAAGATCACAGGGGTGTGGGTGTCCTGATGTGTGTGTCTCGGCTGGATGAGGTCAGGACCATACTGGGCGAGTTGGACTTGGCCAAGGAGATGGTGGCTGTATTCACCTCGGACAAGGACCTAAATGCCCTAGGCACCAGCCATATCAGATCGGCCAGAGTCTTGCTCACCACCCAGCAAATGGTCGAGGCACGGACAAGGAACAAGCCCCTCAGTGATGTAGACCAGTTCCATCATCATGGACGACCCAGACAAGTGCGTATATGGGACGAGACCATACTGCCGGGGCAGACAATAACCCTGGGACGTTACGACATCGCCTCCTTGCTCAATCCGTTGACGGGTGTCTCTCCTGCGTTGGTTTCCGACCTGGAAGCACTGTTTACCGACCTCAGGGATGTAGAGAGCGGCAGCATCTACCCAGTGCCGGACTTCGCAGGTAAGCATGAAGTGGACCTACCGGCAGTATTGGAGGTCCTGCAAGGAGGTAATCACGGCGATCAAGCCGTGGCAGAGTCGCTTTGGTTCCTTTCTGGTAAGGCAGCCTCAGTGTGTCGAGACGGTGTCCGTGGTAGCACGGTCTTGAGCTACCGCGAGACTTTGCCAGCCGACTTGCCTCCTGTCCTGGTCCTTGATGCCTCAGGCAGGGTGCGGGGTACCTACCCGGAATGGGAAGCCGGGCGACGGAATCTTGTCCGTCTAAGAGAGGCACCCAAGTCCTACGACAACCTTACGGTCAATGTGTGGCCCATTGGAGGAGGCAAAAGCGCTTTCAGAAGGAACGGCAACAAGCTGGTTGATGGAATAGCCACCACTATCAACAGTAAACCCGGCGAACCATGGTTGGTCGTACACCACAAGTTCATCCCAACCATGGTCGATATTGAGAAAGGGGTGAGGGAGCTACTTGCCGTCGACCAGCAGCAGGTCCACTTCATAACCTGGGGCAATCACCACGCCACCAATGCCTTCAGCCACATCCCCAACGTGATCCTGGCGGGCACCTTGTTCTACCGACAATCCACTTACGAAGCCCTTGGCAGACTCTCAGCAGGGAAGCCTCCCGAGGATGGTCTGTATAGCGAAGACGCGGTGGCCAGAGTCAGAGAAGGCGAGAACTCGCATCTGATTCTTCAGGCCCTCTGCCGAGGGTCTGTGCGTCGGTGTCAAGGGCCTGTCTGTGCGCCTTGCGAGGCCTACATAATCGCTAGCCCCAGAAGCGGCATACGCCGGGAACTGGCTCATATGTTCCCTGGCTGTCATGTCAAACAGTGGCGGCCTGTCCCCATTGCCCTAGTAGGCAAGGTCAAGGAGGCGGTAGCGTTCATCAGCGCTTGGTTCGATGCACAACCGGAGGGCTTCCTGAGATTTTCCTCGGTGCGCAAAGCTCTTGGCATCATGGACTCAGCTAACTTTAAGCAGAACATACGGCGGCATCCCGACTTCCAGCAGGCTATTGCCGATATGGGGGTCGTCGAAGACGGCGGGTCTACCTATCTGACCGGCTTTAGGAAACTTACCGCTGCCTGGTTCGGCTTCGAGGACGAGTCCGAGCGCTGTTGTCAATAGCTCAGAGACAGGCGGCCAGGAAGAGATACTTACACGCTGGTATTTTCTTCCTGGCCGCGCCTCCTAGCACGCAGTTAGTAGGGCAATAAATCAGCAGCCCTAAGAGTCTGGCTCTCCAGGGCGTGGAGGTATCGCTCCGTTGTCTGTAACCTTTTGTGCCCCAGCAGTTGCATCAAGGTCCTGAGGTCTCCTCCGCTGGCAAGGAAGTGGCTGGCAAAGGTGTGGCGCAGGTCATGGATGCGCAGGTTGGTCTTAGAGTAGTCCAGTTGCCCTAGTGCGGCCAACTGCTTCGCCGTGGCTCGTAGATTGTCTATCAGCCAGTTGCATCCCCTCGCTGGGTATGGGTGAGAGCCAGAAGTCTCGCCCAACCTTCGCTCTAGATCGTTCCGCAACCTTGTCCCGACTGGGAAGTAACGGAAGCGATCAAGACTACTTGTGGCTGTTTTGATATTGTTGATCCTTAGCCTCCCTTCACGGCGCAGATAGTCTGTTCTGTTGAGTTGGTACATCTCACCGCGCCTCATACCAGTGCGCACCAATAGGGAAAAGTAAGGGAGGAACTCTGGTCGGCATTGCCTCAGGAATGCCTCTATCTCGTCCTTTTCAAGAACGATCATCTGAGCCAGTCCGTCCGTCTCCTTTAGACGCTTCATGCCCGAGAAGGGGTTGTCTTGGACCAAGCCAAGGGCCAGGGCGTGGTTTATGACCCGGCGCATCACCTTGATCTCCAGGTTTACAGCTGACTTGGTGAGGGTCCTTTTGCCATTGCCCCTGGGTCGATTCATGGCCTTCTGGCGAAAATCCAGGGCCAAGTTGCGGTCGATCTGGTCCACGGTGACCGGCTGGCAGTCTTGCTCAAAGTGGGCCACCACTGACCTGTACCGGGACAAAGTATTGGGACTAACCTCTGCTCCGCAAACCCGCCAAAAGTCCAGGATGAAGTCTAGCCATGGGGTCGAAACAATGTTGGTGTCGGATGGCTCAACAGGTGCTGACCCAGCCTGAGCAGTCTCCAAGCTGGCTGGAAGTTCACCTCTACCTGTGGCCTGCAGTTGGTCTCTCAGTTCAAGGGCATCGTGGCGGCTGGGGAACGTCTTGCGCCTTCTCCTACCGGTTGGCTCCTCCCAAACCGTGCTCCAGGTCGCCCCTGCCTTCCGCTGGTTCCTTTCCACCCAAATTCGCATGGTCTACCTCCTGGCAGACCGCAAAGACCTGTAAGCCTATCGGGTAATATGCCCATCGCGTTGCCCATCGCGAAGTCTGATTTTGAGGGGAAAACAGCAAAGAAAAAAGACGTAAGTAATTGAATACTTACGCCTTTAAAAGACTGGCGGAGAGAGAGGGATTCGAACCCTCGGTACACCTTTTGGGCGTACACACGATTTCCAGTCGTGCACCTTCGGCCAGCTCGGTCATCTCTCCATCTGCTTAGTTTGACAAAGTAAAGGCAGAGATACCCGAAAGCCGGGTGGATGTCAACCTGAGCGCAAAATGTTTTTAGATAATCAGGGGCGTACGCAGGCTGGTCTGCACCGGCGTATTGCTATCGCGCACATCCTTGGCGTTTTGCTTCTTGCACTGCTCCTGGGCCGCTTGGCTCTGGGGCGAGGGCAGGAACTCGGGATGCTCCCGCTGCAGCACGGCCATGACCGCGGTGCGGTACTCGGGGCGCAGGCGCAGGGCGGACAAGGGCAGGTTGCCCCGCCAAACCGCCTCCACCAACAGATTCACCGGGCCCACCGGGTCGTCTCCGTACACCCTCTGGGCCAGATGGTCCAGTTGGTCCAACAAGGCCTCGGCATAGGCCACGTGGGAGGGGTCGTCCAAGTCGAAGCTGTCCAGGCTGAAGGGCGGCGCGCCCAGAGCGGGGCTGGCCTGCTGATGGGCCGGACGGCTCTCCTGGTAGGCCCGGATGGCCTTTTCGCCGTGAAGCTGGCGGGGGGCCAGATCCTGGTCGCCTTGGCTTTGGACGCGCTCGTACTGGGCCTGCACCCAGTCGCCGTAGTCGGCTCCTCGGGCGTCGGCCTGGCGGCGGGCCAGGTTGAAGTCCTCCCACTCGGGGTATTCCCAACGGGGGCGGAAGGAGGTGAAGTAGGTGGTCAAAAGACCCTGGTGACGGCGGCGGGCCCGTTCCCAGATGTCGCTGAGGTCGCGGGTGCGCTGCCACCAGATGATGTTGCGGTATTCGGCGCGGGCGGTGAGGAGGAGCTTTTCCTCCAGGGTGGCCTCCACCGGGTTGAGGCGGGGCGGCTGTGGCTGGGCCGGGATCTCCGGCTCGGGCTCCAGCTCGGCCTCGAACTCCTCCTCGGTCAGGGTTTCGGCGGCCGGCTCCGGGGCCTCGGGGGTGACCCCCAAATCCCGCAGGGTGCGGGCCAGCAACTCTTCGGTCTGGCGGCGGTCCAGGTCCAGCAGGTGCTTTTCCAGTTGCTGGTACAGACGGCGGGCCAGGGCGCTGACCCCATCGGACGCGGCCGGAGTCTGGGCCTCGGGCTCGTCCTGGGGTTGGTATTGGTCTTGGGGCTCTTCCCAGGAGGGCTCTTCCGAAACCTGGCGGCTCTCGGCCTGGCCCAGAAGCCTCAATCCCATGGAAGTCGGTCTGACGTTGAGGGGCAGACCCGACCCTGGCTTTACGATGCGAAGCATACCGTCGGATTCCAAGCCACGAAGGTGGCGGTTCAAAAGCTGTTGGCTCAAGTCGGTGCTCTCCCGCACTTCGCTGCTGGTGGCCCACTCTCCGTCACGGCAAAGGGAAGCCACCACCTTTAGCACCATGCGCCGCGTGGGATGCAGGCGCGGGTGCTTGGAGGCTACCCAGGCGTCCAAACGGACGGGCTCGCCGCCGCCGTTGGTGCCGTTTTTGGAGAAGTTGACCATATAAACCCGCTTGCTCCTCAGACTGGTTCGCTTACAAGTAAAGCAAAACCAGTGCCAATTGGCCTATGAGCTCCGGAGATATGTCAAACGCCGTCTTGATCCGCTTCCAAAAAAGCCAGGGTCTTCTCTGAGGGTCTCATAGTTCTTATAATGTGGTTATAACTGACCAAATTGTCAATAGTAAAGGTTCGCGATTTAATAATAAGTAAAAATGCACCAAATATTGGGTAACCACCTGTTGAGCCCCACCACCAGTGGGGTGATTCAAAATTCCACCGATTTGCCCCGCTTGGAGCTTTCAGGGAGATTTCAGCAAAATACCGCCCACAGGAGGCCGCCATCGCAGTCAAAATGAAGCCGCCCGCGCGGCGGTTGTGGGGCGGTTGTGGGGCACAACTCCATCCAACTCGCTGTAATGTCTAGGCACCTTGGTGGCGGTATATACGCCAAAAAAATGACGAAAGGGTGGGTATGCGGCAATTAAATGACTATATTTGTGGCCCCCGGCGGGATCAATCCGCCAGCTTGCGCAGGCCAGCAGCCGCCTTTTCCAGGGTCTCGGCGCTCTTGCAGAAGCAGAAGCGCACCTGGGTGCGGCCCAACTCGGGCCGGGAGTAAAAGCTGGAGCCGGGCACCGTGGCCACCCCGGTCAGCTCGATGAGCTTCAGGGCCATGGCGGTGTCGTCCACGCAGCCGTAGCGCTCCATGAGGTGGGCCACCTCGGTGATGATGTAGTAGGCGCCCTTGGGCAGGTTGGGGTTGAAACCCAGCTCGTCCAGCACCCCGAAGAGCTGGTCGCGGCGCTCGGCGTAGAGCCCTTTGAGGCCCTGGTAGTAGGACTCGGGCAGCCTGAGCCCGGCGGCGCAGGCCTCTTGCAGGGGGTGGGCCGCGCCCACGGTGAGGAAGTCATGCACCTTGCGCACCGCCGAGGTCACCGCCGGCGGGGCGATGACCCAGCCCACCCGCCAGCCGGTGGCCGAGAAGGTCTTGGACATGGAATTGACGGTGATGCCCAGGTCGGCCATGCCGGTGAGGGCGGCCGGGGAGATGTGCTCCTCGCCGTCATAAAGTATGTACTCGTAGATCTCGTCGTTGATCAGGTAGGCGTCCCAGCGGCGGCACAACTCGGCGATGCTGGTGAGCTCTCCACGGGAGAAAACCTTGCCCGTGGGGTTGTTGGGGGTGTTGACCACGATGGCCTTGGTCTTGGGTCCGAAGGCGGCGGCCAACTCGTCCAGGTCGAAGCTCCAGTCAGGGGGCCGAAGGGTCACGTAGCGGGGGGTGGCCCCGGAGAGCAGGGTGTCGGGTCCGTAGTTTTCATAGAACGGCTCGAAGATCACGATCTCGTCGCCGGGGTTGATGATGGCCTTCAAGGCGGCGATCATGCCCTCGGTGGCCCCGCAGGTCACGGTGAGCATGGTGTCGGGGTCCACCTCCAGGTGGTTGTAGATCTTGGCCCGCTGGGCGATGGCCTGGCGCAGGTTGGAGGTGCCCCAGGTCACGGCGTACTGGTTGTAGCCCTCGCGGATGGCCTTGATGGCCGCCTCCTTGACCTCCTCGGGGGTGTCCCAGTCCGGGAAGCCCTGGGCCAGGTTGATGCCGCCATGTTCCGCGCAGACCCGGCTCATGCCCCGGATCACCGATTCGCCGAAACGCAAGGTAAGTTGGTTGACAGGCTTCAAGGCGCACTACTCCCCGGCTGGGCCGCCCGCCCCGCCCCCGGCCGGCGGCGTTTTTTTGGAACAAACCAAGGCTATCCCAAAGACGGCTTCAGGGCAAAGCAATCATTCGCCTTGCAACCGAGGGCAGGCCTCGGCCACCCGGCCCAGGGCGTTGACCACGCCGCGCAGCAGGCCCAGCACCTGTCCGGCGGGCAACATGCCCTGTTCGCTAAGCAATTGGGCCGCCTGCTCCACCTGGCGCTCCAGGCTTTTTATGGTCGGGCGCAGATCATCCATGCCTACTCCTTGATAGCCTTCCATCCGGCCAGAGCATCCAGGCGCGGGGCCAGCACCCCCCAGCGCCAGGCGAACTCGGCTCCCAGGTCAGGCTCTATGGTCAGCCATAACGGGCGGTTGCCAGGTGCGTTCAGCTCCAGCTCCAAAAACACCGGCCCCTGCTTCACCTCGAAACTAAGATCCACCACGCCCTGGCCCGCCTTCAGGGAAACCTCGGCCAGGGTGGCGGCGTGGTCCCATCCCTTGGAGCGCAGCTTCAGACTCCCCGGTCCCTCCAGGGGCACGGCCAGCTCCAGGTGCAGGCTCAGCAGTCCGGGCAGGAAGGGCTGGGACAGGCGCATGGTGGCGCCCTCCGGGCTGGGCTCCACCATGGCCGGGGGCCAGTCGTCCTGGCCAAAGGACTCGCCCGGCGGGGGCGGCCACACCAGGCGCTCCCAATTGAGAAGGGGATGCGGCAGGCTGCTTAGTTTGGCCAGGGTCCCCGCCAGGGCCGGTCCGTCGCCCGCCTGGGCCAGCTGGCGGTAAGTGGCCAGGAATCCGGGATGATCCTTGCGCAGCTTGGCCAGGGCCCGCTCGGCCCCCTGGCGGTCGCCCGCCTCCAAAAGGGTGGCCACGGCGATGAGCCTGGCCTCGGCCGGGGCGTCCGGCCCCAGGCGGGAGGCCAGTTCGGCCATGGCCTTCCATTTCCCTTGGCGCAGCAACAGGGGCAGGGCGGTCTCGGGCCGGGGGTAGAGCCCCACCCACAGGAAGGCCCCCTCGGGATGAGGGCGGCCCTCCAGCTTGTAGGTCTGGGGCCTGAGCGGCATGAGCCGCCGCCAGGGGCACACCGATCCGCTCACCGTGCGGCCCCAGTCCAGGTCCAGGGGCAGGCCCAGCTCCGGGGCCCAGAACAAGCGGGCCCGGCCCCGGCCCAGGGCGGCGAAGGTCAGGGGGCCAGGTGGTTGGGGGCTGATAAGCCATTGATCCTGCTTGAAACCCAGGCTGCGGGCAAAGCGCCGCCCCACCAGGAGGTCCCGGGGCCGGGAGCGGGCCCAGGGGGTGGTGAGATAGGCGGGCAGGGGCAGATCGACGCGCACGTGGGGCAGGATCACCTGGCTCTTGTAGTCGGGCATATCCGGCAGGTACAGGCCTATGTCCGGGTTTTCCCAGTAATAGTTGCGGCTGGCGAACACCTGGGCCGGGCGCAGCCAGGCCTGGGGCAGGGGGAGCTGCCACCAGAAGCGCTCCAGGGCCAGGACTCCCTGACCGGCCAGGGCGGGGCGGCCCTGTTTGGCCAGGTCGTCGCGCATCTCCCATTTGTGGGAGCGCGAATAGACCTCCGGCGGCAGCCAGCGGCCCTTGCTCACCGGGTATTCCCCGGCCATGAGTTGCTCCGGGGCCAGCACCTTGGACACCCAGAGCCCGGCCATTTGCCCGGTGGCGGGCATGCGCGCCAGCCAGGCGTCCCCCATGGCCACAAGCCCCTGCCAAAACAGGAACAAGCAGACCAGACCCAGGACCGCCCCCCGGTATCGGCGGGACTTGAAGGCCTTCAGGGCCGCCGCCAGCAGGGCGGCCAGGGGCAGGCTCAGGAAGGGGGTGAGGTTCACCATGTCCCACTCGCGCAGGGAGCGCAGGCGGATCACGATAAGGGCGATGGCCAGCAAGGCGGCCAAAAGAGTGAGCAAATCGGCTTTTTTGTGGCGCAGGGCCACCAAGACCAGGCCCGCCCCGGCCAGGAGCATCCAGGCCAGGCCGAAGCGCCGCACCAGGGCCTCCCAGGCGTAGGCCAGGGCCTGCATGGGGTCGTTGCTCTGCACGGTGGGGCTCTGTATGAGCACGATATTTATGAGGTCCTGGGCCCAGCGGGCCGGGTCCACCCAGAACAGGGGCGAGAACAAAAGGCAACCCACCACCAGGCCCGCCGCCAGGGTGATCAGCGGGGTCCAGCCGCCCCAGGGCCGCCGCAGCCCCCAGGCGGCCAGGGCCAGGATGATGACGTAGCCGCCGTAGACCTTGGCCGCCACCGCCGCCCCGGCGGCCAGCCCGGCGATGAGGTAGTCCCACCAGCGGCCCTGTTGCAGCATGCGCACCGCGAAGAAGAAAGACAGCCACACCGCCAAGGCTTGGGGCACGTCGCCCATGAGCTGGCGGGAGTAGGTGAGCTGCAAGGGGTCCAGGGCCAACAGCAGCCCGGCCAGGAGCCCGGCGGTCAGGCCCCACAAGCGGCGGGCCGCCAAAAAGCCCAGCAGGGGCAAAAGGGCTCCCAGCGAGGCCTGGAGGCAGCGGGCGAAGAGCACATAGGCGTTCCAGCCCTCGTGGCCCACGGCCCAGACGTGCCAGGGCGAACCGGGGGCGAACAGCCAGGCGCTGAGGCGGCCCAGGGCGGCGTAAAGGTACACATGGCCCAGGGGATAGCTCATGGGCGGGGCCAGGTCGCCGCGCAAAAAGGCGGATAGCTGGACAAGCTGCTTGGGGGTGTCCACGTGGGAGATGAACTCGGGCCAGCCGTGGGCCACCCCGGCCAGCCTTAGCCCCAGGCCCAGGGCCAGGATGCCCGCCAGGGCCAACCAGGCCCAGGGCATGGCCGGGCGGGTCGGCTCCGGCTCCAGGGCCAGACGCCGGGCCAAGGCCAGGAAATACACGGCCCCCAGGGCGGCGGTGGGCATTAGCCACATGGGCGGCCCCGGCCCCAGAGCCCCCCACACCAGCAGCCAGGCCGGGGTAAGGACGGCCAGGGCCCAACCCGCCGCCCACAGCGCCAAGGGGCGGGCCAACATCAGGGCCAGGAGCACCGCGGGCAGCAGCCACAGCAGGGGGTGGCGAGACAAGGTCTCCCAGGCCAGCCAGGCCAGGGGGGCCAGCCCCAAAAGGGACCAGGCATAACGGGGCGGGGCGCCGTCCTCGCGCCGGGCGCAGAGCCAAGCCAGGCCCCAGGCCAAAAGGCCCCCGATCATGGCTCCGGCAAGCAATCCCCCCGGCAGGCGCAGCCAGGCCCCCTGCCAACCGTCCCAACTCAGGTAGTAAAGTTGGCTCTTGAGGCCCATGAGCCCTCCGGCCAGCCAAGCGGGGGCCAAGGCGGCCATAGGGGGCCGGGGGAGGGATTTGGGCCAACAAAGCGTCATGGCCTTTTTGTAGCACAACCCGGCCCGGCTTGTCCCAAACTGAGCCAGGGCAAAAAACAAGGGCCTCTCACCAGGAGAGACCCTTGTCTTTATGGGGCGTTTTTTGCCGGTTCGGGGGAGAACCGGCCAACTTCAGCGGCCCCTAGCGGGAGCTAAGCATCGTGCCGATCACGTTGTGCACCCGGCCATCAGCCCGGGGGTAGGAGGCAAGTAGAATCCGGCAGGCGCGGTCGCAGGAGGTGCGGCCAATGGCCGAGGCGGCGGCGCAACGCACCATCACACGCTCGTTGGGGTTGTTGAGCATGTAGGCCAGAGGGTAGACCGACCGGGGGTCGTTGATCTTACCCAAGGCGTGCGCGGCGATGCGCCTGATGTTGGGGTCCTGGTCATCGAGCATGGCGATGAGCGGTACGACGGCGCGGCGTTCGCGGATGTCGCCCAAGGTGTAGACCGCTACATAGCGCACCTGGTCACAGGGCGCCTTGAGCAGTACCAGCAAGGTGTCGCGGTCCACCTTGGCGACGGGATTGATAAGACCCTTGGCGGCCGCGTCATTGCAGACCACCATGACCTTGTTTTGCAGATATTGGGGCACTGATTGCCCATTGTCCGCCCCAGCCAGGGCGGGTATTAGGCATAACAGGGCCGCCAGCAATCCGCTTCTTATTATGAAGCTTCTCATGTCGTCCATCCTTTTCAGAGGATATGCTTTGCGTTTGTTCTGGCTCTCCCGCCTTTTTTTACAGGGCGGGAGGACAGGCCCTTTGTATTGACAAATAACTCTCTTAAGGCTGAGCGTAAATGAGGGATGGACCTTATAGGGACCCCGTGCGGGGCCCAAAGCCAGGGGGTATAATCCCCTATCGCGTTATATTTGTAGTTTTATCATGATGTTGACGGTGTTGGCGGTCATGGGGCCAGGATGGTAGATTGAAAAGAAAAGGGTTGGATCGGCGAAAATGACGTGTCTCGGCCCCTTGAAAAAGTGGTGTTTTGTCCTTGCGGTCCTCGCCTGGGCGGCGCTTTTTTGCGCCGCGGGCCCGGCCTGGGCCCAAAGTGGGGACGATAATAGCAGCCCCGAGGCCATTGAAAAGCGCATCCAGGAGCTAAGGGTCTACTACAAGGACGACCACCCGGAGATACAGCGCTATTTGCGCGCCCTGGAAAAGGCCCAGGAGAACGAGGCCCGGCGCCAGACCGAAAAGATGATGAAACAGCGGCAGGAGCAGCAGGAGAGCGCCCCGGCCCCCACGTCCGGCTCCTCGGACTAGGGCGGCCAAGGGGGCCAAGCCCCGGCCACCAGAGCCAAAAATCCCGCCCCGTACCCTGGATCGGGTGCCGGGGACAGTCAGGGCTTGCAAGCAACGGCCTTTGGGGTTATAAAGGGTTTGTATACAAGGCCACAACGTAGCGGATGAACCATGAACCACCAGCGGGGACAATTTAAGAGCCAGGACGCCAAATTTGGCGTGCGCCCCCGCAGCGCCGCGTTTTTCTATCTTTATTATTACGCCCCCGCCACCGAGACGGTGAGCTTGCCAGGAGTGCGTAAGGCCTAGCATCTAAACTCCCTCAAAGCACCAAAGCCCACCGTCTTCGGACGGTGGGCTTTTTTAGTTGGCTGAACACAGCCGGGCCCAGGTGGCCAAAAACAAGGAAATGGAAAATGATCATTCAACTGAAGGCGAGCGCGGGTAAAAGCGGCTTGGAAAAGATCGTGTCCCATCTGGCCAAGGACGGGGTGCCCCGTGGGCGGCTGGACATCTTCTCCGGGGACACCTACAACCTGGTGGGCATCAAGGGCGACGCCAGCAAGTTGGACCTGGACAAGTATCAGGCAATGGACTACGTGCTCACGGTGCACCGCATCTCCGACCCCTTCAAGGAGCTGTCGCGCCAGTTCCATCCCGACAGCACCTTGGTTGAGCTTAGAAACGGGCATTGCGTGGGCCGGGACCTGAGCATCATCGCCGGGCCCTGCGCCATCGAGAGCCGGGAGCAGCTGTTCAAGACCGCCGAGCTGGTGGCCGAGGCCGGAGCCAACATTCTGCGCGGTGGCGCCTTCAAGCCCCGCACCATCCACCGCAGCTTCCAGGGCCTGGGCGAGGAGGGCCTGAAGCTCTTGGCCGAGGTGCGCGAGGCGGTCGGCCTGCCCGTGGTCTCGGAGATCATGGACGCCCGCGACATCCCCCTGTTCGTGGACTACGACATCGACATCTGGCAGGTGGGGGCGCGCAACTGCCTGAACTACACCTTCCTCGACGCCCTGAGCCAGGTGCCCAACCCCAAGCCGGTGCTGCTCAAGCGCGGCGACCATGTGTCGGTCAGCGAACTGCTGGGCGCGGCGCTTAGGCTCTACGAGGGCAACCAGCAGGTGATCCTCTGCGAGCGGGGCGACAAGACCGCGGACAAGGTGCACCGCAACGTGCTCAACCTGAACAACGTCTCCTACCTCAAGCACCACTACCACCTGCCGGTGATCGTGGACCCCAGCCACGGAACCGGGGTGCGGGAGTTGGTGGTGGATCTGGGCATGGCCGGGCTGGCCGCCGGGGCGGACGGCCTGATGGTGGAAGTTCACTACCAGCCGGAAAACGCCCTGTGCGACGGGGCCCAGAGCCTCAACCATGAGTTCGGCTCCATGGTGCCTTTGGCATCGAGCATCTTTAAAATGCGTAGCGGGCTGGGCGCGGAGCAAGCGGCCGAGTGCAGCATGCTGGGGGCCGCGGCGATCTAAAGGCAAAAAGCAAAAAAAGAGGCTCTGCCGGGAAACAGCCAAGCTCCATGTTGAGTTGGGCTTGGGTAGGTTTGCCGGTCTGAGGGTTAAGCGAAAATGCCCCTTCTGTTCGCCGCTTGCCTTATCTGTGACAACTATGGCCCACTGTAAATAGAGAAATAGATTCGCCCGCCTTTAGCGCCATATTCGCTCACAACTTTATTCACCCGATAGGGTCGAGGCTGGCTTAAAAAATCATGCCGCTGTCCCAACTCAACGAACATCCCAAGAGCAAAATCCTATTAGGCCGATTTGTGGTCATCTACCTGATTTTAATTGTCCTGGGTGGGGGGCTCCTATTTTTTTACAACAGAATAGTAGTCACCAATCAACTTCAACTGCTGGATCAGGCCTCACGTCGTCATGTGGAGGTGTACGTCAACACCATTATCCAGGTGCTATTGGATATTACCTCCGACCTTCGCATCCTCAAGGCCGACACGCGAATCCCAACCTACCTCTCCAACGGTGAAGAGAGCGTCCGGGCCGCTTTGGGCGAGGGGATCATGGCCCTGGTCGAGGCCAAAAAACAATACGACCAAGTAAGCGTTATCGGTTTAGACGGCAGGGAACTGCTGCGAATCAACAATGAAGACGGCACGCCACGAATTGTGCCCCCTGGGGAATTGCAGAATAAATTCCGACGTTACTATTTCACTGAGGCCCTTTTTCTGGCGAAAGGCCAAATCTATATATCTCCCCTGGACCTGAATCTGGAGCAGGGGCGCATCAAACGGCCCCTCAAGCCCATGTTGCGCTTAGTCACCCACTTGTTCGACCTCCAAGGCAACCAGAAGGCTTTGCTGGTGACCAACTACTTGGGCAACGTCCTTTTCACCCGTTTAGCCAACGCCGAAAAAGATGCTACGGGGCAGTTCATGCTGCTAAATCGGCAAGGGTATTGGCTAAAAGGACCTTGGCCCGAGGACGAATGGGGCTTCCTACTCCCCCAGGGCCGGGACAAAACCTTTGCCCGGCGCTTCCCCTCGGCGTGGGCCGTAATTTCATCCCAAGATAACGGGCAGGTCAAGCTGGCAAGCGGCGTGTTCACCTTTGCCACGATGGAGCCGGACAAGATCGCCGGTGACCGCGACATGATTGGTCCCTGGCAGTGGAAGATAGTTTATTGGTTGAAGCCCGAGGTAATAGCTGGGCTAACGTGGCCTCTGCAAAGAAGGCACTGGTTTATTTTTTTGTTTTTTGGGCTATGTTGCATTCCCCTGGCCTGGCTGGCGGCGCAAACCCTGGCCCGGCGGCAGGCGGCCGAAGAGGATGTGCAAGTTATGGCCCAGTTCCCGACCGATAACCCAAACCCCGTAATGCGGATCGCTGGCGACGGCCGTCTGCTATATGCCAACTCGGCCAGCCGGGACCTGCTGAATTTTTGGGATGTGAAGGAGGGAGACACGCTACCGGACGAGGTTTTGGCCATTCTGCGCGAGAGCGCGGCGAGCGGTGCACTAAAAGGGGTGGAGAGGAAAATCGGTGACCGCTCCTTTTGGTTTCTGGCCTCTTTATTGCCGGATAAGCAGGCGATGTACCTTTACGCCATCGACGTCACCAATGAAATCTTTGCTATTGAAAAGCTACGCCAGAGCGAGGCCACCCTGAACAAAGCCCAGGCGCTCGTCCACATAGGCAATTGGGAGGTGATCTTTGCCAGTGGAAAGGTCACCTGGTCGGCAGAGAACTATCGCATCTTCAGACGAACGCCTCAGGACTTGGTGGATACTTTGGAGGCCTTTCTGGAGATGGTGCACCCTGATGATCGGCTTTTGGTGAAGGAGTCTCTGGACAAGGCCATCCACCACCAGGCGACCCTGGATATTGAGCACCGCATCATCCGCCCGGATGGCAGCCAGCGCATAGTGAACGTGCTGGGCGATGTGACCTATGACCAGGAGGGAAGGCCCCTGAGCATGCTGGGCACGGTACAGGACATCACCGAGCGCAGGGAGGCCCAGGATCAGCTTGAGATGGCCAGCAAGGTTTTTGACAGCGCCTCGGAAGGCATAATCGTAACCAACGCCCAGGGTGACATTCAATACGTGAACCACGCCTTTACCGCGATCACCGGCTACAGCCAAGAGGAGATCTTGGGCAAAAACCCCCGCATGCTCAATTCCGGCCGCCACCATGCCGATTTTTACAAACAAATGTGGGCGTCCATCGCCGAGAAAGGTCAGTGGCAGGGTGAATTATGGAACCGCCGCAAGAGCGGCGAGGCCTTTTCCGAGAGGCTATCCATCGTGGCCATCAAGGACGCCCTCGGCCGAAACGACCGCTTCGTGGGCGTGTTTCATGACATTAGCGACATAAAAAAGGCCGAGGATGAGCTGACTTACAAAACCAACTATGACGCCCTGACCGATCTGCCCAACAAGGTCCTGTTCGCTACGCTCCTGAGCGAAGCCATCGCCCGGGCCCAGCGCATAAATCTTGGTTTGGTGGTCTTGTCCATAGACTTGGATAAGTTCAACCAGATCAACAGCAGCCAAGGTTATGCCAACGGTGACCTGCTGTTACAGGCCATGGCCGACCGCCTGAGGAGATTGCTGTATGGAGAGGGGACCATAGCCAGGCCGGGCCAAGACCAATTCCTTGTTTTTGTGGAGGAGGCCGCCAATGTGGTGCAAAAGGCGGCCCTTGTAGCCCAACGCGTGCAGGACTCCATGAGGGCACCCTTCCTGATAGACGGACACGAAACCTTCCTAACCGCCTGCATCGGCGTTTCCGTATTCCCAGAGGACGGCGATGAGCCGGTGAAACTGCTCGCCAACGCGGAAATAGCCATGCGCCAAGCCAAAGCGGTAGGGCCAAACGAAATCTCGCTGTTCACCGCGTCCATGAACCAGCAGGCCAAGGAGCGGATGGAAATGACCACCGCCCTGCGGCTAGCTTTGGAAAGAGACGAGTTCCTGGTGTATTACCAGCCCAAGGTGGATTTGGACACGGGCCGTATGCGCGGCATGGAAGCTTTGGTGCGCTGGCAGAGCCCCGAGGGGAATTTGGTTGCACCGGATGAATTCATCCCCCTGGCCGAGGATAGCGGGCTCATCGTACCCCTCGGCAAGTGGGTGCTGGGGGAGGCCTGCAAGCAGACCAAGGCCTGGAGGGAAGCGGGCCAGCCGGACTTGCGGGTGGCGGTGAACCTGTCCGCCCGACAACTGCAAGATCCTACCTTGGTGGAAATCGTGATGGCGGTCCTGGCGGAGACCGGTTTGCCGGCTGACGGCCTGGAACTGGAGATCACCGAAAGCGCGGTGATGGTCAACTTCGAGTTCGCCGAATCCCTCCTGCGCCGGCTTAGAGAAATGGGAGTCAAAATCTCTCTGGATGATTTCGGCACCGGCTACTCATCTCTTTCCTATTTGAGGCAACTGCCCATAGATTCGGTGAAAATCGACAAATCCTTTGTGGATGATCTGCCCGACAATCCCGAGGCCGTCGCGGTCGCCATTTCCATCATATCCATGACGCACAGCCTCAACTTAAAGGCCATCGCCGAAGGCGTTGAGACCAACGGCCAGCTTAATTTCCTGCGGGATAACCACTGCGACCTTATACAGGGCTACCTCTTCAGCCCGCCTTTGCCCGGCGACAAGTTTTACGACTTGTTGATGGAAGGAAGGCACTTGAATGGGACCAAAGTGCAATTGTAACGTCTTGTACGTCGTTAAAGCCTTTGCCTTTTGTATTTCCTGACCGAAGATCAGAGCCCCGGCCCTTCCCAGCAATAGCAAGGGGAGCCAGCCCATTGAGCTAACTCCCCGTAATATTTAAAGTGGCGGAGAGGGTGGGATTCGAACCCACGTGCCGCTTATTAGGCGACAACCCGATTTCGAGTCGGGCCCGTTACGACCGGACTTCGGTACCTCTCCGCGAGAGACGAAAAGCTATTATAATGGCGGCGCTAGCGTCGCGCCGCGAAAAACTCTCTTAAAATCTCCGCCGCCTCATCGGCCAGCAACCCCCCCTGCACCACCGGCTGGTGGTTCAGGCCGGCCACCTGGCCCAAATCCAGGGCCGAGCCGTAGGCCCCGGCCTTGGGGTCATAGGCGGCGAACACCACCCGCTCCAGCCGGGCCCACACCACCGCCCCGGCGCACATGGCGCAGGGCTCCAGGCTCACGTACAGGGTGCAGCCTGTCAGGCGGTAGTTACCCAGGGCCCGCGCCCCCTGGCGCAGGCAGAGCATCTCGGCGTGGGCGGTGGGGTCGCCCTGGGTGATGGTGGCGTTGCCCGCCTGGGCGATCACCTCGCCCGCCGGGCCCACCAACACCGCGCCCACCGGCACCTCGCCCTGGGCGGCGGCCCGCCGGGCCAGCTCCAGGGCGCGCTGCATGTGTTCCGTGTCCGCTTGGTTCCATCCCGGTTGAGTCATGGGGAAACTACCACAGGCCCCAAGGCCCCGCAAGCCTTAGGACCGCTCCGCGGGGCGCACCCCGCCTGGTTTCAATCGGCCGTCCAGGGTGGCCACGCCGCCGTCGGTGAGGCCCAGGCGGCCCTGGGCGATCAGCTCCAACGTGGTGGGGAACACCACCCAGTCCCCGCCCTGTTTGAGGCGCTCCTGGTTGGCGTCGGCCACCTGGCGCAGGCGGGCGGGATCGGCCTTCAGCTCCTCCAGGGGCGCGGGCAGCTCCACCACGATGGGGTCGCTGACCATGAGCAGAGGGCCGGAGTCCACCCCCAGGTCGGTGAACAGGGTGGAGGAGCGCAACTCGGTTCGCCCGGCCACGATGGCGTCCATTACCGCGTCGTCTCCCACGAAGCGCCGCTTGCCCGCCGCGTCGGTCAGGCTCAGGTCCGCCGGATGCACGTTGATGGCCCCGGTGAGGGTGAGGAAGCTCATGTACCCACCCAGGGCGATCACGTCTATCCCGAAGGCCTTGACCAGGCGGGCGGCCACCTGGTCGTATTCCCGCCGGGCGGCCAGGCCCTGGGCGCTACGCACGCTGCGCTTGAGGCCGCGTTTTTCATGATAGCGGCGCACGTCGTAGGCGAAGTAGGGCAGGTCAAAGCGCCGGGCTATCTCCTGGCCCCGGCACTTGTCGGTCGCCGTGTCGCTGAAGATGAAGGCCACCTCATAGGAGGCGTCCGGGGCCTCCAGGAGCTTGATCACGTTGGTGCCCGAGCCGGACATGAAGGCGGCCACCCTCAGGGGGCGCCCCGCCTGGATGGGGTCGAATATGGGTTTGCCGGCCATGGGGCCTCCTGAGGGGTTGGGGTTGTTGCCCCTAGTCTATAGGACGCGGGCCGGATTGGGTCAAGGGCGGGGGTGGGGTTAGTTCCGGCTTTCCTGGGAGGAGCGGATTTGTTCCCCGTAGTGCTCCTGCACACAGTGGGGGCAGATGCCGTGGGATATCTCCACCTGCAGGGCCTTTTCCAGGTACTGGTCCACCGGCGTCCAGTCGTGGCTGAGGGGGGTCTGATCCATGGCGGGGTCCACGGCGTGGCAGTGCATGCACAGGCGCAGCCAGGCCGGTTGGCTCTCCCGGCGCGGGGGCAAGAGGCGGGCGGCGAGCAGGCCGCACACCGCGCCCAGGGCGGCGGCGGGCAGCAGGTGGTTCCAATTGCCGAAACCGCCGTCGGCCCAGGCCAGCCAGAGCAGGGAAAGCCCTCCGGCCAGGGCGCACCCGCCCCCGGCGCAAGCCAAGGGTAATAGATTATGGAGCCCCCTGGGGGGTCTGCTGGCCTGCCCTGGAACCATCATGCCGCTCGTTTTGGGAAAATCATGGGGGAAATTATTTAGCTAGTGTTACTTCAAATGCGAAAGGCTAGTCAACCCCTTTAAATTTAAGGCATGTTAATGATAATCAATATGGATACCTAATAAAATCGGCCCGCCGGGCGCGATTCATGGCCGCGGGCGCCACGGGCTTTCTTGACAAGCCCTCATAGCCTCGACATAATCGATTTTTCGGGAGGCATTATGGAGTTGGACGCCGTAGACCGCAAGATCATCTCCCGTTTGCAGAGCGACTTGCCCCTGGTTTCCCATCCCTTCGCCGACCTGGCGCGGGATTTGGGCCTGGCGGAAGACGAGGTGGTGCGCCGCGTCCAGGCCCTGGCCGACGGCCGGGTGATGCGCCGCTTCGGGGCCACCCTGCGCCACCAGCGCTCCGGCTTCGCCAGCAACGTCATGGTGGCCTGGCGGGTGCCTCCCGCGCGGGCCCGCGAGGTGGGCGAGCGCCTGGCCTCTTTCCGCAATGTGAGCCACTGCTACTGGCGCGAGCCCTGCGAAGGATTTACCTATAATCTATTCTCCATGGTCCACGGCCGTAGCGAAGCCGAGTGCCGCTCCCTGGTGGCCGAAATGGCGGGGCAGGCCCAGGCCGAGGAGTTTGAGTTGCTTTTCTCATTGGAGGAGCTTAAAAAGACCTCCATGCGCTACTTTGATCGAGAAGGTGAAATCCATGAAGGATGAGAGATCCCGGGAACTGTGGCAGCGCGCCCAGAAGGTAATCCCCGGTGGTGTGAACAGCCCGGCCAGGGCCATGCAGGCGGTGGGGCGCGAGCCCGTGTTCATCCGCTCGGCCCGTGGCTGCTACGTCGAAGACGTTGACGGCAACCGTTACATCGACTACGTGGGCTCCTGGGGCCCCTTGATTTTGGGCCACGCCGATCCGGACGTGGTGGGCGCGGTGAAAAAGGCGGCGGAGCGGGGCACCAGCTTCGGCGCGCCCACCGAGGCTGAGGTCAACTTCGCCGAGATGCTCACCCGCCTCATCCCCTCCATTGAGCAGGTGCGCCTGGTAAGTAGCGGCACCGAGGCCACCATGAGCGCCCTGCGCCTGGCCCGAGGCTACACCGAGCGCGACCTCATCGTAAAATTCGACGGCTGCTACCACGGCCACAGCGACGGCCTGTTGGTGGCCTCGGGCAGCGGCCTGGCCACCCTGGGCATCCCCTCCTGCCCCGGCGTGCCCTCCGGCGTGGCCGGGCTCTCCATCAGCATCCCTTACAACGACCTGGCCGCCCTGGAAAAGCTCTTCCACGAGAAGGGCAAGGACATCGCGGCGGTGATCATCGAGCCGGTGGCCGGCAACATGGGCGTGGTGCCCCCGGCTCCGGGCTATCTGCAAGGGGTGCGCGAGATCTGCGACGAGTACGGCGCGCTACTCATCTTCGACGAGGTCATCACCGGCTTCCGGGTGGCCCTGGGCGGGGCCCAGGAGCTTTACGGCGTCACCCCGGACCTGACCACCCTGGGCAAGATCATCGGCGCGGGCCTGCCCCTGGGGGCCTATGGCGGCAAGGCCGAGATCATGCAGAAGATCGCCCCCTGCGGGCCGGTCTATCAGGCGGGCACCCTCTCGGGCAACCCCCTGGCCACGGCTGCCGGGCTTCGGGCCCTGGACATGCTGGACGTGGCCGGGGTGTACGAGCGCCTGGAGGAGAGCGCGGCCAAGCTCTACGACGGCCTGGGTGAGATTTTCGCCAAGGCCGGGGTGGACCACTACGGCAACCGGGTGGGAGCCATGTTCTCCTACTTCTTCCAAAAGGGGCCGGTCACCGACTGGACCAGCGCGGCCAAGAGCGACACCGAGGCCTTTGCCCGCTGGTTCAGGGCCATGCTGGGCCGGGGCATTTACCTGGCCCCCAGCCAGTTCGAGTGTACCTTCGTGAGCTTGGCTCACGACGCCGACGCCATAGATCAAACCTTGTCGGCGGCGGAAGAAGCGATCAAAGAGGTCTAAGGGCTCTCGGTCAATACAAAGCAAAATTTAAGGCGGGGCCGCGCGTGGCGGCTCCGCCTTAATCTTTGGGATGGGAATTGTATGGCTAGAAAAATCACGCCTTGGATAGGGGCTAATTTGGCGACTACTTGCCAGACTTATTTTTCTCGGAAGTTCGCTTATGCTTAGGGGATGTTTCTAAGAGGTGCTTAACTATATTTGAGAATGGGATGGGTTGCCACCACTTATCGCTACTTGGTTTCGGTTGCTGCTTCTTTACCATGCAAAGTTACCATTTCTTCAATAGAACCTTGCCTATATTGGGGAGGTAGTACCGCAGTTTCACTTGCCGAGCACACCCTCATCCCCAGCTTTTTAATTTCTTCTGCCTTTTTCAATATAGTCTTTCTATCATCGGATATAAATTCATCGCATTTCATTTCCAATGCACTGGCTACATGCAACGAATCATAAGGTTTTAGGTTTATATCATGCTCCCAAAGCAAATCGCGAGCCCTATTAACCACAAATATATCGTTCTGCACCAGAGTGATACCGCTCTCTCCAGACAGCAGCATGACATCGAAAAGACGCCTTACTTCATCGTTTAATATTGTTTTATCAGCTTCATCTTTGATATATCTGCATTCGGGCACAGCCAAAATAGACGTAAAAACTTTTAGCTTTCCATCTTGTGCTGCTAGCAGCATTTTTTTGCAAAGCCAGGCTTCTTCTGCTCTTTTACCTACCGGCACAACGCCATAATCAACCCTTGCCATATCAATTAGATAGCAAGAGTCAAGATAGATGCTAGGCGTTTTCGCCATTGTCCCTTACTTCCCTTATGTGATCGGCAGCCGACACATCACCGGCCAAACCTGGGGCGCATCCAAAAAATTTTTCGAAATCTTCGCGGGAATACGGAGGGGCTTTTTCGAACTTACGCGCTTCAATCATTTCCAGCTTTTGTTCGGGAAGGGTGGCGCGCATTTTCCCGGACACAAAAACCACAGCATCCTTCGGCTCCAATAAGGAAACCACCTCGTTATACTGCGAGTCCTTGTAGTAGCAGCTAATTAACCTGTTAGTGGATAGCTCTCTAATTTTTATCCAAGGTAGTTCTCCCGCATTTTGGGCTTCTTTGTGTAAAGAATGAACATATCCTTGAATGCCACCCTCATATATTACTTGGTTGGCCTTACTTTTAAACACCTCTACTTTCATAGCCTCTTGTTTGTCGAAATTCAGCCATTCAGCAGGGCTTGGCTCACCATTACTGTACACGCCAAAGTCAATAGATTCGCCAAGTTCCACTGCATTGGCTATTTTAATATACTGTTTGACGGTTTCTATTCCGTACCCGTTAGCGGCTACTTTTTCAGCGGGACTAGACAATAGCTCTCTGAACTGTTGGTTATAGATTCGTCTGCTTTGGTCGCTCACCTCTCCGAGGTATTGGTTGTCATAATTGAGGGAGCTTTCAGTAAAGTTCAATGCAATCCACTTATTGGGATCAGTATCAACCCCAATATCGGCGGCCAGGAGATCTAGCAGGCGAAACACTTCACCACTGAGGGCAGATAAGCGAGAGAGTTTTATCCCACGCTTGCCTTTGTTGAAGCTAACCCTAATTCTAATATTGGCCATGTAGCGTTGGCCTCCCCTCATGCAGCACTGCTGGATAAGTATCGGTACACCAGCTACTTCCCTTCAATGCCCCTTAAGGCAAGGATGGGGAGTTAAACATCGTTGAACCTGCGATTGCTGTATCCAAAGTCGAACTCACCCACATAGCGCCGCAAATACAGGGGGCCGCAATGTTGCCGAAATAGTACTAAATGGCATTAGTTGCGGAATCCCCTGCGCACTCGCCTTTAGCGTGGCATACGACCCCTCGCCCAGTAAAGTCTTTTTCAAGCCCCTGGAAGACTCCCGTATTGCGCCTTAGCTCAGTTTACGCTTATCTTGCACCCGTTCCGCCTTGCCCTGGTTCATGGGCAAGCCGCCGGGCTCCAATATCTCCACCGCCGGGGTGACCAGCAGCTCGTCGCGCAGGGCCTTGGCCAGGGCGCGGGCCAGGCCCGCCCGCTCCTCCGGGGAGAGCCCAGCCGCCTCGGGGCTAAGCTCGGCCCGAATGGTCATGGCGTCGGCCTCGCCCTTGTTCTCCAATACGATGAGGTACTGGCCCCCTATCGCCTTGAAGTCCATGAGCACCGACTCCACCTGCATGGGGTAGACGTTGACCCCCTTGATGATGAACATGTCGTCGCTGCGCCCCACGATGCGGCTCAGGCGGCGGTGGCTGCGGCCACAGGCGCACTCGCCGGGCAGCAGGGCGGCCAGGTCGCGGGTGCGGTAGCGGATCAGGGGCATGGCCCGGCGCTCCAGGGTGGTGATGACCAACTCGCCCACCTGGCCCGGCTCCACCGGCTCCATGGTCATGGGGTGCAGCACTTCCAACAGGAAGGCGTCTTCCCACAGGTGCAGGCCGTTCTGCTCCGGGCACTCCATGGCCACCCCCGGCCCGTTGATCTCGCTGAGGCCGTAGCTGTTGTAGGCCTTCACCCCGAACCGCTCCTCCAGCCGCTTGCGGGTCTGCTCGCTGTGGGGCTCGGCCCCGATTATGGCTATCCTGAGCTTGGTGTCGGTGCGCGGGTCCAGGCCCTGCTCGGCAAAGACTCCGGCCAGGCGCAGTGCGTAGCTGGGGATGAGGTGCATGGCCGTGGTGCCGAACTGGCGCATGAGCGCTATCTGGCGGCGGCTGTTGCCGGTGCCCACGGGGATGACCATGGCCCCCAGGCGCTCGGCCCCCTGGTGTATGCCCAGGCCGCCGGAAAACAGGCCGTAGCCGGTGATGTTTTGGAACACGTCGGCCGGGCGCACCCCGGCCATGTACAGGCTGCGGGCCATCACGTTGGCCCAGGCGCGCAGGTCGGTTTTGGTGTGCAATATGGCGGTGGGGGTGCCGGTGGTGCCGCTGGAGGCGTGCAAACGCACCACCTGGCTCCGGGGCACGGCCAACATGCCCCAAGGGAAGCTGTCGCGCAGGTCCTGCTTCACGGTGAAGGGCAGGCCCCGCACGTCCTCGGGCGAGTTGATGTCTTCAGGGTTGACTCCGGCCAGGGTCTGGGAATAGAAGGGCGATTTCTTGGCTTGGGCTACGGTGCGGCGCAGGCGGGTGGTTTGCAGTTCGCGAAGCTGTTCACGGGGCATCAGCTCTAGGTCTTTTTGCCAAAACATGCTGAATTCTCCGGTGCGGGCGATAATGGCCTAACATACTACCCTGAAGGGCCGCCCACAACCCGCCGCCCTTGCCACCGGGGGCTCATTGCGCAAAAATGAAGGCGCGTAACCTAAAAAACCGAGGAGCCGGTGGCCCCATGACCAATTCAGCCGATAAAAAGCGCGTACCGCACAAGATTCTCTACGACCAGAGGCCCAACTACACCCGCCCGGCCCTGGAGTTGAGCGAGCAAGTGCGCGGGGATCTCTTGGCCCATCTCACCTTCCTCTATGGACAGGAAAAGGCCCAGGCCTGCATGCCCGAGTTGGAGCGCATCCTCAAGGTGCACCACGGCTTCAAGTCCCAGGAGCTGCGCGATCTGCTGGCGGCCCGCGACCCCAAGCACCTGTTCAGCCACAAGGACATGATCCTCATCACCTACGGGGACATGATCCGCGACGGCGGGGGCACCCCCCTGGCGGTGCTGGCCAAGGCCTGCGACGAGCACATGCTGGCCCCGGATATCCTGCACATCCTGCCCTTTTTCCCCTACTCCTCGGACCGGGGCTTTTCGGTGGTGGACTTCACCAAGGTGGACCCGCGCCTGGGCACCTGGGAGGACATCCACCGCCTGGCGGGCCGCTACCGCCTGATGTTCGACGGGGTGCTCAACCACATCTCGGCCCACAGCGACGCCTTCCACAGCTTCCTGAACGGCGACCCGGACTTTGAGCAGTTTTTCATCGCTTATGAGTCCCCGGACGAGTTGACCCCGGACCAGCGCTCCAAGATTTTCCGCCCCAGGGTGAGCGACATCCTCACCCCCTTCATGACCATCAACGGCATCCGCTACCTCTGGACCACCTTCAGCCCCGACCAGATCGACCTGAACTACCGCAACCCCAAGGTGCTCCTCAGCGTGGTGGAGGCCCTGTTGTTCTACATTCGTCAGGGGGCGGATCTCTTGCGCCTGGACGCGGTCACCTACATCTGGGCCGAGCCGGGCACCGAGTGCATCCACCTGGCCCAGACCCACGAGATCGTCAAGCTGCTGCGCACCGTGGTGGAGACGGCGGCTCCGGGGGTGGCCCTGGTAACCGAGACCAACGTGCCCCACGCGGACAACGTGAGCTATTTCGGCAGCGGCCTGGACGAGGCCCACATGGTCTACAACTTCGCCCTGCCGCCCCTGGTGCTGCACGCGGTCTACCGCCAGGACGCCTCCCGCCTGGCCGCCTGGGCCGCCGAGCTGGAGCCGCCCAGCGAGGCCACCGCCTTTTTCAACATCCTGGACACCCACGACGGCATCGGTCTGATGGGGGTGAAGCAGATTCTGCCCCCCGAGGAGATTGATTTCATCGTGCAAAGCGCCCAGGCCAACGGGGCCCTGGTGTCCATGAAGACGGTGGAGGGCGGCGGCGAGGAGCCCTACGAGATCAACAGCACCTGGTGGAGCGTGATCAACCCCCACCATGGGGAGGACCACGCCTTGCAACTGGACCGTTACCTGGCCAGCCGGGCGGTGGCCCTGGCCCTGAAGGGCGTGCCGGGGGTGTATTTGCACGGGGCCCTGGGCACCTCCTCGGACATGGAGACCTACCGGCGCACCGGGCACAACCGCGACGTGAACCGGGGCACCTTGGACCTGGCCGTGCTGGCGGCGGAGGCCGGCGATCCTTCTTCCCGCCTGGGCCGCCTGGCCCCGCGCATGAGCCACCTAAACGTGACCAGGGTCTCCCAAAAGGCCTTCCACCCCCGGGGGGCCCAAAAGGTGCTCAAGGCCCCGGAGGCGGTGCTGGCCCTGCTGCGGGTATCCCCGGACGGGGAGGAGCGGCTCTTGTCCCTGATAAACCTCGGCGCCTCCCAGACGGCTTTCAGCCTGGAGCTGCCCGCCGAGGCGGCCGGGGCGGGAACCTGGCGGGACCTGGTGCAGCCGGGGGAGGCGCGGGAGAAAAACGGGGCCCTGGAACTGGACCTGAAGCCCTATCAGGTGATGTGGCTGCGCCCCCAGGGCGAGCCCGGAGCGCCCGCTTAGCCTTTGGCCTAATTGGGCTTTTCGGCCTTGTCGCCCATGAGCCGGGGATACAGCTCGGCGGCGCAGTTGGGGCACAGGCTGTGGGTGAAGTCCAGGTCCATATGCTTGCTCAGGTAAAGGTCCACCCGGTGCCACAAGTCCTCGCCGTCGCGCACCTTTTTGCAGCGGGCGCAGATGGGCAGCATGCGCCGGAGCTCCACGATCTCGCCGATGTCCTCCAAGATGAGCACCACCAGCTTTTGCTCCTGATGGGTCAGGGGGGCGGCGGAGACCAAGAAGTGGACCTCATTGACCTTTTCGCCGTCGGCCAGCTCCAGGCGGGCCTTTTGGCGGGTGAGGGCCCCGGTGGCCAGGCAGCGGTTCACCGACCCCCGGATCACGCAATCCCGGCAGGGCTCGGAGCGGCCGCAGCCCTGGGGAGAGCGGTTTGCATTGAGGCAGTGCAGCACCTCTCCCGCCCGGCGGCGCATGACCACCTGGGACTGGGGGGAAAGTATGTTTTCGGCGGCCTGGTTGTGATCGATGATGCATACATCCTCGTTCACCACCAGAATAGGCGATGGCACCGCGTCGTAGACGGTGCGGCTAAAAGACATATCTTTGATTACACTGATGTTATCGATCATTAATACCCCCCGGGGGACACTGTCGGTTGCCATGGGCAGGGGCGGTAGGCAGACTTATGATAGGGATTTAGTTCCACATAGTCAAACCCAAGTTTTTAAAAGTGAACTTGAACTGGGTTCAGACGCTCGCCGTCAGGGAATTGTTGTGTTAGCCTTGGGGTCAGTGCTAGTGCCAGCGTAACCTGAACTGAGAGTAACTACAATCATGCCTGAACAACGAATACGCTATGCACCTCTGCGGGACAAGATTACCAGTGCCGCCGAGGCGGCCAGCCACATCAAAGACGGAACCAGTTTGTTCATCAGCGGCTTCACCGCCGGTTATCCCAAACTCATTCCCGCCGAATTGGTGAAGCGGGCTGAAGCCGGCGAACAGATGAAGATAAACATCTACGCCGGAGCCTCCACCGGTGACGCGGTGGACGGCGTATTGGCCCGGGCCGGTCTGGTCAAATGGCGCCGCCCCTACATGAGCGACCGGGGCATGCGCACGGCCATCAACCGCGAGGAAATCCTGTTCAAGGACGACCACCTTTCCGGCCTCTCCTCCGCGGTGCGCGCCGGGGCCTGGGGGCCGGTGGACGTAGCCGTGGTCGAGGTGGCCGCGGTGACCGAAAAGGGCCAGCTCATTCCCACGCTCAGCGTAGGCAACACCCCCAGCTACGTAAAGATGGCCAACAAGGTCATCCTGGAGGTGGCCGACGCCGACCCGCCCGAGCTGGAAGGCATCCACGACATCTACATTCCCGAGGACCCGCCCTGGCGCATGCCCATCCCCATCTACCGCGCCGGCGACCGGGTGGGCAAGCCCTTCATCGAGCTGGACCCGGAAAAGGTCGTGGCCGTGGTCTACAGCCAGGAGCCCGACGCCAGCGCCTATTTCTCCGATCCCGACGAGGTTTCCCTGCTCATCGCCGAGCAGCTTTTGGACTTCGTGCGCCACGAGACCAAAAAGGGTCGCATCCCCGAGAACCTGCCCTGGCAGTCCGGCGTGGGCGACGTGGCCAACGCGGTCTTGGCGGGCTTCAAGGAAGATCATTTCTTCAAGGACTTGAGCATTTATTCCGAGGTGTTGCAGGATACGGTCCTGGACCTCATCGACATGGACAAGGTCCGCGCCTCCTCGGGCTCGGCCCTCACCCTGTCCCTGCAGGCCCGCGAAAGGTTCTTCAAAGACCTGGAGCGCTACAAGGAAAAGATTGTGCTGCGCCCGGTGGAGATTTCCAACTCCCCGGAGGTCATCGCCCGCCTGGGGGTCTTGGCGGTAAACACCGCCCTGGAGATCGACATCTACGGCCAGGTCAACTCCACCCACGTAATGGGCAGCCAGATGATGAACGGCATCGGCGGCTCGGGCGACTTTGAGCGCAACGGCGCCATCTCCTTCATGGTCACCCCCTCCATCGCCAAGGGCGGGGCCATCAGCTGCATCGTGCCCATGGTCAGCCACGTGGATCACTCCGAGCACTCGGTGGACGTCATCATCACCGAGCAGGGCCTGGTGGACACCCGCAACCTGACCCCCCGTCAGGTGGCCGAGGCGGTCATCACCAAATGCGCCCATCCCATGTATCGCGACCAACTCATGGACTACTACCAGCGCGCCCTGCACGAGACGGGCGGCCACGAGCCGCACCTGCTGGCCGAAGCCTTGAGCTTCCACCAGCGTTTCATGCAGACCGGCGACATGCGCCCGGTGAGCGACCGCATCCGCTCTGTGGGAGGCGGCTGCGAGTGAACCGGCAGCGGGTCGTAATCGCGGTGGACCGGCAGGTGAGCCTCGAAGCCAGGCTCGACCTGCCGGCCCAACCAGGAGGGGCGGCCCTGATCCTGCACCCCCATCCCCTTTATGGCGGCTCCATGGACAACAACGTGGTCTACGCCCTGACCCAGGCGGCCGACATGGCCGGGTGGGCCTCGTTGCGCATCAACTTCCGGGGGGTGGGCGGCAGTACGGGCAGCCACGGCCAGGGGGTGGGCGAACAAGACGATGTGATCGCCGCCGCGGCCTGGCTCACAAAGCAGGCCCCCGGCCCCCTGGTGCTCATGGGCTACTCCTTCGGCTCCCTGGTGGGCTCCCAGGCGGCACAGCGGGTCGCCGGGCTGGCCGGCGGCGTGTGGGTGTCCCCGCCCTTTGTCCTGGGCGATCCGCCCCCCTGGCCCGCCGGGCGGGGGCCCTTGCTGGTCATCACCGGCGACCAGGACGAGTACGGCGACATGACCCGGCTGAGGGGCTACATGGAGGAGATGGGTGCACTGGGCACCCTGAAGGTGCACCACGGAGGGGACCACTTCTGGCGGAGCGGCCTCAGTGCACTAAAGCAGCAGGCCGTCGATTTTCTGACCGACTTGACTGGTTAACACCTATAGCGTCCCCGGCCGACCTTGGCCAACATTTAGTGGGGACTGAAAAAATATCCACAATATATAGTTTTGTGCTTGACATGGTGTAAAACGCCTTGTTACGTTGTACTTAACATAGAATGCACTATACCACCAGATGTTAGCCCTCTCTCCACCCAGTAAACGTGCCGTAAGCCTTTCCGACAGGGTGCACTGGACGCATGCAGGGTGGTCGTTCCCCCCAGGAAGGTCACCGGCCTTCCCCCTCCCCGCTCAGGGCCGGCTTAAAAACCCGGCCCTGATCCTTTGCCCGGCTAGATAAAAGCCCCCTGAACCCGGCTTTAGATTGTCTTGCCCCCGCGGGGAGCATCTGCTACAAAATTAAGGCATACCTCTGTTCAGGATTTGCCATGGACGCCACCCCGGCCGAATACAACACCTGCCGATCCGATCTTCACGAGGCAGCCCAGGAGCTGGAAAAGTTCCGGCAGATCGTGGAAACTGCCGAATTAGGCGTAGTTACCATCAATGAAAATCATGAGGTGGTGTACATGAACGCCGCGGCCGAGGCCATGTTCGGCTACGGCCGCCAGGAGATCATGGGGGGAGACCTCTCTCCCTTGATCCCTTCGGAGCACCGCGAAGGGCACCGCAACTACGTGGAGCGCTACGTGCGCACCCGCCGGGGCAAGCTCATCGGCCACACCGCCGAGCTGGAGGCCGAGCGCCGCGACGGCTCGCGCTTCCCCATCCACATCAGCTTTTCCACCGCCGAGGTGGCTGGCGGGCTTTTGATGACCGCCATCATCCGCGACCTGAGCAAGGAGGCGGGCCTGGAGCAGGAGGTGCGCCAGAGCCAGCGCCTGGCCATCCTGGGGGAGATGGTGGCCACGGTGAGCCACGAAATACGCTCGCCCCTGGCCCTCATCGGCGGCTTCGCCCGCCAGCTGGAGCGTGACCCCGAGCTGAGCGACAAGTCGCTCAACAAGCTGAACATCATCACCCACGAGGTGGAGCGCCTGGAGAGAATCCTCAACGAATTGGGAGACTTCTCGCGCCCCCACAAGTACGACTGGCGCGAGACCGACCCGGCGGTGGTGGTGGAGCACGTGGCCGAGCTCATGGAGCCGGAGATCAACCGGGCCGGGGCCGAGCTGAAGGTGAGCCGCAACGGCGGCCTGCCGCCCATCATGGCCGACGCCGACCGCCTGAGCCAGGTGCTGATCAACCTGATCAACAACGCCCTGCAAGCCAGCGGGCCTCATCCGGTTATCGAGGTGGTGCTGGAGCCCAACCCCGAGGGGGTGCTCCTGGAGGTGCGCGACCGGGGGCGCGGCCTGGAATCGGCCAAGGCCAGGGAGCTTTTCACGCCCTTTTTCACCACCAAGAAGGGGGGCACCGGCCTGGGCCTGCCCGTGGCCCGGCGCATCGTGGAGGAGCACGGCGGCCGCATCGAGCTGGCCAACCGCCCCGATGGCGGGGCCGTGGCCAGGGTGCGCCTTCCCGCCGCCCCGGCGGTGCAGCAAAAGCTGCCCCTGGACGGAATCTAGCCCGCATATTTCATGAGGGCCGTGCGTCCGGCTTCGCCAGCCACCGGCATACGGCGTTGCAGGCTGCGCTCGGACCTCGATGTAGCTTCGGCTACGCCAGCGGCCCTCGCTTGCCGGCCGCCTTGTCTGCCGGCGGCTGGCTGTGCCGGGTCAGGATACAAACTGTACATTGACAACGCAGGAGCTTTTTCATACCGGCCCCATGAATACGGGTTCGTTGTTTAATGCCACCCAGCCCTCATGAAATATGCGGGCTAGCCCCTTTCTTTCCAGCCTTCCTCCGGCCAAACCAGTCCCTCGCCGGGCAGATCGTCCAGCGGCGACTGGGTGGGCCCCAAGAACAAGAAGGCGTCCCGGGGGCCTAGGTGCCGGGCGCAAAACTCGTTGGCCTGCTGGTCGTGGTGCTGGGGGGCCTCGCCGCGCCAGGGGGCCACGGGATAGATGTCGTGGAACACCACCCCCTCCAGGGAGCAGCGGTCGCTGCCGAAAAGCCGGCCGCACAGGCGGGGGCGCAGGGACCTGAGGCGCGCGTCTCCCTGGCTCCAGTCCGGGCGGGGATAGAAACGCACCCAGGGCATTTTCCACAGCTTGGCCACCACTCTGGGGTTGGCGGTGCGCAGGGCCACGAAGAACTCCTGGCTCCCGAAGGCCTGGGAGGCCAGGCGCAGGCAAAGGCCCATGGCCAGGGGCAGGAGCCTCCCCCGGCTGCTCGCCGCGGGCCGCACCATGCCCAGGATGAGGTGCAAAACCGGTTCGCCGCCGCAATAGGTAAGCTCGCTGATGAAATGCCCGGCCAGCTCCGGGCCGCGGAACACCCGCAGGTACAGGTCCGCCCCCATGAAATGGGGCATATACTGGCGGTCGTACTCCGGGCTCTCCAGAAAAACCTCGTGCAGCAGGCGGCGCAACTCGGGCTCCAACTCACCCCGGCGCTGGGGGCTCAGGCCGAAGTTGATCTCCCAGGTGAAGGGCTCCAAATGCAGTCGGGCGGGGGCGGGCCAAACCATGGCAGACTCCTTTGGGCTGGTGTTAATATGCTGGCACAAGCCCTGGGTCCGGGTAAAGCCTTGCCAGGCTTTATACCCGCCGCCCTGCGCGTTATACTTAGCCGGTAACCAAACAACCGGATTTAGAGAACAATGGCCGTATTGCCCATAAAGACCTTTCCCGATCCAGTGCTCAGCCGGGTTTGCCGCCAGGTGAACGAGGTCGACGACGATCTCAAGCAGCTGTCCCGGGACATGCTGGACACCATGTACGCCGCCCCCGGCGTGGGCCTGGCCGCCCCCCAGGTGGGCCACGATCTCCGCCTGGTGGTCATCGACTGCACCCCCAGGGACCAGGACCCCCAACCACTGGTGCTGTTCAACCCCCGCATCGTGGAGATGGAGGGGCAGGTGGTTTTCGAGGAGGGCTGCCTAAGCGTGCCCGACTTCACCAGCGACGTCACCCGGGCCGAGCGGGTGGTGGTCAAGGCCATGGACCTGGAAGGACGGCCCATCACCGTGGAGGGCAAGGACCTCATGGCCATCTGCCTGCAACACGAGCTGGACCATCTGGAAGGCCGCCTGTTCCTGGACCGCATCAGCCCCCTCAAACGCTCCCTGTACAAAAAGCGCCGCCTGAAGCAGGTCAAGTGGGGCGACGAGTGAGGCGTTTGCGCCTGGCCTTTTGGGGCACCCCGGACATCGCCCTGCCCTGTCTGAGGGCGGCGGCCGCCGAGCACCAGGTGGTGCTGTGCCTCACCCAGCCCGACCGCCCGGCCGGGCGGGGCCGCAAGCTGAAGCGCCAGCCCGTGGCCGCGGTGGCCGACGAGCTGGGCATCGAGGTGTTGCAGCCCGCCAAGGCCGACCAGGCTTTGGAGCGCTTGGCCCAGCTCGAGCCCGAGGTTCTGGTGGTCTTGGCCTATGGCCAGCTGCTCTCCCCGGCGGTGTTGGCCGCCGCCCCCCTGGGCGCGGTGAACATCCACTTTTCCCTGCTGCCCGCCCTGCGCGGGGCCGCGCCCATCAACTGGGCCATCTTGCGCGGACTGCCCCAGACCGGGGTGAGCAGCATGTTCATGGACAAGGGCCTGGACACCGGTGACATGATCTTCCAGAAAGCTTGCCCCATCGGAGCCCAAGAGACCGCGGGCTCCCTGGCCGGGCGGCTGGCCGAGATGGGGGCCCAGGTGCTTTTGCCCACCCTGGAGGCCCTGGCCACCGGCAGCGCCCCCCGCCATCCCCAGAACCACGCGGCCGCCACCTGGGCGCCCATGCTGAATAAGAGCGACGGCCTCCTGGACTGGAGCCAGAGCGCCGCAGAGCTGGACCACCGGGTGCGGGGCCTGGACCCCTGGCCCGGCGCGTACACCTCCCTGGGAGGCAAGCCGCTGAAGCTCTTCGCGCCCACCATGATCCTGGAGGGCAACCAGGGCCAGGCTCCGGGCACCGTCCTGGCTGCTGAGGACGCGCCGGATATGCTCTGCGTGGCCTGCGATGAGGGGTCACTGGCCCTGGGCTCGGTGCAGGCGGCGGGCAAGCGGCGCATGGAGGCGGCGGAGTTTCTGCGCGGCGCGGGACCGGCCCCCGGCGAACGGCTGGGAGTATGAGCCAGGCCCGCCGCGACGCCTTCCGCGTACTGCTGGAGCTTCAGAGCGGCCCGGCGCTGTTGGAAAGCAGCCTGGCCCGGAACCTGGAAAAGGCCTCCTCCCGGGAGCGCGCCTTTGCCACCAGCCTGATCTTCGCGGTGCTGCGCAACCTCACCTACCTCGACCATCTTCTGGCCGCCCATCTGGACCGGCCCCCAAAAAAGCTGGACCTGCCGGTGCTGACCGTGCTGCGCCTGGGCGCGGCCGAGGCGGTGCTCATGTCCACCCCGGCCCACGCGGTGGTGTCGGCGGCGGTGGACCTGGCCAAGGCCACCCCGGCCCGGCGGGGGCAAAAGCTCATCAACGCGGTGCTGCGCCGGGTGGTGAAGGGATGGCAGGACACCGCCATGCCCGGAGCCGACGCGAACCCGGTGGAGCGCCTGGCCCTGACCTATTCCCATCCCGCCTGGCTGGTGACCGAGCTGTTGGCCCAGCACCCGGAGGAGGTGGTGGAGGCCTGGCTACGGGCCAACCAGGACCAGCCGCCGCTCACCCTGCGGGTCAACCCGGCCCGCACCAGCCGCGAGGACCTGGCCGCGGTCATGAGCGAGCACGCCGCCCAGGTGGAGCCCCATCCCCTGACCCCAGAGGGCCTTATGCTGCGCCGGGCCAAGGTTCCGGCCGCCCAGCTGCCGGGCTTTGAAAGCGGCCTGTTCTCCATCCAGGACGCGGCGGCCCAGGCCATGGGCCATCTGTTGGCCGTTGCGCCGGGCATGGCCGTGGCCGACATCTGCGCCGGGGCCGGGGGCAAGACCGGGCACCTGGCCGCCTTGCTGCGGGGCCAGGGAAAGCTCCTGGCCGTGGACCCCAGCCCGGCCCGCGTCAGGGCGCTGCGGGAAAACCTGGGCCGCCTGGGAGTGCAGTGGGTTTCGGTGAAGCAGGCCGACGCGCTGGGTCTCAAGGGCATGGACGGCAGCTTCGACCGGGTGCTGGTGGACGCCCCTTGCTCGGGCCTGGGGGTGTGCGGCCGCAGGCCGGACGTGCGCTGGCGGCGCACCCCGGACGACCCGGCCCGCCTGGCCGGGCTGCAACTGGAGCTGGGGGCCAAGGCCGCCGAGTTGCTGAAGCCAGGCGGGGCGCTGCTCTATGTGACCTGCACCGTGACCCGCGCGGAGAACCAAGGGGTGGTGGCCGGGCTGCTTGCCCGCTGCCCCGGCCTGCGGCTAGAATGGCCCCAGGACTTGGCCCCGGAGCTAAAGGCCTGCCTCGGGGATGACGGCTATTTCCGCACCATGCCCCAGCGGGACGATGCGGATGCCTTTTTCGCGGCCAGGCTGGTGAATGAGTAAAACCGCGCGCCCGACCCGGCGCGCCGAGCATATGGGCGGGAGAACCCCATGATCAAAATAGCACCCTCCATCCTATCCAGCGACTTCGCCCGCCTGGGCGAAGAGGTGCGGGCCGTGGAAGCGGCCGGGGCCGACTGGATTCACGTGGACGTGATGGACGGCCACTTCGTGCCCAACCTGACCATCGGCCCGCCGGTGGTCAAGGCGCTCCGGCCGGTGACCAAGCTGCCCCTGGACTGCCACCTGATGATCTCCAACCCTGACGACCTGCTGGAAGATTTCGTGGCCGCCGGGGCGGACTGGATCAGCGTGCACCTGGAGGCCTGCACCCACTTGCAGCGCACCCTGAGCCGCATCCGCGAGCTGGGGGCCAAGGCCGGGGTGGCCCTGAACCCCCACACCTCTCTGGACGGCCTGGAGTGGGTGCTGGGCGACCTGGACTACGTGCTGATGATGAGCGTGAACCCCGGCTTCTCGGGGCAGGCCTTCATCCCGGCGGTGGTGGACAAGGTGGCCCGCTTCACGGAGATGGCCGCCCTGGCGGGCAGGGACATCCTCATCCAAGTGGACGGCGGCATCGACGCCGGCACCATCGGGCGCATGTACTCCGCCGGGGCCCGCTGCTTCGTGTCCGGCTCCTTCCTATTCGGCCATCCGGGGGGCTACGCCGCCGGAATGGACGAGCTGCGCATCAAGGCCGAACAGGAATTGTGATGCCCAAACCGAGCCGCGCCTGGGACCTGGCCTTGTGCCTGGCCTGGGTGGGGCTCATTTTTTTGGGCATGTACTATGGCCGGGCCTTGGGACCCTGGTTCCGGGGGGCGCGGGGAACCTGGGCCATGCTGGCCCTGGCTTTGGCCGGGGCATGCTTCGCGGCCTGGGTGGTGTGGCGCATCCGTTGCCTATCGCCTTCGCAGCGAGCCAACCGGGGCCTGGGCGCGGTGCTGTGCCTAATGGGCATGGGCCTGCTGGCCTGGTGGCAGCCGCTACTCATCGAGCGCACCCACCTGGTGCTTTACGGCGTGCTGGGCCTCCTGGCCTGGCGCGTGGCCGGGCGCTGGACATCGGGCGCGTCGCGCCTCATCTGGGCCGGGGCCTGCTGCGCCCTGGTGGGCCTGGCCGACGAGGTGGCCCAATACTTCCACCCTCAGCGCATCTTCGACCCCCGCGACATACTCACCAACGCCCTCAGCGCCTGGCTGGCCATCGCCGCCGTGGCTCTGCTGAGTCCGCGGAGGCAATAGGAATTGTTAGGCTTCGGGCTGCGCCCTCAACCTAACCTACACGGTTTAAAAAAAGATAGCGTAGGTCGGGTTGAGCGAAGCGAAGCCCGACAATACCTCTTGTCATGCCTTTGCCAACCAGACACGGCCATCACCCTCCACGCCCCACGCCCTCCCTTCTGGGGGAAGTCGAAGATCACCACGTCGCATCTCTTGCGAGATGCTCCTCGCCATGACGTCTGTTACTGGATGGCGACTTTTCAGGACCGTGTCGGTCGGGTTGAGCGAAGCGAAGCCCGGCAAGTACTAAAAATAAAAAATGCCCGACTGGAATCCCAGCCGGGCATTCGTCTAACTATCTTTATTTAACCAACCCAACGCCAGCGGCACAGCCGGGAAGTCGCGGGCAAGGCGTCCGGTAAGCGAAAGCCGCAGGCGTAGCCTAAGCTACGGCGAGGCCGGACCGACGCCGCCAACGCAGCCCCCGGCTGCCTGGCGAAGCCGCCTTACCTGATTCTACCGGTCAGCTTGACGGTAAAGGCCCTCTGTCCCATCTGAATGAGCAGGTCCTGGTTAAAGGGGCCAACCGGCAGGTTCTCCGCGATGGGGGTGACCACCAACAAGAGCTCTTCGCCCTGCTTCTGCCAGAAGCGCTCCACGATGAACAGCTTCTTGTTGTAGTCGATCAGGTCGGCCTTGAGGGTGTCCGCGCAGGCCTTCTTGACCAGCACCGAGCGCTGGGGCGGCTTGGGGTTGTTCTGGGCGATGGTGCCGAACATCACCTCATGCGGGCGCACGGTGAAGGGACCGCGCACCTCGGCCACCACCCACACGCTCACCGGCGGGCCGCCGGGGGCCTTGAGGAACAGGGGCCCGGCAAAGTCCATGGGCTCGGTGGCCTTGGAGACCAGGTCCAGGCTGTAGGTCTTGCCGTCCTTGCTGGGAGTCAGCTTCACGTCCAGGTAGTCGGACATGGGGTTTTCCACCCCGGTTATCACCAGCTTGCCGCCTTTGGGGTCGCTGAGCACCGCGTTGGCGGTGATGGGCGCACCCAGGCATCCCTTGAGGCTTACGCGCCGCCCATTGTTCACTTTTATGCGCCCCATGGTCTCGCCGGTCATGATCAGGGTGATCACCGGGTTGCTGGGGTCGTTGGTGGCCACGGAGGCGGTCTTGCGGAAGGAGCCGCCGATGCCGGTGGTGTCCAGCAAGAGAGTCACCGTGCCCTTTTGGCCGGGGGCGGTCACCTTGTCCCAGCGGCTGGCGGTGCAGCCACAGGAGGGGCTCACCTTGTCGATGATCAGGTTCTGGTCGCCGGTGTTGGTGAAGTGGAACACGGCGGTGAGCTCCTTGCCCTCCACCACGTCCTTGAACACCACCTCCCTGGAGTCAAAGGCGATCTTGGGGCCTTTGAGGGCCAGGGCCGGAGCGGCCATGAGGATGAAGCTTAGAAGCAAAGAAGCGGTCAGGATGAGGCGTCGGGTCATGTTATTCCCCCGGGCGTAGTGCTCACATGGGCAATCGTGGTAACCTTCTGGCGAGAATAACACAGGGGCCGGAGGCCGTCCACCCGGCCATCTTATGATGGGAAAACCGCATGATCCGCTCTAACTTGTTCCGCAAGCAAATCTTCACCCGCCTGTACCTGTGGCGACACCCCGAGGTGCGTGGCGGGGCCGACGGAGTGGTGTTCGGCCACACCGACGTGGCCCTGAGCCGCAACGGAGCCAAACAGCTCAAGGGCATCGTGGACTACATGAAGGGAAAAAAGGTGGATGCGGTCTATTGCAGTGATTTGCAACGCTCCCTGCTGGTGGCCGAGGCGGTGGGCAGGGTGCAGGACCCGCGCCGCAAGCCCATGTCCCGCCAAGACCTGCGAGAGCTTAGCCTGGGCGATTGGGAGGGTCTAAGCTACAAGACCCTGGAGAAGGATTTCCCCGAGGAAATGGAGGCCCGCTGGAAAGATCTGGCCGGCTACCGCATCCCCGGCGGCGAGTCCCTGGAAGACCTGGCCGAGCGGATCATCCCGGTGTTTCAGGACATCATCCGCGAGAACCAGGGGCGCGAAGTCTGCGTGATCGGCCATGCCGGGGTGAACCGGGTGTTTCTGGCCAAGCTGTTGGGCATGCCCATGGACCGGGTCTTCCGCCTGGACCAGGAGTACGCCTGCCTGAACCTCATCGACGTGTTCGAGGACGGCATCCCCCTGGTGCGCACCCTCAACCAGCGCGCCATCGACTAGCCCGCTTTCAACCTACAGCAGATAGGGCGCGGCCAGGCGCGGGCCCTGGGCGCTGACCTCCAGGCTGCGGTCCTGGTCCACGTCCACGGTCACCACCTGGCCCGGCCCCGCCTTGCCGTAGCCCGCCACCAGGGCGGCGGCCAGCTCCAGGTCCGGGCCCTCGGTGGGGCCGAAGTACAGGCCCAGGGGGCCGGGCAGGCCCTGGGTGATCAGCCAGTGGGCCGAGGGCGGGGACAGTTTTTCCAATATCTGGTTTTCCCGCTGGTTGCGCCCCACGATGAGCTTGGCCTGCGGGCTCAGGCGCAAATGCCGCCCTTGCTTCAAGAGCTCCACCTCGGCCAGCCCGGCATCCGGCTGGTGGTTGAACAGGTCCCTCAGGCGGTTGCTGAAGCCGGGCTCGGTGAGCAGGCAGCCTCCTGCCGGAGCGGGGTAGTCGCTGACGCCGAACTCTTCGGCCAGGGCCATCTGGGGCTTGCGGCTCCGTCCGCTCAGGCCCAGGAGCAACTCGCGCTCCACCAGACCTCGCTCCTCCACCGGGCTCACCGGCAACACCTGGGCCGACAAGGGGCGCAGGATGTACTCGGCCATGCCCGAGAGCTTGGCCACCTGGGCCAGGGCCTGCTTGTTCTGGCTCATGGGCCGCTGGCCCAGCACCTCGCCGGAAAAGAGGAAGTCAAAACCCTGCTCGGCCATGATCTTGCCCGCCTGGGCGAACATGAAGGCGTGGCAGTCGATGCAGGGGTTCATGTTGGAGCCGTAGCCGTGGGGCGGGTCCTTGACCAGCGCCAGATGGGGGCCGCCCACCTGGGCCACTTGCAGGGGCGCCCCGATGTGCTTGGCCGAGACCATGGCCCGCTCGGGGCTGAAAAAGGGCGTGGCAAAGGTGACCACCGCCACCTCCACCCCGGCCTGCTGCAACACCTTCACCGCCAGCATGGAATCCAGCCCGCCGGAAAAGATGCCCAACCCCCTGCTTTTTTTGCCTTCGCTCATGCCTGCTCCAAGCTGATCATTTCCGGGCGGGGCTCCATGCCCCGGATTATGGCCCCGGCCAGGTCCAGGGGCCGGGACACCGCGTCGATGAGGGGGCCGTCGCCGCTTACTACGATGCCTTCGAAAACGGCCAGTTCTTTTTCGGGCACGGCCACCGCACGGGCCTGGCCCGCCAGCCCGGCCCGCTCCATGACCTGGCGAACCACCCCGGCCAGTTGCCCGCTCAAGGGCAGGGGCGCATCCAGGAGTATAACCGACCGGGCCGCGCCCGCCTCGGCCAGGGCCCCTATCATCAGCCTGACCGCCGTTTCGGTGTGGGGGCCGGGTCCGTAATGGCGGCCGCGCTGGCCGATGTCGCGCACCGCGCCGTCGTCGGCCTCCACCAAAACCGCGCCCATTAGCGCGTTCTCCAGGGTGATGATCACGTTGTGGCCGTCCACCCCCACCGCTTGGCTACGAACGGCGCTGAGCGGCAGCAGGCGCTCCCGCCGGGAACGGGCCAGGTCCGGGGCGACCACCGCCCGGCGCAAAACCTGGCGCTGGTCCGCGTCCAGGCCCCAGCGGTCGCCGGTGAGCTTCAGGCCCAGCTCGCGGGGATAGCCCCGCCCCAGCAGGTAGCGCAGGTCCTGGGCCGCCTGGCGCAGGGGTTCTAGGTCAATTCCACCCATGTCACATATTTAGAGCAAAGAGGTCTATTTTGCCAGGGCACACTCGCCAGGCCACACCTCTTGTCGCTCCGCCAAGGCGTCGCGGCCCCGACAGCTACGCTGTCGGGGCCACCCATAATCCCCATTTAAAAACACCCCTTGTCGTTGCGAGGAGCGTAGCGACGAAGCAAACTCTGTTCGAAGAAGACGCCCACGCACAAACATCAACGCATGAACAAGGCGCACCCGTCCCGCCCTCTTCCCATTCAGCAAATAGCCGTCATTGCGAACAGCGGCGGAAGGCAAAGGTCGGGAAGGTGAAAGCGGCCTGTCCGCCGCTGTGTGGCAACCTTCCTTTTCCCTTGTCATGCCCACGCCGACAAGATATGGCCCAACCACCCTCCGCGCCTCAACCCCTCCCGCCTGGGGGAAGTCGAAGATCGCCACGTCGCATCTGCCCAGAGATGCTCCTCGCGATGACGGCTGTTACTGAAATTAAAGAGGGCGGGCATAAACCCCGCCCCTACATTGGCACCCTGCCAGTAAAGGAATTGCTAGCTCTTAGGGTAATTATCGCGCCCAACTCCGGCACAGACAGCCGCCGGCAGACAAGGCGTCTGGCAAGCGAGGGCCGGAGGCGTAGCCTGAGCTACGTCGAGGTCCGAGCGCCGCCAGCAACGCGGTATGCCGGTGACTGGCGAAGCCGACCACGATGAATAAATTATGGCACCTCGGCCTGCTTCCAGGAATAGCACGACACGCCCGGCACCTCTTCCATCTGCGTCAGCATCTTGCGCCAGCCCGATCCCGAGCGGATGGACAGCGACATCTCCACCTCCTCGGTGTTGTCCGGCAGGCAGCGTTCCCGGCCCACGAAGAGGATGTGGGCCTTGTGCTCCTTGAGC
The DNA here is from genome assembly GCA_018896025.1 of Pseudomonadota bacterium. GTDB lineage: Bacteria > Desulfobacterota > Desulfarculia > Desulfarculales > Desulfarculaceae > Desulfoferula. The sequence goes on from JAHIND010000007.1 coordinate 87,738, forward strand.
AGGTCCCGTATCTGGTCCTCTGCCGCCGGGTCGCTAAGCTCCAGGCGCAGCATGACGTTCTGCTCGCGGGGCAGGAAGCGGGCGATGTCACGGAAGGTCTTGAGCGCCACCAGGGTAACCACAGTGGCGGCCCCGGCGGGGATGTAGAGCCCGGCCCCCACGGCGAGCCCGATGCCGGTGCAGCCCCACATGGCCGCCCCGGTGGTCACCCCACGGGAGCGCAGGCGGCCCTGGATGATGGCTCCGGCACCCAAAAAGCCCATGCCCGCTATGGCGTAGGAGGGCAGGCGGCCGGGGTCAAGGCGCACCACGCTGCTGTCGGCGCTGGCCGCGAAGATCTGGGTGAGGTACAGCGACAGGCTCATCAAAAGAGCCCCGCTCATGGCCACCAACAGGCAGGTCCTGAGCCCGGCGGCCCGGCCGTGGATCTCCCGGTCCAGGCCGATGATCAGCCCCAGCCCGGCGGCCGTGAGGATGCGCCAGACCATGGTCCATTCATCAACCATCATGGCGCATCCTCCTTGGAATCAGACGCAGTTTAAATCTTCCGCCTAGAACTTCACCTTGGGGGCCGTCTGGGCCTCGGCCACGGCGGCGAATCCCTGCTTGGGGGTGTAACCCAACAGGCGGGCCAAGATCAAGGTGGGGAAACGGCGTATGGCCGTGTTGTAGGACAATATGGCCTGGTTGTAGCGGGTGCGGGCCACCGCGATGCGGTTCTCGGTGCCCTCAAGCTGGTCCTGCAAGGCCCGGAAGTTTTGGCTGGCCTTCAGGTCCGGATAGCGCTCCACCACCACCATCAAACGTCCCAGGGCGCTGGTCAGGCCTTGGTTGGCGGCCAGTTTGCCCTCCAGGGTGGGGGCGGCGGCCACCTGTTGGCGGGCCTTGGTGACCCCTTCCAGGGTCTCGCGTTCATGGGAGGCATAGCCTTTGACCGTCTCCACCAGGTTGGGGATCAGGTCCAGGCGGCGCTGCAGGGTCACTTCGATGTTGCTCTTGGCCTGGTTCACCGACTCGTCCAGGTTGACCAGGCTGTTGTAGGGGCTAACCAGAAGCAAGAACAAAAGCAGGGCGACTACGCCGATGCCTATGGCCCATTTGGCTCCACGGCCCATGACTCTCTCCTTGCGGCCTCGGGGCCGCTAAAAATCTAAACTTGCAGCTTGTCCACTTGACGGCTGATTTCATCCAACTCGGCAATGCCCTCTTCCCACAGGGCCACCAGCTCCGGCGGGCTGGGCTTGATGGCCCCGGCGCGCACCTGGCCCAGCTTTTGGAAGGCCTCCACCTTGAGCCCGGCCTCGGTTACGGCGTCGAGCACCTTGGACGGGTCGCTGGGGAAGCCACCGGTGGTCAGTTCCAGGTAGGCCTGGAAAAAGGCCACGAAAGCGGGCAGGGCCTCCCGGCTCAGCTCGGTGAGGGCCCGGGCGTCGCCGCCGCTGCCCAAAAGCCGGGTGCGCAGGGCGGTCACCTTGCCCTTGATCTCCCGCTCCAGTTGCAGGCGCAGATGGGCGGGCTCCAGGGTCAGCGAGGCCAGGGGGTCTTCGCCGTGCAGGGTCTTGTGGTTGGCGGCCATCACCAGAAACTCGATGGGGAACACGTCGGTGCTGGCGGCCAGGTAGTCCGGGGTCATCACCAGGGGCGGGGCCACCCCGGCCGGGGCCCATTTGCCCGCAAAGGGCAGCAGGCGGCTGGTGGTGCGCTGGGCTCCCTCGGCGGTCATGATCAAAAAGTTCATGTCCGAGCGGCCCTTCACATAGCGGCCGGCCGCGGCCGAGCCGAAGAGCACCACTGAAACCAGGTCCGTGCCCAAGGCGTTTGTCAGATCCTGCAGCAGCTCTTCGAAGATGTCCTCGGGCTGCTGGGGCGGTTTTTTGGCCATTTGCTTAATTTCTCCTCTACCAGGAACCGGAGGCGCCGCCGCCCCCGCTCATGCCGCCGCCAAAGCCGCCGAATCCCCCGCCGAAGCCGCCGAAGCCGCCTCCCCGGGAGAAGCCGCCGCCCATGTTGGAGCCCATCATGGAGCCCAGCAGGATGGCCGGAAGCAATCCACCGCCGCCCCGTCCCCCCCGGCCGCCGCGCTTGCCGAACATGCGCATGACCAGCCAAAAGATGATGAGCACCACGAACAGGCCGCCCAGGCTGAAGCCACGGGAAACCCCACGGTTTATCTTGACCTCGGGAACTCCGGTGAGCTTTACGCCCTCGCTCTGGGCGATCAGGGAGGCGACGGCCGCCTCACCGGCCAACAGGCCCTGGGCGAACTTGCCTTTCTTGAAATAGGGCAGCAGGTATTGGTCGCGCACCGCCCCGGAGGTGGCGTCGGTAATCGTGCCCTCCAGGCCGTAGCCCACCTCGATGCGCAGCTTGCGCTCGGTGGGGGCCAACAGGATGAGCACGCCCTTGTCCTCGCCCTTTTTGCCGATGCCCCACTTCTGGAAAAGCTGCACTGCGGCCTGCTCGATGCTCTCGCCGTCCAGGGAGGGCACCGTGGCCACCACCACCGCCGCGCCGGTCTTTTGGTACAGCTCGGTGGCGATGGCTTCCATGGCCTGCTTGGCCTGGGCGGGCAGCATCTTGGCATAGTCGCCCACCGCGCTGGGCTGGCCCCCCGGCCCGGTGGGGCGGGGATAGTCCAAGGCGGCCAGGGCGGATGTGGCCAAGGCCAACAGGGCGGCCAGGGCGATTATCAGGGGGAACAGACGGCGGGGTCTCACAAGCCCTCCTCGGACAGTTTCTCCAGAAGCTCTTTTTGCTCTTTGCTCAGCCGCTTGGGCACCTCGATGGCCACCCGCACGAAAAGGTCGCCCCGGCCCGAGCCGTTGAAATTGGGCAGGCCCTGGCCCTTGAGGCGCAGGCGGGCTCCCGGCTGGGTGCCCTTGGGCAGCTTCACCGTGAGTTCTTTGCCCTCGATGGTGGCCACCTCCACGGTGGCTCCCAGGGCGGCCTGGCTGAAGGGCACGGTCACCGTGCTCTCCAGGTCCGCGCCTTCGCGCTTGAACTGGGGACTGTCCAGTACGTTTATCTTGATGAGCAGGTCGCCGGCGGGTGCGCCCATGGGGCCTGGTTCGCCCTTGCCCGCCAGGCGCAGCTTTTTGCCGCTCTCTATGCCCGGCGGAACCTTTACGCTCACCCGCTCGGTGCGCTCCCCCAGACGGTAGGAAACCATCTTCTCGCCGCCGTGGAACACCTCTTCCAGACTCACCGGCAGCTCGTACACCAGGTCCGTGCCCTTGGCCGGGGCTCCGCCCATGCCGCCGTAAGGCTGCTGGAAGCCGCCGAAGCCGTTGCGGGGGCCGCCGCCGGTGGTGTAGGTGCGGAATCCGCCCCTGCCGCCTCCCCCGAAGAACTGGCTGAAGGCGTCGCCGCCCAGGCCCATGCCCCGGAGGATGTCGTTGATGTCGCTGCCCCTGTAGATGTCTTCCTGGCTATAGCGCTGCTTGAAGCCGCTGGAGCCGTAGGTGTCGAATTCCTTCTTTTTCTTGGGGTCGCTGAGGACGGCGTAGGCCTCGTTGATTTCCTTGAACTTGTCCTCGGCCTCTTTGTCGCCCTTGTTGCGGTCGGGGTGATACTTGAGGGCCAGCTTGCGGTAGGCCTTCTTGAGCTCCTCGGGCGAGGCGCCTTTGGCCACCCCCAGCACCTTGTAGTAATCTTTGGCCATTTATATCTTTAATCGCTTCTCGCGGTTAAAGCCGCTCATCGGCGGCTGGATGTTTGGACAATATCTTATCAGACAGGCCGTCCGCCGGGGCGGCCCGCTGGTTTTTAATATAGGTCCCGCCCCTGGGGGTGTCAAGAAACCCCAGCGCAATTGTTCCGTTTTGCCGAGCGCTTGCGCCCGCCGCCCCGATGGCCTTGGTGGGGCCGGGGGGGTGTGCTAAGATCGCCTCTGGAGGATGCCCTTGGACCGCGTAAAGGTGGAATACGTCAATCTGCGTCAAGCCCGCGCCGGTCTGGAGCAGGCCGCCGCCCGCCTGGCTGCCCGCCATTGGTCCCAGGGCCAAAAGGTGCTGATCCTGGCCGTGGACCCGGCCCAGGCCGAGCTTCTGGACCGGGCCCTGTGGAGCTACGAGCAAAACTCCTTTTTGCCCCACGCCCAGGCCGGAGGAGCGGACCAGGCCGAGGAGCCCATCCTCATCGCCACCGACCTGGCCAACCCCAACCAGGCCCCGGTGCTCATCAGCGCCGCGCCCCTGGGGGAGATGCCCTGCGCCGATTTTCAGCACCTTATCCAGCTCTTGCCCCTGGACGACGATGCCGGGCTCCAGGTATGCCGGGACTGCTACAAGGCACTCAACCAGGCGGGGCAGGTGGAGCTCACCCACACCACCAGCCTGTAGCCAGCTGCGCCAGCCACCGCATGGCGGCGTTGTCGGCATCACTCGGTCCTCGGCGTAGGTAGACTACGCCTGCGTCCCTCGTTCGCCAGGCGCCTTGCCCTGCGGCGGCTGGCTGTGCTGGGTCCAGCTTCAGCAGACTCCACATGGCGGCGTTGTCGGCTACGCCTCCGGCTGTTGCTTGCCAGGCGCCTTGCCCTGCGGTGGCTGGCTGTGCTGGGGGATTATATTAGTATTAGTGGCTTTTTTGCTGTGGCTCGGCTTGGTTGAATTAGGCGGTTCCAGCGGCCCTGGGCGGTTCCTAACTCGCGGCGGGAACAGATTTTCCCTTGCCGTGGCCCACTTTGTCCGGTATATATCTGTTCTCCGTGAAGCCCTGCGGCTTTTTAGGCCGCCGGAAGCGAACCGCACCCAAAAAGGCAGATTTCATGGGTTCTGTGATCAAAAAGCGGCGTAAGAAGATCCGCAAGCATAAGCATCGCAAGCTGCTCAAGTCCACGCGCCATCAGCGTCGTAAGTAGTTAGCTTGTTTCAGGGGCCGGTCCCTCCGGCCCCAGCGCGCCACCCGGCGTCCGCCGCCGCCCCCGCTAACGGGGCGGGACTGGTTCGGGCTCCGGGTGGTGGTGTTTTTTCTCTCAGGGGCTTTGAGGCCCTATTACCGCTCCATGCCCAAGCAATGAGGGCGCGGCGCAGCCACGCGGCGCTATGCTGCGTTGGCGGCATCGCTTAGACCTCGGCGTATTACCCAATACGCCTGCGGTCTGCGCTCGTCGCCGCCTTGCCTAGCACCACGGGGCTGCGCCGCGGGAGAGGGGAGGGCGGGGATAAACCCCACCCCTACATCTGCCGCCAGTAAAAAACAGCCTTGTCGTTGCGAGGAGCGGCGTCCCGCCGCGACGAAGCAATCTCTGTAAAAAGCAGGCGCTATCACTCTCCGAGCCATAGCGTAGGTTGGGTTGAGCGGAGCGAAGCCCA